>JBEKOL010000010.1:0-96199 GCA_049521775.1 Syntrophales bacterium
TGTAAATGACAACCTAAAAATGACCCACTGCGATCACGTAAAAGTGACCCACCCCTGTTTAAGTTAAAAATAATCCATAGCCATTATTTCTTTACTTTAGCCGTTGTCAGAGTTTTTTTCTTCAGGCTTTCTTTTAATCTGTAGCTTTCCCAATTACAAAGGATTATGTGAGCCCTATGCGTGAGGCGATCCAGAAGAGCCGCCGTCAACGTCGGATCTCCGAAAAGCTGCGTCCAGTCAGCAAAACCCAGGTTGGTGGTAATGATCACGGAGCCCCTTTCATAGCGATCCGCCAGGACTTGAAAGAGCAGTTGTGATCCTTCCCGGGAGAAGGGAACATAGCCGAGTTCGTCGAGAATCAGGAGACCGTGGCGTGAGATTCTCTGGATGACCCGATTGGTCACCCGTTCACTTCGGGCTTCGATAAGTTCGTTGACCAGCCCGGCACCTGAGGCGAATCGGGTCCGGACACCCTGACGGCAGGCCTCCAAGCCGAGAGCGGTCGCCAGATGGGTTTTTCCGGTACCCGTCTTCCCCACGAAGATGACATTCTTGTGTTCCTGGATATAAGACCCGCCCACCAGCTCCTTTACGAGCCGCCTGTCCAGATCAGGGGCCGCATCATAGTCGAAGCTCTCCATGGTCTTCATGAGTGGAAATCTGGCATCACGAATCCGTCGCTTGAGCCGGTTATCGGCACGGGCCTGCATCTCCGCTTCGATCAGGGATAAGAGAAAATCTTCATAGGCCGAACCGTTTTCCCGTGCATGGCGTGCCAGGACGGGGTATTGCCGCAGAATGGTCGTAAGCTTCAGCTGCTTGAGATGCTCGGAAAGAAGTACCTCTGTTCCCGGCTTCATTGGATCACCCCCAGCGCCCCATAAAGGGCCATATCGGGCGCTGGTGTGGCGGGCCAGCCGTCAAGAGGTGCAAAGCTCTCTTCGGGTCCTGAATAAACAAGAATATGCCGGATCCCTTCGCTATTGGAAATACCGTTTCCCAAAGCCAGTTCGACTGCCGCCTCGACCTCCTCTTCGGCATGATCCCGGTAGAACATCAGCACGGCAATAAAATCCTTGATTCCTGCTGTCTCTCCCTGTTTCTCCTTGAATCGCTCCAGAAGTCTCCCCAGGCAGGTTGGCCATACCGGACGCCACCGGCGGATGACCAGGGCGGAATCAAAAGCGCCCGGTTTGCTTCTGATCAGCTCAAGGTAGTGCTGGGGATCGAGCTGCCATTTATTGTTGCCAAAGAGCCGAACATGGCCGGCGATCTTTTTACCTTCGTAAAATATATCCAGCCTGTCGATGGAAAGCTGCGCCCTGGTGTTTAATCCCGTATACGATGCAGGTACGGAGTAGTGGTTTTTATCTACCATCACCGTTGAGTATTTATTGACCTTCGCCTCAAAGATCCGCAAATTGCTGAACGGTACCGCCGGAAGATGAATCAGGTGTTTCTTCTCCCTCTCAAAAAGAACATCCACGGCCTCGGCTCGGCCCGCCATACGGTGTTCGCCATATCGGATGCAGGACACCAGTAGTTTTTGATTCAGTTCCTCAAAACTCTCGACAACGGGTATAGGAACCAGGTAGTTGCGGCGGATATAGCCGATCGCTCCCTCTGTCCCTCCCTTCTCATGGGCGCATCCCGGATTGCAGAAACGGGATTCAAAATTATAATAAGACCGGAATTTACGGAAGCTCTCCTGTTCGATCCGGTGCCGCCCCTGAAGAACTTTTTGGACGGCGCTTGTCAGGTTGTCGTAAACAACCGTGGGAAAAACGCCGCCGAAGAAATCAAAGGCATGGATGTGGGCGTCAAAAAAGGCCTCCTGCTTCTCACATGGATATGCCCTCACAAAGTGCTTGCCCGAAAAACGGGATCGCATGCAGAAAAAGTGAAACGGTGTCTTTACATTCCGGATCACCGCAACACCTCTGCCCCAGTCAGCCTCTGCTTCTTTGCCACAGTCAGGATCAAGGATCAGAAAGGCTGCCGAAAGCTCGGAACCCAGCCTCGCTTTTACCAGCCGCACATAACGCCGGATATTAACCTCACTGCCATTGAATCCCTCCTCCTCGACAAGGCGGTTGTAAATCCTTCGTGCTGTGTGCCGCTGTTTCTTCGGACTCTCCCGGTCCTCTCTCAACCACCGCTCTATCGTTTCCCTGTGGGCTTCCAAAACAGGGTAGGTCTGCCTCTCTCTTCTTTTATACTCCGGAAGCTCGCCGCTCAGAACCTTCCTGATTGTCACACGGGCATGCCCGGTATCTCTCTGTATCTGCCGGATACTCTTGCCGTAGACACGATGAGCTGTCCTGATATACTCGTACTGATCCATCCTGATCACCTCGCCACCTCCGGTCCCGTTGGTTGTCTCGAAAAAAACCAACTTACCAGAGATCGTCTGCAGGGTGGGTCAGTTTTACGTGATCATAACCCCTCTATGTGGGTCAATTTTGGATTATCACAAACAACAACTTTACATTTTATTTATGTTCTTAAACTCTCCACCACTTTTTTATATTTTTCGTGAATCATCTTTCTGTCGAACTCATAGAATTCAAAAAGCATTGCATCCTGTTCTTGTTTCGTAAAATAATCCATACAGGGATAAAAAAAATGCTTGTCTTCTTTTTCAATGTGTTGAGGATAGAATTGGGCTAATTCCTTCAGGCAACCAATTACCTCTTGAGAGGTGTTTTCACCGGTCAAATATCTCTCCTTGGCTGCCACCAGTTTGCCTACAGTCTTTCTTGCATATTTATGCTCTTCGATGAGTTCGTTCATAATTCTGGCGTGTTCTGTTGAAAGTTGCTTCTTTGCAAGATCCCGAAAAAGTATATTCTCTTCTTTGCCATGATGAGTCCTGTCCGCATAGGTTTTGATAAAATCAACAGCTGTATCGATAAAAACGGTATCCACCTTCTTTTTTTCATTGACCTTTTGGATTTCACCATCAAACAGCCTCAACATTTTTTCAATTAACCTGTGTTCCCACATCATAGGCCCGATTGGTTTCATGACAATTCTCCTGAATTCATTAATTCACTTTTCCCAATATGCAATTACGGGTTGAGCTTCTATAGATATTTGTATCACATTTGAAGCTCAAGTTCTGTATTTTTTTAAATATTACTCATTGAAATGTTGTAGAGACGGCTTAAATCAAAAAACAACCGTAGAGGAAGTTAGTTACAGAGGTTGCCTGTTTCATTCACCTTATCTACAATAGCAGGCTGATCTGTGAGTTGATGATTACGGGTCGAAAAATTGGATAACACTGCTAATGCAGCCGCGCTGCTTTTTACGTCGGCTGCACTAGTCTTGATACTCACCTTACCCCAATAGGCCTGGCTCATCTTCGGATCCTGATATCTGAGAATTACCTTCGAGACAATCTCCTCATTCTTCCACTTCGATTCCTGTGGCCACCAAGAAGCGCGACACCATGTTATAGCCTGCAATGGTCCCCACCAGCTCCACTACCTGTTGGTCTGGCAAGATGGCGCGCACTCGCGCCATGGTTGTATTCGCGACGTTGATGTTGCGCGTCATCTCGTAGGTCAGCGCCAGCGTGGCGCGCTCCGACTCATCGAATAGCTTGGTATTGTTGATGGCGGTGGACACATCCTTCAGCGCTTCCATCTGAGCCTTGGTGCCGCCCGCAGCTCGAAATTCCGGCGCATGCTGCACCCACTCGTAGTCGGCTTTGTTAATTACGCCGATTGCCATGATTGACAGCTCCCGCAGCTTCGGGGAGAGCGCCAGCTGACCCCGGATCGCCGCGAACATCGTGTTCCAGCCTCGCGCAAAGGCTGGGCTGTTCAGTAGCATACGGTCTAGGTTCAGCAGCTTGCCGCCGGGACGACGGGCGCGGATAGCGTTGACCAGATCTTCGGGCCCCGCCAGGGCGTTATCCGGGCGATAGGGGATGCCTGACTTCGAGATCTTCTGCTTAGCGTCGGCCGTCCAAGCCGGAGTACCGAGGCAAGATAGCCCGATGAGCAACAATAAAATACCTATGATTCCCCAAATGGTAATGTTCACCTTTTTTGTAGCCATGATCTTTTCCCCCTTGCTGATGATTTGTATAAGAGAAAATCAAGAAAGCGTCTGAGCAAACTCTTGGCTGGGATCGCCTTCGTCGCGCCCGGCAAGATCCCCGGGCAGTGTTACTCGGGATAGAATCCCGCACCGATCAGCCCCGGAGCTCCATCTATGTTCACCACTTTTACGTAGCTCCATTTCTGGGACGGTTGGGTCTGACCGGGTTTAGGGAACATGTAAAAATACGATCTCCTCCGGAAGAAATCGGGATCCTTGCTACCAGTTTATCCCTTGGCTTCTCAAAATGTTCTGCGCAAGTTTACTACCTGATCTTGCGGCTATTTTCAGATTCTCATTCGCCTGTCTGTAGTTGCCAAGACTCCAATAGGCAACTCCCAGGTTGTAATAGACCATTGCAGATTTCGGGTCGAGCTCGATGGCTTTGCTCCAATCTTCAATCGCCTTCCTGTAGTTGCCAAGGCTCCCATAGGCAGCTGCCCGGTTATCATAAGCCTTTGCAAATTTCGGGTCGAGCTCGATGGCTTTGTCATAATCCCCAATCGCCTGCTTGTAGTTACCAAGGTCATAATAGGCAACTCCCCGACTATAAAATGCTTTCGCAAATTTCGGGTCGAGCTCGATGGCTTTGTCATAATCCCCAATCGCCTGCCTGTTGTTACCAAGACTCGCATAGGCAACTCCCCGGTTATCATAAGCCTTTGCAAATTCCGGGTCGAGCTCGATGGCTTTGCTACAATCTTCAATCGCCTTCCTGTAGTTGCCAAGGCTCCCATAGGCAGCTCCCCGGTTATCATAAGCCTTTGCAAATTTTGGGTCGAGCTCGATGGCTTTGTCATAATCGCCAATCGCCTGCCTGTAGTTATCAAGGCTCGCATAGGCAACTCCTCGGTTACAAAAGGCAAGACTATTATGGTCGGTAACTTTCAGGGCATGCCCAAACAACATGATGCTGTTTTGCCAGTACCCGACTTGCAGCCATGTGACAACGAAAAGGCATGAAAGGGTTAAGGCCGACAACACGAACAGCGCCTCCTTCCGATGACGCCATTTTTTTAAGAGTTCCGTGATACCCCATACCACCATGATGAATAACCCAATCAGGGGAACATAGGTATAGCGGTCCGCCCTTGCCTGTGAGCCGACCTGCACAATTCCTATGACAGGTACAAGAGTACCTATATACCAAAGCCAGCCCATTGCTAAATACGGGAATCTCTTTGCCATCCAGATAACCATCAAGGTTACAGCGATAACAAATAAAACTGCGCCCAGAACTTGCCATAGTGGCCACAGCTTGGGATGAGGATAAAAGACAGCAAGATTACTCGGCCATATCGTTTTTCCGATGTAAATGATATAAGAAACGAAGGCATTCGCAATACGAACACTAAATGGAAATGCCTCAATAGATCCCATCGCACCCTCTTTTTGTTGGGCAATGTATGTCGCGATACTTGACAGCGCTGTCAGTGCAAAAAGGGGGATTTTTTCCCAGAGCAGAGGACGAATCAATGTCCATTGATATTGATATTTATGATCTGCTGGTTTTTCCGCTTTAGTCTCTTCTTTTACGGTATGTTTCTTTTTAGATTTCCCCTTTCGCTTATTTCCAGACACAGGCTTATTCACCTCTATCCGGGTTTCCTGAACCGATTTCTTTTGCTCGAAGCGTTGGAGAGGCCAGTGGTCCAGAAGGAGCAGGACAAAGGGGAGGGTTACCAGCATAGGCTTCGCCATCAGGCCTAAAACAAAGAACAGGAGAACTGGCAGATATCTCCGAAGTTCCGGACGCTCTACATAATAGATATACGCTGCCATGGTTAACATCAAAAAGAACGTAGAGAGAACGTCCTTACGCTCGGCTACCCAGGCTACGGACTCCACGTGGAGCGGATGTAACGCAAACAGGGCAGCAACAAAGGCGCTCTGCCAGAGCGCTTTCGTCATCCGGTGAAAAACGAGAAAGAGCAATAGTGTATTTACGATGTGGAATAAAAGATTGGTTAGATGATGCCATCCCGGTTTCAATCCGAAGAGTTGAACATCCATCATGTGGGATATCCAGGTAATAGGATGCCAGTTGGCCTCGTGTATGGATGTGAAGGCCCATCGAATTCCCGCTATCGTAATACCATTCTGAATCTGACTGTTTCCGGTTACGTAGCTGTCATCGTCGTAATTAATGAAATCGCAATGACTTACCTGCCAGAATGCTATGAAGGTAGCAACAGTCAGGAAAATGCAAACAATTAAAATCTGTCTCTTCTTTGACATAAAGCTATTCTCGGCTGTCTACCGGCCATTAAGGATACTACATCAGATTAACGTTTCGATAGCCCGTACTATATAAGCCTCCTGACCAACCCATGTGGCCAGGTAAGAAAGCCATTGGCCTCTTCATCCGGCAAGAAATACTCATACTTCAGAAAGGACGGCAGCCGCAGGCTGCATGCACGGGGAATAAGCTGCCCAAGAGTACAACAACTTTTACTTGCGTTCGCAAATCTTTTTCATGCTGACATCGCGCAACAATCTTTCTTCTTTATTTAGAGAATTGTTCTTTAGGGATGCAACGTTATTATAGCAATTACTGTGAAATTGTAATATTTTGAGAATTGTTATATCAATCTAATAAAAAAGATGGGGGTAAATATGGATAGCGATTTAAGCAACCACATCACCGAATTCATAAGCGAATGCCATTTGTGCACTATTGCCACAGTTGATACAAACGGGAAGCCAAACGCATCAACAGTCTTTATTAAGAACATAGGAATGGATATCTTTTTTAATACAACAAAAGATAGTCAAAAGATACGGAACATTTTATCTAATCCCCGGGTAGCGATAGCAATGCAAAAGGCTCCTCTCCCGAAAACCGACCAAGAAATAAAGGGAATTCAGTATGACGGTATCGCTGAAGTATTGTCTGAGACTGGGACTGCTGAAGTGCCTGAGGCCGTTATGGCCAGACACAGGGTTTTCAATAGTCTAAAGCCTGGACAATCAGTAATTGTCAAAGTGACGCCGTTGAAGATTTACATAATTGACTATTCTCGAGGATTTCGTCATAGAGACCTTCTTCAATTTAGATAGCTGTTCTTACCTTCAATGAAACTGCGATAAAGGAATATCTGAAATAGGGCTTGTAGATGAAGACTCAGTAATAAACATTAATTCAGTTATCCATGAATAACACTGGAGAAAGGAAGGTTTTATGAGGTCAGCATTGGCAATACTGATAAGTATTTTTCTTTTGAGTGGGCAGGGACGGGCCGCAGAGGGAACCACGCTGAAGAATGACAAAGACAAGTTAAGCTATACCATGGGCGTCGACATCGGGAAGCACTTGCGACAGCAATCCATGGATGTTGATCCGGATATGTTTGCCGAAGGGCTGAAAGACGTTATGACTGGAGCTAAAACAGCATTGACAGATGAGGAGATGCAGCAGATCATAAGTAACTTTCAAAAAGAGACAGCGGAAAAGCAGGCAGTGAAGATGAAAGCCGTCGCTGAAAAGAATAAGAGAGAGGGCGAAGCTTTTCTTGCCGAGAATAAGAAGAAAGAGGGCGTGAAGATCCTGGCAAACGGATTGCAATACAAGGTTATCAAGGATGGTAAGGGACAGACACCTAAACTGACTGATACCGTGACCACCAACTACCGTGGCACCCTGATAGACGGTACGGAGTTCGACAGCTCCTATAAACGAGGACAACCGGCAAAATTCCCGGTCGGCGGTGTGATATTGGGGTGGAGGGAAGCCCTCCAGCTTATGAAAGTCGGATCGAAGTGGCAGATTTTTATCCCCTCCAATCTCGCATATGGCGAGATGGGTGCGGGAAACGTCATAGGAGCCAATCAGACTCTTATCTTTGAAATTGAACTTATATCAATTAATTGATGTGCCCCTGACCTGACCCCGATACTTGTACCACATGTTAGGCTAGATCCATCGAATTTATACTTGATTTTGTGGAAAAAATGCAGTAGACATTAATTGTACAGGGGTGCCGGCAAGGCTGAGAATATACCCTTAGAACCTGATCTGGATAATTCCAGCGGAGGAAACTGAACCTGTCTAATATTTCTCTTGGGGCATATCCTCAGAAAGGGTATGCCCCGTGTTGTTTATATAGTTCTCATTACAGGAGCGTTTCTAAAATGACTCAATTGAAGAAAGCACGCAATGGCTTTATATCTCAAGAAATGAAGCTATGTGCCAAAGAGGAGGGGGTATCCCCTGAATTTATCCGTGAAGGCATTGAAAAAGGCACTATCGTGGTGGTCCGCAACAAAAGACACACTGCAATAGCGCCTCTTGCCATAGGCAAGGGTCTCAGAACAAAGATCAATGCCAATATAGGTACATCCAAGGATCGCGTCGAATTGGACATGGAGCTGAAAAAAGTGACAATTTCAGTCGCCGCAGGGGCAGATACGGTCATGGACCTCTCCACAGGAGGGGATATCAGGAAGATCAGGCAGGCAATCATCGAGGCATCAACCGTTCCCGTAGGGACGGTTCCCATATACCAAGCTGCCGCTGAGATGCTGGAGGCAAAGAAAGCTATTCTGGAGATGACAGCTGAAGACATATTCAGGGTTATCGAAGAAAATGGCGAGGATGGCGTTGACTTCATCACCGTGCACTGCGGCGTGACGAGGAGAAGTGTGGCTTGTATCGAGGAAGAAGGACGCATTTTAGGCATTGTCAGTAGAGGCGGTTCCATTATTAGAAACTGGATGTCATTTAATGACAGAGAAAATCCGCTCTATGAAAGATATGACAGGCTTTTAGAAATCGCGAAGCGTTATGACATGGTTCTGAGCCTTGGCGACGGTCTGCGCCCGGGCTGTCTCGCCGATGCAACGGACCGGGGACAGGTGCAGGAACTTATTCTCCTGGGCGAACTCGCAAAAAGAGCGAGAGGGGAAGGAGTCCAGGTCATGATCGAAGGCCCTGGTCACGTACCCATCAATGAAATCCAGGCCAACATACAGTTGCAGAAGAGCTTGTGCGATGGCGCACCTTTCTACGTCCTGGGACCACTGCCAACGGACATAGCTCCTGGTTATGATCACATCACTTCGGCTATTGGCGGAGCGATCGCCGGATCATTGGGTGCGGACTTCCTGTGTTACGTGACGCCCTCCGAACACCTGCGTCTACCCACACTTGAAGATGTCAGGGAAGGAGTCATAGCCTCAAAGATTGCCGCGCATATTGCAGACATAGCAAAGGAAATTCCCGGCGCCTTCGAGAAGGACATCATGATGGCACGATGCAGAAAGGAATTCGACTGGCAGGGCCAGGTGAAGGCCTCAATTGATCCGGAGAAGACTGAAAGACTTCTTGAAACCAGTAAAAGCGCAAAAGAAGAGGGCTGTACTATGTGTGGCGAATTCTGCGCCATCAAGCTGGGAAAGATAAGCAGTCATGGCTGAGAAGCTTCCCGAATAGTGAACAAACACGGTTATTTTAGGACCACCCTGCAGTAAAATCCTATCACGCATTCACTGCTCCCTCAATCTCAAGTTCAGTTCAAATTATGACTCCAAAGTGGATTTGCTTTCACACGAGATCCATTCTGCAGATTATTCAAGAATCTCACGGCACTTGCGGATCTTAGATCATCTTAAATCATCTTAAATCATGCTTGACTAATCACCAAAAAAAATATACTCAAGTTCGGTTTATATTAACTGGATAAGGTATTTATGGAAGACAGCGAACTGCTGAGGAAGAAAAAGGAAAAGATAGAATCTCTGAAGGCTGACGGCATTGACCTGTATCCCAACGATGCCCGGGTTACAGATACGGCGGCATCTGTCATTGAACGCTTTGCCCATATGGACGATACTGCCCTAGGCAAGATAGCCGAGAGATTCTCCATAGCGGGAAGACTGATGGCCATTCGAGACTTTGGCAAAGGTTCTTTCGTCATAGTACAAGACAGAACGGGGAGGCTTCAGGCCTTTCTCAGAAAGAATCAGTTGGGAGAAAAGGCCTATTCGCTTTTCAAAAGGCTCGACGTAGGGGATATAATTTTTGTCGCAGGGAAGATATTCAGAACCAGAACTAACGAGTTGACGATTGATTGTGATGAAGTGAGGCTCCTCTCAAAAGCTATACGTCCCCTGCCAGAGAAATGGCATGGCCTTACAGATATTGAGACAAAATACCGTCAGCGTCACCTTGATCTAATTGTTAATCCTCATACTAAAGAGGTCTTTGCCAAGAGGAGCCACATCATACGTCTGATACGTTGCTTTATGGAGGAAAGAGATTTCCTGGAAGTGGAAACCCCCATGATGCAGCCCAAGGCAGGCGGCGCCATGGCACGCCCCTTTAAGACACACCACAATGCCCTGGGGATGGATTTTTATCTGAGGATAGCTCCTGAGCTGTATCTAAAGCGACTGGTTACAGGCGGTTTCGAACGGGTCTACGAAATAAACAAGAATTTCAGGAATGAAGGTATTTCCACCTTTCACAACCCTGAATTTACAATGATGGAATTTTATCAAGCTTATGCCACATACGAGGATCTGATGGCTCTGACGGAAGAATTGTTCAACTTTGTTGCCTGCGAACTTTTTGGAACTCCGAAGTTTCAGTACCTGGAAACCGAGATTGACCTGACACCCCCGTGGCCGCGCATTTCAGTAAGAGATGCAATTGTCAAATACGGCAAGATAGCCGCCGAAGTCCTGGACGACGGCGTCGGGATTATCGCCTGCGCGAAGGATCTCGGCTTGAGCATCAAGGACAGTGATGCCCCGGGAATGGCCATGATGGCTATATTTGAAGAACGAGTGGAGGACAAGCTGATACAACCGACTTTTATCACTCACTATCCGGTTGAGGTTTCTCCTCTTGCCAGGAAAACCCCCGATCATCCGGAGGTGACTGACAGATTTGAACTTTATATTTGTGGGAAAGAAATTGCCAATGCCTTTTCCGAGATTAACGACCCTGTTGACCAGCGGGAAAGGTTTTTGATGCAGCTTAGGGCCAGAGAAGCGGGGGATGATGAGGCACATGAAATGGATGAGGATTATATCCGAACTCTCGAATACGGGATGCCGCCTACAGCAGGAGAAGGAATAGGTATTGACAGGCTGGTGATGCTCTTCACGAACTCTGCCTCCATAAGGGACGTTATCCTTTTCCCCCTTTTGAGAAGCAAGGAAGAGTAAGATTAATCATGTCCTTCGAATTTTTTATCAGTCTCCGATACCTCCGGGCCAAGCGAAAGCAGATTTTTGTCTCCATTATCACATTCATATCCATTGCCGGGATATTCTTGGGTGTCGCCGCACTTATAATTGTCCTTGCCGTAATGAACGGTTTCGAGACCGATCTCCGGAATAAAATACTGGGAATAAATTCCCACGTCGTTCTTATGCAGTACGCAGGAGCGATGCAAGACTACCAAAAGGTCATGAACGAAGTTGACCAAGCCGAGGGTGTCGTCGCCTCCACACCATTCATATTCAGTCAGGCCATGCTGAGAAATGAAGGGCGCACCAGTGGTGTAATACTGCGGGGAATTTCTATAGATAACGCCTTCAAAGTTATTAATCTAGGAAAAATGCACGAAGGAAACATTGATTATCTTTCCGAAAAAAAGCGGAGTACCTTAGAGCTAGGCAAGGATACATCCATGCTTCCAGGCATTGTAATAGGCAAAGAACTGGCAAAAAACATGGGGCTTCTTCTTTTCGACCCTGTAAGTATAATCTCGCCCATGGGAATTTCCACGCCTATGGGCATGGTTCCCAAAATGAAAAAGTTTGTTGTAGTGGGCATCTTCGATTCCGGATTCTATGAATATGATTCAACCCTCGCATACATTTCCCTGAGAGACTGCCAGGAATTCCTAAACCTGGGAGAGCGGGTCACTGGCCTTGAAATCAAGGTTAATGACATCTACAGGGCGAATATCATCGCAAAATCCATAGAAAAAAAACTTGGATTCCCTTTTTGGGCAAGGAATTGGATGGAAATGAATAAGAACCTGTTTTCTGCCCTGAGACTGGAGAAGCGGGTCATGTTTATCATCCTTAGTCTCATTGTTCTGGTGGCAGCGTTTAATATAATATGCACACTCATTATGATAGTCATGGAAAAGAACAAGGACATTGCCGTTTTGAAATCCATGGGAGCCACGTCAGGAAGCATCATGAAGATATTCGTTTATCAGGGGGTAACGATCGGCGCCATCGGCACCCTTTTGGGCTGCATAGGAGGGCTTGCGGTTGCCTTAAACCTTGAGAAGATTTCTCTATCCATCGAAAATCTTTTCGGTTTCAAAATACTACCCGGAGATGTATATTACCTAAGCCAGTTGCCTTCACAGGTCAATTACAGCGATGTCGTCATCATTATCATAGGGACGATGTTGATATGTTTCCTGTCGACAATTTACCCCTCCCTGAGGGCTTCCAAACTAGACCCGGCAGAAGCCCTGAGATATGATTGATGGCTGGAGATCAGCGCCCATCCCTGACTCCCCAATGACAGAGAAAATAGATCTAGAAATATCCAAAATGTTAGGATTTATATCTTAGAATTCAGAATTTTATTTGATGATACAGCTAAATAATTTAAGTAAAACCTTTATCAAGGATGGTAACGCGATTGAAGTTTTGAAAAGCCTCGACTTCACCATAAGTCGAGGTGAGTCTCTGGCCATCTTGGGTGTCTCAGGCGCGGGAAAAAGTACCCTCATCCATATTTTGGGAACACTGGATCACCCCACATCAGGCACTGTGCTCTTTGACGACATTGATGTCTTCCAGTGGGACAAGAAAAAACTGGCAGAGTTCAGAAACAAGATGATTGGTTTTGTTTTCCAATTCCATAATCTGCTGCCCGAGTTTAACAGTCTGGAAAATACGATGATGCCGGCACTGATTCACGGTCTGCCATACCGAAAAGCAAGAGAGCGGGCCGCAGCTATATTGAATGAAGTGGGCCTCGGCGACAGGTTAACCCACAAACCCGGCGAGCTTTCCGGAGGCGAGCAGCAGAGGGTTGCCGTGGCGCGGGCGCTTGTCATGGAACCGGAAATCATTCTGGCTGATGAGCCTACCGGAAACCTTGACAGCGAAACCGGCAAGAAGATAGAAGATATCCTGCTGGACCTCAATAGAACGAAAAGAATCACCCTTGTTGTCGTTACCCACAACAGAACGCTGGCCGACAGAATGTCGAAGAACATAGGACTAAGAGATGGAAAGATTTACGCCTATGAATAATAATGGTCTCCTCATAAGAATCATCATTCTCTTGGCTTTTCTCCTGCTGCTGCATCATCATAATGCTCTTGCTGAAGACGGAAAGAAAATTGCCATTCTGCCATTTGAAGTTCACGCCAAGGCAAATACAGCCAATATGCAGGAAGCCATCTACAAAGGACTCTCCACGGAGTTTGCCAAGTCAAAAAACATCCAGCTAATTGAGAGAGGTTCATTTGCCAAAGCCGTAGAGGGCAAGGTGATTGATGAAAAACTTGCCGTTAACGTCGGTAAGGGTGCAGGGGCCAATTACGTAATCATGGGAAGTCTTTCCGCATTTGGAGAGCAAATCAGCGCAGACGTCAGAGTCATTGACGTAAAAGAGGGAAGAGTGCTGCACACCACCTTCGCACAGGGCAAGGGCATCGAAGCTATCAGCTCAATCTCTGCCCAATTACGGACAAATATACTCATCAAGATAGCCGCAGATATGAGGATAGTAAAGATTGAGTTTAAAGGTAATCGGAAGATTGAAAGCAGCGCGTTGAGCCAGGTCGTAAAAAGTGCCAGGGGCAATCTCTTTTCGGAAGCAGAGCTCACCTCCGATATCAAAGCGATTTACAAGATGGGATATTTCGATGATGTGTCCGCAGACGTCATCGTAAGTCCTGAAGGAAAGATCATTACTTTTCTATTGAAAGAAAAAGCCCTCATCTCAGAGATAAGAATAAAGGGGAATAAAGCCATCGAGAGGGGTGAGATTGAAGGTGTTATAACATTCAAAGTCCAGCAGGTCCTCAACCCGGAAAAAATTGTCGCCAGCGCAGACAAAATCAAAGCCCTCTATGATAACAAGGGATACTACAATGCAGAGATCAAGTATCTGATTGATAAAGAGGGGGATAAGAATGTCATCGTCACCTTCAACATAAGCGAAGATGAGAGGCTGTATGTCAAGACCATTTCTTTTGAGGGAAACCGTGCATTCACGAGCAAAGAGCTGAAAAATATCGTGAGCCTCAAGGAATGGGGATTTTTCCACTTTTTCACCGACTCAGGCATCCTGAAGAAAGACCAATTAAAACAGGATACGGACAAACTAAACGCATTTTACCTGAATCACGGCTTTATCAATGCTCAGGTAGGCGAACCTGAAATTACTCATGACAAGAAGGGGATATATGTAAAGATACCGATAGTGGAGGGAAAACAATTTAAAGTAGGCAAGGTAGACATTACGGGCGATACATTGACGGTTTCTCGCTCTGAACTGCTGAATAAACTTAATATAGGCAAGAAAGAGTTCTACGACAGGGAAGCGATCATAAAAGATATGGAGTATCTTACCCAAGCCTGTAATGATGACGGATATGCATATGCAGACATTGCCCCGCGCACTGTACCGCAGGAGAAAACCCAGACGGTGGATGTGACTTTCAATATCAAAAAAGGTCACGAGGTTTTCTTCAACATGATAACTATCACGGGCAACACAAAAACCAGGGATAAGGTAATCAGGAGGCAGCTCGCTTTTAACGAAGGGGATCTTTATAGCAGCAGTAAGCTCAAGAGTAGCTACATGGCTCTCAATCGCCTGCGATATTTTGAAGAGATAAATTTTCAGACAGAAAAGGGCCCCGATGAAACGTTAACGGATGTCAATATCAACATCAAGGAAAAACCGACGGGTATGTTCAGTATCGGCGCGGGATATTCTGCCCAGGACCATGCCATCGGCACCGCCCAGATCTCCCAGCAAAACCTCTTTGGCAGGGGACAGATACTAAGCCTCAAGGCAAGCATCGGGACTATATCGAACATGTACGAACTCTCATTCATAGAGCCATGGCTGTTTGATATTCCTCTATGGAGCAAATTTGACCTCTGGAGCGCGCAAAGGCAATACGACACTTACAATCTAAACACGAAGGGGTTTGGAATGACATTTGGTTATCCCCTCTGGCCGTATGTAACCGGCTATGTGGGATACAGGCTTTCTACAAATGATGTCGCAGATGTCCAAGACACAGCAGCGGATATCATCAAGCAAGAAGCAGGACAAACGACAGAGAGCATGGCGTCCGTAACCCTCACAAAGGATACTACCGATGATCTTATGTTTCCGACAAAGGGTTACAAGAACAGCGGCACCATTGATTATGCAGGAGGGCCACTGCAGGGCAGCACAGACTTTATCAGATATGGGGCAAAGTCTGCATGGTTCTATCCCCTGCCTCTTGATACTGTATTCGGTGTGCGCGGGCGAGCCGGTTTCATACAACGTACCGGAGATACGGACGTACCTATATTTGAGCGCTACTATCTGGGCGGGATTGATACTCTCCGGGGCCTTCGTGACGTGGGACCAAAAGATCCAGCCACGGGAGACCCTGTCGGCGGCTTCACAATGCTATGTTTCAACTTTGAATACGTCTTTCCCTTGATTAAGAACGCCGGGATGAAGGGGGTTGTATTCTTCGATACGGGCAATGCATGGGACAGCGGTTGGCATATCGAGGACATGAGGAAAACGGCGGGCGTTGGTATCAGGTGGTACTCACCTATCGGTCCCCTGAGGCTCGAATGGGGCTATGTTCTTGACCAAAAGGAAAATGAAGCTTCCAACCGATTTGAATTCACAATAGGTATGTTTATGTAGACATGCCATTTCATTCTAATTATTAAGGGGGGAAAAGTTATGAAAAAAAGTTGTCTGCTGATTTCAATGGTATTTGTCTTCCTGTCACTCTTCCTATGCAGCACGTGTGCATTTGCCGCTGAAAAGATAGGCTTTATCGACATGCGAGAAATCATGGTCAAATCCGATGCCGGAAGAAAGGCCGCCGACGATTTCGGCAAGCTCTACGAAAAAGACAAGGCCATGATACAGCAACGGGAAGGGGAAATGAGGAAACTCAAAGAGGATCTGGATAAGCAGCGATCCGTTCTGACTGAGACTGCCCTGAAGGAAAAAGAGGCGGCATACCAGAAAAAATTCAGGGATTACCAGTTACTGGTCAAGGATTCCAATGAAGAGCTTCAAACAAGAGATCAGGAACTTTCTAAAAAGCTGGTTCCCGATATTTTGAAGATAATAAATGTCATCGGTGATAAGGAAAAATATACACTGATCATTGATGTCGGCAGCACTCCCGTTGCCTACTTTGCGAAAGAAAATAACTTGACTCAGAAGGTTATTGAAGAATTCAACAAAACCTTCAAATCGAAAAAATAAAAAAGAGAGATACCAAATTGAAAAAGACGCTGGGCGAAATTGCATCTCTTCTGCATGGAAAGGTCATAGGAGACCCTGAGGTAGTCATTGAAGATATCCGGGGGATCGATGAGGCCGGAAAGGGCGATCTGACCTTCATCGCAAACCCAAAATATTTGAAGTCACTTGAGACAACGCAAGCCTCTGCCATTCTGGTCTCGCCCCAAATCGAGAAGGCAGACAGGAACCTCGTCGTTGTTGATGACCCCTATATCGCCTTTGGCCGGGTCCTCGCACTTTTTTACCCAGAAGACCATGAACCGCCTGTGATTAGCACGGAAACATTTATCGAGGAAGGCGCCATCGTCTCAGAAGATGCGACTATCTATCCCGGTGTATATATCGGACGGGAAGCAAGAGTTGAACGGGGCGTTATCATTTATCCAGGTGTCTATATCGGTCGTCGCGTTGTAATCGGTGAAGGCTCCGTTCTCTATCCCAACGTTGTTGTATTAAGAAGGTGCATTATCGGAAAGAGGGTCATCCTGCATGCCGGTGTCGTCGTCGGAAGTGACGGCTTTGGTTTTGCCAGGCCGGCACGGGAAAATATAAAAATTCCCCAGGTGGGCTTTGTGCAAATAGACGATGACGTTGAAGTGGGAGCCAATACCACCATAGATAGGGGCACCATTGAAAAAACCTGGATACAGAGGGGTGTAAAAATAGACAATCTGGTACAGGTGGCCCACAATGTTGTCATTGGTGAATACTCCATAATTGTATCCCAAGTCGGCATTTCAGGAAGTACAAAACTTGGAAAGGGCGTAATCCTGGGAGGTCAGGCAGGTCTCGTTGGCCACATCGATCTCGGTGATCATGTAATGGTTGGCGCCCAGTCAGGTGTTCATGACGACGTCCCCTCAAACCAGGTTGTGTCCGGTTCACCCCATATGCCTCACAGACAATGGCTGCGTGTAGAGGCATGTGTTTCTCAACTCCCGGAAATGCGCAAGAACGTCGCGTCCATGTTGAAAAGACTCGAAAAACTGGAAAAGGACACAAAAGAATAAAACCCAAAGCACCAAATCCTGATTGCTCGACGCCTTCAGAATCCAAATGCACAGAAGAATCTGTATTTTGAATTTGTTTAGAATCGAAAGATCAGGATTGGCAATTTCAAGGATCTACTATGAATATTCACCCTACAGCAGTTTTATCCACGGAGGCCCATATCGGGGAGGGCGTCGAGATTGGCCCTTATACGGTAATAGGACCCGATGTGCATATCGGAAAGAACACCATTATCGGACCTCATGTGGTAGTTGATGCCCATACCGACATCGGAGAGGGATGCCGCATCTTTCAATTTAGCTCAATCGGCGCAAGCCCCCAGGACCTGAAATTCAAGGGGGAAAAGACTCGGGTTATTATCGGTAACAACAATACGATCAGGGAATATGTGACCATCAACCGGGCCACATCGGCCGATATCGGGGTAACCATCATAGGAAATAATAACCTTCTGATGGCCTACTGCCACGTCGCGCACAATTGTAAATTAGGAAATAATATAGTTATGGCTAATGCCGCCAATCTTGCCGGCCATATACATGTAGAAGATTACGCTATCATCGGTGGGTTAACGGGAATCCATCAGTTCACTCGCATAGGGATGCACTGTATTATCGGCGGCGCTTCCGCAGTTTCCAAGGATGTTCCCCCTTTCGTCATGGCCTCCGGCAACTATGCAAAACTCTATGGTCTTAACATAATAGGCCTTAAGCGCAGGGGGTTCAAAGAGGAAACTATACAAGCGCTGAAAAAAGCCTACAGGATTATATTCAGATCATCTCTCCTTCTTTCCGTAGCAACCGCAAAGGTGAAAGCCGAGGTTGACGATAGTCCGGAAGTAAGGCAGTTTGTAGAGTTCATTGAGACCAGATCGTCGAGGGGGATCACAAGATAGCTCTAAAACGTGATGCCTTTGAAAGGTTTCTCGTCGATTTCGAAACGATAGCTTCATATTCGCATCTATGAAATGATGCAGTAGAATTTGGAATTTTACCAGCCATATGAAAGAAATCAGAGTCGGTGTGGTAGGTACCGGCCATTTAGGCAACTACCACCTGCAAAAATACCGCGAGTTGTCCAACTGCCGGATTGCCGGTGTGGTGGACATCAAAGAGGAGCGCGCCCGGAAGGCAGCCGAAATGCACAACTGCCTTGCTATGTCCGATCACCGCAAGCTGATGAGTTCAGTCGATGCAGTCAGTATTGCCGTTCCAACCGTATCTCATTACCGGATCGCAAAGGACTTCTTGAAAGCGGGCATTGACGTCCTGCTGGAAAAACCCATTACAACGACCATCGAGGAGGCAGATGAACTCATAGCCATTGCCGAAGCAAAAGGATTGATATTCCAAATAGGATTTCTTGAACGATTTAATCCGGCAATCGTCGCGTTAAGGACGGTTATGGAAAAACCGCTTTTCATTGAGACTCACCGCCTCCACCCTTTCTTCGAACGCGGCACGGATGTGGATGTCATTCTCGATCTCATGATCCATGATCTCGACATAATCCTGCACTTCGTCAAGTCACCCATTCTGAATGTGGAAGCGGTGGGTGTATCCATCCTGTCGGATAAGGTGGACATTGCCAACGCGAGGATAACCTTCTCTTCCGGTTGCGTGGCTAATGTCACGGCCAGCAGGGTAACAGGAAAGACAATGCAGAAGATTAGATTCTTCGGATTTGAGGGGTATCACGCAGTCGATTACGGGAAGCGCGAATTGGTCTCTCTCTGCAGGAAAAACTCTGCGGGAGGAAAGGTTGAAATCAGTGCAAACCCTGTGGAAGTCAAAATACTTGATCCCTTAGAAGAAGAGATTCGATCGTTCATTGAAGCAGTTATAAGCAGGAATCCGCCGCCTGTCACCGGTAAGGAAGGGAGAGACGCTTTGGAATTAGCTCTTCTCATTGCTAAAAAGGTCAAGTTATCGCAGGAGCTGCTTCCATGATACCCATGGTTGATCTCAAGAGACAGTACCAGAATCTTAAAGCCGACATCAATGCAGCTATACAGAATGTTCTTGAAGACGGTCAGTTCATTTTGGGACCGAATGTGGCGGAACTGGAAAAAGAAATAGCCGCATATCACGGTGTCTCCCATGCTGTCGGTGTGGCAAGCGGCACCGACGCCCTGCTCCTGTCTCTGCGCGCCTGCGGAATTGGAGCCGGAGATGAGGTTATTACCACGCCCTTCACTTTCATTGCCACGGCGGACGTCATATCACTTCTTCATGCAATACCCGTATTTGCCGATATCGTTACGGACACATTCAATATCGACCCCGGCAAGTTAGAAGAAAAAATTACAAGCAAGACCAAGGCGATCATCCCTGTCCATCTCTTCGGCCATCCTGCGGATATGGATCCGATCTGCGCCCTGGCCGCGAAATGCAAAATCAGGGTCATTGAAGATTGCGCCCAGGCCTTCGGTGCAACATATAAAGGGAAAAAGGTGGGTACCCGCGGTGACTGCGGCTGCTTTAGCTTCTTTCCGAGCAAGAACTTGGCCGGCTACGGCGACGGAGGCATGATTATCACCGGCAATGAGGAAATGGCAAAGAATATGAGGCTTCTCCGGAACCACGGGAGCGCCGTTAAATACCATCACACGACGTTAGGTTATAACAGCCGACTCGATGAGATCCAGGCGGCAATCATCCGCGTCAAAATGAAAAAACTTGAAGAATTCAACGACAAGCGCCGCATCAACGCGGACATATACAGAACGCTCATCAAGAGAGATGATATCACCCTCCCCATTGAACTTCCTTCTTGCAGGCATGTATATCATCAGTTTACGATCCGCTCAAAAAACAGGGACGGCCTCATGAAAACCCTGCAAAATGAGAACGTCTCCTCCGCGATCTATTACCCGGTACCTCTCCATAGACAGGAGGTATTCACCCGTCAGCACATTCGTACGGAGAACCTGACGAACAGTGAGACATGCGCCGCGGAGGTGCTATCCCTGCCCATGTTCCCTGAACTGGAAAAAGATGAGATTGAACACGTAAGCAATGTGATCAACCATGCACCCTGAAACTTCCCTTCTCAAAGACAGACAAGATAAAAAAAACGGCAGCAAAAAACTGATCATGATTGTGGCGGGGGAAGCCTCGGGCGACCTCCATGGGGGAAACCTCGTACGGGCAATGCACAAGATCGATCCGGAAATAATATTCTATGGAGTCGGCGGCAGGAATTTGAAGGAGGCCGGCGCAGAGCTGATAGCAGATGCATCAGATATGGCTGTCGTCGGACTTACGGAGGTTGTCTTTAGGCTGGGGATGATACTGAAAGTCATGGCTCAACTTAAGGCGTCAATGAAGAAAGATAAACCCGATCTTATCATCCTCATCGATTACCCGGACTTCAACCTCCCACTCGCGAAGGCGGCGAAGAAATACGGCATAAAGGTATTTTACTATATCAGTCCCCAGGTATGGGCGTGGCGAAGAGGAAGAATCGGGAAGATCAAGAAGATCGTGGACAGAATGGCCGTGATCCTCCCCTTTGAGGCCGATCTCTACAGGGAAGCAGGTGTTGATGCAACCTTCGTCGGCCATCCCCTCCTGGATGTGGTCAGGACAAAATATCCCCGCAGAGAGGCGCTGCATCGGTTCGATCTCCGTGAAGATGCGACGACTGTGGGAATTCTGCCCGGAAGCAGGGAGTCAGAGGTTACAAGGCTCCTTCCTGTGATGCTCAGGGCAGCGGAGATCATCGAGAAAAAAATCAGGCCTGTCCAATTTGTGCTGCCTCTTGCCGCTACGCTTGATTTTGCTTTCGTCTCAGAAATAATTGCAAAACATTCCGTGCCGGTGAGACTTATCCCCAATGAAGTCTATGATGTCATCGGTTGTGCGGACATAGCCATGGTTGCTTCGGGAACGGCCACCCTGGAAACAGCTCTGATGGAGACGCCCATGGTTATTATTTATAAAGTGTCTGCACCTTCCTATTATGTAGGCAAGATGGTAATCAATGTCGATCACATCGGTCTCGTCAACATCATTGCCGGAAAGACGGTTGTCCCTGAGTTAATCCAGTCTGATGCAAGTCCGGAGAAGATAGCGGCAGAGGTCATGGACATTCTTGCAACCAAAGAGCGAATGGAAAGCATCACGGCTGAATTGAAGAAAATCAGAGATATGCTTGGAAGCCACGGTGCGGCAGAAAGGGTTGCCCGTCTGGCATATGATGTGATAAACACTAGATGTGAAACTAATTCAGACGCTGATTCAACTAATAACTAAATTTTTGAATTTGGGATTTTTTTAAAAAGTGGATATTTTTAAACGCCTGTTACAGCTTGCAAAACCACATGCATCGAAGTTCATCCTGGCGATGTTATGCATGCTTGTTGTCGGTGCTACAACGTCTGCCCTGGCTTTCCTTGTGAAGCCGGCCTTAGATGAAATATTCCTCAAAAGAAACTCCGACATGCTCAAGTGGATCCCTGTCGCCGTCATTGTCATATACCTGATAAAAGGGGTTTGCAATTACACGCAAACGATACTGATGAGTTTCATCGGCCAGCGGGTTGTAGCGGATTTGCGACATAATCTCTACAGACGAATACAGATGCAATCCCTTTCATTTTTCACCAAGAATCCGACAGGCATCCTCATGTCGCGGATTACAAGTGATGTGGCATGTATCCAGGGAGCCGTATCGGAAGCCGTCACAAGCCTCCTTAAAGACTCCTTCACCCTTATCTGTCTTGTATTTGTCATCTTTTATCGTGACTGGCAATTGGCGATAATTGCCATGTTCGTATTTCCTCTTACCATCTATCCCATAGCCAAATTCGGTGCGAAAATGAGAAACATTGCCACGCGCACTCAGGTTACCATAGGCAGTCTTACCACGCTTCTCCAGGAAACAATTTCCGGCACGAGGATCGTCAAGGCCTTCAGCATGGAAGAATATGAAAACAGGAGGTTTGCAAAAGAAAATGAGCACCTCTTCAAACTTGCTTTGAAATCCGTATCCGTAAACGCCGTTTCCAGCCCTTTCATGGAATTCTTGGGAGGTATAGGCATCGCCGCTATTATCTTCTATGGAGGGTACCAGGTGATAAACGGCGTCTCCACGCCAGGCACTTTTTTTTCTTTCCTGACGGCGCTGATCATGCTCTACGAGCCGGTCAAACGGCTGACTAATGTCAATAATACAATACAGCAGGGAATTGCCGGCGCAGTGCGGGTTTTCAGTATCATCGACATCGTGCCGGATATAATAAATGACGCCGACGCCATCGAGCTGCCGAAAATATCGCGGGGCATTGATATCCGGAACGTTACCTTCCGTTACGAAGAAACGCCGGTCTTGAAGAATATAGATCTCTCTATTAAAGCAGGAGAGGTCGTTGCCTTTGTCGGCATGAGTGGTGGAG
Organism: Syntrophales bacterium; assembly: GCA_049521775.1. Classification (GTDB taxonomy): domain Bacteria; phylum Desulfobacterota; class Syntrophia; order Syntrophales; family UBA2185; genus Fen-1135. The sequence continues at coordinate 23,007 of JBEKOL010000010.1, forward strand.
GCAAGACAACCCTCGTCAATCTGATCCCTCGCTTTTACGATGTCTCGCAGGGAAAGATTCTGATAGACGGTCATGACATCCGTCACGTCACTATCGAGTCCCTGCGCGGGCAGATCGGAATCGTCACACAGCAGACCATCCTCTTTAACGACACGGTGCGAAACAATATCGCCTATGGCAACATCGAAAAGACCGATGAGGATATCATCCAGGCAGCGAAGGCAGCCAACGCCCACGACTTCATCATGAACTTACCAAAAGGGTACGATACTGTTATCGGTGAACAGGGAGCAAAACTCTCCGGAGGCGAAAGGCAGAGAATATCCATAGCAAGGGCCCTGCTCAAGGATGCGCCGATTCTAATTCTTGACGAAGCAACATCGTCCCTTGACACGGAAGCAGAGATAGAGGTTCAGGATGCCCTGGAATATCTGATGAAAGGGAGGACGACACTTATCATTGCGCACCGGCTTTCGACAATCCGTAACGCCCATCGGATATTGGTGCTTGCAAACGGCGAGATTGTTGAAGAGGGAACCCACGAATCTCTTCTTGAAAAAAGAGGAGAATACTTTAAGTTTTACAGCATGCAGTTTAAAGATGAAAACAGGAACAGCATTGAAAAAACTGTCCAGTAAATTAAGAATAATCTGGTACTCGGACACTGCTGAGTCCCTACTGAACCCCCTGAAACTGATTCTATCCTTTCTATCTTTATTCTACCGTTCTGTTGTCAGCTTGAAAAACCTGATGTATGATCTTGGCATCATCAGGCAGATTAAGCTCCCCTGTAAGGTTATCAGCATCGGAAACATAACTGTTGGCGGCACCGGCAAGACTCCAACGGTGATAATGTTGGCAAAGTCGCTGAAGGAGAAAGGATACAGACCAGCCGTATTAAGCAGGGGATACGGGGGAAAGGCCAAATCTCCTGTGAACGTCGTGTCGGATGGTTCAAAAATCCTGATGGGACAAGTTGAGGCCGGGGATGAACCGATCCTCATTGCAAAAGCTGCGGAGGGTATACCGGTGCTTACAGGACCGGAAAGAATCGACACGGCCAGGTTCGCCATAGAAAACCTAAAAGCCAATGTCCTGATACTTGATGATGCATTCCAGCACAGGCGTATCTTCAGGGATGTGGATATGGTCATCCTTAATCGGGAACAACCCTTCGGAAACGGTTTCCTGCTCCCGAGGGGACCGCTTCGGGAACCGACGGCAGCTCTGAATCGGGCACATTTCGTCATATGGAGAGACAGCGCCAGAGATGGCCGTTATCCAAAATACCAAGAGCAGGGCATAGGCAGTTTCTTCCCCGTACTCTCGGTGTACCTGCAACCGAAAGATATCATACGCGCCGATACGGGGGAGGTCTATCCATTAGAATTCGTTAAAGGGAAAAAAGTCTGTGCCTTTGCCGGAATCGCGTCACCGGAAGCATTCAGCAGAACCGTCGAATCTTTAGGTTGGGACGTGACGAGTTTCATTGACTTCCCAGACCACTACAACTATACGGATAACGATATATCTTATATTAAGAGAAGATGCATCGATTCCTTCTCTGATGTCATTATCACTACAGAAAAGGACGGCGTCCGTTTAACAGACTTCCCCGATTTTTTGAAAGATGTCTTTCTCCTGCAGGTGGAGATGGAGATGCTCCCTTCCCGGGAGGAATTTGAAGCGCTAATTTTCGAGAGACTGAAGTGACAAAATCAGTGATGACACATATAATACTTAAGTGCTTCAGTGCCATACCGCGGGAGTCGAGAAGGGACTTATTTATAGGAATGTTCCGCCTTTTTTACTATCTTTCCGCGAGGCAGAGATTTATTACTATTCACAATCTCAGGCGCGCCTTCCCGGAGAAGAGCGCAGATGAAATCATCGCCATCGCCAAAGGAGTATACAGGACTCTCGGTATTGTAGCAGCGGATTTCTTTGACATCCCTTCCTTAACAAAGGAAAATATCGGCGATCTGGTTGAGGTCGAAGGACTGGAGAATTTGCAAAAGGCTCTGGAGAAGAACAAGGGAGTCCTCCTCTTTGGCGCCCACTTCGGCAACTGGGAGCTTGCCGTGATAGCGATTTCGCTGCTCTTAAAACCCGTGGTTGTGATCTATCGCCCTTTCGATAGCTCCGTCCTGAACAATCTGGTTGCGTTAGTTCGGTCCTCCACCGGCAATACACCTCTACCAAAAGAACGCGCCATGAGACAGATGCTCCGCAGCCTCAAAAAAAACGAGATTCTAGGCATTCTGATGGACCAAAATGTAGCCTGGCAAGAGGGAGTCTTCGTGGATTTTTTCGGAAGACCCGCCTGTACAACAAACGGGCTTGCACTCCTTTCCCTTTATACGGAAGCGCCTGTTATCCCCGGGTATATAGTCAGGCTGGAAAACGGCAAATACCGGCTGGTTATCAAGGAGGAGATGCAAGTAATCCGCGCAGGCGACGAAGATGCAGATATTCTCATCAATACACAGAATTTCACCAGGGTCATAGAAGATGCAGTCAGGGAGTATCCGGATCAATGGCTCTGGATCCATCAGAGATGGAAGACCAAACCCTGGCAGGCAGCGAAGACACATGAGGAAGAAGGTGCCGCCAACAAATGAAAGTCAGAATCTCAACGCGCACCCCCTTTAACAGGGCAAAAAATATTCTGATACGCGGTACGAACTGGATCGGAGACGCCGTCATGACGCTGCCCGCAGTCCATGCCATCAGAAATACCTTTCCCGTTGCGCGTATATCTGTTCTCGCAAAGCCGTGGGTTGCAGAGATATTCAACCTTTGCCCGGACGTTGATGAGGTCATCGTTTTCAAAATCCCCGGCCCTCATTCAGGCATAGACGGAAAGCTGAAACTGGCAAAAGAACTGAAGGCCAGGAGATTTGATACGGCCATCCTCCTGCAGAATGCCATAGAGGCGGCCATCATAACCTGGCTAGCCGCTATCCCTGTCCGGGCAGGATACAACTCCGACGCAAGAGGGTTGCTTCTTACACACTCCGTCCAGAGGACAGAAGACATCAGGAAAGTGCACCAGATCCAGTACTACCTGGAAATGGTCAAAGCCCTCGGATGCCAATCAGCAGGGGAAAATGTGTATCTGCAGCCGGGAAACGAATATGAGAGCTTGTCGGAGAAGATTCTCGGCGAATATGGTATCCGTAGAGAGGGCATTATAATCGGCCTCGCACCGGGAGCTACTTACGGACCCGCGAAGAGGTGGCTTCCGGAAAGGTTTGCCGCCGTCGGTGACAGATTGATTGAAGACCTTTTCGCACAGGTGGTTCTTTTCGGAAGTCGTGAAGACAGGCAAACAACTGATCTTGTAGAGCAGCATGCCCATCATCCACTCATCAACCTTGCCGGGAAAACAAATCTGAAGGAGGCCATAGCGTCTATCTCCAAGTGCAGCCTTTTCATATCCAACGATTCCGGTCTGATGCATATAGCCGGAGCTTTAAATATCCCCACGGTTGCCATTTTCGGATCGACGAATCCTGTCACGACCTCTCCTGTCGGAGATAGAAGTGTAGTAATCTACAAGGGTGTCTCGTGCAGCCCATGTCTCAAACAGACATGCCCGACAGATTTCAGATGCATGGACGTAATCAGTGTTGAGGAAGTTTGTGAAACCGCCAAGGGTATTTTGACGCAATGAAAAAGAATACGGCAGTTTTTCTGGACAGGGATGGCACGATCAATGAAGAGGTGGGATACCTGGACAGCGTTGACAAGCTGAAGCTCTTTGCCTATACGGCAGAAGCGATAAGGCTGATCAACGAAAGCGGAATGAAGGCCGTTGTGATTACCAATCAGTCAGGGGTAGCAAAGGGATATTTCACCGAGGAATTCGTCAGGACGGTTCACGGGCGCATCCAGGAAATGCTGCGGGAGAGAGGCGCATTCATTGATGCTTTCTACTACTGTCCCCATCACCAGACAGAAGGTATCGGGGTTTATCTGCAGTCCTGCGCATGCAGGAAGCCGGAGGCGGGAATGCTTATCGAAGCATCGGAAGATCTCGACATCGACTTTCGGCGTTCTTACACGGTTGGAGACATGCTGAAAGACATCCAGGTGGGGCGTACGGTGGGAGCGAAAGGAATCCTTGTCAAGACAGGCTATGGTATAAATACCATAGAGAAAGACTTAACGTCCGATACTTCCCAAATCTGTCAGCCAAACTATATCGCGGAAGATATTCTCGATGCTGTCAAGTGGATCATGAAGGATCGAAAAAAGAAACGCCCGAAAAAGCTTTAGACCATTATTGCTGACTGTGTGAAGCGGTCTCATAAGAAATTTTATGAATATTCTGATTGTAAAATTGAGCGCTATCGGAGACGTTATCCATACCCTTCCCTCTTTGGCCGCCCTTAGAAAACTCTACCCTGAGGCGAATATCACCTGGGTCATTGAAGATGCCTCTTCTGACCTCATTTTGGGCCATCCGTATCTGGATAGAGTCATAATCTCTCATAGGAAACAATGGATAAATGACCTGAAAAAGGGCCGCATCACAAAGCCTATAAGAGAAATTAGAGCCTTCATCGATGATCTGAGAAAGCAGCCTTACGACCTGGTAATTGATTTTCACGGGCTTATCAAGAGCGCTGTTCTTGTCCTTCTCAGTTCCGGCAAAAGAAAACTAGGCTACGATAGCATGCAGGAACTCAGCGGTATTTTTCTCAATGAAAAGATCCCAGAAAACATGCGTAAGCACGCCGTTGACCGCTACCTTGATTTTCTCCGTTATCTCGGTGCAGATGTAAATGAGCCGGAATTTTTGATTCCCATCGGTGAAGAAAACAAAAAAAGAGTGGAAGAACTTCTGCAAAGAAACGACATTGACAAGAAGGGCCGATTTGTGGCAGTAAGCCCTGAAGCCTTATGGGACACTAAACTCTGGACGGATGAAAAATTCGCCGCGTTGTGTGACCGGATTTCAAAAGAGCTAAAGGTCAGCGTTATTTTTACTGGAACCGAGCGCGATAAATTGGAGCACATTCAATCCCGGATGAAGACTCCCTCTGTCAACCTGGGAAGAAAAACGACGCTCCGTGACTTGGCCTATCTTTATCAGCGATCTTCACTACTGATCACCACAGACTCAGGTCCAATGCACCTTGCGGCAGCCATGGGGACACCTGTTATCGCTCTTTTCGGTCCTACTGATCCATCTCGGACGGGCCCGTACGGAAAAGGGCATGTGGTCATACAGAGGGAATTGTCCTGCAGTCCCTGTTTCCTGAAGAAGTGCGCCTCCATGGAATGTATGTCCGGCATTACCATTGAAGAAGTCTTTCATGCGGCAAGAGAAAAATTATCTGGGTGAGGTGAATAGAACGTTGAATATTCGGGGTGCTGCGCTGTTAAAGATTTTTATTGTCTTCGCCATTATTCTTTCGGCAAACCATGCATATTGTTCTGAAGATGTGCAGAAAGAAGGTCGCACCAGTGACAGATTCTTCACAGAGATGGGATTTATCACCGGTTTCGGAAGCGGCAACATTCCGGAAGGCACCTATCAGCCTATCTTACTGATTGGCCATTTCGGTGTCGATATGAAAAGATATTTCCAGGGATTGAAAGATCACCGGGGAACGCTTTCCGTTTTTCTCGAGCCTCAGTTCAATCCCGTTTTCAGTCCGCAGACCGACTTCGAACTGGGCGTTGGTGTTGGCATCCAGTACATGTATCCGGTCATGGACAAACTATCCATTTACGTCCTCGGAAGTGTTGGACCGCATTATATTTCCTTAGTCACAAGTCAACAGGCCACCGGTTTCATATTCTCCGACACAATCGGAGCCGGACTGTATTATTATCTCACAAAGGATTCAGCGATCAATGCAGGCTACCGGCTCAGGCATATTTCCAATGCGAATTGTGCATCACCAAATCTGGGCATCAATACCAATTTTGGAGTTATAGGCTACTCGGTCTTTTTTTGATTGATTTTTCCCCGGACGGGGATAAGAAGGTTGATACGGCAGAATTTATAAGGGAGGGAAGAATTTGGCGATTAGCAAAGAACTGCTGGATATTTTGGTATGCCCGAAGTGCAAGGGTGACATCCGCTTGAATGAATCTGGAGATGGATTGATCTGCGATAAGTGTAAACTGTTATATGAGATCAAAGACGATATCCCGATTATGTTGATTGATGAGGCAAAGAAGCTGCCCTGACTTGAGCCTTCTGAATAATTCAAGACGTGATCGGATTTTTTCCCAACTCGCTTTATCCCGTCTGCGATCATCAGCCGCTAATTGAAACTTGAAGCGTTCCGTAAGAGACTCCCTTATCATAAGCCCCGTATTCAATCGCGATAGCTCCTATACCACTCGATGGTTTTCGCTAGTCCCGCCCGGAAATCAGTTCGCGCCTTGAAACCGAATTCTTGATATGCTCTCGCTGTATCGAGCATGCGCCGTGGCTGTCCGTCCGGTTTCGTTTCATCCCAGATCACTCTGCCTTTGAATCCGGTCAGTTCTATGATCAGACCGACGAGGTCTCGGATGGAAATTTCAAAGCCCGCCCCGATATTCACGGGATAGCTCTTATTATATTTTTCCATGGCAAGGATAATAGCCTCTGCCGCGTCCTCCACATAAAAAAATTCCCGCGTCGCCTTACCCGTGCCCCAGACGACGATTTCCCGTTCCTTGGAGGCAACGGCATCGACGCATTTTTTGATGAGAGCAGGAATGACATGGGAAGACCGAGGATCGAAATTATCTCCCGGACCATAGAGGTTCACAGGAAGTATAAATATCGAATTGAACCCGTACTGGTGGCGGTATGCCTGCGACTGCACGAGCATCATCTTCTTTGCCAGGCCATAGGGGGCGTTTGTCTCCTCCGGATAGCCGTTCCATATATCGTCCTCTTTAAAAGGCACCGGTGTGAATTTCGGGTAGGCGCAGATAGTACCCAAAGCCACGAATTTGTCTATCCTCATGAGATTCCCTTCATGGATCAACTGTACACCCATCATAATGTTGTCATAGAATAGGGAAGCCGGATTTTCTTGATTGAATCCGATACCGCCAACCTTAGCCGCCAGATGGATGACAATGTCCGGCTTTGTGTCCTCGTACATCCGCTGAACGTCACCAAGATTAACAAGATTATATTCAGGGAGATCTGCGACGGCAATTTTCTGATATCCCTTATCCTGGAGTTTTTTAAAAAGATGTTTCCCCAGGAACCCCTTGCCGCCCGTGACTGTAATGCGCTTTTCTTTCACTTTCTTGACGAATCCTTCCTAAATTGAGGATTTAAGGAACGAGGATTTTCATGCAAACACGCAGCTAACGTATGTTATCGGCACGTTTGTAACCTGCATCGCGCAGTGTTTTTTCCTTCCTCGCAAGTTCCATGTCCGCCTCTACCATCATATCCACGAGTTCGTCAAAACCCACCTTCGGTTTCCAACCCAAGATCTTCCTCGCCTTTGTTGAGTCACCGAGGAGAATATTGACGTCCGTGGGGCGGAAGTATCTTGCGTCGATTTCGACGTACTTCTGATAGTCCAGCGCCAGCTTTTGAAAGACCTTTTCCAGGAATTCTTTCACCGAATGGGTTTCTCCTAAGGCAATCACATAATCAGCAGGCTTCTCATACTGGAGCATAAGCCACATGGCTTCCACATAGTCACCCGCGAATCCCCAATCGCGCTTTGCATCCAGATTGCCCAGATACAGTTTCTGCTGAAGTCCCAGCTTGATTCTCGTCGCCGCCCGGGTAATCTTCCTTGTCACGAACGTCTCGCCCCGCCGGGGTGATTCATGGTTGAACAGTATCCCATTGCATACAAAGAGCCCGTAGGCATCGCGGTAGTTCTTCACGACGTAATAGGCATAGACCTTGGCGGCCGCATAAGGACTCTGAGGCTGGAAGGGTGTATCCTCGTTCTGCGGCGGCGGCGCCGCTCCGAACATTTCACTGGAAGAAGCCTGATAGAAGCGGGTTTTGATCCCCGTCTTACGAATAGCCTCTAGGAGACGCAGCGTCCCCAGGCCGGTAACATCCCCGGTATACTCAGGCATGTCGAAGCTCACTCTCACATGGCTCTGAGCCCCCAGATGATATATTTCGTCGGGCCGGATCGTATGGAGCAGGTCGGTCATTTGCCCTGAAACGGATAAGTCGCCGTAGTGGAGATGCAAGCGGGCAGAGGGATCGTGCACGTCCTTGTAAAGATGTTCGATCCTGTCAGTGTTGAAGGTGCTGGAGCGCCTGATGAGGCCATGCACAGTATAGTCCTTATCCAGCAAGAACTCCGCGAGGTACGAACCGTCCTGCCCTGTTATGCCTGTAATGAGTGCTGTTTTCATTGTCTTCCTTTCAATAACTTCAAAAAATCCATATTTTCATCTTGAGCCTTTAGGAAAATCGGCGGGAATCCTCTCCATTTGAATGGAGAGATGAAATCCGACCATATGTAGTTAATTAACTAAAAATAATATTTGACTTTACTAACAATAATACCTATACTATATGCTATGATAAAAAGCAATATCCAGCATGGCAGAACCTGTGTCTTTAACTGTAACTACCACATCGTGTTCAGCACAAAGTACAGGCGCAAAGTGTTGACGGAAGACGTCGTTGAGTACATGAAGAACACCATCCAGGAAATTGCCGCAGACAAAGGTTTTCGAATCTCCCACTGTGAGGTTGGAGAACAAGACCATGTCCATATATTTGCTTCCGCGCATCCTAAGGTGTCTCCTTCCTATATTGTGAAGATGACCAAGGGGATCTCTGCACGCAAAATATTCATGCGATTTCCCGGGATAAAGAAGATGTTGTATAAAGGGCATTTATGGAATCCTTCTTTTTATGTTGAGACAATCGGCTCCATTTCGGAAGAGGCCATCAAGCAATACATCGAGAAACAAAAAGGGCCCCATGATTCTGACTAAGAAAATTCAAATTCACCCTTCTAACGAAGCCCAGGAAAAACTCTGGCAGGTTTCCTATCTTTGCAAAGACCTGTGGAATGCGGCGGTTGAGCAGCGGAGAGATCGGAAGAGCTGGCGTAAGGTAAATCTTTACAGCCAGAAAAAAGAGATACCACGGATAAAAAAAGAGTTTCCAGAGTACAAAATACCATCCTCCCAGGTTTTGCAGAATGTTATTTTTGCTGTTGACCGATCCTATAAGATGTTTTTCACGAAACGGGGAAACGGGGACAAATATGTTATGCCTCCAGGTTTTAAGTCGTTCCGCCATTTCTTCACCCAGGAATATTCCCAGCCCGGTACCAGCTTCGCCATCACCGAAGAAGGGATTCTCCAGCTGGCCTACGGCTCCAAACCTACCGATTGGATAACCATACCTATGAATGGAAGTATCCCGGAAGTGCCCAGGACCGTTACCATCAGCAAGCAGGACAAGAAATGGTATGCATGTTTCACCTACAAGATGCCGAAATGCGAATTGATGGCCGATGGTCATAGAATCTATTTCGATCCAGGCTGCAAGACCACGCTTACCGGTCTTAAAACTACCGGAGCATTTGTCGAATATGACATTAACCCGCTGAGGCAGTTCAATCTCTCGACCTATAAACTTATCGACGAACTGACTTCGCAAAGAGACAAAAAGATCATGGGCTCGTACCACTGGCGCAGGCTGAACAGGAAAATCAAAAAGCTCTTTTCCAGGATCAACACCAGGACGAAGACTTATCTCCATTCGCTGGCGAACAGGATCCTTACCGACCATCCCGATGTTAAAGAATTTAAAGTCGGGGATTGGGTTAAACAAGACACCCTGGCCGATACCGACTACGCATTTGTGAACCGGCGCATTAACCGCGCAGTACAGAATAACAACCCTGTAATGAGGCTCATCGAATACCTGTCCTATAAAGGCAAACTCAGGGGACAGGCCACTATAAAATTCGATGAACGGGGAACTACGCGGACATGCGTGATGTGCGATCACAACCACGAAAACGGCATTGATCCGGGCATACGGACTTTTGTTTGCGAGAGTTGTTCTTTCACGTACCCAAGAGATCATCATAGCTGTCTCAATGATGTTAAGAAATCAGAACCAGTGTTGTGGCAACGCCTCTCCGGGAATCTCCCGGACCGTAGTGTGAGAACGACCTTAAGCCCGTTCTCGTTCAAACCTCAGGTCGCACTCTATGCGATCCGCATTCAAAATACTGGATGCTTCTCACTTCAGTAAGGAGAGGATGTCACTATGCACTTAAGGCAAGTTCAAATTGGTAACATGGGATATCCGGTGCCTAGCATATAGGAGGTGTATCCGTTCAAGCGCAAATAAATCTAGCATGCACAGACGCAAAATATCAAATATCTTTTCAATGGCTATCGGGATCGCTCCTGCTATCGATTCCCGGATCGTCTCTCATAAATCGATGGTTTTCCTTCATATGAATTTGATTTTTTTCATTGCAAAGGCCGTCATTTTCAACAGCAGCCATCCATGCCGGAACCGGTCGATCTGTGTGGATCCGTAGGTCCGCTCCCGGTACCTTATCGGAATTTCGACTATCTGGAGGTTCAGTTTCGCGGCTCCAAAGAGCAGATCAAAATCACCGAACGGATCAAAATCACCGAAATAGCTTCGCCCTGCGACGATTTTCTCGTAATCCCTGCGCCGGAGAACTTTGGTTCCACAAAGGGTATCTCTGATTCGTTGATCGAGGAGGTAGGTGAACATGGTACTGAAAAATTTATTTCCCAGAAGATTCAGCGTTCTCATGGCCTCTTTTTCCATTTGATACACAAGGCGACTCCCGATGACAAGCTCTCCCTTGCCCGAGATAACCGCTTCAAAAAACTTCGTGAGAGATTCGGGAGGAATGGTCAGATCGGCATCGAGAATCATGAGAACATCACCTTTTGCTTCCCGAAATCCCTTGCGTACGGCATCGGCCTTACCTTTCCCGTCCTGGACCATTACCTTGATGTCCTTGTCGGGATATGCTTTCTGAACCCTGAGGCACTCAGCCAGTGTCTGGTCCTGGGAATGACCCTCAACGAATATAAGTTCCGTGTGTCTCCCCATATCGGGCATGCGTTTTACAACGTTCTCAATATTTCCCTTTTCATTGCGGCAGGGAACTACAACAGAACACGTTGTGGCGTCCGCATCTCCTCTTTTCTCGCAAGTCCTGGCAATGACAATGTCATTCAAAGCCAGCTTACGGAAGAACGGCATCTTCACGATTATCCTGTTTAGCAGGGTTGAGAAGAGAGGGATATATACAGGCATGAGAATCCGATAATCTGCCTTGACAGTTTCGAAGTCACTGAGCTTGAGGATATTTCGGATGTCTTGCGGCGGCAGCCAGTGCATAATGGGCCGTTTCATCCGCAGGCCAAACCACTCGGCAAATTTCAAAATTGGCTGCCACAGGTAATTAAAATAGATGACGATTATCCGCGTATCCGGTTTGCAGATCTTCTTCAAGCCGTTAAGAGACGCCTGAATATCATCCACGTAACCGATAACGTTCACGAGAAGGATATAATCGAACTTCTCGTCCGTTTGCAAAGCCTCCAAATCATCTACACGGAATTCAACACCGGGAAATTTCTCTCTTGCCACTTCAACCATCTTCGGGCTGAAATCGATTCCGACTTTGCGTGAAGACTCTAAGGATGCAATCAGATTACCGATACCGCAGCCGATCTGCAGGATGGATGATTGGGCAGGGACAAGATTCTTAATGTACTTCGCTATGGCCCTGTGATAGTAATCCCCTTTCTTCAGCCATTTCTCTCTTTTTCTGGCCAGGGAATCAAAATATCTTATCTTATCGCCTTTATTAATAGCAATATCCTCAAGAAGATTTCACTAAAGTTATCTCTTCTCCAACACCTCACGGATAGCATCTTGTACCGTCTTCACTTCGAGAGTTTCGAGGCATATGCTCCGTTCCGAACCGTTGCAGCCCTTCTTATAGCACGGCACACAATCCATGTTTGACACGACTACGCGGTTTTTATCGCCGACGGGAGCCCAATCGCGCCAATCAGAGGGACCGAAGATTGTTAACGTCGGTGTTCCAACAGCGGCGGCAATATGCGGAGCCGCGCTGTCAACCCCGAGATGAAAGCTGCTCAGACTGAGTGTACCTGCCAGTTCGGCCAGCGTCGTTTTCCCAGCAAGGTTGCATACTTTACCGGCACATTGCGCCGCCAGTTCTGTAGCTCTGGCCGTTTCTCCTTTACTGCCAACAATAGCGGCAGCAATCTGAAACTCATGCCACAGCAAATTGATGATGCTTGCCCATTTATCATCCGCCCATTCCTTATATGGCCACCGGGAAAATGGATTGACGGTAACCCACCGATAAGAGGGGTCAGATGCCACGGGCTTCATGTCACACTCAGTAAGCAGTTTGTAAACCTGCGCCATCACCTGATCTGATACCCATAGCTTGGGGACCTCCGTTTTCCCGGCAATGCCAAAACCCCTGACAATACTAAGTGACTGCTCTGCTGCGCCTAATACACGCTCTTTCGGAGTGGGAAGCCCCTTGAGGAGATGCGTAAAGAGCCGGTTTCGCCAGAAGGGAACTGCGGTGTAATAGAGCGAGCCTCTTATGGACGCGCCGGTCAAGCGGGCCATGATCGCCCCTCGATCGCCGGAACGGAGATCAAAGACCATGTCAAATTGTTCATTACGCAACTTTTTGATCAACCGCACTTGATCAATGACATTTAAGAGAAGATTACCCTGGGTGCTCTTCACTTCAAAGATTTTATGTATCGATGGATCTGCCTCCAGAAGGCATCCGAAACCTTCCCGAAGAAGAACCGATACGTTGCCCTGTGGATAAGATTCCTTAACAGCCCACAATGTTGGTGTCGTCCAGACCACATCCCCGATATCGCCCAGCTGGATAACAAGAACATTTCTGATTTGTTTTGTGATTTTAAAATGGTCCTGAACAAGCACCATGTCTTTGCCACTGCCCTTCTTCATAAAAAAGAGACAGGCCACTTCTTATTGCAGTCCCCTCTTGAGAACACTTGCAAAATAGCCTGTCCACTTTATCTAAAGATGCTCTCTGTATCCTGCGGCGAATATTCGGGAACAATCTCCTGAAGCTTTCTCTTTATAGCCTGGGAATCATATTGAAGCGATAGATCATATAACTGTTTGAGTTCTGAATTCAGCCAGTCCTGCAGCTCTGCAGGACTCTTCAAACCATTAGGGAAACCTCCTGACCGAAGCACCATTATCTTCTCGTGCTTCGTTGGCCCGATCTCTTCTCCCACACTAATGAGTTCTTCGCAAAGTTTTTCCCCTTCCCTAAGTCCCGTAAAAACGATCTTAATATCCTTGTCCGGTTCTTTGCCGGAGAGCCTTATCAGGTCTCTTGCCATGTCAAGGATCTTAACTGGTGTCCCCATCCTCAGGATGAAAATCTCACCACCATCTCCCATGGCTCCGGCCTGGATGATCAACTGGGAGGCCTCGGTTATGGTCATAAAGTAACGTGTGACATCAGGATGCGACACAGTGACCGGCCCTCCCTGATCGATCTGACGGCGGAAGAGGGGGATCACAGATCCTGACGAGCCTAGCACATTTCCGAACCGCACCGCCATAAATCGCGTCCCATTCCCCTGAAAGGATTGAAGCAAAAGTTCATCGATACGCTTGCTCGCGCCCATGACATTAATAGGCCGTACAGCTTTATCTGTGGAGACCAGTACAAACCTCTCGACACCCTGTTTAATGGACATCTCCATGATTACCTGGCTTCCCAGGATATTGTTAGTAACCGTCTCCCAAGGATTCTTTTCCAACATCGGCACATGCTTGTAAGCTGCAGCATGAAATACAACCTGAGGATGATATTTTTGAAAAACTGAAGTGATTAATGCCTTATCCTGCACATGTCCTAAAATGGCTTCGCATTTGTGATAATACATCTCATCCTGGAGTTCCATTTGAATTTGAAATAGATTCACTTCGCTCGAATCCAATAATATGATGGATCGCGGCTGAAAACGAACGATCTGGCGACAAAGTTCCGACCCGATGGATCCACCGCAGCCTGTAACCAAAACCGTCCGTCCATCCAGGTAGTTTCTGATGCTCTCTATATTTAAAAGAACAGGGGGTCGCCCAAGCAAATCATCGTATCTTACATCCCTCAAAATCTTGACACTCACGTGGCCGTCAATAATCTCGCCAATACCGGGCAACGTTTTATAAAAAACACCACAGAGCTTACAGATATCCACAATACGCCGCATTTGTTCTCCGCTGGCCGAAGGAATGGCAATGAGCACCTCTTCAATTTTCTCATTCTCGACGATCATGGGCAGTTCTTCCACAGAACCCAGAATCGGGATCCCGTGTATTGATCGTCCCTGCTTTTGAGAATCATCATCGACAAAACCCGCCACATGATAATGAAGTTGATAATTATCAAAAATCTCTCGGAGTATTTTTTCGCCGGCATCACCCGCGCCGATGATAAGCACTTCTTTGCGATGCCTTGCCTGGAAAAAATACTTTATTCCCGCTTGTACGCGTGTCTGAGAGGACAAATAGGAACGAATAGCCATCCGGAGCGATCCAGCTAAAAGAAACGTCAATGCCCCATCCAGCAAATAAACGGCCCTAGAAAAACCCTCAAATCTGTGAATAAAAAGCACTGCGACCATGATCGCAAGCATGGACAAAAAACAGGCCTGGGCTAAACGCCAGAAGTCCCTGACGCTGGTATAACGCCACATGTCCTTGTAGAGGCCGAAAATAAAAAAAACTACAATTTTCAAAGGTACCAGCCAGGGGAGTACTACCATGAATTGCCAGATTTCAGTTCGATGAAGCGTAAACTCAAAACGGATCAGATAGGCTAGCAGATGTGCGACCACAAACACGACCGCATCGCTTGCGACCATCCTAAAGGATCTTAGCGCAACCCCGTTACTTTTTGCGAATTTTCCCTGCAAAATATTCATGTAATTACTTGATATTAAGTTATCAATCCGGCTCTATTTGCCGATTTCATGATGATGTAAGAATAAATGATTTGGATACATAGAAACGGCAAGAAAACGAGCAATCTTCTATTCCCGGGAATGTGAACCATCCACACAGCGCCGATTCCCTGCAAGACGCACACGCTATAATGAAAAAGACTTACCGTCAGGTGACTATATCCGATCTGCTGGGATAACTGGTACAGGTGCGTGCGATGGGCATCTATAACCCTTTCCCAGCGCAATAATCGCCGGAAAAATGTAAAAAATGTATCGTAAATAAAATTGAACAACAGCAACGGCATCACAAAGAAAGAGGTATGGGAAAAATCATAGCGGGCTGCAATAATCGCAAGTACTGCAAAAACAAAACCTAAAAACGTGCTGCCGACATCACCCATGAAGATACGAGCGGGAGGGAAGTTATAGATGAGAAAACCAAGTGTTCCCGCAAAAAGCACATAGCAGGTGACGTAAACGAAAATGCTGCCATGGATGAATGTGATGGCACAAAAAAAAGCGCTGACTATAGCCGCAACACCCGCAGCCATTCCGTCCAGACCGTCCATAAAATTGAACGTATTGGTCAGGCCGATAATCCAGATAAACGAAATGGGATAGCCCAGCCATCCTAATTCTATGGCCCCCACGAAAGGCAAAGTTATGACATCAAGAACGATGCCGAATGCCAAAACAAAAAAAATTGCCAGGATCTGGGTGGTTAATTTAATGATATAAGGCTTGTCTCTAATATCATCATAGAAAGAAATACTGGCTATCAACAATGCGGAAAGGGAGAAGCCCAGAAAGTATCGCTTCATAATCATCATGCCGTCAGTAAACATAAAAATCGCGGCAACCCCGACAAGGAAAGTGGCAACTATAGAAATGCCGCCACATGTCGGCGTTGGCACATCATGAGAAGAGCGCTCACGAGGCACGTCCATGATACGCGCATGATAAAGCATAAAGCGGGTAACAAAGAGAGACAAAAGTAGCAAAAAACATGCAAAAAATACGTGTACGATAATAATAGCTCCTTTTATGTGAATACCGGCCCCACCCTATCCTGATAACGGAATTTCCGGGGTGAATATCCAAAATCACGCTGTGCATCGGATGAGTCGAAACACATATCAGTATTCACTCTTTCAATCATTTCTTTGTTTATGTGCCTGTAGGTCTGAGTGCAAGCAGCCATTATCAAGGGAAGCATCAGCATTCGTGGAATAACGACAATTCGAGGTTTCATATCCAATGCTAGGAATATGGCTTCCACCATTTCCCGGAATGTCAGCGTTTGTCCCCCACTGAGATTGTAATCCCTGTTGAAGGCAACAGGACGATTCAAAACCGCAATACAAGCCGCAGCAACATCATCAGCGTGGACGGGCTGACGATAGCCTTTTCCGCTGCCCAACAGCGGGAAAAAACCAAATCGCCTGATGAATCGTGCGACTATTGTCACATTCCTGTCCATTCCGCAACCATAAATCAGCGTTGGCCGAAGCAATGTCCATAAAATCGCGTATTTGTCACATGCAGCCGCCATGCTTTCTTCAGCCGCAGCTAACTTTTTCGCTACTTTCTGCTCCTGAAGGTTCTTGGAGTTCATCTTTGTAAAGCGGCTTGTTGAGCTGAGAGCCACGATACGCCGAATGCCCAGATGGGACAAGTCCTCAACAATATCCGGAAGAAGCCAGATAGGAGCCAGATGAATTAGGTATGAAGCGCCCTGTATTTTCGGTCCTGTCCATCCGTGGGAGATATCTGTTTGATGCCAAGTAATAAGAGGATGTACCCTATTCGCGGATGCCGAATCAGTACGGCTCAGGGCTTGAACATGGAAGCCGACTTCGATAAGGCGGGGCAGTAAAAAAATCCCTACCTGGCTGGTGGCGCCTGAAACAATGACTTGCGTATGCTCCATTCTCTTCTCTAATCCCCTTTGTCATTTCGACCAAAGGGAGATATCCAATAAATCAGTGATAAATAATAAATTTGCCATGTCGCTTCGCATCAGCATTAGGCCTATTTTCTAGATAAAGGTTATTATTTTACTAGTCTTTTCAAAGAAAGACCCGCCGCTAGCATGGTAAACCGGGTCCAGACCACAGCCATTACCAGATACATCAATCCAACAGGATACTGATGACGGAAAAACTTGCGATAAAACCGGATCATCCCCATATGCTTGTACCACTCCACGCGAATCGGCCGATCAGCGCCACACACTCCTTTGGTGTGAATGATCTCAACGGCAGGAACAAACAGTATCTTCCAGTCAGCCATGCGAAAACGCATGCACCAGTCCAGATCCTCACAATGGAGAAAATACGTTTCATCCATCGGTCCAACCTGTTTTATGGCTCTACTACGGACAAACATAAACGCCCCGGAAATCGCTTCCATGGGAACAGGATGATCGGGGAGCGGTTGTCCCGCCATGTTAAGAATTCCAAATCTCGGATATTTATGAAACAATCTTGAAATCTTCAAAACTCTTATCATGGATCGCAACGGGGTTGGAATATACCTCCGACTGCCTACCTGTTCCGAACCATCGGGATTACGAATCAGACAACCTGCTATGCCGGCATCCGGATGAGACTCCATGACTGTCAGCATGCATTCGAGAGCATCCGGTTTAATGATACAATCCGGATTCAAGAATAGGATATAGTCACCTTTTGTCATGGGCAGAACCTGATTGTTCGCCCTCGCGAATCCCAGGTTTTCTTTATTTTGTATGATGTGCAGGCGCGGTTCGCAACCAATCATATTTTTCAATATAGATAGACTCTCATCTTCTGAGCCGTTATCAATAACAAAGACATTTACAGGAACAGTGGATGCCAGTGCGGATTGCACACACTTGGACAGATGCTCTCTGCTGTTAAAATTTACAATGATAACGTCGATCAAATTAATTCCTCTTGTAAATTACCCATGTCTTCCTCTTTTCAAGCGCTTCCTTTCATAAATGCACATCCCCCACTTACGAAATGAAGCGCTGATCAGTTGCTGTTTCAAGTCGATGACCTTTTAACTTTTCATCCTGAGCGCCCCCCGAAATGTCATTGACGCTTATTGAGCTCCATCCTTTCATCCGGAAATCTGTTTCCATCCATACCTTAGCAAGGTCGTGATATCAAAAAAGACGGCTTTGTAAAAATTCATGTACTGATGCCTGATTGCGATTTCCTCCCGGTATCCGACAAATCTTCCTTCCATCGAGACGCCACGCCCGCAGCGGGCCACGATCTCGTCCCGGTACAGATGTCCTGCCCCGCGGGTGAACAACATTAAATTCAGTTGATAGTCACCTGAAATACCAAAATATCTTTTAAATCCCGAGTATCCATCATGACCATAACGGAACTTATCAAATACGCAACGTCGATAAAATGCGCTTTGGTGATGAATGCAATTTTTATAGTAAAGTTTCTTGTCAAACCTGCTCCTGAACAATCTACCATCAGGATAAATGACATTCCCAAACACCAGGGTAATGTCATCCGATATCTTTCTATTTTGAATCATAACTTCCAACGTGTCACGCCTATAAAAAGAATCATCTGCTCCCAAAAAATAGAGCCATTCACCACCTGCGGCATCGATACCCTTGTTCATCGCAGCATAAATACCGGCATCAGCTTCGGATACCCAGTAATCAACATCGCCATCTCTTTTTATGAGAATGTCCACTGTTCCATCGTGGGACCCACCGTCGATGATGATGTGCTCTCTATTCGCATATGTTTGACGCTGAACCTCTTCAATGACCCTTTCGATCTCGTTTTGTGCGTTGTGAACGGCGGTAATAATACTGACTAAAGGAAGACCGGAGATAGCTTTCCTGACGCTTTCTTTTCCTCTCATTCCGCCGATCATCTTCTCATGGGTATGCAATGCCATTCTAGTCATCATCTATGAAGCGATGAGTTTCATTCACAGGAAAAATCCAGTAATGTCCAACGCTGCTGATCAAGACATTCAATGGATATCTCAAAAGAGGGTTTGTCCAGCAAAGGCACGTCGATGGAGAATTGCCCTTCTTTCGCCAATACAACCGTCTCATAAGCCCCATTGATCGTGGTGCGATAACTTCGGCCATCAGGCGTCACTCGCAGGAGAATTTTCCCCAACCGACGCTTGTCATACCAGGGGAGGTGGATCGTACCTTTACCAACGACGACGGGTTCCCACCGATGAAATCCATAGAGTGTTCCATTGGTCTGATTTTCAAGATTGCGGTGTGAAATAATTCTTTTCTTCATCCGTCTTAAAGACTTTAAGAAACTAAAGGTAATTCTTTCCGCTACCGTCTTGTGTTCCTTAAAGCTTAAGTCAAAGAAATAAAAACCCGCCCACGACCAGGGCAGCCATCTATGCCCGTATTGTCTTTCGATGCGCCAAATCTCCCGGTAGCGCCCTGTGTCGCCGCTTAGCGTTTTTGTTCCCGGATAATACCGGACCGCAGCTAGCGGCTCGGGGAGATAGTGAAATATTGCCCCGGCACGGGCAAGGCGGCACCACAGGTCCCAGTCCATGGTATAAACTAGGGACGGATTCACACCTCCGACCCTCTCGTAAGCAGAGCGGCGGACGAAACAAGCTGGTTGACAGATGAAGCAGGTTCGCGTGAGATCGCTCGCATTAAATTCCTGAATAGGTGGAAAGTACGAGAGGAAAAAACCTGCTTCCGTAACGTGAATGGCGTCGCCATAGACGACGTCCAGTTTCGGGTCCGCCTCGAAACAGGCGGCCACGCGCGCCAGGGTGCTTGGGAAATAGTAATCATCGGCGTTTAACCAGCCGACTGCATCGCCTTCAATCGCCTTTATGCCTTCTTCTATGGCCGCGGCCTGGCCTGCATCCGGACCGGAACGCAGGAATGTGATGATGTCCGAATGCGGTTCAACCGCCGCCCTAAAATTGTCGGTCGATCCGCCATCCATGATTGCCAGTTTAAACGGATTGGACTGGTGAAGCAGGCTTTCCAAGGCGCATGGAAGGAATCGGCTCTGATTGAAATTTGGAACAACGACGGAAAAGGTGATCAACGGCAAACCATTTAAGAATTTACGGACTTATAAAAAGCCCTGTTTGTCCTTGGACTGTCATTCCATCAAAAGTCGGGTCCCAGGTTTTTCAAGCGTTTTTCAGACCACGACGAAGCTATTAACTTAAAACTTTTCATGTCCACTTCACGCATTGAGATTATTCATCATTGATTGGTCAGCTTTTTTAAGTAATCATAAACGCGACGAAATCCAACGGCCAGGTCTGTTTCCGGTCTCCAGCCTGTCTCGTGCGTCAAGCGAGAATTGTCCAGAATGTTGACTGGAACATCAAACTTTCGTGATTCAAGGTATCTTACTTCTATCGGAATTTTCAAGTCGTCCCGAATAATTGCAACAATATCGTTTAAAGAATAGCCCAAGCCGCTGGAGATATTGAAAACCTTGTACCCTCCCCGGTAATGCATCAATTTGACAATCGCGTTTGCCATATCGGTCACATACAGATAATCCCTCATGACGGTGCCGTCACCCCAGATCTCTACCGGTTTTCCTTTCAGGCACTGATCCAGAAATACACCAATGACACCTTGGCCGATATGGAGGCGCTGACCCTCTCCATACACGTTGGCCGGTCGGCAAATGACATAATCAACCCCGTGCATCTTTGAATACATGGCGGTATATTTTTCAATGGCCAACTTGGTAATGCCATAGGAGGATATGGGATCGGTGGGATGGTCTTCGGTTATGGGGTTATTTTGCGGGATGCCATAGACGGTGCCGCCGGAGGAAATATAGATGATTTTTTTTAATCGGGTCTGGTGCAGAAGATGAAGCCAGCCTGCGTGCGCTACCACATTGGTCTGGACATCATAGGACGGATCCTGCATGGAGGCACCTGGAACTGTTGTATGAATGAGATCGATGGCCATATCGATGTCTCTTAAAGCCCGGACAACATCTTCAGGCCTTTCGGCATCCCCCTCTTCTATTTCAATTTTTTCTTGAATATCGGATATCAAGTCATGCGAACCGTATAGCTTGTCGAAGATCCTGACCCTATAACCTTTCCTAAGCAACAGTCGGCTGATATGACTGCCGATAAAGCCCAGCCCTCCCATAACGAGGACGCTTCCTTTTTCATCTGTGCTTGATAATAAATTGACCGTATCACTCATTCCGGTATCCCTGTACAGCTTGCGAGTTAGGGGAAAATCTGACTATCCCCTCATAATATTCGATCAGGTCATCAATATACCGATCAAAGTCAAAGTCTTTTTCGGCGGACGCCCGCGCGCCCTCAGATAACTGCCGACATAAATCGGGGTTTTTCATCATCTCCTCAAGATGTGAGATCATGCCATCCTCATCATTGATATCCACGATAAATCCGTTATAACCATTTTTTATCGCCTCCTTCTGCCCTCCCGCATCGTAAGAAATGACTGGCACCCCGCAGGCTAGGGCATTGAGACAGGTCAAGGATAAATTCTCTGCTTGCGTTGGATAGAGTAGGACGTCACATAGATTTAGGGCATTAGCCAACTCATGGGCATGCTTTAGATAGGGTAAAACAGTTACCGAAAGCTCGGGAGGAACGGTTTCTTTCACAGAATGGCCTTGATTGCCCACAATAAGCAATTCAATCTCGCCGGGAAACTGCTTGGACAATTCCCCCAGCCTCTTAATGATGGGTAGGATGCCCTTCCTTGGATCAAGAAGGTAACTGTGAAATAAGCCTACTACAAATCGCGATGAAGCTTCCACGCCCAGCCTGATGGCGCTACTTTTGCGTTGCAATTTTCTGTAGGTGCAAAGATCTACGCCATAGTGAATCGTCCTGCTTGGTTGGTATTTGGCAAAAGTTCCCGAATAATGATCAGTCAATGCCCTTGTGTGGAAAAGCATATTTAACCTGGAAAAGCGAAAAAATAAATACTTAATATTCCAAAGCGTATGCGTTACATCTCTGGTGATTCCAGGATAAGTTTCATTTAATCTTGGGCACGATCCACAGCCGATCAGATATCGTTCGCAATCCATGGGGTAGGGACAATGGCCGGTGGACAGATACTGATCAACCGGTGAGATGACCAAATGCTTTGTCCGGCTCAAGAGGCCCAATAAAGGGATACTCAAATAATGAGCATGTAAATTATGAAAATGCCATATATCGGCTGATATGAGCCACTGACGTAAACGCAATAATGCAGTGGACGGGAAAAGAAAATCATTCAAACCTGTCAGCTTGGAATGGACGCGTTCAAATAATTTTTCCAATGGCAGTGTTGGCAGCTTGTGGACAAAAAAGGGAGGATCTTTATCCCAATGCAGATTCATGACATATACACGGACATCATGTCCTTGTTCTATTAAAGCACGGGCTGTATTATAGATGAGACGTTCACATCCAGAGCCTACATTAGCAGGATATGCTGTGAAAAAGGCAACTTTCAAAAACCGACGCTTAGTCATATGCAAATACCCTGAATTTGATAATATCTGCACCGGTTCAGGATCACTTATGGCACGACGAGGATCATTTCTTTCTGACTCTTGCCTGGTGAGATAATCCCAAGTTGGAAAGCAGGGAATGGATTGAACGGAAATAATACCTTTACCCATCGGAAGAGGTTTTGATATTAAACTTAAACTGAAATACGCAGGCCCCCAATTTTCTATGGCTGGAACAAAAGACTTATTTGATTTTAGCCGTATTACAGAGAATCTGTTACTGCTTTTTAAAGTCAAGTCGATAGAAGTTTTCTTATAAAGTTCTACCGCATAACACGTTTCATCTACACATATATCTACACGATCAGCGCTTAAACCGGGGTAAGGACTTTCGATAATCCAATTCACATTTGAACCGACAACATGTTTATCCAGCACATAGACAGCCTCCGGTCCTACCCACTCAAAAGATGTTCCTCCTTTCACGGAAAGAACACCATTCCTTGAATAGCGCTTCCAGATATTCCACACTTCCTCTGTGAATTTATCCGTCGTGCATCCATCATTAATCCAATGTGTGACAGGTTCCCACTGTCTTGCCCATTTGTCCCGCAGCTTTTCCAATCCCTGCTTTGAAAACGGCCATGGTGGAATCGAAAGTGAATAGCGGTTTGCAAACTTATCTCTGGCCAATTTCATTTCTTTTATGTAGCGATTTGCGGAAGAACTCTTCTGGTTATGCATGATTCTATGAACGCCTAATATTTCCGGCAGGTAATAGGAAGCGCCCTTATAGAATAGGCGCAACCAGAGTTCATAATCCATCGCGCCCCAAAAAGAAGGATCAATTCCCCCGACTTTTTCATAAAGCCCGCGACGAAAGAATGTTGCTTCCTGGTTTATTAGGTAGGGTGTTTCAAACAAATCCTGCCAAGTAACGGGGATATGCGTACCTATTCCGACAGGTAAAGAATTCCCATCTGTCATAAGACAATCACCATAAAGCACGTCTATTTCCGGATTGGCGGTGAAAAAATCAGCAACTCTTCTAAATACACCAGGAGGGTATAAATCATCGGAATTGATCCAGGCGACAACATCTCCGCTACCCATTGCAAGACCCTCTGCTATAGCCGCGGACTGACCTGCATCCTGCGATGATCTCCAGTATTGTAATTTGGATTTATAGGATTTAATAATTTTCCTACTGCCATCATTGGAACCGCCATCTAAAACATAATAGGCAACGTCAATGCCATCCCCTGACTGATTCAGGACACTTTCCATCGTTTCTTTCAAGTACCTTGCCTGGTTGTATGACGGCGTTACGATATCAAACTTCATGGCCGATCACTTTATCTATGAATATCAATTCCATATATGGTCTGGCCTTGAGATAAATCACCTTTTTTTCAATACCACATAGTCCTGCCAATTGATCACCGCACCTTCATCGTGTTCAAGGATTTCAAATCGATTTGCCCAATGTCTTCTTATATATTCCTTCGAAATATACGCGATACCAAAGACCTCTGAATCAAGCCCTCCTTCAGCCAGACTTTTCTGATCATAGCAATTGTAAAATGCAAAACCATCCTTCATAAACTGGTTATAGATCTCCTCATAATTCCTTCCCTCCATACACATGGGTTGTCTGACCGTCTCCTCGTTTTTACATCTGTTTAATATGGGTTCCCCATGAAGGGTTAAAATAAGCAACCCCTCCGGTTTGAGCAGCCGGTGTAACTCGGACAACCATTCGAGGTGGAGTTTCTCTTCAAAATGGGTAAAAATAGAATAAGCATAAATGATTTCTAATGAAGCATCAGAAAGGACAAGAGGTGGAAAGTTATTCTGGTGTAAGTAGATCACTTCGGGAAAGGCATATTTCCCCCATTTGACATTTTCAAAGAAGACTTCGGAGGCATAATATTGAGGTCCGGGCAGAAACTCTACAAAATATCTCAAAATTCTTGATGTTCCGCATCCAAAATCCAATACCTTTGCGGCATGTCTTAATGGATGTTGATGCTTCTTGGCCTTTGACGAAATCTGAATCGCATTGGTTAATCCTTCTCCCACATGATATTTCAGGCTATAATCACTATATTTCCCTAATCTGGAGATGTCCGGAAAGGGATGTTTATGGAGTTTGTCGCGCAACTTTTCTGATTTGATGCTTCCATCGACAAACGCCCTACCGATTACTTCATCGCTTGCCGATTTAGACAACAGCTCCGGAGAAATATCTAACTCCAGAGCTTCTATGATATCACGCCAAGCATTGGCATTGACAATCCTTTCGCGCAGCGTCTCAAAGGATATCATCGCACGTATCCTCTAAGTCTGTTCATGAGGTCAAACGGTAATTTTATAATAATTCGGCCCCGATAATTAAATTCTTGTCGATCAGGTTTTCTATTTTTGCAGGATGTATCCGATGGAAGTGAGGCGATGGTATTTCTTTTGATTAAATCCCCTGCCATATCCCATTTCAAGATACACCTGTGGGGGAACAAAAAAAGCATCCTCATCAATCGATATCTCTTCACGTGACCACATATGACTTATTCGATTGAGAGGCGGCATGTCTAGATAGGCAATATCATCCCGATAGTCGTAACCGGGGATGATGTCGGGATTTATGAAGTAATCAACAGTTACAATCAACAGTCCACCCGGCTTCAGAAGCCGTTTTAGTTCTGACAGGCAGGGATAGTGGGCATGCGGCTGTTGCGGAGTTAGAATATGCTCTAATACGCTGACACACGTGATTCGGTCGAATGTATCGTCGGCAAAGGGGGCATTAAACATACTTCCATGATGATAATTAACTTTACCCTTTAACATCTTTATCCAATCTTGAGGAATTCCATAGGTGTCTGGGTATTCCCCCTTTTCCCCCTGTAGATAGTCCAACCCATTTGCATCACACCCCATGTCACCAAGGTATCCCGGAAGAGGAGACTGACCGCATCCCGCATCGAGACATTTCAGCCCTCTGCCAAAACGACCGTTTTCCAGTATCCATGGATATTCCCAGCAGCGGGTTACATACTGCCAATCAGCCCAAAGTCGTTTCTCGTCTATATATCGGAACATGTTGCTGACCCTGGCATAATCAATCATGTTATGAGCACCTCGGAATCATATCTCAACATCATTCATGTTTAATGAACGCTGACCCATGTTTGATCAATGAAATCTTTATCTTTATCCCTTTTGATGTGAACACCATATTCACTGTATTTGTCGATATCCTCCGTTACAATCAAGGTGCTCTCTGCTACCCAGTCTTTTAACAAGGAAATTTCCTTATCATTCTTTGCCCAATATCTAAATTTGATATTATTATAACCAATTGTTTCAACACTCAATATAACTGTTTCACCGGAATTTGAAATATTCTTAATGGCTAAAAGACGGATTCTTGTTTTACGGGTCAGCCTGTAAAAAACTTTTCTGCAAAAGCGCCAGAACCATAAGGGCCCAACTCCTTCGCCGAGTATTCGCTTTAAAACCATTTTATAGCCTGGCATGAGGGGGGTGGCGGGATGTATTAAATGGGCCACTGAAAAAGATAATATCGCTTTTATACGTTTATGAATATCCAGATTCTCTTTAGCAGCATTTAATCGTTTTTCAGCATCTGCATAGTGCTTTGTATTGCCGCCGTAAGAAAAATAATAATGAAATAATAGACGCCAATATCCAGGTTTCCATCTTGCCGGCCAATAATTACGACTCACCTCGATTAATTCAAGCCTTGATCCGTAATTGTCGGAAAAACACTTGGCATCAGGATGAATGCGATATTTGGCAACATAGGCATCAATATGAGAGAAAAACGTCTTTTGACTCATCCGTAACCAAAGGTCGTAATCCATCGCAAAATAGAGATTCTCTTTTATCGGACCACAGGTTTCCCAGATCTTTTTGGTCCAAAAAGTGGCAGGCTGACTGATCGTTCCATATTTCCAGAAACGCAACAGCATATCATGGTCATAGTGCGGATGTACATTTGCCGGATGCTCAGATAGATAATTACCCCCCGCATCAATAAAACGACTATATCCCATCACCACATCATTTCCCGCGATAATACCCTTTACTGCCTTTTGAATGGCTCCCGGTTCGTATTCGTCATCGGCACACAACCAAGCCAGGATATCTCCCTGGGCCATAGCGAATCCTTTGTTTATGGCATGGGACTGGCCGCGGTCCTTCTTTGAGTGAATAATCAGGTGAGGATATCTATGGCAAATATCGAGCGTCCCGTCTGTCGATTTCCCGTCTACGATAATATGCTCAATTTTCGGATAATCCTGATTTAATACGCTTTTAATGCAATTGTCGATCCACTTTTCCCCATTGAATACAGGAGTAATAATGCTCACAAGAGGTAATGCCCGCAATGCTTGTTCATTAACTTGACGTAATACCGCCAACCATGAATCCCGCTTGTGTATCTCTTCTACGGCGTTGTCGCGATCTTGCTTTAGTTCCGCCAACCATGAATCCCGCTTGTATATCTCTTCTACGGCGTTGTCGCGGTCTTGTTTTAGTTCCGCAAACCATGCATCCCGCTTGTGTATCTCTTCTACAGCATCATTGCGATCCTTGCGTAAATCTTTATAATCTTTATAGCCCTTCTCCAGGAGCGTATTGATAGATGGCTCGACATATAATCCTTTGTGAACTTCCAGATATTTGATCGTTCCTGCGAATAATCTTTCTATGGCCTCCACGACATGAACAACTGAAACCATCTTGCAGCAAGGCGCGTCCACCAGCCAACAATCTTGCCATAGACAAGAGGTGCAAGGGAGCTCCTGCGTAAGCGCCGCGCCATGAGGAGTTACGGGTAAAAAGCGCGGCCAGGTGCCGCCGCCGAAGATCGCGACCACGGGCTTTTCCAAGGCCGCAGCCATGTGCATCAACCCCGTATCATTGCCTAAATAGAAAAAGGATTGCGCAAGCAATGCACAGGCGAAAGGAATCTCTCCATCCTTCCCCAGCCACACAGTGGGAGATGCCCCGCGTTGTCTGGCTAAATCAACCACTTTATCGACAATTACTCTTTCCGATTCGTGAGCAACAATTAGGGTCTTCAACGAATATTTTTTTTCAAGATGGTCGATCATTTCTGCAAACTTTTTTTCCGGCCATTTCTTAAGCGAAATATTCGAGACGCCTGCGGGGAAACAATAAACAAACTGGCCTGCCCTCAGTCCAGCCGCGTCGAGAAAGTCTTGCGCTTTCTTCGTTTCGTCAGCCGGCACTGAAAGGCGCGGCAGGGCCAGAGGTGCCGATTCGCCGGTCAGATGGTTCCAGAGGGTCTGGTACTTTTCCGTTTCGTGACTCCCCTCTTCCACCGGAACACATGCATCATAATAGTTTTCAGGATGGTCACTACCAAAATTCGCACATAGCTCCGCCGCATCAGGAGCGATCGGTCCCGCATCGCCGATGGCTACGCGCCTCGCGGAAATCAATGTTGCGGCCAGCAGATCGTCAGGCCAGGGACGATTATAGGTTGTGGTCAACAGCAGGTCATACGACTCCTTTTTCAGTTCCTCCAGCAACGATGTTATTTCTTGAGGATCGGACGGCTTCTTATAAGGATGAATCCGCGTGGTTTTCCAAAGCAAACGCTCGGGAAACAGAGCCGCCAATTGATCATATCCCTCCCGTACCAGGAGCGTGATCCGGGCTTCGGGCAGGAAATCAAGAAGCGCCTTGATGAATCCCTGCAGCAGGACAATATCGCCGAAGGTATCAAAACGAGGAATCAAAATATTATAGAATTTTCTTATATCGAGTAACATTCTATTCCATTATCAATCATCAATCCATTTTCTACTTAATACCATCACATAAACTTTTTTTACGATTTAAGAAAAGATTCTAAATTACTCACCCTCATTATAATCATAAGTTTAGATTGCTTTGCGTATTCTTCTTAAGAATATAGCCAAGCGGCGAAACGGCGCCGTCAGACGCCAGGAGCTTGATGTGAGAATAGCTTGGAGATGCAATTGATAAGTCTCTTCCTGTTTAATTAAGCGTTCCTCCATATTTTGAATAACACCAAGACTGGCTTCCTGATCTGCTTTTGACGCTTTTAAGCGACAGGACACATCGTCCAATTCTATTTTATACTTCTGCAATTGCTTCACCACATCGGACACCTGGTTAAAAACGGCTATAACTGGTTTATCAAGCGTAGCAGCCATATACATAAGATCTGTATTATGACTTAAATAGAAAGAGGGGCTCTGAATTAGGGAACTTGCCTGTAACAAGTCATCATCTGTAAATTGCACCAAATGATCACATATTCCCATTTTTATCTTTCTGATACCAATCAATGCTTCAACCTGTTGGAATAAGTCACATGCTTTTTCATTTCCGTAAATTTCAATAATAATGTCCTTCAACTCTTCCATGACCTTCAGTGATTCTTCTGAAGCATTATTATCAATTAGTTTCTTTATTGCTTGAATAAGCGTCTGGTAAAGATCGTCGTGTTCGCCATTAAGATAGAAGCTTGATGTCTTGATGCTCTTGGGTAATCTCGTTGGAAAATGTTTAGCAAGATATAGTAACCTATTTCGCGAACAGAAATAGTTTGCAAGTTCGGAAGATGCAACCCCATGATACATATGGTATACAACACTCATGGGAGAATAAAATATTTTCCATCCTGTTTTCTTGCATCTGGTGCTGAAATCTGTGTCTTCAAAAAACATCATGAATTCTTCATCAATACTTCCAACACTTTCAAGACATGACCTCCTCAACAGAACAGAACCACCAGAAAAAGAGTTTATTTCTTTTACTTCTTCATATTGTCCATAATCTTCTTCACAAAATCCTATATCTCCATAATTAAAATCCGCCCGTTCTTCTACGCCAACACTATTAATCTTGCCTCCTTCAAAAAAAATCTTGCTCTGAACGGCACCAACCTTTTCATCCTGAAGCATCACATCCAAAAGACCCCGAAGCCAATTTTTTTCAACTCGTGTATCATTATTGAGAAAAGCAACATAATCCCCAGAAGCATTCCTAACGCCCAGGTTGAGCGCCCTGGCAAAATTGTTTAAATCATTTTCAATAACTTTAATCGTCGGATATTTACATCTAATGTAATTAACTGAATCGTCCTGCGAAAGATTGTCAACCATGATTATCTCTAACGAAATATTATCTCTATCCATATTCAACAGAGAATCGAAACATGATTCCAAATATTTCTTGCCGTTGTAATTAACTACAATAACTGTGACTTTGACCCTAACTGCCCCGTTACCATTCATTTCTTCGTTCGATATTAAGTTCTTCTTGTATAGTTTCACATCACTTGTTTGTATCTTATCAGTCTGATCTTTTGCCATATAACTTAGATCATTCTGATTTCTTATCTCTTCATTATAAAACATTCTGTGAGCTTCATTAAATTCTATTCTAATATCTTCAATATCCATTTTTATTTTATCATCTAATCCATCAGTACCGGATAGATCGGACAAAAGATTATAGTATATTGAAATAAAACTAGGACAGGTGATCACTACATTATCACCAATACAATTATGATGTTTGAGACCCGGATCCAAAAAAGCCTCTATATCTCTTCTGATATCCTGCCATTTTCTAGGGTAGTTAATATCAAATCTATCGGCAATACGAGTAAACGTCCCCTCAGGATCCCTTAACATATCGTCAAAAGAAAGAAAATATCTTCGAAATGGTCTACTGTAATATTCTGCTGTCGTCATGTACTTCATCCATAAAAGAAGACTTTTCTCAATCGTAAAGTTATTTCTTTTGTTGAGGGAGTTTCCTACTTCCAGGGGATTTCGTATCGGTAAAATACATACCGGATCAATATCGAGATCTTCAAATACGCTTTTCCATAATGGGAACAATATAGAAAGGCGAGGGTCCTTAATGCAAAAAATTGAATCGTCTTTGAATTCCCTTTCAACAATCTCAATTATATTCTGCCGATAAGAGTCTAATCTCGGCATTTTCCACCAATCATCGTGCATAAAGAACAAATCATCCCATGATGAATTTAATGTTTTCAGTATCCCTTCATTGACGTTATATATATCCAAATTCTCGAAGAAACCTTTTTCATTATCTTCTTCAGCCGGAGCCATCAACCGAGACCCCATATTAATGCCAAGTTGATTTATTACGCCGGCAACAGCAGAAGTACCGCTTCTGTGACAACCCAGTATTGTTATACATTTTCTCATTTTTATCTCTGTTTCTACAAATAATCGGCAAATAGATATTATTTGCTATAAAAACAACTCCCCGGGCTAAAGCCTTGGGTTTCTAGCCTCTGGCATACCTGCCACAAGTCTACGCCCTTGCCAGATTATGCAGGAATGGCTTGCGCCTCGCTCCGGGGGGTAATTTCACCAAAAGGGGCACATCTAAAACAGCATCATGGCTGATACCGTGTTCCCACAGACCGTCTTCGCCCCAAGCATCGCCGTGATCGGCGCAGATTATGATCAGGCCATCACTGAAACGCTGGATCATGCTATCGATGTGCGCATCGATAAATTCAAGGCAAGCAATCTGTCTCCGTCGGCACTCTTGGGCGTCATTATTCACGCTAAACGGGACGCAAGGGTTGTATGACGCATCCCAGGAGGCGCCGTCATGATAATACGGTACATGGGTTTCACCGATATTCAAAAAAACAAAATGAGGCGGAGGACATTGGCTCAAGCGCTCATGGATCCACTGTAACTGCTTTAAAAGCGAACAAGAATTACCAGGGTAATAAAAATCGTTGAAACTTTGGGTCAGAATTTTACCTGTTTCTGAAGAAGGGTCAAACCAGCCAACGGCACCGCTGCCAAGCGTCGCGTAGCCCAATTTCCGGAGACCATCGATAATATTCGACCCCTCCAGCTCTAAATAAGGAGGATGGTAACCGGCAAAACCGCCTCCTTTCATGCGAAATATCTTGCCATATTTCGGATTGACGTAAGGCTCCGCAAGGGATGCGACGCCTGGAGTGAATCCCATGAAAAAAGAAGCATGCGCCCCATAGGTAAAGTGGGATGAGGATTTTGCGCGGAAAAGCTCACCGACACGCTTCAGATTCGGCGCATTTGCAGACACGAATGTGTCATAACGGCAGGAATCCAACGTAACAAACAGGATATTTGCGGACATTCTCTTACCTTTTCTCTTTATCTGTTTGCATCGCGACGACAGGGTGCTGTTCAATTTTCGATAAAGGCCATATCGATATCGAGCACACCCCAGGAGGTTGAATTTTCCTTCTTGAAAATTTCAAACGAAAGGGCGCCCACCTGCTTGTCGATCAGCGTGAAGAGATGATCGGACATCCGCTCCTCCAAGCGGAGATTAATAAAATATTCGCCTGGGCCCAGCGGCGCCTGAAACCGGCATTGGATACCATGAGTGGATAAATCCCCGCCATTCTCGTTTTTCGGCAAACAGCAGTATTTACCGGCGAGGACAAGCATTCGTTGATCCAGGATAATCAGGGAAAGGCATGGATTCTGGATGGAACCGTCGTATTCGACCTCCGCCGTCACGGTAATCATATCGCCGGACTCAAAAGCACCTCGCGTGGTTTGGTTGTTCTCAAAGACCGCCTTGACGACACGCCCCTGGTCGGTTCCAAAGGCAAACTGTCCATCCTCCGCCACCTGCGCCTTGACGGCGACGGTCCTGTTGATGGAACTTGCCATCTGTTCCTGTCTTGCGTTCATCAGATAGGTCTCCGTAACCTCTAGCGATGGGCCGAAGGCAGCGGTCCGTCCCTGTTCCAAAAGCAGGGTGAAATCGCAGAAACTGCGGACTAGACCAATGTCATGGGACACGAAAAGAAGCGTCGTTCCGCTTTCAATGAGTTGATGCAGGCGTTCGAGGCATTTAAATTGAAATGCCATGTCACCCACGGCCAATGCCTCATCTACGATCAGAATTTCAGGCTGCACGCAGACTGATACGGCAAAGGCGAGTCGCACAAGCATACCGCTTGAATAGGTCTTGACTGGCTGCTCGATGAAGTCGCCGATGTTGGCAAAAGCTGCGATTTCCGGGAAGCGGGCGTTGATTTCCTTCTGCGATAATCCCAAGACGGAGGCATTCATGAACACATTCTCCCGGCCCGTAAATTCCGTGTTAAACCCGCTCCCCAGTTCAAGGAGCGCTGCAACCCGTCCGTTAAGCTTCACGCTGCCGCAGGTAGGAGACAGTGTTCCGGCAATCATCTGCAGGAGCGTCGATTTACCCGATCCGTTTCTACCGATGATACCGACGCTTTCGCCCCGTCTCACGTTGAAAGTGACGTCCCTGAGCGCCCAAAACTCACGGAAATAATGATGCGGAGGTTGTTTTGCAAGGCGCTGAAGGCGAGGCAGGACGAATTGTTTGAGCCGATCCCGCGGTGCATTGTAGATCTGATAGCACTTGCCCAGGTTTTCCACGCGGATGG
This sequence comes from Syntrophales bacterium, assembly GCA_049521775.1. GTDB lineage: Bacteria > Desulfobacterota > Syntrophia > Syntrophales > UBA2185 > Fen-1135. The sequence continues at coordinate 56,004 of JBEKOL010000010.1, forward strand.
CTATATCATCAGAGGACATCGGCAAAGCCTTTTCTCGTTTTCTGGAACCACCAGAAGCCCGCCCAGGCAATGGATAGGCTGATAAGGCTGTAGATACCAAGCCCCTCCCAATCCGGCATACGCCCGCTAAGGAGAACGACACGTGCCTGCTCAATGATAAAAGTGAGCGGATTGGCCATGATCAAGGGTTGGTATTCTTTTGGCAGAGCAGAGACAGGATAGAAAACCGGAGCGAGAAACATCATTACCGTCGTGATGATGCCTGTGATCTGCCCTATATCCCTGGCGAAAACACCAAGGGAGGCCAGAAACCAAGCAAAGCCGAGGGTGGCGATGGTCAGTGGAAGCACCACGGCCGGCAAAAACAATACCGTCCAGTGCAGGTATCCGTTCATCGTGAAAAAAGCGGCAAGCAGGACCATAACGCTCACGATGGCCTGGAAAAGGGCCGAGCACATAGCCACCATGGGGAGTGTTTCCAGGGGGAAAACGACCTTTTTGACGTAATTAACATTGGAGAGGATAAGTCCGGGCGCCCGGTTGACACATTCCGCAAAGAGCCCGTGGATGATCATCCCTACAAAGAGCGTAATGGCGAAACTTGCCTTGCTCTCTTCACTGCCGATACCCCATTTCATTTTAAAAACAATTGAAAAAACAAATGTATAAACGCAAAGCATAAACAGCGGATGAAAAAAAGACCAAGCCAAGCCCATAAAGGAACCACGGTAGCGACCGACGACTTCGCGATAGGTCATCTGCCGGATGAGCTGTCGGTTGCGCCAGAAGCTGTTGACCATAGCCAGCGGTGATGTGCGAAGCGCGCCGTGGGCATTCATATTTCTGATATCCTTAAAAAAAGAATTTTCCCAAACGATGGGCGATAGGACAGACAGACATTTTACCGCTGTGTCAGGATGTCCCGCTTCAGTCTGTCAATAATGAGGTCGACACTGTTCTCCACGCTTTGCAGATCTGTTTCCAGTGTGATTTCCGGATTACGCGGCGCCTCATAGGGTGATGAGACGCCCGTAAAGTCCTTGATCTCGCCGGTAATGGCCTTTTGATACAGCCCGTTAGGATCACGCATTCGACAGATGTCCAGATCACATTTGACATAGACTTCAAAAAAGCTTCCCGCAGGAAATAGTGATCTTACAAACACCCTGTCTTTTTCAAACGGCGATATAAATGTACAGATGACAATATGGCCGGCTTCAAAAAAGAGTCTTGCCACTTCTCCCACTCTTCGGATATTCTCCGACCTGTCCCTGTCGGAAAAACCCAGATCTCCGCAGAGGCCATGTCTGATATTATCTCCATCCAGGAGCATGGTCTGGCAGCCGGTTTCAAATAATTTCTTTTCGAGGCCACGTGCTATTGTTGATTTTCCCGATCCGGAGTATCCGGTCAGCCACAGGACAGAACTCCTATGGCCAAATCTCATCTCTCTCATTCCGCGGGGGATGTTCCAGCCGCTCCAGGTGGTATGGGGAGATTTCTTTTGCTTTACCGTTTCACCTTCCTTTTGCCCGATCAGATCATCTATTCGCTTCACGGCGCCTCTTATCATACCTGCCGCAACGGTTTTGTTTGTTAAAGGGTCAATTAAGATAAAACTCCCGGTCCCATGATTCACCCTATAGGGATCGAAAAAGATCGGCAATGCCGTTCTGATTTCCACTCTGCCGATTTCGTTGAGCGCCAGGGTTTCAACACCCCGTTCCCTGTGCAGGGTATTCACATCGATCTTGTACAATATTTCTGAAATAAAGGCCCTCACGCTCCGGGTTGTATGTTTAAGGATGTATGGCACGCTCATCGACAGATGCTGTTCGTCCATCCAGCAAATCGTGGCTTCAATATAACCGCTCACCTGGGGCAGATTGTTTTTTCTGACAAGCATATCCCCTCGACTGATATCGATTTCATCATTCAGGGTGAGAACGACAGACTGAGAAGCGAACGCTTCGTCCAGCTCTTCATCATAGGTCGTGATGAATTTAACCGTTGTCTGTCTTCCCGAAGGTAAGACGATGACTTCTTCACCAGGACTGATGGTACCAGATGCTATCCGTCCTGAAAAACCCCTGAAATCAAGATGCGGGCGGATAACATACTGGACTGGAAATCGAAAATCGACCAGATTCCGGTCGGCAGTCACATGGACGCTCTCAAGATGGTGCAGAAGGGTCGCTCCGTCATACCACGGCATGCGAGAACTCTTCTCGACAAGATTATCACCGATGAGTGCGGAAACCGGGATAAAGACCACGTTGTGGATATCAAGCTTTTCGGAGAACGCCGTATATTGTTCAACGATGTCGCGATAGACTCCTTCAGAGTAATCAACGAGATCCATTTTATTGACGGCAACAATCAAATGGGGGATCTGTAAAAGGGAAACAATAAAGCCGTGGCGCTTGGACTGGGTGAGTATGCCGTTTCTTGCATCGATCAGGATGACGGCGAGATCTGCCGTCGAGGCGCCTGTAATCATGTTACGTGTATATTGGATATGACCGGGTGTATCGGCAATAATGAATTTTCTCGACGGCGTTTCAAAATAGCGGTAGGCGACATCAATGGTAATGTTCTGTTCCCTTTCGGCAGACAGTCCATCGAGAAGCAGCGCCAGATCGACTTCATTCATGCCTTTTCTTTTTGAGGTTGTTTCAATTGCGGCATATTGATCTTCATAAATTGATTTCGTTTCAAAGAGGAGACGGCCGATCAGAGTGGATTTCCCGTCATCGACACTCCCGGTCGTCGTGAAGCGAAGCAGTGTCTTTTCCCTGAGCGTCATCAAAAATATCCCTCTTTCTTCTTCTGTTCCATAGAGGAATCGCTGGTGAGATCGATGACCCGATTTTCACGTTCGGATTTTCTGGCCGCTTCCACTTCCCTGATGATATCGTCAATGTTTGACGCCGTTGATGGAATTGCGCCCGTACAGGGAATACATCCAAGGCTTCGGAAACGGCACATGACCGTTTCTTTTTTCTCATACCCTGAACCGTTTCTCATGTCGTTATCAGCCTCTGGAGTCGCTGAAACGGGAATCAGGATGTTGCCGCATCTGGTTATTTCCCGGCTCAAAGCAAAATAAATCGGAACGATGGGAATATTTTCCAACTTTATGTAATGCCAGATATCCTGTTCCGTCCAGTTGCTGAGCGGAAAAACCCGCATGGAGGTAGTTTCACCGATTCTCGTATTGTACAGATCCCACAGTTCAGGTCGCTGATTCTTGGGATCCCACTGGCCGAACTCGTCACGAAGAGAAAATATCCGTTCCTTTGCCCTCGATTTTTCTTCTTCCCTTCTGGCGCCACCGAAGGCCGCGTCAAACCCGTGCTTTTTCAGTGCATCGAGCAAAGCTCCGGTCTTGAGATAACTGCAACATTTATCAACGCCGATTTTCAGAGGATGGCACCCCTTCGCGATCCACTCCTCATTTCGTTCAACGATTAGCTGAGCTCCTATTGCCTTGCAGAAGCTGTTACGGAATTCGTACATTTCAGGAAATTTAAACCCTGTATCGACATGCATCAACGGAAATGGAAATTTTCCGGGATAAAATGCTTTCTGTGCCAGCCGGACCATCACGCTTGAATCTTTCCCCGCAGAGTAGAGCATGACCGGATTTTTGAATTCAGCCACAACTTCTCTCATGATATGAATGGATTCCGATTCGAGTTGCTTAAGGTATGACAGGCTGTAAGATTTCATAAATTTTCCCAGATTAACTTATTTCACCACTGATATAGGCCTGCGTTCTTTCGTCCTTTGGAGAGCCAAAAAATGAACTGGCAGGCCCATGCTCAATCAATTCACCCATATAAAGAAACATAACATAGTCTGCCAACCTCCGTGCCTGGCGAAGGATATGGGTGACCACAACAATCGTATACTTTGCTTTCAGCAATCTGAATTGCTTCTCAATCAGCGTAGCTGATATAGGATCTAATGCGGAAGTCGGTTCATCGGCAAGAATGGCCTCCGGCTCGACAGCTAGCGCCCTTGCCAGCGCCAGCCGCTGCTGCTGCCCGACGGAAAGCCGTGCTGCCGGGGCATGTAATCTATCTTTCACTTCATCCCAGAGACCGGCAAGACGAAGATAATACTCAACAAGGTGATCAATCTCAGAGTTCTTCTGTGACCGGTCGGATGGAAAAGTAAAATCGGTAAATGATCCGATAATGGCATTATTTTTCTCTATGGCCTCTATCTGACGGAGAATCTGTTGGCCGTTCATCCTGTGGATTCTGGGTCCGAAGGCGATATTGTCATAGATGGACATCGGCAGCGGATAAGGACGCTGAGAAAGAAAGCCCACTTTTTTTCTCAGGGCAAGAATATCAGCTTGTGGATCGTAGATGTTTATCCCATCAATCAGCACATCCCCGCTTATATGGACATCCTCATAGAGATCGAGCAGGCGGTTCAGGCTTTTAAGCAATGTCGTCTTGCCACACCCCGACGGACCTAAAATGGCAATGATCTGACGATCGGGGATATCAACCGTTATATTCCGGAGCACTTCATGATTTCCATAGGAAACCGTTAGATTATTCAGGCTAATGTGTGAAATCGAATATCTACCTTACAATATATTTTGAAAAGCGCCATCCCAGGATCCGGGAAATAATATTTACCAATAGCACAATGAACAGTAAGATAAGCGCCGATGTATAAGCCCTGTCTTGTACTTCAGGAATAGGTGTAGCAGATTGGAAAAATACAGCAAGGGGCAGAGAAGCTACCGGATCTAATAGTGAACCAGGCATATAATCGGTATACCCAGTCGTAAAGAGAATGGATGCTGCGTCACCAATACCGCGTCCAAAGGCAAGTAAAACCGCTGTGATCATTCCCGGCAGTGCCTGCCTCAAGACAACAGAAACAGTTGTTTCAATCTTTGTTGTTCCGAGGGAGTATGAGACTTCCTTAAGCTCTAAAGGAACTGTCCTTATCACTTCTTCCATTGACCTTATCATAATGGGAAGCATCAGAAGAGTTAAAACAATAATCCCCCCGAGCAAAGACGCTCTAAGTCCGAAATATACCATGACAACAAATCCGAAAGCGCCGTAGACGATAGATGGCATACCCCAGAGTATATCCAGGACAAGTCTGGTACAATTGGCAACGAGATGCCCGGCATACTCGCGCTGAATTGCAAAGGCAACGGGTAGACTCAGGATGATGGAAAGGAATGAGGCGCCGAATGCAAGATATAAAGACCCTACGATGGCATTGGCAATACCTCCTTCTTTCCCCAGGTAGTATCCGCCCTTTGGTGTATCTATAATCATAGACAGACTGAGAGCCGATATTCCCTTCACGACAATTACGAATATGATACCGGCAAGGGCCGTCAAGATCAGCCCCAGTGAGATAATCATCAATCCCTTAAACAGGTTTTCTTCCAGTCTTCTCGCTTTCATTTTTATGACGCCTGCCTTCCCATCCGCAATAGTGTGAGATGGGCCATCAGACTAAAACCCCCTACAACGAGGAGCAGAATGAGAGCGGCAAGCAACATTGCAGAATCATAGAGAGGTATTGACATCATCTCGCCGTAATTGTTAGCAATTAGGGCCGGCAGCGGATATGCCGGGTCAAAAACCGATGCCGGAACTTGAGCAACATTTCCCACAACCATTAAAACAGCAATTGTTTCACCAAAGGCACGGGCAAACCCCATAATGACGGCAGCAAAAATGCCACGTCGCGCACTCTTTAAAATAACATGCCTGACTGCCTCCCACTTCGTCGTTCCCAATGCAAGGGCATTCTCGCGTGCCTCAATAGGAATCATCCTGAGTACTTCCAAAGAAAGAGAAATAATGAAAGGGGACACCATAACCGCAAGAATGACACCGCCCGCAAGGAGGCTGTATCCCGTTGTCGTGTTACCTAGGGCATTGCCAACGAGCCGCACAAATGGCACAACCACAATGACGCCACAGAGCCCATAAATGACGGAAGGAATGCCCGCCAGTATGTCAATAGCGAGACGAGCAAATTCTCTGAATCTCATATTCGCATATTCCGAAAGATAAATTGCACTTAACAGACATACGGGAATTGATAGAATCATCGCTATGGCGGTCACTTCCAGGGTACTTATAATGAATGGATAAAAACCAAAGTGGCCTTTTAAGGGGTGCCAATCAGAGGAAAACAGAAGTTCAACGATGGATATCTTGTCGAGAATCGGTTTTGATTTAAAAAAAAGTGTTATTATTATAATGAATGCAATTGCGTTTACAAGAACCAGACTTAAACGCAATATGCCACTGGCAAAAAGATCTTTTATTTGCCTCCACGTCATGACTTATATATCTACCTATTACCCACCTTAATAGCCCACAGAACCTGTCATATTTGTCAGTGTTCCAGTGCTATTTCGCAATGTCCCCATCAGAACGATATTGGAAGAGGGATAGGTAATATGCAAACGGAAATTACCCGTTGCAAGGTTTGCTCCCACCACATTGCCCAAATCGGAGATAGATAACCTTGCCGTGGATTTGCCCGCCAGCGAACTTACAAGGATAGAATTTGCCGTCCCCATGACGCTTCCATCCAAAGTATATACCGTACCACGGACCTGAAACGGACTGCTTGAGAAGTTTGTAATACGAATGAACGCTGCATCAGCACTTGTAGAGCCGGGCATAAAATAAAGATCCGAAGTTGCGCTTTCGCTCATGTTTACCAGATCACCTGTAGCGTTCATAATCCAACCCATAACCACCAATCCGGAAGTGGGAGATGTAATCTCTAAACGAACGCTATTGCTCAGAGGAGAGGAACCAATCCTTCCTTCCAGATCAGCAGCCGACAAAATCACAGTCTGTTGCGATGCCAAAGAACTAACAAGAATAGAATCGGCAGTACCTGCCACCGATCCATCAAGCTTATAAACAGTCCCTCTCACTTGCACAGCGGCGCTCGTTGTATTGGTAATTCGAACGTATCCTACATCGGAAGCTGCGGAACCAGGAATATGGAAAACCATATTATTTGTGATGGCAGAACTCATGTTCTCCAGCGTCCCCGCTGCTGTCCGAATCACACCCATAATAGCCACACCGGAGGTTGATGAGGTCGTATCCAGGCGGGCACGGTTTGTCCATGGAGAACAATTCACCAGCCTCTCCAGGTCGGCTGCAGCTAATACTTTTGTCTCTTTAGGAGCCAGGGAACTCACGAGGACAGAGTTGGCGGTCCCCAAAATATATCCATCCTTATGGTATAATGTACCATTGACCTGCGTAGAAGACGTGTCCGACTTATTGGTAATCCTTATGGACGCCTGATCGACATTCCCGGACCCTGGTATGTTATACAGACTCGCAGTTGTCGTATTACTCATGTTCGTCATGGTACCGCTGTAACTCCGAAAGGTCCCCATAAGAACAACACCGGAACTGGGAGAGGTGATTTCGAGACGGGCACCGCCATTCCAGGATGAAACACCCACTATGCCCGCCAATTGAGACGGCGTTAGATGTCCTGTCTCATTAGGAGCCAAGGAACTGAATAAAGTCACGCTGGCACTCCCCAGAACTGCACCACTCTGGTTATACAAAATTCCCTTCACTCCCGTTGAACTGCTTGATGTATTCGTTATTCTGACTGCACCGGAATCCGTAACGGATGGAGAGGGAATATTGTTGAGGAAGGGGGGCGATGGTACTGAATCAGATTGAATGATTAAATCGTTTCCCGCCACCGCAACGAAGGTATTGTTGCCAAAAGTTACACCATTGAATGAATTCGCTGTCCCGGAGCTGCGGCTTGTCCACGTGATACCGTCCGGTGTCGTAATGACGACGCCGGAGATCCCCGCCGCAACAAAGGTGTTGTTCCCAAAAGCTACGCCATTGAGCGAATTCGATGTCCCGGAGTTGTGGCTTGTCCACGTGATCCCATCGGAAGACGTTATGACCGTGCCGTAGCCTCCTACCGCAACGAAGGTATTCTTGCCAAAAGTTACACCATTGAACGAATTCGATGTCCCGGAGCTTCTGTTTGTCCATGTAGCTCCATCAGGAGAGGTTATTACTGTGCCGGCGCCTCCCACGGCAATATACATGTTATTGCCATAGGTCACACTATTAAGTACATTCGTTGTGCCGGAGCTTCTTGCTGTCCACGCAACTCCGTCAGGAGAGGTTATTACTGTGCCGACGCTTCCCACGGCAATATACATGTTATTGCCATAGATCACGCTATTGAGTGCATTTGTACTGGAGTTGCTATTTCTCCACACGATCCCGTCGGAAGAGGTCACTACCGTACCGGCACCCCCTGCAGCAACAAAGGTATTACTGCCATAAGTAACAGCACTTAGAATACTCGTTATCCCCGAACTTCTGGCTGTCCATACAATTCCGTCGGGAGACGTTCGGACCGCACCAGAACCTCCTACAGCAACAAAAGCATTATTGCCATAAGTAACAGCACTTAGATTGCTCATCGCTCCTACACCTCTACTCACCCAGGCAATCCCGTCCGAAGAGGTAAGGATTGTGCCAGAATTTCCTACAGCAACAAAAGTATTTCCGCCGTAGGTAACTCCATTAAGTATATTAGATATTCCCGAGGTTCTGGTTGTCCATGTGAATCCGTCAGGGGATGTATACACTGCGCCGGAGCTTCCCACGGCAACAAAAGTATTTCCGCCGTAGGTCACGCCGCCGAATGCATTCGTCGGGCCTGAAGCACTGTTATTCCATGTAATCCCGTCAGTAGATACGATGACTGTGCTGGAGCTTCCCACAGCAACAAAAGTATTTCCACCGTAGGCCACCCCGCTGAGTGCATTCGTCGTCCCCGAAGTCCTGGCCGTCCATGCAATACCGTTAGGAGAAGTAAGTACCTTACCAGAAACTCCAACGGCAACAAAGGTGCTATTGGCATAGGACACGCCATTGAGTGCATTCGCCGTCCCAGAAACTTGGGACGTCCATGTGATACCATCGGGAGAGGTAAGCGCTGTCCCGGAGCCTCCCACGGCAACAAAGGTGCTATTGCCATAGGTCACGCCACTGAGTGTATTCGTCGTCCCCGAACTTCTATTTGCCCATGTGATACCATCTGAAGAAGTCATTACCGCACCGGATACTCCCACGGCAACAAAGGTGCTATTGGCATAGGTCACGCCGTTAAGCGTATTCGTTGTTCCCGAGGTTATATTTGTCCATGTGATCCCGTCAGGCGAAGTAAGTATTGTGCCGAAGCTTCCCACAGCAACAAAAGTATTGTTGCCATATGTGACTTGATTTAGATCATTTCCTGTTGGCATTGGATTTCTCACGTGCCAGTTATCGAGCGGATCTGCATGTAAGGCCGGTGGAACAATTAACATCACCACGAAATAGATTAATAGAAACAGATTCATGAATAAATGCCCACCCCTTTTGGCATTTGAAGAGACCTTTTTCCCCATCTCAATAGCCCTCCTTTTTTTGCTGACCTTTGACGTTAATAGAAAAATTTAACGAAGATTAACCTTAAAAACACGCTGGAAATAATTAGTATTCTCTGACCAATCTCCACTGCGAAACTGAAATGGTTTCACGACTTATAATAAATTATCCCCTGTCAGGTTTATCTTTTTATTTCCCAAGCTTTTCAAGAGCTTCTTTTATCTGGATTTGAGGAAGGTTTATATATCCTACCTCCTCAACATATTTTTGTCCATCGACTAATATCCATTTGACAAATTCTCTAACAACCCCTTTAAATTCCACTTTTGTAATAAGATATAAATCTCTTGCGGGTGGTGACGGGTACTTCTTAGCAACAACTGCGCTGATGGCTTTCTGCTTTGTACTTAGATCTTCTTCAGGATCGATCTTTCCATTTTCATTCACATCTATCGGCAAAACTCGCAGCCCGCTCACTGGTAGACCTGTCTTGACATCATAGGCATAGTTGAGATTGTTGTAACCAATGCCGAGGGGGTCTTTCTTAATGGCTTCTGCCACGCCTGGATCGCCATAGACACCCACGCCCTTGAGGTCTTCCTGTTTTCCACCAAGGTATCGTGCCCATGTTTCCGCGGCGCCACAAGAATCAGACCTTGTATACACCTGAATCCGGTCTTTATTAGATGGCGCCCCGATAATCGCCCCCCATGTCAATGTCTTTCCACCTATCCAGAGCTCCACAAAGACTTTTTTCATGACACCTTTTTCCATGAGGCCTTTCGTCAGCATGGGGTTCTTATCATTGATCGTCAGGAATACGGCATCCTTAACGACGGGCACATAGAAAGCGCCCTGCTTAACCTCTTCAGGTCTTACTTCTCTTGACACCATGCCGATATCCACGAGACCGGCAAGGGCATCAGCCGCACCTTTGCCGGCGCCTCCGGCAGAGACATCAATCCTCACCTTCGGATGAATTTTTCCGAACTCTTCACCCCATTTGATCATCATCGGATACATAGCCCAGGCGCCGGAGACCCTGATTGTCCCTTGCAGTCCAGTGACACCTGACTCAGACTTCGATCCTGTTACATCTCTGCCCTTCTTTTCACAGCCTATCATGCAAAAGAGGAGCGCGATAGAACAAAGGCAACCAACAACAGCCAATCGAAAATGTTTCATTTGTGTTCCCTGCTGTTTTTACTTCACTTTTTTTGAACTGCTCCCCGGGTTGCACTCACGCTGGAAGATGGTCTCCATGTGCGCGTCAATTTTCATCCAGCCTGAGAAAGGAAAAGCCTGTCCGTCCAGTTTCATATCTTTATCATCATAATCAAATTGCCCTTGGAAGCGATATTGTCTCTTGATACAGTCAATGTCCAACTCAAAAATCGAATATTTCAAGTTCTCATATCCTTTATTCGGCAAACTTCTTTTTTTTCTTCCTTCCATGTAGGTCTCTTTTTCCTCATCATTGCAGAATAACTTTGTGCGAACGGCAATCACATATTTAGCCTTCGGAGCTTCCTGAGCATAGAGACTTTCAATAACTAGGCGATTGAGTCTTTTTATGTTGTTTTGCTCATCCTCGCTCAGGTTTTGAAAATTCTTTGATCTGTACCGACTCGTTAAATGGACAATTTCTTTTATTTCTGGTGTGTACATAAAAATCTCTTTCTTCTCGAGCACCTTATCGAAAAAATTGGGAATCTTTAGTATTCCGTTGAGATACTCCAGTGTATTTTCAGGCGCATTTACAGAGATATTGTAACCATCCGCCTTAACAGCCCTATAGAGTTTATCTGCCGTAAGGGATCCTTGAAATTCTTTTGCAACAAAGTCTATGGAAACGATACTGCCGTCGAGCACTTTTGTGAAACTTTCATCATATAGATTTTGACATTCTTTGTCCTGCTCCTGGTAAAAACATGTCCATTGCGTGCTCTTGATAGCCGGCGTACACCCGGAAAGCACGGCGAAACAGATGAAAAGACTGATGATCAATTTGGCTGAAATTACATTTAATCCTCTCATATATATGGTTCCTCCCGCATTTTGTTTTTAATATTATAATTTGTTGCGTATCTTCAACCAGGCCAGGCAGAGATATTCATAGATTGCATTTTCAGCTTTACCGAGACCTCTTGTCGACGGGATATAATCTTCCGGGCTCGAACTCTGCCTTTTTGTTACCCGATAATTAGTGGGAGCAGGAATCGGATCCAGCCCTACTTTCTTAAAAAGGGCCACCGAGCGAGGCATATGGGATGCCGAAGTCACCAGGACAAACCGGTCCTTCCCGACAATATTTTTAATGAATTGCGCCTGATCTTCCGTATCTTTAGACGTCTTTTCCAGCACCAAATCATGGCGATTGACGTTCATGATTTCGGCCACTTTTGCTTCTGTCTCCACCTCAGGTACAGGATCAAAAACGGCTCCTCCCGCAAGAACTATCCTGCTCCCCGGAAATTTCCGGTAAAGGCGAACCCCTTCCGTCAAACGAATCATAGAGCCGGGTGAAATCTGACTTGTCACAGGAACATTCGGATCGGATACGTGGCCGCCGCCCAGCACAACAATCCACCTGACATTAGATAATTCGTTGCGACTATGTTGACCGGCCATCTGGTCAAGCATCAGAGGCGGATAGTGATCTTCAAGCGGTTTCAAAAGCCGATCCGACACCTGACTGAAACTCAACAACAAAAGAACGATGGTGCCCGCAGAAACCATGATTTTACCTGCCCTTTGCCTTTTCGTGAACCACAGCAAAAACAATCCGACCAGCAGCAGCAAAAAGGATAAGGGGATGGGCGACAAAAGAAGTGAAATCATTTTATTAAAGAAAAACATCTTTTTATAAAGCTTTCTGGGATCCGATGATAACTTCGACCATCGACATCTTGAAATGCCAGATCGTCTTAATCATCTCGAAACGACCGATTCTTCGTTTACGCATCAATAAAAAACGTTTCCGCAATATTGACGGCATCCCGTAAGCAGCGGATAGATACGCCTTCACGATGGTCGCCACCACCTGAAAAAAATCTGATTGCCCCGTAAAGCTGCTCAGATCACCGGAACGACTTAAAATGGCATAAGTCTGGACGATGTATCGCCATACCGTCGCAAAGGGGAGCAATGGTAAAAGAAGGAATGGAAAATTCTTGGCTGCCACCCACAAATGATTTCGTTCCACCCAGAATACCTTCTGAAGACTGTATTTTCCGGCTGTCATGGAATAATTATGGGTAACCTGTGCATCAGGCACCACGACTGTTTTAAATCCGGCCCATCGCAGGCGCAATCCGAGATCCGTGTCTTCACAATACGCGAAAAACGATTCATCGAAAAGACCGACGGCTTTTAACGCGTCGGCCCGGAAAAGGCAAGCGCAACCGCTCGGGACAAGAACTTCTTTTGGCGCCTTCGACTGAGGCGGCGCCTGGCCTCTCATCAACTGTCGGGACATTCCATCCAGAGCCATCCCGACACCGCACGAATCCAGCACGTCGGGCTTGTTGCCATCAATAATGATGGAGGCTATCGCGCCCGTCTTCCGATCCTTTTCAGCTACCTCCACCAATGCACCTACCCATTGAGGCGAAGCGACGGCGTCATTGTTGATGATCGCAACATATTTTCCATGAGCAGCTTCAATACCTCTGTTGTAGCCACCGGCAAACCCATGATTGCTCTTCAGTCGAATGAAGCGGGCCTGAGGAAATGCTTCCGCCACCATTCCCCGAATGTCTTCCTGCGACCCGTTATCGACAACGATTATTTCCTTCGACTGATAGTCCTGACTGAACAGGCTCTCAAGGCAGCGACGGGTAATGTCGAGGCCGTTAAGGCAAACCACAACAACAGACACCAGTGGCGGATTTCCATTCGTCATGTTACTTTGCTGAACTGGACAGAATCACAGATTTCATATGAACTTCAAATCTGTTATGCATAGCTGCAATTTTCCCATCTCATTTTATGACAACTTTTAGCAATGCAATAAACCCTTTCAACATGTGTCCCAAAAGACGGGGATTAAAAACCACATCAATAAACTTTCTGATCAACACTTTCGGCCTGAAGTAAAAAGCTTTCAATATTTCTGATCTGGCCTTTTCCATATCATCTCTGGTAAAACCATTGGGCACGAAAACGGTGGTTAAAGCATTCATTTTACGCCAGTCCTTTTCAAACACGCCATGTTCGGATGCCCGGCGATAAACGGCCGTCCCCGGGAATGGGGTAAGCTGCATGACAGACACATCGTCCAGAGGCAGTCTCAGGGCAAGCGATTTCGTGAGCTTCAGTGAATCTATGGTTTCCCCCGGGAAGCCAACCATGAAAAACCCCTTGGTCTTAATTCCGGCTTCTCGACTCCAGCGAACAGCTTTTTCCATGCGGGCAAGATCTTCCCCTTTCTGCATGGCATCAAGTATCTTCTGATCGCCGCTTTCAATGCCATAGGAAATATGCCAGCAGCCTGCCCGCCTCATGAGTCTCAACATCTCCTGTGTTACGTGGTCGGCTCTTCCAAGACAGGACCATGTAATATCAATTTCTTCTGTGATCAGTCTTTCACAAAATTCTCTAACCCACTTTCGAGAAATAACGAAGGTGTCATCTTCTATCAATATCTCCCTGACGCCAAAATTATTCACCAGATCCTTCAGCATATTGACTGCATAGGCGGGGCTGTGTGAACGAACCTTGTTCCCGAAAACAGAACGATCACAGAACTGGCATTGGTTAGGACATCCTCTTGTAAAAACAACAGAGGCGCACGGAAATCTATTCATCCTTGCAGGAGAAGGGTAGAAGTCCCCTGGAAATCCTCGGAAGAGCTTCCATGCCGGTAACGGCAGTTCATCCAGATTATCAATAAAAGGCCGGCGCGGGTTCACAATGAAACTACCATCGCACCTCACGGCAATTCCTGCAAGTGATGTCGGTATTTCTCTCGTTTCATTTATAGCTCTTAGCATCTCAGCGAACGTCATCTCCCCTTCACCAATAACCGCAATGTCAAAACCACTAAATTCGGATAATGTCTCTTCAGGAAGAGCAGTTACGTGACAACCGCCGATTACCGTAATTGTCCTGCCGTTAAACTCTTTGATGCGCTTTGCCAGTTCTCCGGAAGCGACAATACCGGCCGTGGTAGAGCTGATACCAACCACATCGGGCATGTATTCTTTTATCTCTTCGACAGTCCTTTCAATAGAAAGATTTTCGGCAGCAGCATCAATAATCCTGACATCCGTTTTCTCCTGTTCAGCAATGGCGCCGAGACATGCCAAGGCATATGTAGGCTCGGTATTCCCGGCTCCGGAAAAACTGCCATATCTTTCCTGTAACGTTAGGGGAGATGAAATGAGCGCAACGCGAAGCATGATTACTTTTCTTCCATACGTATTGCAATCTGCTGTGTAAGCCTTTTAATCTGGCGGCGCTGTAAGGAAATGACGATAGAAAACTGAAGACACATTAAAAACAACACAAGTATGGAAAAAAGGAAAAGCGTGGTAATCGGCGAAACGGCGCCTATAAGTTTTGTAAACCGCAAAAGCCAGTTATACTTGACAACTATTAAGGGAGCCATGATGCCGACACCCAGCCAGAGCCAGCAATAAGAAATGTCAAGCCTGCCCTTCTGAATCAATCTGACAATGAGCACCAGCAGCGCCAAACTTATTACCAGAGTCACGACATATTGTCTAAGTAGCATATTGCTTCCACCTCCTTCGACTTAAAACAACCATAATGATAGAAAGAATCATTTTGATAATATAATAGAGAGGTTTTAACCCTTCGTGCATGGATACACCACCGGACCTCTTCATCATGATGACCGGAAGCTCTTTTACACGGAAACCAGCGTAATGAGCCATCAGTAAAACATCCGTATCGGGAAAGTCATGAGGGAAATTACCGCTTGCAAAAAGCTCAAAAACTCTTCTGTTCAAACACTGAAATCCTGATGTCGGATCAGTAAGGTTATACCGTGTAATAGTGGAAAATATGGCGCCAAAAAACTTTTGACCCACCCTCCTTGTAAATAACGTTTTATAATCAGTCTCAGAAGAAAGATACCTGCTTCCTATAGCAATGTCCGCCTCCCCGTTTGCAACAGGCAAAAAGATTTTGTGAATTTCGTCCGCAATATGCTGTCCGTCTCCGTCCATCTGTATGACAAATTCAAAACCGCTTCTTAAAGCATAAAAATAACCTGTCTCTAAACTGGCGCCATATCCTAAATTTATAGGATGGGAGATTACGGTAGCGCCTGCCGTTGTGGCCTCATGGCCCGTATCATCGGACGAACAATCATTGACCACAAGCGTTTTTGCAAATGGCATGACACGCATTACTGATTGAACTATTTCACCTATCCGCCCAGCTTCGTTGTAGGCCGGTATCACTACCAGAACTTTTTGGTCATTTGTAGTCATAATGAAAAAACCTTCATCCGAAATTGAGTTAATCCAAGAAGGACAGAATGTTTTACTAAAGAAAAAAGAATTAACAACGGGAGTATGAGAACAAGGCTTTTTTTGTATTTTAAAGCTTCAAAATACATTGATATTTCACCTAACCTCATACGGGTTCTCTTTGCGGTCAATCCTCCACCTGTAAAAGGTTCTTTCCCCAATTGCACTAATTTGAGCTTTGCATAATAAACATTATATATACGAGAGACCCGCAGTAAAAATTCGTGATCTTCGCAATATCTCAGATTGACATTAAACCTTTCTGAAATACTTTTCTTTAAAAAAATGGAAGGTGTTACAAAAGGATTTAGCAACAATATTGGATAAAAACTCTTTTTCACGATCCCGTAATTTACACCTGACAAAAATGCATCTATCTCTCCCATGCAACCATTTATATAAAAGTCATGGCCAAGAAGATCAATGAATGGATTCTCTTTAATAATATCATAGGAAATTTCCAATTTTCGCGGATGCCAAGCATCATCCGCATCTAAAAAGGCGACATAAGGTTGGGATGCTGCATCCCAACCAGTGTTTCTCGCAAAAGCGGGCCCCCTATTCTTATCAAAATTAATAATATTAATTTTGATGATACGACCGAAGCGGTCCCTCAGTGAATTAAGCGCTGCAATCGTCTGGCCATTATCAGGGCTTGCGTCATCGATCAGAAAGAGTTCCACTGGTAATCTTGTTTGCCTGACAACCGACTCAACGGCAGACGCAATGGTTGGGCTGCACTTATAACAGGGAATGATGACGCTAACCGGCACATTCTTCTCACCGTCGCGTACCATCTTTTAATCTTCCATTTCTTTGCGGATATCCGTAAACCCGAGCATTCCTTTAAGACATATCAAAATACCTTCAGCCCGCCCTAAAGCAAACTTTAATAATGACGGGTTTAAAGTTACAATTCCATAAACAAAGTTCGCAATTGCCGATGTCGTTAGCATCCATAAACATGCCAAACGGGAAAGCTCCGGATTAGACCTAACAAAATAAAATATTGCAAGCGCCCCTTTGCGGCCCTGATAGCGGTGCACAAAGTCAGGAGGTGCCTGGTCATAGACGTGCTCGTGATGTACTTTTGCACTGGCACAGACATATAGAGGATACTTTTTCCCAATGGGATAGCTGTATCTCACATCTTCGCCCCATGCCCAGCGGGTGTTCAGATTCTCCTGAGGAAACTCATCAAGGATACTCCGCTTCCAGATTGTATAGCCGCCACCCAGAAATTGCGTACGAATATCATCGGGAATATTAAAATAATTCATATTAACGCCAGAAAGAAGGATTTTCCCCGGCACCGGAGTACCCAACAACATTAGGGTCCGAAGAAGGGAGTGGCTGGGAGAGTTTATGTTGGTGATGTTAAAACCGACCCCAGCCGTATGTACATCTGCACGATTCCAGAAAGCGATCATATTTTCCAGCGCACCCTTTTCCAAAACCACATCATCGTCAAGAAATCCGACCAGCGGCGTGTTATTATCGAGTTGGGCGATTCCCACATTCCGCTGCCTGATCTGGCCTGGTGGGTTACATGCAAAATACTCGACAGGCAAACTGTCCCCAAAACTAAGGACAATATCTTTTACGCTCATGCCGCCATCTACGACAATAATTCTACCGCATCGTATCGATTGTCTCTTGGTACTTTCAAGTAATGTATGGATTTTCTCAGGACGGTCCTTCGTTGGGATCACAAGCGCCAAATCCCTACCAGTATAAACCGGTCTATTTTTTTTCATACTTAGTATAATCGGCTTCCAATCCGCATTGCTGAATCGCTCTAGCGATTGAGGTTGATCGGCTTCATATCTATGAAATGACATTTATAGCAAAATTGTGGGGCGTTGTTTTGATACCATAACTCTCGAAAACTTTGATAAGCATTGCTATTTAAACAGTCAATAAGAGCGGCATTATTCAAATTGCCAAAATTTAATTCTTTAGGGAAAGGCTTAGCGCAACATGGTGTTATGTATCCATCCCAAGAAATATAGAATTGTGTCCAGGGGAAACGACATTTCTTAAAACAATTCTTTGATCGATAATCCCAAAAGGTAACATTTAGTTTGGGATACATTTTTGCTTTTTCAATTGCCTTGTTAAAAGCATCTACGAATTCGACCGTATGGAAAAAATTGTAATACTCAATATCTAACTCTGTAACAGATGCTAAATTGAACAAAGTAAAATTCAAATTTGAAACGCCAATACTACTTGTTAGCTCTATCATTTCGGTCATTTGATGGTAATTGTCTTTTATGACTACCATATTAAAGCTTAAATTCTTATCCAATGAGGAGATTTTATTGCTAATGCCACGAACATTTTGAATAAAAACATTAAAATCCCCATTTTTCCTGACTTTGTTATAGATATCTCCAATGCCATCTATTGAGATTTGGATAGAATCAATATTTTCTTTTATAGCTTCAATTCTATTAAGCGTATCGGGCAGAGCCGCATTAGTAGAAATACTTGTGATGATTCCTTTATTCTTTGATTTTATATAGTTTAAGGCTGCAGCTAAGTCTTTATATATTAATGGTTCTCCAAGGCCGGTTAAGCCAATGGAATCTACATACGGATAAGCCTGATCCACGATTTTTTTTAACAAATTAAAATCCATACTGCCCTTATCCATATCCAAACCATATTTATATTCTCGTGGACATGTTAGGCAATGCAAGTTGCAGTAATTGGTAACTTCGATCATAATAGCAGCAGGATAAGCCACTGTAAGACTATTAAATATTTTTTTATTTATACAGACAACCTTATTCCAAGTATATTTTAAAAAATCTACGCCTGAGGGAAGATATCTTAATCGATTTGATACCATACGTAGTTTTCTTAAATTCATATAATTACTTTCTGAGCGCCATATTTAAAAAATTGTAAATAAACCATTCCAAACTCATCACATAATCTATTTTTTTCCATATTAAACACCCGATAGCAAAGATGGCTAACAATAGCGCCAAAAGTCCGGTGAAGCGCCATGCATTCATAAAAAGAAAAAGGGAACCCGCAAAAACGTTTGCATTAATCAACAAAACTAGAAAAATCAAAGCAAAATGGACGTAATATAACGAGAAGGAAATTTTACCATATTCCGTGATTTGCTCGATTACCCATCTGATTTTCAGTTGCATCGCATTTTCAGTAATGTAATAAAAGGCTGCCAAGAACCAGAAGAATAAACCAATATTCCCCAGAAACAATTTCAAATTCAATTCGATATAAGCATTCAAATCATATCTGATAAATGGTGTGGCAAAAAGCACGATCAGCACTAAAGCTGGGAGTAATATTTTCTTCAATCGCGCAGAATCCAAACCGGTTCCATTAAATTTAATGAGACACTTTCCAAGAAGAAATCCGGAGCCAAAAAAATAAAACCAGGGAAAGAGGGCAAAGGCCCCTTTAGAAAAGAAATCCAATAAGATATTCTCCACTTTTGTGGACAAATAACCCAAGAAAAAGAAAATCACCATCGTGACAATTAACCACAATTCCAAGCGTGGCAAGGAATCAAAAATTAGAATGATAATCATTCCGATACCAATTATTTTAAAAATGCTCCAATGCGACCAGGAATCATCCAACCCGCCGAGATTACCGAAGAGCACACTCATAAGAGTGGCTATCCCGTAAATGACGATGGCCCTGAGGATCGTTTCTCGGAAATACATTGATTTCTTGACCGTATCGATTTTACGGGAATGAATATAATAATTATAGGCAAAACCTGATATCATGAGAAAGTTTGCGGCGATAAAAAAATCCAACCATAGGAGGAATCGAATATAGTAATTTGGTTCTGGGTTGAACCAAAAATACTTGGCGCAATGATTCAAAATCATACACAAGATCATAATCCCGCGAAAATGATCCAAAAATTCATAGCGTTTGGATTTCTTTTGACGCCATAAATATAAGGCTTCTCTAATAGAAAATAAAACGTTTGTGTCGGAACGCTTCATAACATGAGAGAAACCAAAGCTATTTTATTTTCTCTATCCAGAAAGAAGTACACCTATGCCGGTCGGGTTTGAAATAAGGAAAAGTATCTGTCATCAATTCCGAATGGTTGAGCTGCATGTAACGGGATGCCCATATAATCTGGAAGGTATTGTTAAACAGCATGAAGGCATTAACCAAGTATGATTCATTCCAGAACATACGCCCTTCACGAACCCAGTCTTCGAAATACTCTCCTGGGAACATGATGTCATGCCAGTGGATGATGGATCCCTTCTTAAGATTGGGAACAATCTCCAGGATTTCATAATTCACGTCACTGCCGACTTTAGACACGTGACTGGAATCTATAAAAAAAAGGTCGGCGGTAGACAAAAACCCCACATCAATATCTTCGAGTTTTTTATCAATTAACTGAAAATCTATTTCATCGATTCCCCTAAGCTTCTCTCCCGGATATGGCTCTATCGCATAAAACTGGCAATTATTGCCTTCTTCTCTGTTTCTGGCCAGAGCCAACAGGCTGATCTTCGTGGTTTCCCCCGATCCTACCTCGACCATAACCCTCGGCTTTTTTTCACGGATCATAGCGTAGAGAATAAACGAGTCAATCAGAGTAAGTCCTGTATTCTGTAACGGTTCGTATTCATTCTTGTAGTTGGGAAATACGGATTGAAGACGGTTCAGTTGTCCCTCGAGATTCCAGTCAATGCCGGTATCGCCATAAATTTTCTTAAATGTTTCTGAATTAAGAGCCGAAACATTCGGGATAGGAGAATAATAATGAACAGGCGTGATGTGAATACGAGAATACCGCTCTAATAGCAAAAAAAGCTTTGATTTAATGAAACGGATCAAGCTACTGGGAGATTCGGCCATGCGCCTTTTCATCCGTTCCCGGTTTGCTGAAGGCCATAATTAGTCGATATACCTTGAAGCAATCGACTTCGCTTTGCGTAAAAGTTTCCAGAATGGGCTGTTTGTCAATAGGCGAATGAGACGCCCTTTTATGTCGTAGGGATATACAAGATTTTGCCAGTTCTGATAGTAATAATTAATTCTTTCCAAGTGTGTTTTGGGAAAGCGCAAGATCGATTCCCTGCGCTCAAGAGTAGGAACATCATATTTTTCAATATCTATGAGATTATTTGCTACACAGTAATCACCAAGGACCGTCCCTCTATACGGAAAAAAAATATTCACACAACTGTTCGTTGGCTTAATTTCACGGTTCAACATTATTGTATCCAATATCATCTTTTCATCTTCACCTGGTAGTCCGATAATATTTATCGCATTTGTCTCAATTCCATACGCATGTGTAAGGCGAAACGCCTCAACGATTGTTTCTTTACTCAAGTTTCTCTTCATAACATCATTGCGGATATAATCGTTTCCTGACTCTACACCGAAAGATATTCTTTTACATCCAGCATTCTTTAAAAGTTGTAGAAACTGGTCGTCAATGACATTAACCCGTAATAAACACATGAATTCTTGTCGGATTCGCTCTTGATACAATCTAAGAAAGGAAGTGCGCCATTCCTTGTTAATGCCAAAGAGGTCTTCAGAAATCATTATTGTTTTGATATAAGGGATTTTCTCCAGAGTTGATTCAATCTCTAGGATGCTCGACTCCGGACTGCGCAAGCGCACATAATCCTTCGGATTGCCATACAATTGAGCAATGGCGTGGTTACTGCAATAGGTACACTTGAACGGGCATCCCCGCGAGAAACTGAATGGGGCATATCCTGTGGCGCGCACTGTTTCTTCGTATGGGTATATTGACCTATCCGGTGAAGGCAACATGTCTAGGTCTTTCAAGATCGGATTTAAAGGATTACGTATCAGAGTGCCATTTTGAAGGTACGCGAAATTGTTGGTCTGGTGGTACGGCT
Organism: Syntrophales bacterium; assembly: GCA_049521775.1. Lineage (GTDB taxonomy): Bacteria > Desulfobacterota > Syntrophia > Syntrophales > UBA2185 > Fen-1135. Next base: position 77,850 of record JBEKOL010000010.1, read on the forward strand.
CATTGTGTTCTACCCGCGTAAGAAATTCTCCGAAAGCCAGTTCCGATTCTCCTATGAATATACCGTCAAGAAAAGGGGTTTCCAGCAGACACTCAGGATATATCGTGGGATGGATGCCGCCGCATACAACTAAAGTGTCCGGGGCCACTTTCTTGATGCCGCTGGCGATGCGCTTGATAATGTAAAATTGCGAAGATACGGATGTCAATCCCACCACTGCTGGCATGAATTCGCCCATGGCTTTGTATACAAACGACTCTTCAGCATCGTTCTTAACAATGACTACGCGAGCTTCATGCCCAAGTTTGAGAATGTAGCTCAAGATAGAAGCGATGCCAAAAGAATACGTGTCAGTATGAAATCCATTCACGTTGGTATAGACGAATAATACTCTCAAGAACGCTCGCCTCTATTTAGCTTTCGCATGATCCGTATTCCCTATAACTATCGTCGGGACTGCAAACTTTCTAATTTTATTAAATATCTCAACATCTTAGACGGCAATATTAGTTTTACGGCAACTTTAACAATTCTTGTCGAGACTATGCTCATTAAAGATTTCAGATATTCTTTAAAATGCTTATGAGAACTGTAATTCCCTTTTATATATTGGTAATGCAAATCTATTATATTCGCTTTGTGACCGGCCTTTATTATAGATTGTGCGATATACATCATATGTAACGGTGGGGTAACATAATTGTCACTTCCCGTTCTTGTTGGGTTTACAAGCAAGACTTTCAAGTTATTGTTTACCCTCTCTGCAGGTCAGGATGGCATTGGTAGGTTTCAGCTTCTGGTAATTAGAAGGCCCAAGAATACGCCCCGCTAGATCTCGGAGATGTCGCCTGATGGTGCCTAAGACACCATAATATCCTTCATATACAAACTCCAACTGCTCCACCGTAAATCCAAACAAATTTAATTCGGCTTTGATTAATGTCGGGGTATAGGTTCGGACATGTCCCATACGGTTTACCAAGCTTCCGCATTTCCCGCAGATCAGGGTTTGCAGTTTCAAATCTTCATAAAGTGGTACAGTAAAGACTAATAAGCCATCATTCCGTAATCGGGATTTAATATCATCGTAAAAACTAGCGACCTTGGAAGGAATGATGTGTTCGAGAACTTCTAGGACCAATATATAGTCATAAGTTCCATCCATTTTGTCCAGCGTGGTCGCATGAAATTTCTGGGAGGGATACTTTTTTTTCAAATTGTCGATCACTTCATTCGAAAAATCAATTCCGGTGTAATCGGCCATGGGATTTTTCCTCAATATGAGAGGAACTATATCTCCCCATCCGACCCCAACATCCAATACCTTTTTTGACAAATCAAGCAACTCGACAACTCTCTCAAGCCTTTGAATCCGAACCTCCGGTATGATTTCATATTCAGATAACAATTTTCCCCATTTCAATGAAGTACTGATTTCTGGCAATTCCGGATATTTTCCGGAATAACTTTCTGACAATCCCATGAACTTTCCCTGTATAGCCATTTGATGTCGAATCGAATCAACATCAAATGGATCGATATTATTTCCACTCTTCACTTTAATCATAAATAGTTATCGCATCCTTCAAGAGAACTTCAGGCTTTGCCGTTCTAGATAATGGTGGCTTCAAGAGCGCCTGGATTCAGGGGCTTGAAAAAATTTCTGCAGTACCCTTCTGCAAACCTAAACTCAGATTCACTGTCCATTAGCAGCCTGTTCTGATTATTTCTGATCGCACTGTGAAAGTCCACAATAGTCTTGACAGAGATTCGCCAATCACGTAGCTCATAAAGTGGGTCGATCGTCATCTCGCCCGGCAATTGCAGGTAAATCGGGCGCAATCCTGCCACAACTGCCTGGATAATCGCTGTGGTTCCCCGATAAAGGGCACAGCAACAGCGAGCAATATCCTCTTCAAGTGTTGCCTGAGATAACACGATGTTTCTCGGAAGTTTTCGCAGTTTCCTATTCTGCGCTGCCAGAGATTCATACGTCATAATTGGATGCAAGCGCCATATGAATTGAATTTCCGGGCACAATTTCGCACAAGCGAGGGAAAATTCGAATAATAGGTGACATTCACTGGCAATGCCCTCCGGAAGGACAAGGCACGCGGGATTATTGAAAAGCTGTGCCTGGTCTGCCTGACTCGTGCGCTGACGAATAGCTTCTATTCCATTTAATGTCCGATTGGATCCCAGTACAGATATCGGAATTCCATTAAGCCCTGGCGCGCTTTCCAGTTGCGCTTTGGAGATAGCTCCTGCAGTTAGTATGTGATCCGGATTGTATTCGCGCGCGAGATTTCGCCGGATTGCATGCTGAAGACGAAACAGCGCGGCATGCTGGTAGCCGATACACCGGACATCAGGAAACGCACGGCGGGCAGCGGCGAATGCGACCCGTTCCCAGGCATGCCCCTCGTGGGTGGCTACGATTGCTTTCGGCTTCAGCTTATCTGTGAGGGCGCCTATCTGCGAAGCCACTCTCAATGCTGTGAGGGATCCGCCCGACAAGGCTTCTTCAGATGCCCTGGCAAGAATACGCCGCAACAGCCCTGGTTCCTCCTTTTGGGCGAGTTTTCTCAATCGAAGGGACTCCATCTTGAGACGATGACGAAGGGCTGCTTCTTCCAAAAATCGAAGCGAACCAGACAGGATCACTCGCGGCACCGAACCCCCACTCCAATTGTCCGCGAGATGCGCGACAGCCTGACCGGAATGGTTGATCAGCGCGATCATCGTGGAGTGGCCGCGCTGGACCATCTCATTAGGCAATCCCCCAAAATAGAAATCGTCCGTCTGGCCGGCTTGGGATAAATTCAGCAAGTGGGAGACAAACAAGACATCAATCCCACTCGGGAGATCATCCGGTCCAAACCATGGCCTGCCATCTGCGCGAAAGGGCATCAGAATCTGCCTAAGCCACCCTGCCTTCCTGAGGACAACCCGCCACCACTTACGAACAAACTCCTTGCGACCCTTAGCAGGTTCGAACAGATCAACGTAACTGGCCAGAAAGACCGGATGTTCGCGAATGATATGCAACCATGGGATGGCAACCCGCTCGATTGTCAAATCCGGCACCCGCAGCACATAATCGCAGGTATCGCAGAGCAATCTATATTGTTGTTCATTCAAGCCTATATTCTCTTGAATTGAAGAAATATCAAAACCCAAGGGGGTCAACTCATAATCTGCCTTAACAACGCTCGTTGTTCAGCATTCTGTTGGATGTAGTCAAGGACTATGCCAGCTTCACTAGGCTCATTCACTGACGGTAAACTTGGACTAACGGGAACCGACAGCAGGCTGTAACCATTTTCAATGATTCGCATCTGTTCAATAAACTCTGCCTGCTCGATTGGAGACGCAGAAAGCGCAGTGAGATGCAGCAAGAATTTCTTGCGATAGGCAATGATTCCAAGGATTTTCCTCACGAAAGTCTGCTGCACATCGAAGGCACTGTAGTAAGGCGACCGACGGAAACAATAAAGAATACGACTTGACCCCGAGACAGCGCATTTCACAAAGGAATGACGGTCTAATTCCTCCCCTTGCTCGATGGGTCCAGTGGCGTTCCAGGCATCGCCCTCAGGTTCAGCAGCAATCGCCCGTGCACATAAATCCAAGTGACGAGGCAACAATAGTGGCTCATCTCCCTGCAGCAGCATTACATGGGTGCAGTCAATGTCTTTCACCGCCTCGGCAACCCGGCTGGTGCCATTGGTGTGTGTATTTGCCGTCATGATGACCTTTCCATCAAATCTGCGAACAGCTTCGGCGATTTCTTCATCGCAAGTCGCCACATACACATCCGACACAGTATCAGAAAGCAGCGCACGGCGGCGTACGTGCTCAATCATGGGCAGGCCATGGAACGGGAACAGGATTTTACGTGGAAACCTGACCGAGGCGAGATGCGCGGGAATAACGGCAACAATCTTCATTCGCATTATCTCATTACTGTGGAAAGACGCCACAGTCCACGTTGATGCATTGACCAGTGATAGCTGATGCCGCTTTCGACGCCAGAAACACGCACATACCAGCGACTTCTGACCCCGTCGGCAGTCTCTTTAACGCCGCGTTGTCCTCCGCAAACCCGGCAATGAACGCATCGGGATCTCCTTTTGCGGGCCCGTAGGGACTCTTTAAGGCATCTATCAATCCTTCAGTTGGAATGAGCACAGGGCATACGGCATTCACGCGGATTCCGCGTGGACCGACCTCTTTCGCCAGTGCTTGAGTCAACCCGTTCATCCCGAACTTAGAAGCACAATAAGCCGAGTTGTTGGTACTCCCGCGCTTCCCCGCGATGCTGGAGATATTGATGATGCTGCCGTCTTCGGACATAGCGCTTACTGCGGCTTTGCAGCCCCAAAAAGCACCTTTCAGATTAGTGTCAATCATTTCATCAAAAAACTTTTCGTCAATCTTACTGATTGGACGCCATTCAGAGAAACCGGCATTGTTCACATAGGCATCGAGTCGACCGGTTCGAGCGAGCGCGCGTTGTACGAGTTCCTGGTGAGCCAGTTCAACACGCACATCTGAGGGAACGAATGTCACTTGATCGCCAAATCGCTTCCCTAGGCCCGCCTCATTTCGCGCGCCCACGATAACCGAATAGCCGGCATTCACAAAAGCCTCGGTGATGCTTAATCCGATTCCACGATTCCCTCCTGTGATCACAACCGTTTTTTGATTCATGATTTTATCCCATAGATTGGCCCCTGTAGGGCTGTTAAACGATGATTCAAAGACTTAAATTGACATGCATGAAAAGCCGCCATCTACCGCAATTTCGGCGCCGGTGACGAAACTGGACGCATCTGACGCTAACCATAAAGCGGCACCGAGTAATTCGATGGGCTCACCATAGCGTCGCATTGGTGTATGGCCGAGAATGGTTGCCTCGCGCTCCGGGGTGATGAAATTTTTGCGATTCCATTCGGTGGGAAAGAAACCGGGACGGAGCGCATTGACGCGAACCCCCTTAGTCGCCCACTCACGCCCCAGGTTTTGCGTCAGGTTCTTGATACCGGCCTTGGCAACCGAGTAGGCAAAGGCTTTGGAAAGTGGGGGGCCCGAAGAAGCTGATGAGATGTTTATGATTGAGCCGCGACCCCGCTCGACCATGTAGCCCCCAAAGACCTGGCAGCCGAGAAAGGTTCCAGTGATTTGAGAGTCAAGAACGGCATACCACTCTGTAAGGGACAACTCCAGAAAAGGCGTAGGGCTGTTGATCCCGGCCCCATTCACCAGGATATCAACCTGCCCGAAAGCCTGAAGCACCTGCTCCAGCGCATTGATATGATCTTGTTTCTTGGCGACATCAATTGCGAGAGACATGACCCGACCAAAACCCGCCGTTCTCAAGTCGTCCTCGACCGCCTTGGCTTTTTCCGGCCGAAGATCCAGAATCGCTATCGCGCACCCAGCACGGGCAAAGCCTCGGGCCATCTCACTGCAAAGGTAGCCACCGCCGCCGATCACAACTGCCACTTTACCTTTCAAATTAAATAGATCGCTAAGGTAGTTATTCATGGAAAGAGTCCTTGAATTTTCAACGCATGGATTTGATCAGCCCCTGCATTTGCTCGGCCCACTTCCAGAGCACAAACAGATCGGAACCCAATATTGCGTAAGTGTAGCCGAGGTCAAACAGGTCGTGTACACTTTCTATTGACGCATCCGCCACTTGGGTGCCGCAGCTCTTGCCGTAGCGCTCGCAGGCAGCGATCACCTTGCGCGATGCCTCAATCACCAACTGATGCGAAATCTGACCCGGTACGCCGAGAGATCCGGAAATGTCGTATGGCCCAATCATCACCCCATCGACTTCATCAAATGCTACTAGGTGCCCAATATTTTCGACAGCCTGAATCGACTCGACCTGAATAATGAAGGTCGAGGTCTCGTTCCAGTTCCGTATATAGCTGTCGAAGTCAAAGCCATAGGCCTGGGCACGGTTCACGCCATAACTTCTGCGTCCGACCGGCGGGTATTTCAGATGGCCGATAAGGGCTTCGATCTCTTCGGACGTATTCACCATCTGCACCAGAAGACCATCGGCACCCGACTCCAGTAAGGGTTTGATCCAATCGTTCGAGTGTGAGACCGGCCGCGGGAGGCACGGCACCCCTTCACTCTGGCTGGCTGCGATGATTCGTTGCGCCTGTTCTAATGAAATGGTCGCGTGCTCCATGTCAATGGCGATGAAATCGAAACCCGCACGGGCAAAGGTCTCTGTGATAGAAGGATGTGCGTAAGACACCCAGCCTGCGAACAGGCGCTCACGCCGCCTCAGTTTCTCTTTTAGCGCAGCTCGTCTCGGAAAGAAAACATTCATGATTATTGCCTTTCAAAGATCAATGATTCTAAGCGCTCCGTTCAGGATCGCCTTATGAAGCCTCATCAGCCGATAGAATGTGAAGCCCGGATCGCCACGATTCGCCTCCTCCTCGCGTCAATTTTCATATAATCGATGGCCGCCTGTCCGGAATAAATCATTCCTGAATCCCGAGCAATGCCTTAATGGCGGGATGCAGATGCAGCAGACCTACCAGCGTGCCCTGCGTGTCCACCACAGGCAGATCCCATATTTGCTTCTTGCCCATCAACGTGACCGCTTGCACCAAGGTATCGGTTGGCTTGATCGTGACAGGCGATTTTATAGCGTGGACGAGCGCGTCATCAACAAAAAATGCCGAGAACGGCTTTTGCACCTTGAGCAGCTTGCGCCGGATATCGCCATCCGTGAGGATTCCCAACAGCTTGCCGATACCATCGACAATACAGGCGATTCCCAGCCTTGATCGCCCCATGGCCTCAAGAGCCTCTTTCAAGATCTCCCGTTCACCAATGACCGGGAACCGATCTAGCGGCAGCATGACCTGGCTGACTTTCATGGTCTCATTTTTCTTGATGGACATTGTCTTCTCCATATTTATCTAATAGTTCTAACCGTAATTCGTGCACGGCCCTTGCCTGAGTAAGAATATTTTCGAGATACTTGATATCCAGCACCGTGTTGGCATCGGACATTGCATTATCGGGATCGTCATGGACCTCCATGAACAAGGCATCGATGCCACAAGCGGCTGCGGCGCGAACCAGATGGGGAATAAATTCCCGTTGCCCGCCGGAAATGTTCCCCATGGATGTTGGTAACTGAATCGAATGCGTCGCGTCGAAGCACACGGGGTAGCCAGTCTCAGCCATGATGGGTAAGCACCGCATGTCATTAACCAACATGTTATAACCTAAAAATGTTCCCCGATCCGTCAGAAGAATCTGGTTATTGCCGCTTGCCTCAATCTTGCGGACCGAATTCTTCATATTCCAGGGACTCATAAACTGCCCCTTTTTCAGATGAATCGGCCGTTGGGTCTGTGCCGCTGCGCGGAGTATTGAAGTCTGTCGACAAAGGTAAGCCGGCACCTGCACCATATCGCAAACCTCACCGGTTGCCGGTCCCCAAGAGGGATCTGAAAAATCAGACACAACCGGAACGCCAAACAGCTGCCGCACATCCGCAAGAATGCGCAAGCCGTGGTCCACTCCGAGGCCGTGAAAACTATCGGGAGAGGATCGACAATCTTTGTCGTAACAGGACTTATATATCCATGGAATCTCCACTCGACGGCAAATCGCATCAATCATCTCTGCCATTTTTAATGCGTGGTCGCGGCTTTCGATTGCACACGGGCCGCCGATAAACACTAATGGCAATCGGTTTCCAATCTTTACCTTGGCAACCGTGCCGTAACCAACTTCAATAGTTATCTTCTGCATTTATTTCTTCCTATTTCAAGAGCGTTTTGGAATATCAGAAACTAACTTTACAGGAGAAATCATCTTTTTTACCAGCAGATAATTTTGTTTGTTTACCACATTGAGCATCATACCGAGATACAGATAGCTGGCAAGTGCCAAGCCCTTGAAAATGAGTCTGAATTCGTAAGCGATCATTGCATTCCTTAACAGCACCATACCAATTGATGCGCCGAAGAATACGAGAAAGATGGCTCCTATTTTTTTGTACTCCCATTTTATTTCATAATACTTTTGTGAAATAACAAAGGAAATAGCGCCTGAAAGCAGTCCTGCCGTGAGCGCCCCCCAGGCGGCGCCAACAGCCCCCCATTTCATAATAAATGGAATATTTATTGCCACATTCAGTGCAATACTGATCATGGTCAGGATGGAACTCATATACGTTTTTTTGGCAAAGATGAGTTGAGGCTGTTTGCCAAAAAAATACGAGCCATAGAGCATTGATAAAATAATCACAATGTCCGTAGCGCCATGATAGGCTTTGGGAGTTAAGATAAAAATTATCTCTTCTGAAAAGATTGAAATGAGCAAACCAAAAAAAATGGAGACATATGCAAAAGGCGTCAGATACTGCCCCACTGATTCGCCGCCCCTTTCCCCCATTTCAAACATTCTCTTGTAAACTTGTGGCGAAAAGACATTCTGAATTGCCGTCATGTAAGTAAACACGGCAAAGGAAACGCTTTGACCGATACTATATATGCCAACTCCACCAATTGACCCCAGGAGCCCGATCATATACTTATCAAACTGACTGCCGATCACCCCGAGAAAAATCCGCGGTGTCAGAGGATAGCTGAGTTTCAGAGAATCTCTTAGAACAGGCCAGTTGAAGGAAGGGGGAAGTACTTTTACAAATCGAAAGGCCAGTGCGGAAAAAATTGCGAGACTGGCCAGCAACTGTCCAAAGACAAGACCGATGATACCAACGCGGAGATAAACAACAAGGAAGAGTGATAGGAGAACACCCAGGACACTTTCATCAACCGTATACCACACCAGAGATTTTGCATTCTCCGTGTTCTTGAAATAGGTCAGGTAATACACTTTAAGACTTATCAAACCGGTGGAGCAGAGCGTCCAGAACAAGAGATAATCGTAATCCGGCGAGCCTATGATCCAGCCCGAAAGCTTGGACTTGAATAGATATGTCAACAGGATACATACGGCATATGTTGTGATGACAAAAGCCAGCGTTGAATATAGAAGCCCCGACGTCCTTTTTTCATCCCTGTATTCAAAAAAATTCCTTTCATATCCCACGGTAAGACCAAAATTGATCAGTCCGGTCATAAATACGGCATACACCTGTGCCAAGGCGAGAACACCATAATCTTCTTTTGTGAGAACACGCGTAAAGATGGGCAGGGTTAGCAGAGGTATCAGGTTTCCCACAATGACTGGAACAAGATAAATGAAGCTATTTCTTATCTGCTGCTCTTTGTCAGCCACTGTGAAACCAATAATATAATATACTTTGATATGATATTTTATGACATCGATCCATTAATTGCGCTCCAGTTTAAAGTCTTTCTTTGTTAACAATCCCTTGTTATAAAAAGCCTCAGTCCAATAAAAAACCTCAGATAAAGGTACTTGATAGTTCTTGGAGAGTTCTACAACAGAATGCATTCCATCAATCCCGTACATAACAGCTAAGAACGTTTCCATGATGGATAACAGAGAAGGGTTATTTTCCCAATCTGGGTATAAATCGTAGCCCGATAGAAAGATAGGTCCAGGTTGATTCAACACAGGGATATAATCCTTCTCCGAAATATCAATGATCTCTTGCACTACGTTACGAGCCTCGCGCAGTCTATCTATGTTAATAAGATTTATATTATCATCGCTCGTATGATATTCAGGATACGGCATACGAGTTAATGACAAGGTAGGAATGTCTACACCTGGACTATCAAGCACTTTCTCGTCATTGCTCGCACTTTTCATGAAGGGTACTGTTTTATGGATGAGACCGGATTCATCTAAAACAAGATCCATAATTTTATCCCAATAAGAACTGCCTTTACGCGTATATTGGCCAACAAGCGGCCCATTTGTTCCGAGCATTTCACAAAAGAACCCACCAACAGTTTTAGGAATTATATCTTGATGATTAGCTAAATATGCTATTGAGCCAATAGTTTCAGGAACAACTAATAGCAAGTATGAATATTTTCTTCTCTTCATGGATCGTAAGCGATTCATAATATCTACTGTTACAGCTACCCCGGAAAGAGGGTCATTTGCTTGCATAGGATGACAAATATCTGAACAAAGGATAAATGTTTCGGCACATTCTCCTTTAAGGAAAAATGAAAGGGTATTCATTTCACCTTCTTCGAAGCGGCTATCAATTTCTATTTCGTATCTTTCATAAATAAACATATCTAGCCACGAATGAGGGACACAGAATCCCCAATCATTTTTATAATATGAATATTTAAAAGGAATAGCATCTGGTCTGTCGGGATTTGTGTACAAGTGCTTTAATAATTCATCTCGATTTACTGTTCCCTGAAATGGTTTTGAATAATTCATGACATGCAACGGATGCCACGAAGCATCGACAAGTTTCTTGCTACCAGCCCTTATTACTGCCCGATCCAGCTCCCAACGCTTCGGAATCACCCATGTCCATGCTTTTGAGCCACATGGGAAACCCTCAATAATTGATCCAGGCAGATAATCGGCAATAGTCTTCAAAGCTTTATCTGTATCATTACTTGCAAGTGTTCTTTTTAATGGCACGATTGCTTCAAGCAATTGCATCATATCAATTTGATCCTCGTATCGTTTCATTAAAGATTCCTAAATTTGAAGCTAAGCAGTTATTAATAATCGCATAGTTAATATAAAGAAACATACGACCGAAACAAAATTCGAGAAGACGTGAAGCATTTAATGTGTCAAAATGTTTTGTTTTATTATAGAGAGCATTGCATCAGCAAGGCAGTCGCGACCGTTAATAAATTCGATCAATGGCTCTTTAGCATCGTTATCTACAATAGACCCTGTGGGATCATAAAATATCGCAGGTTTTTTTAAATAGCTGGAAATATAAGCAGCGGATGAAAAGGGAACAACCACCGATAAATCACAACTTTCAATTAGAGAAAATAAATTGGCGTCGCTATCCGTATTAACAATATTATCGTTATCAGATAATAAAGTCCTGATATATCTATGGTACTCTTCATCGTCACTTTTGTGCGTTTCTCTTTTACCTTTAAGGATTATTTTAACATCACTGTCGATTACAGTTTGTACTTTTCCTATGGCATATATGATGTCAGTAAGAAAGCGCTTAATGTTTTCAGTACTATAGTAGCTTTCTGGTATACCTAAATTATACAATATCCATTCTTTTGATTTTGGAGTCACATCAAAAACACAAATCCGAATACTTCCGCTTTCTCCAGTCTTATTTTTTGTCGGCAAAAACCAAAGTATTGGGGGCAAAACTTCTGTTTCGGCTTCAATCCCATCTCTAGCCAATAATTCCTTATAAGATTCATTCCAAATCCATATTTTATCAACAGACAGGTAACGCATAACTGGATAGGGAGCATAAATAGGATCATCTTTATATGTTAAAGCCTGTGAATTTAATGAATATAATGCCATACATGTCTTGAACTGACGATCTTGCAATGCAAACATCCATAAATACTGACTTCCCCAATTACTATTTGTAATAATAACTCCATTTATAAGCTTTGAATCATTTAGAACAGCAACAGCCGAATGTTCAGAAAAGTCACGCCATAATAGACAATTAATTGGCATTAGTGTGACACAATAAAAATAAAGTACAAAAGCTGATAAATGCTGCCTAATGAAGAAAATATTCTCTCTACAACCGAATTCACTTGATGATAAATGCGATAAGAGTGGAAACCTGGGATACCTAATATAGTGAGGCATCGTTGCATTTATTTGATGAGAACTCTCCACAATAATAGTATCAGACTTTTTCAGTTCTGCTATTGGTCCATTCAGACAAAAGTTAACAAAACGTGCATCATTATCATTATATTTCAATGCCTCAAAAGGGATGCCATATAATAATGCAGCAGCTTTTTTTCCTGATCTCCAACGGATAAACGTAAGTAGCCATGCAGCCAATACGCATAGCCATAAAATTATAAATTTGGCACTACAGCTCAAAAATAAACCAACACTGGGGGTAACTTTTCCATTTTGACTGTTTGTCACTAAACCACCAAAGCGTAAAACATCGTCAAATAATATCTGACCATTATTAAGATAGCGATTGGTACGTTCTTTAAGAAACGGTACGGTTATTAGACTAACTACCCTTTGCGTTAACCGTTTCACAATTGCCTTTTTATGATATCCCATAATGCTCTTTGAATGAATATTAAGCCATTCTTCGACCCTACGGATTACTTTATCTAATTCTTTACAACCGTATAAAACAAATATTTCTGGTCGCATATATCTAATGCTAATCTTTAATTAAAAACGAAAGATCCGTTTATTGGTCCGTGTAAAAATAGAGAAATAGGAGACAAACCCTTAAACACGCATATGAGAAATGAAGTTTTGGATTATAAGATGTCTAAAGAATAAATCGGCTATATTCTAATTGAACAAGGCGTTTAGATGATCGGTTATACCGAACAGGATCTGACTTTCTCGAGCTCATCGTCGCTGAGCGGCGGGCCACTAGCCAAGAACCAAGGGGTTTCCTTAATTCCCTTGACACACAGGTCCCATACATCGCTACAGGCAATACAGGTGATTTCGCCTCTTCCTACACGAGCCACCTTCAGCATACCACTTTCACGCGCCAGGGTATCCAACCTGCTTAAGTCTGGAATGCTATTTTCGGCCAGAATGCGAACATTATAGTTCCATGTCTGGTCTTGCAGCACTCCATCCCGGCATGTCTGACCAACAAAGTGTTTGTTGAAGCGGTAAGGAACTCCCATCATCTGCTCCACGTGATGGATGAAGGTGATTATCCTTATGCCTACCCCCACGTTGCATATCTTCCCGCCTCTCTTCAAAAGGCGGTCATAGACACAGTCAAGTCCGAAACAGTCGCAGGGCAGATCAGCCAAGAATTCTTCCACCCCCGGACCAATCCCCGCTACAGAGAATATGGGATCCAAACTGCGGTAAACGCCGGCAAGTTGACGAAAAAAATTAGTAAATGGGCCTACATCTGAAGGTGTTCCCATGGGATCATAGACCTCTCTCTTGCAGTAGCTGTAACTATAGGTCGGAATTAACCACACTCCCTGTTCACCAAGCACCTCAAGAAATGCATCTCTCATGACCGAACAGGCCGTCTCTAGGGAATCTCCCTCCTCCGGGGAACCGAGGAGTCGGATATGGCTGAAAATCATATCTCCAGATTCTATTCCCACCTGACGAAGTGCCAAAACCAATTGATCTCGGTTGTACGTAGGTTTAATGTGGCTCACCGGTACATCCCTGCTTCAGCAACCAGATTCTCCAGGGCGGCGATGATTTTCCTAACGGTTAGTAACTCTATGATCTGCTCATCACTGAACATGATTCCGAATTCCTCTTCCAAGGCCAGAATCAGCTTCATGTGATTCAGTGAATCCCAACTGGCGGTGGTTCTGGGGGATGAATCATCGTTAATCTGTGCAGTCGGAACTTCAAAGACCTTGCTGATTGTCTTAATAATCAAATCTCTCAATCTTATATGTCCTATTTTCCCAATTTTTCCATAAGATCATCCACGTCAGATTTCACACTTTTGAAGAACGTGGGTATGCTGTAATCCGGTTTCAGGAAGTCGTATATCGCTTTGGATTTCTGCTCGTCTTCCTCGACAACTCTAAATCCACGCCGGGGGAAAAAATCCTTGACCTGCATATTTTTGCTGGTGGCTAAGTACTGCCCGATTACCGACCGACTGCCTCTGAAACGGGCCAGTTTCAGGCAATGGGACAGAAAGACATTCTCCACCTCCCGGCCCAAGATACGGCAGGAAAGCAGGAAGCTGTCGATCAGGGCTTCTTCGTCTCGGTACCTGAGAATCGCAACTCCCACAATGCCGGAGTCACCAAAAAGGTCAGATAGGGCGAGGTATAGTACATCAACGTCCGTCTGGTTAGCCATTTCCTTGACCTCCAGTTCCGAATATCTTCTGGTGGTAAGATTGAACTGATTGGTTTTCTTTGTAAGCTGGGAGATTCGGGGGATAGAGAAGTCATCCGCCATCCTTATTACAACCTCCATCTCCAGGGACTTGTAGTAGCTATCCATGTCGGTATAGATAGTGGCAAGCTTCTTTCTCTTGGTTTCCGCCCTATACATCGCACCGCGTTCCCGATCCTCCGCTGAGATGGTCAACATGTCGAAAAGGCCGGAAGAAGCCAAGATCTCACGGTATTCCACGGACTTCCCGGCTGGTAGCAGTATGGTTTTAACCTCAGGCAGCATTTGGCGAACCAGTCCTATTTCGAAATCGCTATCGTCCACGAAAACCATACTATCCAGCATGATGTTCAGGTCTTCAGCAATTTGTCTTATGTTGGTCACCTTGTCCTCCCAATTAATCCGATAGGTGGCAATATGTTCCTCTTTCAACACCATGTCAGGATGGTTTCGAAAAACCTCCAAGATATCATCCTGATTGTTCTTGCTACACAGCGCCAATATGATGCCGCGATGGTAAAGGTTCAGGATTTCCTGCTGAAACTCCCGGTACATCGATCCCGGATATGTTAGACCGAGTTTGATTCCGGCAAGACCGTCCTCACCTACAATCCCGCCCCACAATGTGTTATCGCAGTCAAGGATGAGGCATTTTTTGTTGCGGCCCAAGGCCGCCCGGATGAACTTAAAGTCTTCCCAAGCTATTTCCCGGCAGGCTGCCCGGCTGTAGGGGGCCCGCCCGATGTGCCAGTAACGCTTATCATAAAAATTACGGCTGCCGATGCGGGCCAAGCAGGTGTTCATTTCCACGTAGTAGGCCTGACCGGCGTCCCGCAGAGCCTGCCGTAAAAAGGAATTTAGTTCAGCGATCACAGCCATCTGATAGTTTTCAGACTGGTAGTCGGCTATACCCAGTGCCGGATAGACGGGCATCTCAAAAGAGTGCCACAGAATTGTGGCGGCCGTCTGGCGCCTGATACCTGCAAGTACGCCACCCACATACCCCTTGACTCGTTGCTTTTCCTCCTCCACTCTCTCCGAGGATAGCCCTGCCAGGTTGTGAACCAGATCTCCGGAAATAGTCTCCAAGTGCAGAAATACAATCACGCAATGCGTGTCCTTGTTCAGAAGATGGGGTGCTCCCCCGGCCGCTTCGGAAAACATGCCAGCATACTCACCGAACCCGATTTCGGCCCGAAAACCTTCCTGTATTGCCAAATACTTCAGATACGGTTCAATAGCCTCAAGTGTTACGTTGCGCAGGATCGATAGTCTCAAGGGTGGCAGTGTTCGATATTTTTCTGCACTGACTGCCTCTTGAATATCCGCATAATTTATATTTTGATAATCCATAAAACCAATTCCTCCCGAAACGCCGGATAATAATCCATCTTGACGCTCACCGACACATCTATCCTTTTTTTTGCACGATTGCCGCATAACTCAGGTTAGCCTTCTGTTCGACCCAAAGTTCTCGGGGCGTCTTGTCATTGCAAACAACCATCTCGCCCACAATGACCAGTCCCGCCTCTTGCAGCAGCCTCCTGATCTCATCCAAACCATTGAAAAGGTATATATGATCGAGAACTGGTGCGTTGGCACATGTGGAAATATAGGCTTGACCACCAGGTTTCAGCATGGTGACTATCTTACCCATCAATTTGTCTGGCTGCTCCACATGCTCCAGCACCTCTCCCATAGTTAGAAAATCCACGGCCTGATCATAGACAACCAAATCAAGCACATCGGTAAGCAGCAGCTCGACTTCTTTCCCCTCCACCATTGGTCGGACCAGATCTCTGGTCATGTTCAGGGATGTCTCACTGATATCCACAGCCACATATTTTCTGAATCTCCCGTTTCTAAGAGCGGTCCGGAAAAACATCCCGTGCCCCACCCCCACCTCTAAGTAGGTATCTCCGCTAATGTCGCGGAATTGCCGATCCCAGAACGAGAACATGGCCTGGTGGTTCTCCCATAGCATCTGGGACACGCCTACTCCGATCATGTATCTGCGCATGTACTCTGGGTTGGCATACACATTCTTAAGGGTGTCCTGAAGACTGGCATAACGGTAGTGCCCGCAACGCCTGAAAAAAACCTGTTCCTTCAAGATTTCCCGGCACATCCAGCTATAGTCGGCCGCTATCTCCTCTATAGAACACCCTTGGTTCACCAAGTAGGAGAGGTAGAAATCGGCGTACTCCTCCATCTCCTTCCGTGCTTGACTATCCATGCTTTCGAGAAGCCTGGTCAGGCTCTTTTTCTGGAATACATTGTTTTTAGCGATTTCTTCGATCAGTTCTTCCAACACGCCAATTCTTCCTCAAATTTATCTTTTTTCAACAGTATGATCTCTTTCATCTATCCCGCAGCTCTTCGGATAACGGAAAAACTCATCCCTGAACCGATGGCGATATCCTACAAGGAGAGCCTCTCGCCTATTGAACGGTGGATAGTTTGCACGATAACACCCCGGTAAACGCAATCCAAAAATTGCTGTCGCTTCTGCAAAACGCTTACCGTACGTTCCACAATATAAATGCTCCAGCGTCTTGTCTCATCATAACTTCAGTATGCCTATATTATCGCGACTGCAAAACCTACGTTCTTTACACTTTTTGTTAGAACACTGATGCATCATCACTATCAATACAAGTCATTTTTATTTAACGGCGCTCTTTATAATATATAGATAATGTTGTCAAACATAAAAAGTCATTCTAATCACCTCAAGTTGAATGTCACCCAAGCATGATTAAAAAGGGATCCTTGATGCATAAATGAGTGTTGCCGAACACCTCTCCTGGGAAGGAGATTCATCAACGACTTCAGGTGCGACGATCTGCAACAAAGCAAGGAACCCTTCTGATGGGAAAACCAATTCAAACCAATCAATGGAGAAAATCCTAGTCAGGCTAATGAGGCAAGGGTGAAACATATGTCCTCCCACAAATCAAAAACGTCTAAAAAAATCTCTTTCCTTCGATAATATTCTATAATGAAGCAGCCAAAACAGCCATTATACAATTTGGATCAAAATTTTCTTAGATCTTTCCAATTGATTAAACAAATATGGCTCAACTTTATAAAACAAATAACCAAAAAATATCGTAAATATTAAATTTGCGACAATCATTATTGATACTAACATTGTCAGTGGCAGAACATTCTTGCCTAATATTAGTAATTTATGAATATGCGATGAGATGAAGACGAAGTACGCAATTTGAAAGGTGAAAATATGGTAGGAAGCCTTGCCGATTGTCTGGATAAGTTCAATCAAGGTCTTATTAACTATCTTAAATAAATATTTGTAATGGTTTAATAAGATGACAACTATGACCAGCGGATAAAAAAATGAAAGCACATTTTGCGTTCCCCATTCGGACCTAAAAAATGGTATTGAAGATCCATTGAAATGTATCAAACAAAAGAACGAGAATAAGAAAAGCGGAATAACAAAACAGTGTTTTTTCTCTCTAAGATTAACAAAATTATTTTTGAGATAGTCTTCGGATATGTACAAACCAAGTGCAATAGCGCTTAAATATCTAATCACACATCTTCTGTACATGTACTCATAATCTGGAAAGTATGGTGCAATCAATTCAAAAACAATATTTGTCAATATTGCGACAATCAGGAAAATAACCGGGCTTTTCCGAAATGTGATGTATAAGACTGGTGCTAGTACAATCAGTTGGATTAGATCAGATACGAAATAATCACCAGGTCCACCGTGTGGTGGAAATATTCCTAAAAGTGAAAGAAAGATCTCCTTGGAAAATACGATAATATCAAAAGCATTATAGTGAATTGTATGAGTATATACGATTGACAGAATACAAAATGGCAAGAATGGTACATAGTATCGTTTTGCTTTTTTCAAAAAATAATCTTTATTAAATATCCGCCAAAATGATTTATCTGTTTTTTTACTTATTGATATGGATGTTGTAATTCCATAGATAATAAAAAAAATAGGGACAGCTTGAGAAATATAAAAAACAGCATAAAATGATGCCAAGTACTTTTCCGGGGTTGTGTGTAAAATTACGACGGAAATTATGGCCAAGCCTTTTATAAAATCCAGTTGGGGATATCTTGTCACTGTTATTTGATTCATCACCTTAAGGCATTAGAGGCACAGGTAAGGACATGATCCCTTCTATCCCCAGGGGGGTGATGATCCTGTCTAATCCTTTATATATTTTCATTAGTGTCCGGGTGTTTCATCGAATAAATTTAGTTGGTTACTGAATATAGTATTTTCTGGTCTGTGAGTGTAATTTGTAAGTAGCTGAATAAGTGGCGTTCTTTCGAATACCGTCACACTCAAT
>JBEKOL010000011.1:0-91150 GCA_049521775.1 Syntrophales bacterium
GAAGTCGTATACGATCCGCCGGTTATTGAACCAGATGAGTTAAGAACCATCGTACCTTTGCTTGTACCTGCATAATTGCCGCCACTGCTAACGCCAAACACGTACCACGTACCTGATAAATCAGAAGCAGTAAATGTTCCTCCAGCTTTTATCAATACAAGAAGGTCATATTCACCAGCGTTTGTACTATCAACAAGCGATATGACATCTTTTGAAGAGTTTATTTTTCCAGAAGTGGAACTTATTGTGATTCCGATATTTGTGTAAGCCGCACCCTGTATAACGCCATTGCTGTTAATTGCAAAAGAACCGCCTGTAATGCTTGCAGATGTTCCAGCGGAAGTCGTATACGATCCGCCGGTTATTGAACCAGATGAGTTAAGAACCATCGTACCTTTGCTTGTACCTGCATAATTGCCGCCACTGCTAACGCCAAACACGTACCACGTACCTGATAAATCAGAAGTGGTAAAAGTTTGTGCAAAGCAAAGAGAACCTGATAATATAAATAATGCAAACAGTATTGATGAACAGATGATTCGTCTATTATAGATCATTACAATTACCTATTTGTGCTAAGATGAAAATACAAAACCCCGTTCTCTCTTGAGACACGGGGTTTCAATAATCTCCTCATGGCACAACCCTTACAAAAAGGGTCCAGATTAGTTGTTAACCTTTTGACGATGCCCTATTTAAATATGATTACTTTTGTGCTCCTAATTCCTTGAAAAGTCAAGAGACTAATTTCATTGATAACCATTTGAAATGATGTATGTCTGTCAAAATCGCCGGATACTTGACTCTCTTTCTTAGAAAAGGAATTTGTGTTCAAAGAAAACATTGAACGATACACCTTTCAAAAGGCAAATTCTTAAGAAAATATTTTTAGGAAAATACGCATTATCTTAAAAGTGCCCTTTTTAGCCTTTAAATAATGGCTTCTTCCTTGTCATTGTTTTTAATTTTGGGCACTCCATACAACACTTCAAGAAGTAATCGATAATTCCGGTTGCAATATTCAGTCAGAATCAGTAGACTTTAGTCAAATCATGGATTTTTAAGCCAACCTCCCAACCCAACTAACCTTTTGGGGATTCCATGAGCACACCAGAAGTTAAACGCAAACTTGCCACCATTCTCAGCGGAGATGTAAAAGGTTACAGTCGCCTCCTTGCCAAGGATGAAGCAGGAACAATCCGTACACTTAATGCCTATAAGGAAGTGATGACAAGCCTTATTCAACAGCATGGTGGTATTTCGATTGATGCTCCCGGAGATAATGTGCTTGTCGAGTTTTCGAATGTGACAGATGCCCTGCAGTGTGCAGTTGAGATTCAAGAGGAACTTAAGAAACGGAATGATGAATTACCCGAACCCCAGAGAATGGAATTTCGCTGCGGGATCAATCTTGGCGAGATATCAGAGAAGGAAGGAAAGCTCTTCGGAGACGGGATCAACGTAGCAGCAAGGATACAGCTTCTTGCTGACGCGGGCGGCGTCTGTTTATCCGGGACGGCTTATGAACAGGTCAAGAACAGGCCGGAGTTCAAGTGTGAATATATCGGGAAACAGACCGTGAGAAACGTTGCGGAACTTGTGCGTGTATACCGGGTTTTGCTTGAAGGACAGACTTCATCATTGATAGTCAGGTGGGAGAGGATCGGGCTAAGCTACTGGAAGCGGGTCGATCCAGCCGTCAAAGTCATAGTGGCTTTGATTGTTGCTGCTAATGCTGGCTGGCAGTTCTATACGCGTTTTATTAACCCGCATGTTGATCTTACTTCCAAGGATAAAATAGTAGAAGTTGCTTCCATAGATAAGATGGCCTATCCCCTACCTGATAAACCCTCTATCGCGGTACTCCCCTTCGCAAATATGAGCGAAGACCCCAAGCAGGAATTCCTCTGCGATGGGTTGAGCGAGGACATCATAACGGCTCTTTCCAAGGTTGGCAACCTTTTCGTGATCGCCCGCGAGTCAAGTTTCAGTTACAAGGGAAAGTCGGTGACGGTGAAGCAGGTGGCCGAGGACCTAGGGGTACGCTATGTGTTGGAGGGGAGCGTTCGCAAAGCCGGGGACAAGGTACGTATCACCGCCCAATTGATCGACGCGACCCAGGGATATCATCTGTGGGCGGAACGTTTTGACCGAGAGTTGAAAGACATCTTTGCCGTCCAGGACCAAATTACCAAAGAGGTTATCATCGCCTTAGAGGTCCATCTGACGATGGGAGAAGAGGCCCGCATCCACTCGCGGGGTACCGAGAGTCTTGAGGCCTATTTAAAAGTGGCAGAGGGGCGCATCTGTCAATATCGCAATAATAAGGAGGAAAATGCGAAAGCGCAAGTGCTGTTCCAACAGGCCCTCAATCTTGACCCTAACTATGCAGCCGCCTACTTAGCCCTGAGCAGAAGTAATTTGCTCGATTTATGGCTGGGTGCCAGCAAATCTCCCCGAGAGTCTTTGATGAAAGCCATCGAATTGGCGAAAAAAGCCATAGAGTTGGACAATTCCTTGGCCGATGCTCAAGGCATATTAGGCCGGCTTTATACGATGGCCCGGGAGCATGAGAAGGGGATTGCTGAGGCGCAAAAGGCTGTAGAACTTGATCCCAATTCAGCCGCAGCCAATTTTGCTCTGGCCTTTACCCTGAACTGGGGTGGAAGGTATGAAGAGTCCATTCCCTATTTTGAGAAAGCACTCCGTCTGAATCCGCTTGGTCCCCCGAACTTCTGGCATCACATGGCAATCGCCTATGGGGAAACCGGCCAGTACGAAAAGGCGATTGCCGCATTGAAGACCACGCTACGGCATGAACCGAAGGATGTGCTTGCCTATATCTGTCTGACCGTGGCCTATATGTATGCTGGGCGCGAGGAAGAAGGCCGGGCTGCGGCTGCCGAGGTCCTCAGGTTGGACTCTGATTTCTCCGCCGAGCGTTTTACCGCGACAGCTCCTTTTAAGGATCCGGCCAGAAGAGAGCGGTTCCTTGCCGGGCTGCGCAAGGCGGGGCTGAAGTAAGGAAATAGGCCAAAAAAGGTTGACGCGGAAAGGCAGGATCATCTAACTTCTGCCTCTTTTCATGCCTACACTACATATAGTTGTTCCGGCATACGGGCAAAAGGTTGCGTTTACTGCTATCTATATGCTGTTTTCAGGCTCATAAAAAAGCTACGATATGAGTTTAATATATTGAACCAGGATCGATTATTACTAACGTAATTATCAACCTCCTAAGCAGCCCTCCGCTGAGCATTTGTAGGTGTACTCAACGATTATAGTAAAAATTCGGTATTTTTAAGAGTATTACCATTTTCTTAAAAATCACCATGCTCCGTGGGGGCACGGGTATTTTTAAGATTATCAGTATTTTCGTAAAAATCCATTTCACAAAAAGCTGTCAACTCAAGTCAGTACCGCCGCTTCTTTCCTGTGTTTCAGGTTGTTCATTCGTTTGATTGTTCGCAAATCGCTCCACCATACATCTAGGTACGTTGTTTGTCCTTATCCATTGCCTCACCATACCCTCGTTCACGTCAAGGTATTGCGCCGACTTACGAACACCCATCTTCTTGAGAATGGTTAAGGCGTCCTTTTTCTTTTCCTCATCGGCTTTAAATTCCTTCTCCATCTCCAGCAGGTTTGCCTGGACGCAGTGAGCACAGGTAATAACATCGGTGCACTCACACGGTGACGTCTCCCCGTTGATGAGAATCCTTCGTGGCGCGATATATTGCAGAAGCCTCATTTCACTTTTCTCCTTCTGCAGTTCCCGCGATTCGCTCACGGCCTGCACCTATATATTATTCCCTTCACCGTGGATTTACGGGGCCCCCTGACACATTTTTTTGCACCTCGAAAAGGAAATCATTGTCGCCACTTGCCAAATTGGGCTGCGAGCAGGCTTGAGGGACAAGCTTCATTACCCGCATTTTTTGATAAACTCCGATCCGCCCTTCTCCCGGATACAGAACCTTGCATTCCGTATCCTCCCGCCGCCCCCCCTTTCCTTTTTCCGGCCGGAAAGGCGCCTTTCCCCTTGACCGGTGCCCGGAAAAGGATACAATCCCCATTGCAAAACGTATCGCACGGAGAAAGGCGGCAAGAGAAGGAAGGGAAGCATGTCAGGAGACCTGGTGCCCACGAAAGGCACGGTCAGGGACCTCGCGCGGGAGGCCCCGAAGTATTTCACCCGCGGCGAGGTCAGAGAGATCATCTCGCCGGACCTGAAGGCGAGGACTACAAGGCTTGGTTCCTTTGCCTCTGCCTCTGCCTCTGGTGCACGGGAACCCGGATCAGCGAGGCCCTGAACACCCGCGTGGACGACTTCGATGCGGAGAACCGCCTGATCCGCGTCAAGACGCTGAAGAGGAAAAAGGAGCACGTAAGGTCCGTCCCGGTCTCGAGGGACTTCAGCGGTGAGTTCAGGTTCTGGATCAAACAGAACAGCCTCAAACACGGGGACGCAATTTTCAGTTTCCGGCGAAACCGCGCCCACAGGCTGATGAGGAAGGCCTGCCGCATCGCCGAGGACTCGAGACACTTCATCGACCGGGTGCCGTTCTCGCATGATATAATATATATAAAGGAAGACCGGTAACGATGCAGATGCGGGGGCACAGGGGTTTCGAGATACAGGTTCACAAAAAGGGCGGGGGCTATGTCGCGGAAATTTATCACCGCCAGAAGCTGATCCGCACGGTCCGCAACGCTGAAAACCCCGAAGGGCATTTTCACATGGCCGAACTGGCGGCCGAGGCGGCACGGGGTTGGATAGATTTCACCTACCCGCCCGGGAGGGTAAAGTACCTCGGGGAAGTCGATTGATTTCACCGGCCCTGCCCGATCCACGCCGGGATTTTTTCCATCGCCCACAAAAAGATACCGCATCCCTCAAATGGATGCGGTATCCTCTGTCCCGCCGTTATCCGCCTGTTCTTCAGGCCGTGTCTTCTCCTGTCCCTCCGTGGTTCCGGAGGATCCTGTCCATGTACCGGTGGCTCTGCTGTATCTTCTGTACCGCCTTCTCCACTTCTGCTTCCGTCATGCGGAAAGCGCTCTTTTGGAATGTGCCTTCCAGGTTCCAGTCCCCGAGGAGAACCACCTCATCCGCGTTATGGCCTTCCAGGCTTCCCAGCCTTGACCGTTCATGGGTGAATACGACCGTGCGGTGTATCCTGCAGCCGGGAAATATCCTGCCCAAGTATCTCTCGAGGACATCCGCCGGCTCGTTCAGCTGGCGGTCCGGGCACCTGTTTCGCCCGTCCTCCTTGCCGTCGGCAATACGGTCACTGTCTCCCGTAAGACGGCCGCGCCCATCGTACCTGTTTCTCATCCACACGTCGGCCGTGCGGGATATCCGGCCGTTGACGTTTTTGACCTCCGTGGCGAAAATGCCCGGAGGGCCGACCAGTATCCTGTCGATCTCCCCTTTGAAGTTCCTGTAACCGGCAATAACGGTCCATTCATCGCCGAGCAGCCTGCCCAGGTGTTCGTCCACCTTCATCTCTCCCTCCCTGCCGCTCAGGTATCTGCGCTCTTCACTGTCCGGCAGTTCCATGACCGGGGCAACCGGCTTTGCCGTCATGCGGGATTTAAGGTATTCAAAGGCATATCTTATAACCTTCAGGGGCCTCCGTTCATCCCATGCCTCTTTCAAAAGCCCCCTGCCTTTCTCTATTTTCTCCTGCCTCCCCCTGGTCTCATTGTTATAAGTCTCCATTCCGGAGGCATAACGCGTCTCCCTCCCTCTGTACATCTCATCAAGCCTCTCTGTAATGTGGTCTGACAAGATTATCTTCTTCAAGATGTATCCTCCCGGTTCTTTATTTTTTTTACTGGTCAACTCATTTTCCCTTTCCCATTGCATGGGAAAGGATAATGCCGTCCCGTTCTGTCCGTCCCGGGTGGACGCATGCCGGAAAATGCACGGCCTGTAAATGGCCGATGGCCCCGGGGCGTCGACCGGCCTGAACGCGCCGAAACTGCCATGCAACGATGGCTGCCGGTCACTTGTGCTGCCTATATTCAGTTGTATGTCCATCTGACTTCTCTCGGATTATGTTTTCCCCGGCCAGCCGGCCGGGCACCCTTGACTTCAATAACCGCGGGGGATATGAAACGATATCCCCATTCATGGGCTCCACCCGGGAGCCCTTCTCAAAATGCCCTATGCCCCTTTCATGGGAACCTCCTTCCGTATTATTCGGCTTTACGGTTTTCTATTACCATAATTATTTCTATATATAATTATTGCTAACCAATTTGTCAAGCATTATTTATTGTTTTATATAAAATATTATGGTAGACGGACTTCAGTTCCAGGAGGTGTAATATACGATGGGGGAGAGGAAGACTTACTCGGTCAGGGTCCAGCCGGACGTCATGAAAGCGCTTAAAATGCTTGCCGTGGAAAAGGAAGTGACCTTATCCGAACTGCTGGAGGGAGCTATCCAAGATATGCTGAAGAAAGAAGGTTCCGATGTGAAGGCAAAGGCGAGGAGGCGGTGAGGACATTGTAGTAGGATTTGCATACCGGAGCCTGAAGAGAATTAAGACCTCGAACAGCTAAAATGATCATTAACGGTCAAAGATGCAATGAGCGGAGAACCACCTTCGGGAAAAGGTCAGGATCAGGGAATCAACTGCTTTTCCTGTATTCATTTCTATATAACCTATGATCCTGAATTCCCTTATGGATGCAAAGCGGTGGGTTTCAAATCCCTTCCCATGCCTTCAAGGGCGATGTATGAACATTCCGGGATGGAATGTCAGTTATTCGAAGAGAAAGAGAAGCCGCGCCGATACTGAACGTAAAAAAAGACATAATATACGAGGTTGATATGAACAAATCGGATTTGATCAGTGCGTTGGCTCAAAAAGAAGACCTTACCGGGGAGGCAGCAGATAAAATCGTTGATATTGTCTTTAACGGATTCGCCGGCACGCTAAAAAAAGGCGGGAGGATTGAGATCAGGGGATTTGGTACTTTCCATGTGCGGGAATATGGTGCTTATACGGGAAGGAATCCTAAGACCGGTAAGAAAACCGATGTGAAGCCGAAGAAGTTGCCGTTTTTCAAGGTGGGCAAGGAGCTGAAGGAAAAGGTGAACGGTGCAAGGAACAAACGTCCGGTGGATTGAATAGTTGTCCCGGTCTTAATAAATACCAAGTTGTATCTTAACGGCTTCTTCAACCTTGCGCATATCTTCCTCAGAAAGAACGCCAGCGCGGTTAAAAAGCCTTGACTTGCTTACAGTAGCCAATTGATCCGCCATGGCCTTGCTCTCTTTACCTTCAAAATCCACTAGCGCTTCACTGGGATAGAGGCGATCTGTCTTGCTGGTCAGAGGAACAACCTGAACTCGATTGAGGAACTTATTCGATGCATCGTTACTGACGATGACGGCAGGGCGCTTCTTCTTTATTTCCCCGCCAATAGAAGGATCGAAATTGACCCACCAGACTTCACATCGTTTCATTGGCTACGTCCTTGAAGGTAATCTCAGCCCACTCCATGGCCTCCTTCTCCCGCTTCCTGTCTTTTGCCATTTCGGCGTAGGCCGCTTCGAGATTAGGGCGCACAACGTGCGGCCGAACTATTTCCTGCACAAATCTGCTGATTTTGCGGGGTCCTATGATTTTATGGAGACCGTTATATACTTCTTCATCAACTGTTATGGTTAATTTTTTCTGCATGACACACCTCCTCTACACGTGTAATATACGTGTAGATATGTGGCGTGTCAATAGAAAAAAGACGCTTTAAATGAGTCTGGGGTATCTACTTGACTCAACCACTCCTGCGTATTTCGTACTGAAGGGATTCCCGGAACATCAAGATTAGGTTTTTAACCATAACAGATCATTCTTGTATTGTGGCTGATTTTCAGCGTTCTGGATAAATACAATGATGCCGGATGGATATTGATAACTGGTTGTAAGCTTTAATGGAATAATTTTAGTTGTGGTAGATGGGGTGGGTGAGTAGAACTTCCTGAAAGAAATAAGTCGGCATTTTTCTGGATCTTGTAGATTTCAGACGAAAATCGTGATAGCTAAATACAGAATATAGACAGTGGTTGAATACGTTCCATCCCTTATAACCACTCAGTGGACTGGACGGGAAGCGTGGTGGCTTTATTCTGTAATCTCTTGCTACACGGTCGCTGAACTTCGGTGTTAGACCTCAGAAAGCAATGGACGCACCTCTTCAAATCATTTTCGTCGGACATCATCGCTGGAGGGCGCAGTTCGTCTTTAACGGCAATGCTTATCCCACCAACATTCGCTCCGTCGTTGACGCATGTGCATCTCGCTACGCGCTCCTACTCTATCATACGTCGGTTATGCGCCAAGCGCTTCAGCGCGACATCTCTGACTTTAGGAGCATGATCGAGGGCCAGCGCACCGATCTGGAAAAGGCACTTAGAAGTAGACCCGATCTGACTTCGGTTGCGGTCTACGATGGACTTCCCCATCTGGCCGAAATGCACAGCTCTTTGAGTATATCGAAGTCTTTTCTGGATCTTTACGCAAAGCTTGTGGGCAAGCTTATTAATCCGCTCAATAATTGGAATTTCGGCAAGGCCAACGTGGGTGGTGGGGAAGTGTCGGGTGGTAGGCTAGTTAACGCGCTTCGGAACAGTGGGCAACAGTCGTTGGCAGGCTTAGCTGACCTCACTCTGGAACATAGTCGAAGATGGATAACAGAAGCAGTCAAGTATCGAGATCAGTTGTCACATCGGTCAGACCTCGACCACATGCGATGCATGCAATTGCCGCTGCATTGCACTGATCCTCATATCAATTTCAGTGAGTTGGTAATGCCAGCCATGCCAAACGGGCAAGACTTAGGCGAATATCTCGATGGACTACTGAGCAATCTTGCGGAGTACGTTTCCGAATCGATCATCATGTTGCCAAATATTGATTCTACACTGATTTCGCCGAAAAGGCTGGTGACAACTTGAAGCCGCTGAGGTCTAACACACATGTCCATGTTATCAAATGAGCAACACGAAACATGACATACCGGCAACGGGCGAGAGATGTGCATTTCCGCAACGGCGATTTGACAAGAGAGCAGCCCTACTGTTCGACCACATATACGTTCCGTCTTGGCGGGACAGTAGCTGCAGTATCCCATCATTCATTATTGGCAGTCAAAAATCGGATACTATAATTATTATTATGGTCCGCAAAAAGCAAGTGGTCAGTTGGGGAATAGGTAGAGCTTAAAAAAGTAGGACGCTTCCTTTATGTCTGGATATATTTCATGTATTTAAATGATATCTATTTATTGATAATATGGACAAATCATATACTGTAGCTGATCAAAGTATTCTTCGTAAGATTAATTCTAGGTTCTTTGAAAGCAACCCTAACATAATTATTGTTATTCCGGATGTGGGATTAATGGAGATGTGTAAATCTAGTTCGTGGAAAGCAACAATGTTCCATTCCTTAAAGGGGCTTTCTAACTATCCGACTAGATGTAATATTACGATAGGCATAGGAGAAGCGATACGATATGAGACGAGGAATAGGATTTCAATAGATGGGAAATGGTTTAACAAAGAAATAACACAGTTGTTTCGTAAGCTTCTTACGGAAATTGCACAGTCAAAAGATGGTGAAATCACGCAAAGAATGGAAAAGGACATGGTTAATATTCAGGATAAGCTAGAAAATAATGAGCTAAATGATGCTGAAAACAAAAAAAGGCTCAGTAGCCAGATTGATTTGCTTAAGGATATGATAACTCACGATACTATAAAAGCACTTCGAGCAAAGCAGATTCCTCTTCAAGATAAACTTGATGATATTAAAAAATCTGCTCCTGTTTTCTTACGCGAGTATCTTCGCCAGGCTGGTTTTCCAGCAAACACGATTGGACCTTTCCTCAAACAGACACCGGCACTCCTCAGATTGACATATTTGCGCATCTGGCTTAACTTGAACTGGTTGGAGCAAGGTGGATTTGACAACGTTAAACCTGAAATAATTACTAACGATTATATGGATCATGATTATATTTTAACTGCCACTTTTTTTGATAACTTCTTAAGTCTTGATAAGAAGGCGATTAGTGCCTATGATGCAATTTCTAGTATCATCAATACCGGCAAACAAAAAGGGGTGGCCCATACGTTCCTTCGTTAGTATCATTCGAAAATCTTCAAGATGCTTGATTCGCCAACCTTATTGATAGGTAGGTGGCCTCAAGAGCCGGCACATGCCATATTTCCATTGATCGATCTACGCTGTAAGGGTTGAAACATGCGAAGGCTCGACAGCTTATTTTTTGTTAGTTTAGAATCCGGCTGTCTTCCGGAACTAAACAAATCGTCAATCGTGATGAAGATGCTGAACTTCAATCCGTAATAAACACAATTCACACCTGACGACTAAAATTGACACCACACTTCATATTTTGTGATCAAAATTTCTTGACACATAAGACCGGCAATTTTATAGTTCAGACAGCAACAAGCAACGGTTTGTCATAATAATTTTTAACAACGAATACGAAGGGGTATTATGTTGATCTGCATAAAACCCCTCTGAACAATTAAGAATACTATGGATACCATCGATATATTGTGCTGTTAGCTTGGTAAGCATAAGGTATTTTCTCGGGGTGTTATACCGCAATTTTGCGGCGTTTAGGTTCTTATACAAGATACATATAAACATTGTTCGGCAAGAACAAGATGACTGAGAAGCGCAAACGCAAACCAGTAAAAAGCTTTCCACATCTTTTGCATACCTTTGTGGGACGTCAAAGGGAATTGGAAATCTTACGCCAAGAACTGCTTGGACATGCCGCCAGAGCAGTGTGCATCACTGGGCACCCTGGCACAGGGAAGACAGTCTTGGCGATGTTCTTCGCCAAGAAACACGCCGTAGCCTTCCCCGGTGGGGTCTACTACTTGCAAGCGACCCCGTTTGAAACCTTTAGCCAAACGGCCGAACGAGAGATCCCGATTCCGTCTCAATTCTATCTGATTATCATCAACGATGCAGAGGTACGACCACCCGTAAAGTTTTCTGAGGAGATCGTTGGACTGCGACAAAGGCACCCATTGGCTCGTGTCATCCTCACTTCGCGCTCTCTCGCGGAGTCTGCGGGGATTGACCTCCACCTCAATCTCTCGGGGCTTTCGCAGAGCGAATTCGATCAGCTCATTAGAAGACGCATGGTCATTTCACGTGCCGTGGATTTCTCAGCCGAGTTCTTCGATGCATTCGCCGGCCTTCCACTGGGAGCCACAATTGTTGCCGACCTCATCAGGCGCATGGTCCTCACGCCCCGCGAAGTGCTCGAGCGCTTGTCCCCGTTTTCGTGTCCTGGCGTCGTGGATGCGTCGGGCCGTCCCCTTCAAGAGGACACTCGGCAACACAAGGAAATCATAGCTGACATTGTGTTGGTCAGCGATGATTTCCTTCGGAAACTTCATGCTGACCCTAAATTACTCTATGATATTTCTTCACGCCGACTTGAGGAAGTAGTGGCGGAGTTGCTCCACAGGTTAAATTACGAGATTACATTGACTCCCGCCTCAAAGGATGGCGGGAAAGACATCTACGCAGCAAAGAAAGATCATCTCGGTACATTCCTCTATATTGTTGAGTGCAAGAAATACGCCCCCGATAATCCCGTGGGTGTAGCTCTGGTCCGTCAACTAAACGGCGTATTGCATGCTGAGCAAGCCACGGCAGGCATTCTTGCAACAACGTCTTTTTTTACTAGCGGTGCTAAACAGTTTCAAGAGACGGTTGCCTTCCAGATCAGTCTTAAGGATTACTTCGGTATTCAAGGATGGCTGAACGCTGTGCTAAAGAAATGAAAAGCCGAACAACGGTTTCCACGCGGATGCGGATAGAACCCCGCGCTGGTGAAACCACCCGTTAGGACTCTTACGATGCTGACTCCCATGATAGTGCAGTACTTGGTAGGCCTTTGTTGCTTACACCATGATCCAGAAGTGGTTGATATCACGGTCGGGGACATGGTGCTTGATTCTGCCGCGGGGAAAAGTCGCGACGTCGATGTAACTGTAACGATACGAAACAAGGATGGTGGTGTAGAAGCATTTAAAGCATGCGAAGTCAAGCATGAGGGAAAGCCACTTGATGTTGGGACAATTGAACAGCTTTGTCTCAAACTAGCGGACATGCCTAGCGTTACCCACCGATCTGTAGTTTCCACGTCCGGTTACACCGACGGAGCAAGGGCCAAGGCGTACGCCCATTCGGTAGATCTTTATTTTTTGAAACCATGGAATACGCCGATAGGGAAGGATTTCCCCGACTTTAAAGATATTGGAACGCCAGAGGAGTTTCTTTTATCGTTCGAGAGCAGCTTGCTTTACTGGATAGACGCAAGGATTAGTCCTATCGTTCCCGAAGGGCCATCATCCTTTGATTTCGGCGACTTGACGCCAATTTTGACATCATCAGGTGAATGTCACGGTGAGTTCGAAAATATGCGTAAATTTAGCGACGCGATCCTTTACCGATCAACGGGAATTCTCTTTTCGCTCGATCCGGCGCAAACCGTGTTGAGAACATTTCCTTATGGAATGACATCGAAGGATGTCGACTTCAATGCAGGCCCAGCATGGCCTCATTCACATACAATGGACGTACATCAAGACCAAGTGTATTTGAAGCTCGGAGAAAAAGGGGTCTGCCAGATTAAATCAGTGACAGTTTCCGGATTATTGCAGTGGAGGAGGCGAAAGAGAAGCCCCGAGTTTTTCGTGCTTGAACGTGTTCCAGATGGCAGCATTTTTGCGGGAGCTGCAATCGCTGATTTTGGAGCGGATGATGGAAGGATGTTAGCAATGATCTTCCCCCATCAAGGGCGCACTCTGGGAATCCATCAATTTCAATTATCGGAGAAGCACAAGAACATGATTCGTGGACTCAAAATTCCGATGCCATCGTCGTCCTAACATATAAAACCCATGACCTTAATTTTGATTTAATAAAATGAATATATTAGAAGAAAACGATAATTGTTGGTGTGGCAGTGGAAAAATTTATAAAGATTGCCATATGGGGGGAAAGAAAGATAGTACTGGTCAAAGATTGCTTTATGAAAGGACAGGGAAAATAAATCTGTCCCCTTTTTCTATGTCAAGCGTCAGGAGGGCTCGTGCACACACCTATTACCGACAAAGGCAAATTCTGGCAGCTATCCCCTGCGGCCACAAAAATCTTCCAGTACGTAGCCGCTACGCCTGAGATCTCTCAAAGCCCATGGGGCTTCGACTCCGGAAACATCGCCGACGATCTCAATTCAAGCCACGCGGGGTTCTCGTGCGTTACCGTATCTGGCTGGGGTCGCGACAAACTGTTCGTTCAAGCTACGCGGCAGGTAGATGGTTCGTGGTCAATACACCACACGATCACACGTGCCGCCTAACCATTATTCAAGCCGAGGCCGCTTTGCGGCTAGGCTTAATTCAGGCGTTAGAGAGCGAGAAAATAGCATGGGCAGATATTTAACAGCTGATGAAGTAAAACAGGAACACATAGAAAAGCTGGGAGATAATTTAGGTTCTCTCTTCCATGAACTCTCGAATGAAGTTGCATGGCTTTATACAAAATGGGAGGAGTATGCCGAATTGTTTGGCAAAACCCCCGCTCGCATTGATTTATTGAATCAATCTGCCCCCATGTTTTTTAGGATTGTTCAAGATTCTTTGTGGGAGAATGTGCTTCTGCATGTTGCGCGTCTCACAGATCCTCCAAAGTCTTCTGGCAAGAGCAACCTCTCAATACAATGCTTATTTGGCCTTGTAAATAAGGAAATACAAGAAACCATCTCCCAGCAGATAACCGATGCAAAAGAAAAAACGAATTTCTGCCGTGATTGGCGTAACAGGCATATTGCACATCGTGATCTTAAATTAGCTATGGGCGAACAAGTAGAACCGCTTAAACCAGCAAGTCGCGCTAGGGTGAGACAGGCATTGGAGAGCATCGCAAAGGTATTAAATACTATTTCTGAATACTATATGAAATCAACAATCGGATTTGATTTAACGGTCGGGCCAGGTGGAGCCGAAGGCCTGCTGTATGTCCTTGATGACGGTATTAAGGCAGATATTGAGAGGCGAAAACGAATAGAATCCGGAAAGTATCTGCCCGAGGATTTAGTGCATCGCGCTCTCTAGCGAGGCGTTCCACCGAATCGCTACCGCTCCCCGTGAACTTTATGTTAGCCGTGAAAATGATGGAACATGTTTATCCAGATATTGAGTGGTATACTGCGATAAGTCAGGCGAAGGCTGGCACACCGCGATGTCCTTTTGCCAACGTGCATCGGTGTCCGAGATATTATTGGAGCTACTCCCTTCTGGGGGAACAAGGGATTACGACCAATTTGAAGCCTGAGATCGAAAATGCAGTCCGAACAAAATGGATGAAATCCGATCTTTGGACCATATTGGGAGAGGAAGATACCGGAATCACAAGTATCGCTGATGAGCCTCGTTCATTTAGACATTTTTGTCCCGAGATCACAAGTCAAGTGTTCGGTTTGTTTGCATCTTCACTTACTAAATATGCCGACGAAATAGACCGGGGAGTAGCAGAGAAATGGCTTGTTGAGAATGGAAGGACATACTTGAAAGATTGGAGGTGGAATTGGGCATCTGTTAGCCCAATGCATTATATGGAATGTCCGACTTACTCCTTGCTTTCAGTAGCCCTGAACCCTATTGAGATCAGCCCAACAAGAGAAGAACTCGTCTCGGCAAGGCCTGGACTTTTCGGATTTACCATCGATTTGCGCAAGCTAATTACACGCTTTGCCCGTTGGTGGCTATCTAAGAATATGTAAACGGCTAACATTAGCTCTAACGCTGACCTCGCTATCACTCGGCGGGTGAAGCTGGTCGTTAAGCATTTCAATCGATAATCTTCGATAGCTCCAATGATTAGCTGCGTTTGTTTGAAGGTGTAGCCAATAACCGGCGTATTTCATTTTTTCCTTGATTACTCCTCCGCATTACGGCATGAAACATTCATTGAATTCTGTCCAAACCCCTCAGTGAACAGTATTAATTTAAAGTGTGCTATGAAGGTTCACAAAAGGTGAGCAAGTTGTCATGATGCCGTTTCTGTCAAAACGGCACCTGGTCAATGAAGTGCCTGCTGTCCTGGGCTAAAATTTCTGTATAAATCAAAGTGCTCATCAGGTCCCGGTGTCCCATCCACCTCCTGACTGTGGTAATCGGGACCCCATTTGTCAAACACACGATTGCGTAACTGTGCCTGAAGGTATGGGGATGTGCCCGCTCGTCGTCGATCCCGGCAAGCTCGCAGGCCTTACGTACCAGCCGGTGCGCGTGGTTCCGCTGAAAATCGAAAACAGGGTCTCCATATTTGAGATTATTCTGTTTTATCCAGAACCGCAGCTCGCCGGCAAAATCCCTGGAGACCGGGACGGACCGGATATATTCCTTCTTCCTCTTCAGGGTCTTTATCTGGATGACGCGGTTCTGGGTATCGAAGTCCCCTACCCCGGTATTCAGGGCCTCGGTGATCCGGACACCGGTGTTCCAGAGGAAAAGGCAGAGAAACCACGCCTTGTAATTTTCTCCCTTCAACTCGGGGGAAATGATCCGCCGGATTTCATCCCTGGTAAAATACTTCGGGGCCTCTTGCGAGGCAGCCCTCGCGAGCTGCCTCATGTTGACCCGTGTGGGCACCAAATCTTTTATCATAAAATTCAGCCGTTCTACTGATTAACCGCTTCCCTCACCTCGGAGATTCCCTTTGTCCAGATCCTTGTATTAATGTCCAGGTCTTCAACGATGCCGATGACCGTTGCAAGCCTGTCATAGATCATTTTTACCTGGGACCTGTCAATAGGCCGTTTAATGTCCGGGGCAAGGTAATTATGCCAGCCCGGCAGGGCGATCCGTACGCGGCCGTTGGTGAAGGAGAGGCAGAAGGCCCCTAATCTCCTTTTCAGCGCCATGAGCCGTTCCATCATTGCCGGCGTGATAAGGAACCTAGCTTCCACCTGGTCGAGTGACTTTACCACAAACTCCCTGTTGAAGTCCGGGTTTTCCATCGTCACCAGTGACTTCCCTCCGAAAAGGGGCCTGCTCAAACCGGATCCGGGAGTAACCGCCGTGTGGCCGTGGAAATATTTGTTGCAATCGGCCGAGAAGAACAGGCCGGCAAAAATCGTGTATCTGCGTGTTTCGGTATGTGTATGGGTGTTGCCGTCGCTGTCGGTTTCCATCACGGTTTCCTCCCGTTCTTCCTCGGCATGGACATATGAACATCGGAAGTGTGTCTTTCCGGCAACCCCTTCCATATAATCCATGCCGTCATAGATATCAGGTGACTGATAGAGCCCTGATTCATTGAATTCCGCTTCGGAAATATATCCCGCCGGGTCATAAAAGGTACTATCGGCAAGTGAACGAAGAAGGACCGGGACAACCTCCATTTTGAAGCCGCATAAGAGGTCCTTCGGCATCCCCGATGTGCAGAGCCATAAAATCAGGGCAAGACCCGCGGCGATAAAGAAGGATGCAGGAAATCCAAACGAACTAATGGAAAAAGGTACTATGACAACACCCCCGATAATGCCCAGGACAATCCGTAAGAGGACACGGTCTTCCAGTGCCTTGACGCGTCTCGTGTCGAGTTGTTTCAGGGCCCCTTCCAGGGGCCCTTTGAGCAAGCTGTCCATGTCAGTTTGCGGCATGGTCTATTTACCCTCCGCTGTTCTGAATTGATCCCTGACGGAAACCGCTTTTCTCTCGTTTTCATCCGTGACCTCGAACCATTTCTTCTCCTGATAGCCCAGGATCCCCGCGGCCACACTCCAGGGGAACGTCTGCAGTCCATTGTTGTAATCTGTCACCGCCGCGTTAAAGGCCCTCCGCGCAGCCGCTATCTGGTCCTCGACCTCGTTAAGGGCTCCCTGTAACTGTAGGAAGTTGTCGCTTGTCCTCAAGGAAGGGTATCCCTCGGCCACGGCGAACAGGCTGCGGATGCCCTCCCCTATCCTGCCGTCCAGGGATTGCTTTTCGGGCGAACCGGGGGACAGCTTGACAGCCTCGGTACGCCATTGCGTCAACCGCTCCATGAGGCCCATTTCATAGCTCATGTATTCGGTCACGCAATCGACCAGGTTCGGAATCAGGTCATAGCGTCTCTTGGTCATCGCATCGATTGATGCGAAGGCGTTTTCGACCATGTTTTTCCGCCGTATGACGGAATTGAAGACCGCCACGATCCAGATAATCGCGGCCGCCATGGCCGCAGCTAAAAAGTAATTCATCATCTCCATCCCCCTTTTTATTAGGATACATAATTCAATGTGTATTGTATCCATTTTTACGCAAAAGTCAAGGGGAAAATGCATGTTTGCGTGAAGAAATGGGGGATCAGGGGGAAAACAGGATACAGAATACTAACTTCTGTATCCGGCGATACGGAAGGCTAGACCGGTAAATATTCCTTGAGAAGTATTGTTCTGATATTACAAACGGCTGGTATTTTTGCTCGTGGCGATGACCTATTGAATTTATGGTATTTCTGGCTTTTTCACGATAAAGAAGCAATCAAAATGCAGTCGAAGTGCCCTGATAAAAGAAAAGGAGAAAATATCGTACGAAAGAGATAAAAAAAGTGTATAATAGCCGCCTTGATAACCGCACAGAACAGTGATCTCTTAATAAAAGATGGCAAATAATTACAAAACTCTTACCGCATTCCCTTTAGCACTTCTTCTATTCTACCGACAAATTTCTTAGCAAACACCAGTGATTGCTTCGCTTCATTTTCAGAAACAAGCCCTACGGTATCATACACAGCCTGGTTTCGCTTCGTACGCATTTTGTCGAAAAAGTGGACCTCATTTTCGAACTTTTCGCCCAAGGCAAGTTCTGCAAACAGGATTGCCGTTTTATGTTGCCCCTCACCAACTGATCTGAATCCTTCCACATACATAAGAGCCCGAACAGCCTGGAGAATAGCGTTATAGGCGATGTTGTAAGTCCAGTCGTTGTTCACCCCGAGCATAGCTTTTGCAACTTTCAGATCCCTGCTCGCGAGGTCCATTTGCTTCTTGATCTGCTGGTCGGTTGCTTTGAAAGGCTTTATTAGATTTTTAGCCAGCAACTCCTTGTAACCCATCGTCATCTCCTATGAGCATAATTCTTGGTTCATCCATCACTCTAACAATAAACGGGTCTTTCCTTTTCATTCTTCGCTTATACTCTTTAAGACTATACAAAGATGGATTGATCTCCCTTCCGAGAGTCTTTTCAGGGCCTTTCATGAGTCTCAAAAGACTCTCGAGCGAAATCTCTCCGATGACCATCAAGTCGATATCGCTCCTAACCGTTTCTGTGCCAGAGGCGATCGAGCCATAGATAAATGCATAATCAATGTTCTTTGCCCTGGAGAGAGTTTCTCTGAGCGTGCCAGTGGCGCCTCTCGTTTTTTGAATAATTGATCTAAGTTCGTCGTAGAGAAGGTATTTCCTGTTTAACGAATAATACTTCAGGTTTCCTTCTATCCGGCTGACAAGCAAGCCGATACTTTCAAGGTTCCGGAGTTCCCGGCTAATGTTGCCGCGATCCTCACCTGTGAGCTTTACTATTTCACCCAAGTAGAAGGCTTCCTCCGACCGTGAAAAGAATAGTGCGAGAATTTCCACTCTCAATTTTGATGTAAATAATTCTAATAGCATATAACCTCTTGTGTTGTAAATTATACAACAATGGTTGTGATTATTACAACAATTATATTCAGATGGTTACATCACAACAAATACTCTCTATTACCATTTTGATTCTATGATTGAGTATCGTCGGGGGGATAAAAACATTTCAGGGTAATGGTCTGCCGATTTTTGTCTTTGAAGTCAACAATAACCCGCAGTATCGCCGGGTCATCCAAATCCGTGGGAGTAACGATTTTAACAGATACGATATGATCATTCTTCAAGTGTGGTTTAATCAGGTCTCTTACAGTTTCCATTTGTTCCTCGTCACATCTTCGGCGGTTACAGTAGTCCAAATCATAAATAATAATGAATAAGGATTAGTCTGGATAGGAAAGGGTGGGAAGAATACTCCCACCCCTTATTGACAGATAAAATAACGATAATTTATTTCACAGCTTCCTTTAATGCCTTGCCGGCTGTAAACTTAGGAACCTTCTTCGCCGCAATTTTGAGTGCTTCACCAGTCTGTGGATTCCTCCCCTTCCTGGCAGATCTTTTAGCGACAGAGAACGTCCCGAAACCGGCGAAGGCCACTTTGTCTCCCTTCTTCAGTGCTTTCTTGACTGCCCCTAGGAAAGCGTCTACGGCCTTTACTGCACAAGATTTACCGCATGTGGCTTTTGCCACTTCATTGATTAGATCTCCCTTGTTCATCCCTCCATCCTCCCTTTTTTTA
Organism: Syntrophales bacterium; assembly: GCA_049521775.1. Lineage (GTDB taxonomy): Bacteria > Desulfobacterota > Syntrophia > Syntrophales > UBA2185 > Fen-1135. Next base: position 19,452 of record JBEKOL010000011.1, read on the forward strand.
ATATGTATTTTGATTCGCCAGAAGCGGCAAACTCAATCTTCCTGGGTTAATATCACCTTTTGTAAAGGATTACCATTGCAACCCGCATTTAATTTCACCCTTACTCTTTTTTCAGGATAGCCTAAACAAAAAATCCTATTGCCATTTTCTCAAGATTGCCCAACCGACGGGAAAAGCTGCAAATAATTTTCCTATGATTGGTCGGTAGTCATTCTTGCACTGTCCACCTATACGGGGAGCCATTGCGAAGAGGTGAATATTATCGATTGAAAACATTAAGGGGCGTTTAGGCACACACTGTGACGAGTTCGGGTTCCCACTGGTAATCCTTCTTCGGCCTGGTCCAGATTTCCCATTCTGTGATGGGTGTGCCGTCCGGCCGCGATAGAGTCAGTGGTATTGTCATATTTGTTCTCTATGCCCAACATCCATTTTTAAGTTATGTATTAAGATACTTCCCGTGATTTTGACTTGCGGAAGTAAGAACAATATTCAAGTTTGATGCAATATGATTAACAGAGCGCAGAGGCTTTTCTTGTACATTGTACCTCATAAATACCTTATCTCCATACGACAAATCATGCCCTCACATAATTTACTATAAATCCGTTTTAAAATTAGAATGTTTGCAAACACAGAAGCAAAGGGTGCTCAATTGGATGATAGAGTTGCCGTTCACACGAATCCATAATGAACGAATATCCGTTGCTTCCACATCATTATAGAAAGGAGTTGGTGAAGTATATATGGACGCTGATCGGGCCGATTGTAAAAACAGAGAATATCCGGAGCGGCAAGATCATGAGGCGGATACTGAGAAAGGTTGCCGCGAATGAGATAAGCGACCTAGGAGACACCACCACGCTGGCCGACCCTGCCCTCGTTGACGATATCGTGAAGAACAGGGTGTTATAGTAGAGAGGGTAATACACGGGGGGATGGTTGTCTTTTCCTCGGGAAGGGGAAGGGCTTGGTGGAGAGATAGACATACGAAAAAAAATTTAGAGGGAGGAATAATTATGAAGAAGTACTTTGTTATGGTGGTAGTTATAGCAATGGCCGTTGTTCTCGGTTGTACTGTGGCTGCCCTGGCCGCGGATAAGGCGGAAAAGGGCAAGAAATATGAAATTACGATTGCAGAGGAGGATAGTAATCCTTTTATCGGGGACTTCGGTATTGCGAAAATCGGCACTACCGACGTTTTGATCGGGAATTCGAAAAAAGATGAAAAATTCAAAATAGAAGTAACCAGTATCGGGAATAACGTTTATACAGGGAACGATCAGGTATCCTGCACGTATGAAGAAATCGGAGGAAAGGGGAGAAAAGGAAGCTGTATCCCTGCCCCCTAAAGCGGCACGAGAAAAAGGGATTACAATACGGCCCATATCAGTAAGTTGAAGGATCTGGAGAAGGAGAATACCCGTCTCAAGCGAGCAGTAGCCGAGTTGACCATGGACAAGCAAATCCTGAAAGGTTGTCACCGTTCACAATAAACTAACTTAAATGGGTATCTTTTTATTACGATCTTTTGTATGAGAGTAAATCTTACTCACGATGATTTGATTATGGAGAGAGGGGGTAACCTGGGGAATACTGGTGTGGCAACCAACCCTGATGGTTACCCTCTCAAAAAGATATATTTTGGTACTACACATTCCCGTCGATGTAAAGATATTATACGAGTTCGGCAAGAGATATCCATGGCCGAAGCCTCCGAAGCGTTGCCGATGCGGGAGCGTGAGGTTGTGCGGGCACGGATACAGGGAGAGATACTTTGAGGGTTTTGTCGAGCCGCTGTGGGTGAAGCGTTTTCGTTGTCCCGATTGCAAGGCTGTCCATACGTGCCGTCCCTGCGGATTTTTGAAGGGTCTCAGGTATCGTGCCGAAGTGGTCTGTTCGTGTTTGTTCAGGAAGATTACAGAGAACCGCTGGGTCGAGGGTATTTTACGTTAGAACCAGCAATACTGGTATCGTTGCCTGCGGCTGTGGAGTTCGCGGCTTTGTAATGTTCTGAAGCCGTCTGTCGATTCCGTCGCGTCATTTTTTTCCGGGAAGATATTTTCTGTGACAGAACAATGTGCGCCGTTGCGTTTTTGAGGACCTCCCCATCTTCTTTTTGCGTCGCCATGTTTGTTTCGGTTCTGGTAAGAGGGGCAAAAATCTTTTCGGAGGTTACTGTCATGGATGAAGAAGCAAAAAGAAGGATTGCGCAGTTCAGGTTTGGGGTGTGTACAGTCTGAAGACAAATGCCAGTGAATATTCTTATATGCAGGTCCAACCTCCATCAGAGGCAATTATCTGCCCTGTTAAAAAACTCGAGGCATCAGAGGCAAGGTAGATCAACAAACCCCTAATCTCCTTAAGCTCTCCCATCCTCTTCATAGGAGCTTTTGAAGACAGCAATTTCTGAAAGGCCTTATCTGCATCAGGCTGTTTAAGGCCTACGTCGTCTCCCAACCTTGTCCCATGATGAAATCCTGGAGCAATGGAGTTGACACGTATACCATACTGGCCATATTCTGCAGCCCCTTGCTTCGTAAGCCCAATTACTGCCGATTTTGAAGTTACATAATGGGCTACCGGAGAAAAATCCAACCCAACTAGTCCGCCGATAGAGGCGATATTAATAATCGAGCCTTTCTTCTGTTTCATCATTATTCTTAGCCCTTCTTTCATGCAGTAGAATGTCCCATGAAGGTTGACATTAAGCAATTTATGCCAGTCCCCTACATCTAATTGATCAATTGGAGACACACTAATAAGAATGCCGGCATTATTGACGAGTACGTCAAGCCCGCCAAATGTACTTTCTACCTGTTTGAACATCGTCTGGACTTGATCATATTTCGATACGTCCACCTCGATTGCCAGTGTTCTATTCCCATACTTCTTAATTATTTCAATAGTTTCCTCAGCACGATCCTTATAAATATCGGAACATACAACGTTAGCCCCAAACTCAGCCAGGACATCACAGAATTCACGTCCCAAGCCACTCCCCCCACCCGTAACCACGGCTGTTTTACCTCTAAGATCAAAGAGGATTTGTTTTCCATCTGACATAATGCTCTCCTTCCTTTATTAATTTGATTGAACGTCTCCTCAATACTTCACCCTTGATGATCCTGACCTTGTCTTCCATCAGACTGAAGGCCTTTACGCGTTCTCCCTTGAGGTGGCCCATTATAACTAAACCATCATCACTGCGATCAACCCAAAAAGTATAATGGCAATTTAATACACCGTTCTATGGCTTCTTTCCCTTTATCCAGGAAGAAGTAGTTCTTCATGGCCGCGATCTTCACCCCTGTCCGGTTGCACTCAACTTTTTTTATCATTTGATCTAAATCAAATTATAAATCTTCAACTTTTTACTTCGTCAATTTCTTGGCGGTTATTGCAGTTGCGATAGCCCCGGATATTCCGCCACTGATTGCTCCGCTTATCGCATTACCTATCGCATTATTGGTTATCGACAAAGGGAGCGGTAAGATAAAATAAACGAGAAGGAAACACAGTATCGCACTAATGATAGCGCTCATTATTCCAGCAAATGCTATCTCTTTTTTTACATTGAACATCATTTTTACCCTTTCGCATTTTTTATTTTATGTTTTTATAAAAGGTTACCCGTCAGTAAGTTTGTAGTTAGCTTGGAATACACCTCCAAAGGCAGCATTCCTCCAGAGGCGCATTCCATGTTGTTTTTTTAGTTATCATCATTCAATACATTAGTAACACGATATCTAGAAGAAGTAAGCCAATCGCGCACCAATATCCATTGTCTCAATCTGATTCTCAGTTTTGAAAGTATCACGTGCATGAACTAGGAGTTGCGTTTTGGGGGTGAGTTGAATACCAACGGTTATTCCCGCAGTATGATCATTTAATCTATCATTATTACTTCCAAATTCGTCAGTTTTAGTTTCCCCTCCGCATAAATAGTAATAATCTGCCGAAACAAATAATGCCTTAGTAAGATCGTATTTTAAATGTGTTTCAACTTCGTATACGGGATCTCTTTTCAAAGTTGCGGGACCTGAAGCATTGGGAGGGCCAAATTGCACATACCTATCATTATTTGTGAAGATCTGGACAAAGCTATTCAAATCCCATGTAATTGGGCCGAACCCTTTGGTAAATCCCATTAATAATTTACCGGACCACATGTTTTGACCCAGGTTTAGAGCTAATGGCTTCTCAGGAGTATACTCTCCTGTAGGAGCAGTAAGCCACGCTGAGATGTCAAGCCACATTCTTTGTTCAGGTTTGGCAATCAGCCAAATGCCAGATATAGCCATCAAATCTCCTATCTCTGTACTGGAAAACTGATTACCACCAACTCCTGCGCCATTAATTGATACGTTGCCGTAAGGCAGGGCAAGCGCCATAGCTACTGGAAAGCCTCCTATTTCAGAAAAGTGCAGGAACCTAAGTGCTGTTACATCAGCAGTTAAATTGGTATTTCTGTTGACTAATGTGCCACCTGAATACTGATTTGTTCCTGTTATGTGGTCATAATAAAAAACCACAGCGGACAATCCTGGAGGACCAGGAATGTGATCCCCCACTTCATCAGTAACGACAGCCGAGTAAATTGTGCCCGGCAGAATTGTCAACATTGAAAGAACAATAAAAAGCATTTTAAGTGTTTTCATTTTAGTATCATCCTTCCTTTTCAAATCTGTTAAGTTAAGTTCAAACTCTTAGAATTCTACGTACGTGCCGAAAAGAGAAAAAATCCTCATGTAATTCACAACATAGTTAGTTACCTCCCCATGATATTTTTAATAAACGGTCTTCCTGTAACAAAAGCTAATATGAATGGCAGTTCCAGATTTGGGTTTTTGCTATCAGGTTTGAAGGCAGACTATTTGAGAAAGGAAATAATGTAAATTATGTACAGCCATTATTTGGAATGAAAAAAGAACGTATTATCACGATAAAAAATAAGAATATTGATGTGAAGGATGGTTATTCGGAAAGCTTTGCGGAGATGCTGCATATAGTATTCAAGCTCAACAGGCAGAAAGCCGGATTCTTCCGAGACAGAAAATAAGCAAGACTTTGCACGTTTCATTCGGTATGTGCGCCACGAGGCTGCACAAGAGATGAGGGGAGGCCCCTCGGAGCCGGCTTGCAGGGGCTGGCTTCAAACCACCTTAAGCTCAATACTGTTCACTTAACAATCACAATATGATTTTCAATAAGCAATCGTGTAGTTTTAATCAGTACCCTTGGACGAAGGGGATAGATGCTCATTTTTCTCTTCAAACCACGCGGATTACTGCGCGATCTACTCGACACAACTCGCTCCTCAAGAATTTCCCGCACAACAGCTTCATGAAATGCATTTTTGGCCTGAGGGGGGGATGGCTGCGAAGCTCGCGATTTTTCGGCGGACTACACGAACAGCATGAAGGAATGACAGTCTATCCGCATCTTCGTCCACTTTCAGAGCGGCCTCATGCATCAAACCACGGACAGAAAAATGTGCCATCATCAGGCCATAGAACTCCTGTCGTACCAAATCCGGGGTTTTACTGCGCAACACTATTTTAGAACCACGCAAATGAGTTTTGAGTTCGTCCAACGCAGTCTCAATTTCCCATCGCTCATGATACAGAGCGGCCAATTCAGCGGCTGGCGCTGCTTCGTGATCAAGAATCGTCGTGATCAGGCGATATATGGGTTCTGCACCCTCAATTCCTTCCAATCGATATTCAATAACGCGAACGACAACGCCATTTTTTTTATGACGTTGATGTACTCTGCTCATGTAAGAGCCATCGGTAAGCCTCTTTTTATAGGGCAAACTGCTGTTTTTGTTAACTCGCCAGAGCAAATCAGCCCCCGTACCAAGCGCCTGTTTCCACAATTCAAATCCGTAGAAATTCCTATCCGCAAGGCACAGCATCCCCTTGCGCAGGCAGGTCAGCACTTCCTTGGCAAGAGTGATTCCCCCTGTTTTATAGCCCCCCATTCGGGTACCAAACAAGACATGTGTCCCGTTCTCGACCAGAGATACGAACCGGAGTTTCGGAAAGGCACTGATGCCACGGTTGGAAGGTGGCCTTCCGAAAGTATCTTCGTTATACTTTTCGTCGGCGATATCAAGTGTGCTTCCGTCTACACTGACCAAACGCCAGTTCTTATACCAAGCACCCTTTGTCGATTCCACGGCGATCGGCTGCACAATTTCGTCGTGCAATTTCCGAATAGGCTCCCACCCCAACCGTGTACGGGCCTGTGAAATTCCCGACTTGCCAGTTACTTTGATAATAGCATCAGGCCCTAAAAGCCACTTGATTCCTTCGAGAAGGCAACGCAGCACTTCACGGTATGACGACTGCATGTAGAAGGCCAAGGCAATAACATAATATACAACCACATGCGCCGGCAAATCCCTCTTGCGGATGCTCGCCTTGTCACTCTGTTTGAGAGCGGATTCAATAGCGGTTAACGGAAAAGTTTTCGTAACTACCCCCAGGCTGATGAAATCAGTAATTCTGGTGCCACTTGGAAGTTCAGCAATAGTTCTTGCCATATATGGTCCTCCTGTCAAAAGGCATGGCAAAAGACCATGTCAGGTGAGGTTCAGGAAGGCGAGCGCAAGCGAACTACTTCTGAGATGTCGAAATGAAATGGATGATGTCAAAACTGGGGGTCGTACCGGTCTCCAGGATAAGTTCAAGGGGAACCTGTTTACTGCTTGAGCGGCATCCGGCATAAAGGTAGCGCGAACCTGATTCAGGCTCTTGTGTGGAACGTGGGAACCTGTCGTCCCGATGATAAGGGAGAAATTCAAGTGGAGGACCCACGAGAATGAGAGTACCGATGCGGGGCACAGGGGCGGACCAACTCGTAGTAGTGAAGAAGTTCCTGTAATGGGAATGGAGCGAAGGGGTTGGATCATCTGGTCTTATTGTTTGGTCAACCAGAGATGGGAGGAGCCAAGGGATAAGATAAAACCGCTAGGTTAGCCTGGCGGCTGGATGATAAGAGCCGGATGACGGGAGACTGTCACGTCCGGATCCGTGGGGAGTGCGCCGTGAGGCGCACAAAGTCTGGTGACTTGAGATAGTCACCCCGGCAAAGTTTAGCCAACAGCCGAGAACCGAGTTTTGCGCAGTGTGCGGACCATCGATACAAGATGGGAACAAGCACTGTGAAGCGTAAACAGGGAGGCAATAGGCCGTAACGAAAGTGAAAGGGTATGTAGCCCCGAAATCGAACGGTGTGTGGCAGCCGACCCTATCTCTCTAAGGGGAAGGCAGAATTACGGTTACCGATATAGGCGAGGTAGCTTTGATGCCACCGGGGTCCAGCACCTACGGCATGTTGACAACAGATTTTGTGTGAACACGGGAGACCCGGCAAGTTCAGCAAGTAAGCTGTAGAGCCAGACAAGCCCTTGAAGCAAGGATGGTTCGATGATTTGCCGGGAGTCGGACTAACTGATAGTACTCTGAGGCAGGGAAAGCCTGCTACATGGGGAAGCGGTTAGCGGCAGTTGAGCCTTTTGAGGGAAACATGGGCTCCATGCAAAGGGAGGACTCGGCCCTTTATTCAAAGAAAGGAACGAGCCAGCCATGCAAACAGGACTCGAGAGAATAGTAGAGAAAGATGCTGTACTGTGAATCAACTGCTGAAGAGGCTCGTGCGGGAAATCTGCAGGCGGGCTTCTGTGAGGGCTGCGCACCGTGAGGTGCGCGGCTACTCAACCGTGGGGGTGAAATTCCCCCGCGTGACCCGACTCAACAAAAAGCTCAGAAGTCCGTGTGTCAACATTTGAAAAAAGACGGCGCAGTTGTTGCCCTATAATAAATAAAATAGACGATGGCTATACAGGTTAAGATATTCTGAACAACCGATATAAAGTAAGGATAGAAAAAAAGGATCAACAAAAAAATGGATGTGAATCGTGACCGAACAAGGGGTATGTATTAAGCGGGCAAATCGTAAACCAAGCTGATTACCTTAAAGGGTGGCTCGAAAGCTAGCCTTTTGGGGATTTCTAAATGGTTGTGTTGGTGGTTGGAGCCCAACCATTTTGAGGTAAAAGAGGGTAAATCCAGGTAAGCTCGGCCATAGGAAAATATTGTATGTGTTAAAATAATAAGTCATCTTCCTTAATTTCACCTTTGAGCGAAACGCTTGAGCGCGCGAAGGTAGATGCTGTCAAGCATGCCAATCGACTTGGCGGCGTGCTCAAAGGCAAGAAAGGTGATTCTGCTCACGGACTCCTTGCCCGGAAATGGCTGCAATCATTCGACTGCGGAAACGGAAAGGCTCCGGCTCGTCATTCACTACTATTTTGAGGAGATTATTAGCCCGAACATCCTGATCTCATCCCCCATGTCTTTCAGGGACTCGCTGGCTTCTGCGGAGGATCTGCCGGCGCCTTCCTTCAGCTTTTTGGATAGCTCCTTCGATTCACCGATCACTTTCCGTGTGCTGGCGTCCGCTTTATGCCTACCCCAGGCAAAGCCTTTTTCCAACTCGTCAATGGCCGCCTCAAGCTCATCTCCCGCCTTCTTGAATTCCTTCCTCGACCATGCATCCGTTGACTTGACATGCGAATTCGTTGCGAGGGCCTCATAGGCGCTGGCAAACGAGATCTCCATTTCCTTCACGGACTTGACGGTCCCTTTTTCCAGTTCTCCGGCCAGCTTATCAAGCTCCCGGTAGGATGCCGTGAGGGCTTTCTTGCCGTTGCCCTTGGCGGCAGAGGTCTCGGATTTCAGGTAGGTGGCACTCTTCCGAACTTCATCGGCCGCAGCCTTCATATTTTTCTGCAGATAATCCTGCCGTGCCTTCTGAAAGTACGGCTCCACGGATTCTTTGGAAGCTGCCTCGGCAGCGGCGGAAAGCCACACGGAAATTGTCACGATCACGATGACTAAAGCAAAGAATCTAAAATGTCTCATCATAGATCTCCCTATCTATGAAATTTAAAAACTTGAATACCCCGTTTTTAAACGGGGATGAAAAGTTTTCCTGCCGGAGGCAGGGATGAATATCCTGCTATATTGCGCTCCATTCTTCATAGTACAAAAGCAATCCTTCTTAAATGATGCTCTGAAATGCTATAAATTCCGAATATGCCATGTTGCTAATTTCCGGGGTGGTGTGGCCGTCATAGAAGAACATAGTTTATGAGGATGATTCGGTCACCTGAATTTGTTCGCCGGATCATGTTTAAGCATCCATAGTTTTGTTCAATCATGAAGAGATTCTCCGGCTGCATTCCCAAAATATCGCAAAGGATCAGACGGTTTACTCCAGCGTGGGCAACTACCAGGATTGGTCCGGCCACTTCTGTTGCTATTTGGTGATAAGCAGCGAGGACTCGCTGGCGACATTCTGCGAAGCTCTCTCCCCCAGGTGGACGATGGTGGAGGATATTCTGCCCTCTTCTTATATACTCTTCGGGATACCGGCAACGTACTTCTTCAAATAGGAGACCTTCCCACCGGCCTAAATTGATTTCCGCTAGATTCGAAATGATCTCAGGCTTCAGGCATAAACTGGCGGCTATGAATTCTGCCGTTTGAAGGGAACGCGTGAGGTTGCTTGCATAAACCTTCACAATGGGCAATCTTCCCAATACTTCTGCAAGCCGCTGGGCTTGCCCAATGCCTTTGTTGCTAAGCGGTATGTCGAGTTGTCCAATGTAACGCTTTTTTTGTGGATTATTCGTAAGGGTCTCGCCGTGCCTTATCAAGTAAATGAGTTTGTTTTTCATCCATTAAGTTCTTATAATCCTTCTCGGGGCAATATTGATTCAATCTGTGTTCCCAACATAATTTCGATCATTTTCTTAATTATGCTTGCACAGGCGTAACGATTTCTGATCACCTGTGCAATGTCTGCATCACCACCGAATCGGGCCATAGACTCTTGGAACCTCTCATCGAGGGTAACATAGCGGACTCCCTTCACCAGTTTATCGGCGAGGAAGAGAATCTCGCTTTCTCCCAAAGAAATGCGGTCCGGCAGAATGATGTCCGTATGAGAGCCGACAATGGTCGCTACCTTCGTGTATCCCCATGATTTGATGATTCTCATTCCTTCTTCTGCATGGTGAGGTTTGCCCTTGGCTAGGTCATGGAGTAGGCTGGCGGCAGCAACCAAGGTCTCATCGAGATTCGGTATAATTACTTTAAGACGGATAGCGATCTCCCTAGACAGCATGCTCACCTGTCGAGAATGAGCAATCACTTCCTCCGAGACACCGTATCTCTTAAGTAGGAATAAGCACCGCTCCATGCACGGAACCTCAGTTTTAATATGGCGATCCAGAATCATTTGGTAATCCATGATAGTGTCCAAGTCGATAAGAATGCCTTCATCATCGACCTCTATATCAACGGCATTTCTCTCGTGGCTCGCCAAGAAAGACCTCAGTCCCTGGGGCTGTTCCTCTAGAATAATCCAGTCAATGTAGCGTGCCGCTGCTATTAAAGGGGGATGTCCTCTTCGTCCGTGGAAAGTTGGATAGAGAATAGCCGTATTCAATCGCCTATGCATGTCAAGCATCTCTGCCACGGTTTCCGGACGGATAAGAGGATAGTCTGCCGGCAGGAGAAAAAAGGCATCGTCACCCTCCCCCAGGCTTCGAACACCTGCCTGGACTGATGAGTACATCCCAAGAGAGAAGTTTTCATTAAGAATGGGACGAACCCCGATGCGTGTCAAGACAGGGATAAGTGTGTCGGCCCGATAACCAACAACGACCCGGATGTCACTAATGCCTGCCTGGAGGAAAGCTGCGATGGATCTTTCAATCATCGAGAATTCCCCCATGGGCAGAAGGGGTTTAAATTCCCCCATCCGGGACGAATAACCGGCAGCCAAGATGAGAGCGACGGTAGAACCATTTACTTCCATCGAAGGAACTCCGCCGGGACATGAATAAGTTCCGCGTCAATCCTTGTTGATATTACCGCAGATGTTTCCACCTTGACTACCGGGCCGATAGAGGCACGGACGTGCTTTAGATCGGACGTTATAAAACTTTCAAATGAAATCATCACCGCATTAAAGGTCCTCTTCGTGACCGCTCCAATATTGCGCGATATTGCTCAGTCCTTGGTGATAATATAATCGACGAGACTAAGACTTCCTTCATGCAATGGTTTACCTTCTACGATAATGTTTATTTACTCGTTACTCTTTCTATGCAACCTCTAACACCCTCTGAATACAACCGTCCGGATGCCTCAAAAAGAATATATTTCGTTGTGAGAACGGGAATATTCAATTTCTCCGCTAATTGGGCCGTTTCCCGGGAAGGCCTTTTACCTCGACCCATAATAATAGCCGCAATATCAAGTACGTCTGCTGTTCTCACAACCTGCGGATTCGTTAGCCCGGTAATTAAAAGACTTCCTGCTGTTGCAAAGGCAAGGACGTCACTCATCAGGTCAGCAACAAAAGCCGTCTTTACTACCATATCTAACTGGTCTTCACCGATGATGACTTCCGCTTCAAGGAGATCTTTTATATTACCAAGGTTCAATGTAATTTCCTAAAATGATAAAGATTTATTCAAGGTTTCTCTGTTGTATCGAATGACAAATATGTTTTGTTTAAAACCAAAGAACTATCATTAAAAGCATGGGAGCTTTTAACATAAGTCATGGGTTGTGAAGCAACCTTGATGAAACTTGGCTGCGCTGTGATTTCAATGTAAGGCAATTCCCCACAGCATCCCCGACATCGATCGCCGTCTTTGAGGGGATAGATTTCGCCGCATATTCTGCAATCGGCAACGGTTCCCATAGGCTGCCGCCTGATAATTAACGGATCCACACGCTTGAACTGAATGCTCAGAATCCGATGTCCCGCCTGCTTGACATGCTCTATTAGCAAATCGATGTCATGATCTTCTGTCTGTTTGAGATACCACTGTTCGACCGCAGGCCATGGCTTCAGTTTCACATGGTCGAGATACACGCGCACACCTTCTCCACGATTATTTTCATAAAGAGTCACAGCCATACGCCCAACATCAATGATGTTCAGACGGCCATTTCCGACGGTGCATCGGGTAAGCAATTGTATGGCGTCCGGAAGACAAACGGTCGTCTCGCATATGGCGTCAAAAGACTCCCCCTCCGGCAGATGTCTCAGAGCCAGATCAACCATATAACCGCCGATGATCAGACCCGGCGACAAATTGCCGTGAAAAGATTCCACAAGGCACTTGTATTCCTCAAAGGAGTAGGAACCGATATTCATCAAATAGGCGCCCCCTTAATATGCCAGGGCCAGCCCAGGCTCGCGAACCGTCCTGGAAGTCAACAAAGCGGTCTGTCCACCCCGGACTATGTGTTGCATCCAGTCCGGCTCGATCCTGCCATTGACAATAGGGATCATTCCATCGGCGAGAACCAGCGCCTCGTGGATATCATGCGTAACATAGCATACAGGAAAAGAGAGTTCTTCCTTCAACACCTTTAACTCGTCTCTTAGCTTCCGTCGCGTTAAAACATCCAGGGACGAAAAAGGCTCATCGAGGAGCAATAACTGGGGTCGCCTAGCCAAAGCCTGGCAGATGGCGCAGCGCTGGCGCTCGCCACCGGAGACCAAATGGGGCTTGCGGTTACGGAGATGGGCGATGCAGAACCTGTCGAGTAAATCATCAACTTCTTTTCTGTCAGGGGCGGCAAATGCCACGTTGTCATAGATGCTCAGATGGGGGAAGAGGGTGTAATCCTGAAATACATACCCAATTCGGCGCTTTTGCGGAGGGATATCGATTCTCCGTGACGAATCAAACCATGTCTTCCCGTGACAGATAATCTGGCCCTCTTCAGGCTTTTCCAAACCAGCGATCATGCGCAAGATGGTCGTCTTTCCACTTCCAGATGGTCCAATCATAACCAGCAACTGCTCATCGGGACAGGAAAATGAAATCTCGATATCAAAGCACTTCAGCCTTTTTTTGATGATAACTTGGAGAACCATATCACGATTCCTCATTGAGTTTATTCACTAACAAGAGAAACACGTAACTAATAGGTATCAAACAAAGAGACATAATAGCTGCCTCCCGATAATTCATGGACTCCACAGCCTCATAGATAGCAATGGAGGCGACTTTTGTCTCTCCAGAAAGGCTTCCCCCAACCATCAGGAGCACGCCAAAGGCGCCCATACAGTGAAGAAATACCAGGACAGCCGCGGCGACAATACCGTTAATACTGTTGGGAATGACAACCCGGAAAAATGTTTCCATGCGGGAAAGTCCAAGTACATAAGCGCTTTCAAGAAGCCTGCGATCAATCTTCTGGAAGGCGGCTTTCATCGGTTGCAGGGCGAAGGGTAAGCTACAAACGACAGCGGCAAAGGCTATCCCCGGAAAAGTGAACAATAGAGAGCCGCCGGTGACGCTCCTCCACACATGACCAATGATTCCCTTTGGCCCCATGATGATCACCATGTAAAAACCCAGCACTGTGGGCGGCAGCACCATGGGTAAATTGATAAGGGACTCGATGAGTAATTTCCCTGGAAATCTCGAATATGCCAATACGTATGCGAGAGGCGCCGTGAAAACCATCAATACACTCGTCGTCACCATGGACAACTTTAATGAGACATACAAGGGAACAAAATCCATTTTATTTATACCCATACTTCTTTTTGATGAGATCGGCCTCCGGAGAAAGGAGGAACGCAACAAATTTAGCAACCGCCGGTGTATCCTTTTCTTTTAGCACGCAGGCTGCCTGCACAACTGGCGGTGCCTCATCAATGACGTAGTAACAACCTTTCTTCCCGACATCTGTCAAAGCTGAAGATAGGCTGCAAAAACAAACATCTACAGCCTCTGTGGTTGCATATTGGAAGGCTTGTGCCACATTTTGGGCAATAACCAGTTTCCCATACAAGGGCAACCAAAGGTGGGCTTCCTTCAATGCCGCCATAGCCGCCGCTCCGTACGGCGCAACCTCAGGGTTGCTTAAAGCGATCCGCTGGATCTTCGCTTCCGCTATCGCCTGCCGCCAATCGGCGGCCGAACAGAAATTTTTGCAGGCCGACCACAAAGCCACCTTTCCCTTTGCGTAAATGAAAGGCTTCCCTCCCATATCTTTCTCGTATAGGCGAGCCGGGCGATCTGTATCCGCCGAAAGAAACATATCATAGGGCGCACCATTGACAATCTGACTATAAAGATTCCCTGATGATGTGTAGTTCGCCTCTATCTTGATGCCCGTCTTTTCCTGAAAAACAGCTGATATTTCTTTAAATGTCTGGATGTAATTTGCCGCCACTGCTGCATGGATTCTTTCCTCTGCCTGAACGAATCCAGAACACATCAGACTGAAGAGAAGGACAAAAAAAATGACACTGTGCTTCATCATTACACTACACTTCTACTTCAAGATGGTAGAATAACAAGATTAGTCATCATTTACAGATTGTCTCTTCATTCACCACTCTTTGGATACACCTTCTCATTCCATGTGACCGAATTCACTCCATATGTCGCACATAACTTTCGCAGCAGTCCTTGTCGGAAATCCTATAAAATATTTTATCGTCACATTCGTTCACACTGTCTGCCATTCGGGAAGAAATACCGACAGCAAGGCCGAAGGCAATGATACGGCTTTTCACTTTTGCCCGTTTAACTCCGCACGGATTCTGATCAACTCGCCGACTATGCTGACGGCGATCTCTGGGGGAGTTTCCGCCTTGATCTCGAGGCCGATGGGTGCGTGGACACGGTCCACATCCGCCTTCGTAAAGCCTTCCGCGAAAAGTTTCTGGAAAGTCATATCCCGTTTCTTCCGGCTCCCAATCATGCCGATATAGGCAGCTTTTGTACCCAGAGCCTGTGCGAGGACCGTTCTGTCATGGAGGTGTCCCCGGGTAACGATGATGATGTAGCTCCCCCCGTCGATTTTCAGACCACTAAAAGCGTCGTCGAAAGAGTCGAGGAGGATGATCTCATCGACGCCGCCGAACCTCTCACGATTGGCGAATTCCTTCCGGTCATCGAGAACGACAGTCCTGAAATCCACAGAGGACAGCACCGGGGACAGGCTCTGGGCGACATGACCGGCTCCGAAGATCATGGCTGTCCCAGAGTATCCCACGGGCTCGACTACCGCCTTGTACTGCTCCAATATGGTGAAAGTGTGATAAAGGCCGGCCTCAACGCGAATGGCCTCCAAGCCTTTGACGTTATGTTCTGAAAGTCCAGCGATTGTGCCGTCGGGTCTTATTAGGCACATGCTACCGCCCCGGCCCGTTTCTTCAGAGGGGAAAAAGGTGACCAACCGAGCCCGGTTCCCACTTTCAATAACAGCGGCCAGCTCCCGATAGACCGTCAGGATGGCCGGATTCCTTGCGTCAATGTAATTGACAAAGACACTCCCCTCACCACCGCAGATCATTCCCATCCTGGCGGAATCATCCGCCGTCAGATTGAAGGGCATTAACACCCCTCTGCGATTTTCCAGGACATCTGCCGCTATTTTCCGTACCTTCGCTTCCAGTGCCCCACCGCCAACAGTACCGGCAATGGTCCCGTCCCTCCGGACGACCATCCTAGCACCCGCGCTACGGGGACCGGATCCGAATTGCTGAACTATTGTGGCCAAGACAAAATCTTGTTCATTTTCCAGGAGTCTGATGGCCGCGTTTACGATGTCTCTTACGATAATGCCTCTTGTTTTAGGATCACTGACTTTTGAGTTAAAGGACGAATTGTCACGAAGCCGACCCTTTACCAAACGGACATGTAGGATAAATACATTTATCGCAGGAACGGCACAGTCCACCATGACCTAATCTGATGATGTCCGAAGCCGTAATTATTTCTCCTGCAAGAACACGTGGCAAAAGAAGGTCAAGAATTGTTGTATCGGCGTACATAGCGCAAGCGGGAACCCCGATAATCGGCACATCTTCCCTGTAGGCCATCATAAACATCGCTCCAGGCAGGACAGGTGCTCCGTATTTGATGATCTTCGCCCCAGTTTTCTTAATACCTGCTGGCGTAACATCGTCGGGGTCGACGGACATCCCACCTGTAACAAGAATCAATCCGCAATCCTTGGACAGGTGATCAAGAATTGCCGCACATACCTTCTCCCGATCGTCAACTGCATAGGTGACAGAAGGCGCTTCAAGTCCAAAGAATGCTGTCTTTTGCGCTAGTACTGAACCAAATCCGTCGGCAATTCTGGCTTCATAAATCTCACGACCCGTAATAACTGCTCCCACACGGATTTTTCGATAAGGCAACACGGAAAGTAGAGGAAACGACGTTGAAGCAACGGCCTCCACTTTTTGGATGGTCTTCTCCCGGACGACAAGGGGAATGACTTTTGCCCCAGCAACCTTCTGACCTTCTTCAACAGGAGTATGGTTGTGAAGCGTCGAAACTACAACCTTGGGAATGCGATTGATCCTATAAAGGCAGGCACCATTCACTTTCAAGAGACCTTTTGTAGCAGCGATCAGGTCATAGCGCCCTTCGGAGGGACCTTTGGTAAACAGGCCCGGCCCCTGGATAGCATTGACAATCCTCAAACCTGCCTCCTCCTCATGGAGTTCTCCCGGTTCGAGTTCGATCAAGGCAATGTGTTGCTTACCAATATTGAGCAGAACCTCGACATCCTCTTCCCGAATAACGTGCCCCTTCTTGAACAGAGCGCCCTTGAATCCCCCTTTTTCAATTTTTGTCACATCGTGACAGAGCACCTTATCCACGGCCTGCTGTGTCTTCACATAGACATTCTTCATACTAAAAAATTCCCTTCCCGAATGCCGGGAATATTAATCTGTTTAATCACGTTTTCGAAATAATATCAGAGGCTTGCTCTTGCCTAAAATAGGAGGCATTCATGACTGCTAGGAGATCGAATCAGTCTCCGATCTTCATCATGTTGCCATTTCTCATTCCTGTCATCGTGACATTACTACCCTGCCAGCAAGAAGGCCTTTGTTCAGCATAACTCTGAAAATACAATCGTTACCGTTCATCAGCTTTCTTTTCCCCAGATTCGCTTTTATCGGTTATCTGACGCATATGATCTTCTATGTCAGATACTGCTTTCTTGAAACCCCTTATAGCTTTCCCAAGCGAACCCCCCAACTCCGGAAGTTTACCCGGGCCAAAAATTATCAGAACTATTATAAGTAATACTAAAAGATGCATTGGCTGAAAAAGACCTTGCAACATATCCGCACCTCCATCGGAAACAATGTAAGGTTGAAGCTCGCTACTAATTGCATGTATAATTTAGCAACGGGCATGTAAATTATGTGGGAACATTATTTCATGGCACGGGGGAACTTATTATCTGGAGAAAGTAACCGTACTCTAGGATTGGATGCTTTTGGATAACGTATGATGCTGCCACTTTGACTGCCTTTTTCGCGAAATGGAAAAGCAAAAATACGGAACTCATCAATAAGATGACCAGTACCATCTAGATTCCGCGCTGCGCAAGTGGACAGGCATGCCATTGGCATGCTTCTCTTACTTTCCTCAACCTAATCTGGTGAGATAGATAAATCAGCCATATATTCCCCTGACCAACTTTGCAAACCGTTACTATCGATTATTCAGACCCCTCTGGACCCTTTTCTTATGGGCACCTTCCGGTAATTCTTTCTCATACGATACTCCAGAAGGTAAGTGGTTATCTTAAGCAGTGTCGCCTTGGATCGATGATGCGGGTGAGGTTGCGCAAGCATCTGGGAAATCGCCCGGGTTTCTATTTCACCCGTTCGAACGTAAGAATTCCCCGCGCCATTCCCCGTTCGGGGTTGACAAGATCTTGCAGCCACATTGAGATGACTTGGAGTCGGTCGCCATCGACCTTGAAAAAACGTACCTGTTCAGTGCCGAGCCATGCAGGGATCCAAGAAACATCGACCTTGGTGATCCACTTGCCTCCTTCAAGCCGGTACATACCCGTGTAAGCAGACATGGACTTCAAAAGATTGGCGTGATCCTGATCGGTTTTCGGTAACTTGCGCCCCTCGGCCGTCAGGATCACCATCATGCGCCCCTCGGGAGTGAAGATGACGTAGCCTGTTGGATTCTTTCCCATGGTCGGTACTCGTTCGCCGGTTGTTTTCCACTCCGATTCGAACGAAACCAGTTTCCAAATACCAATAATCTTCGCGCTATCATCTGCAAAAGCAAGTTGAGCAGCATTTAGTACACCCATCATCACAATAAGGAATACAATCATCACTCTCATCATACATCTTTCATGATTGGAATTCATAGCAGGCCTCCCTTTGTTCATATTGATGCCTTTCGGAAGCTCGTTCTCATGCTACACTCCAAAAGGTTAGATGTTATGTTGTTACAGTGCTGTCCAATATAACCTGAAATGGGTATTATGGCCCTTGTGGAATCAGGTATTTGGACGGTTTTTTTGGTTCTTTGAAAATCAGGTTGCCTCCTTTTTTCTTCATTGCACATTGCTTTTCACGATTTAGACCTTGACATATGAATCGGCAGTCAGTCACTCCATCAACACTGTTAATGATCTTCTTAAGACCCGAGAGCTCCATACCAGCATGTCAGTAACTAAGACTGCGCACGAGGTTATTGCCATGGGATGAACAAGTCCTCACATGGTCACTTTTGTCTTTCTCGATCATCAAGTCTTCTTACATCCGCCGTTGCATCTCCCGTGTTCTCATCTTCTGTTGTCACGGCTTTTTTGAAACCTTTTATCGCCTTGCCCAGACCACTTCCCAATTCAGGAATTTCCCCCGGCTCAAACATCAGCAGCGCGATCACACACATTTCAGGCATACCTAATCCGAACACTCCAACACATCCGCAATTCACAGATGGCCCGAGTGCCTCCTGGAATGGTCCCTGAAAAAGGCACCCGGAAAACCATGGTCGATCTCTAACGCCCGATTATTTTCTCAAAGTCTATTTTGAGATCATCCATAATAGCCTGCACAGCCGCACGGGCACCTCCAGATACCCCCGTGCCGGGATGGGTGCTGGTACCGCACATGTACAACCTCTCAACAGGCGTACGGTAGTTCCAAGTGGGTAGTGGCCTGTTGCCCATATTCTGATCCATGAATGCACCGATATGACCAAAATCTCCTTTCATGAACGAAGCGTTGTGCCTTTCGAGATCAAGAGGACTCTGTATCCACTGCCCGATGATGTTCTCGGAACCCATATTGGTTGTATACCTCCGCAGAAATTCCACAACACCTTCGGCATATTGCTCCCGAATATCATCCCACTTGGAAGCACCTCCATTCTTCAGGTCGTAGGGCGCATACTCATAAAGGTACAGAGTGTGCTTACCTGCTGGCGCCCTAGAGGGATCATGGAGGGTTTGGCAGCAAATAAGTGGGTTGTGGGAGGGAACGCCATAGCCGAGATCATCAAAATAGCGAAGATATTCTTCCATAGTATTCGGCGCAAATTCTACTAGGAACGCCTTGTTTATATCCGCGCCGGCACTGAAGATCGGCGGTTCGTTGAGTGCCAATCCCTGCTGAAAGCACGAAAAACTGGAGAATCGCAGTTTCGCGACCTTTTCGCAAAACCCCAGCGGTAGATTCGCTCCCGACACCATTGTGGGAAACACCTGTTTGATATTCAATGTGCTGATCACAGCACGGGAAGCTAAGATTTCTTCTCCTGTATCTAGGATAACGCCCTTGCACTCGTTTTTCTGTAATTTGAATTCCCTGATACTTGAAGAGGTCTTGATCTCGCCGCCGAGTTCCCGGAGGCACTTAACGAGGGCGTCAGTCAAAGCTCCGGATCCTCCAATAGGAAGGCCCGGGGGATATTTATGAATCGTGCCCAGCATGAGAAAGAACACCATACCTGTTCCTTTTGTCTGCGGCTTAACCATCATTTCCGATATCCAACGTGTCAGAGCTATTTTCACTTTTTCGTTTTCAAACCACTCTTCGATGATGTCAAGGGCACTCAACATTAGGGTTCGCAGCAGGCCCCTGCCTTCTTCGCTTTGATCCATCATGGATACGAACGTGCCAAATGGAGGTGGCGGAGCAAATAGGCCGGTAAGGATCATCTCCACAAACTGAGATGCCCATTCATAAAATTTCCGATACGATTCAGCGTCCTTCTGAGAAAATTTGGCTATGGAAGCCACTGTCTTATCCACGGTCTTGCAAATATCTAAACACGTTCCATCGTAGAAATGGATTGTCATCTGTACATCCGGATATACATATTTCAGCCCATATTTCGACAGCAGTCTCAACTCATCATTCAGTAGAAGTGGGTTTGTTTGGATGAGCGCATGGATAACTGAACAGTAATCAGTCTTAAAACCGGGTGCAGCCATCTCCCCCGTATAAACGCCTCCCCCTGCGTGGGGAAGCCTCTCCACCACACAAACTTTCAATCCGGCCTTGGCCAAATAGCAGGCTGCCGTCAAGGCATTGTGCCCGCCGCCAGCAACAACAATCTCGTACTGTTGACTCATCATGTCCTCCTCAGACCTTAGTAAGTGGTTTATTCACATATTCGCATTGCATGAATGCCGCATGGACTGTTGACGTCACGACGCGACATTCGAATGGCCCCCGTCTACCGCAATCGTTTCCCCGGTGATGTAGCCTCCATCATCGGAACCTAATAATACAGCAATGCCCACATATTCATCGGGCCGGGCCAGGCGCCTCACAGCCATCTTCTGAGCCGCGATTTTTAAATACTCTTCCGGTATGGCATTGTTCACCATATCCGTTGTGGTTAGTCCGGCTGCAATGGCATTAACGTTAATTCCGAGGGGACTCAACTCGGCAGCTAATGCCCTGGTGAAAGACACAAGAGCCCCCTTAGATGCCGAATAATGGGCCATCAATGCCACGCCATGGAGTGCCTGACCTGAGGTAATGAAAATGATCCGTCCTGATCTCTGTTTGACCATCACATGCGCTGCGGCCTGGGCGCAATAAAAAGATCCATTCAAATTGATATCCATAACCCTGTGCCACTCTTCCCGGGATATCTGAAGGAAGGGCGTCGCCGGATAGAATCCGACGCTGTTGAGCATGATATCGACTCGCCCATATTCCTTTACCACTCTGTCTATCATAGCATCGACTTCTTCCTTCTTCGTTATATCCACCTTCAGGCTGAGTCCTTCATATCCACTTTTTTTGATGATTCCCGTCATGGCGTTCACGTGCTCGTCTCCCCTGCTGCAGACGATCACTACTGCTCCTTCTTTAGCATACCCCAGGGCGATCTCTTTTCCTATTCCAGCAGTTCCTCCGGGAATTACCGCTATCTTGTTTTTCAATCTCATTCTTCTTTTTGGCTCCTCTCTATTTTTTTGCCACCCGCTACTTAGATATCACAAACTTATAGGCGTAGAACCAGTTTCCGTTCGTTTCACGTCGATGTTTACGTACCACCATTTCCACTCTCATTCCGTCCCGGATTAGTTCAGGCTCATAGTCAACTATCTCCGAAAAGATATGCACACCGTCATCCAACTCAATAAGGGTTGAGACGCGGTTGTTAGTGCCACGTTCTCCATAGCCGGTCAGGGTGAAAAAGAACGCAAACGCCCAATGGTACAGTATCTTACCTGTCTGGCTGCACTGATAGTCCTCAAGGTTGCGGGAATTGCATTTTCCACAGACTCCTTCACCACGGCGGGGGAACCAGAGTTGTCCACAGTCTTTGCACCTAGATCCCATCAGTCGCAGACGTCCCTTTCTCTCCTGCCAGGTTCGCATCGGCGTGTACACGGCGTTCTTATATATCTGCTCTCCACTAAACTCGTTCATTTTAGTCCCTCCTTACAATTAATACTGATATGCCACCTCCGCATCCGGCAAAACCGCAACAGGCCGACACTTTGGGATCCTTTACCTGGCGTTCCCCTGCATTGCCCCGCAATTGATGAACCGACTCAATTACCATGTCACCCACGTCGGCGCCCGACGAGAGGCAAAAGGCGGTTCGACCGCCGTCGGTGTTGGTTGGACAGTGTCCATCGATAGCAACTCCGCCCTCAAGAATAAAGCGTCCTGCCTGTCCTGGCTCGCAAATGCCGAGTGCCTCCAAGAAGAGCATCGGCGTGATCTGATTATCATACAACTGCACTATATCCACATCATCAGCAGTTATTCCGGCCATCTTATAGGCTTCCTTTGCCGCTATCGCGGCATGAGGCATGCTGGCTATGTCACCATTCTCCAATCCAGGTACCGGATAGTTTTGCTGTTTGCCTAAATAGTGGGATATAACCTTGATAGAGAAACCGTCTACAAAGACCGGCACGTGCGCATAGTTCTGAACCTGATCCTCCGGAACAAGTATCATCGCCGCCGCAGCGCCACCATTGTTGCAGATACTCCGCTTTCTGATACTGTCAAGACATGGCTGCAGACTCCCCGGCCATATCTCTTTCGTCAGCTCTTCAATACTTGGAATGGGGTCTTTACCACGAACAGCCCTGGGGTTGCGGTTCGCATACCAATAGCACTGCTGGGCAAACTTTGCCACCGGGCTTAGATCATATCCGTACTTGCGCATATAAGCTTGTTCCCGCAGAAAGATCCCATCCAGGTGGCTCAGCCCCAGATGATAGTCATATTCCACCTCGAAGCTTACATTAAATGTGTCTAGAGGGTTGACATGTACGTCCTCTTTGTCGAAACCAATCACTAAAACCTTATCATAGCGGCCAGAGGCAACGGCCATAACCCCGTCTGAAAGGGACATGGCGCCGCCGTTGCATTGGGCGGACCCAGCGTTGAAAGGTGCAGGGGCCATGCCAAGGTAGTCTGAGATAATGGGATCAATGCCTCCGGTTTCGATGTACATCTCTCCGTGATAATTAACAAAGCCTGCCTGGATCTCCCGTGGTCCGATGCCTGCGTCTTCCAAAGCTTCATAGACAGCCGCCACTACGATATCACGCCAGGTATGTCTCCGGCTGTAAGACACCTCGCGGGGAGACTGTCCGACGCCGACTATAGCTACTCTTCTATTCATCGCAATACACTCCTTTCATCTTTGAACTCTGATTTCTTTTCACTTATACATAGGGAGAGGCGGCGTTTTCAGGGCGCAACAACTTGTACTCGAACTTCAGAGCTGTGCCGTAACTCACTAACTGTTTGTCCTCCAGCAGTTGTCTTACCGCCGGGGATTTTCCCCTTGTTTCAACTATGGACGGTGTTGCCTTTAGACTGAAGGCATCCGACCCGGCGCCAAACCCGTAGGCGGAAAGAAACACGCTGTCCCCCGGTTTTGCTATGTCGAGTACACTGCCCAAACTCAACAACGAGGTGGCCGCTCCACAATCGCCGATCATGGGCGCAATAACTCCCGGACCGATCTGTTGCGGACTGAAACCGAGAGCCCCACCGATGGCGAAGGGAACAAACCCGTATATCGCCTGGAACACGGCATAGCTGTAGTCGCTCGGTTTGGTTCCCAGCTTATGGAATAGTGCCTTGGCAGCAATCACGGAATGCTCAATCAATCCCATGTCCAGCAGAGCCGGAATGTCCTGCCCGCCCATCCGGATGAAACGACTTCCTTCCTGGCGAAAGAAGTCGGAGAAGTCTGTCCCATAAGATGCCGTACCCTCAATCTCCGCAATGATCCTATCGCTCCCGATGATCAGGGCTACAGCCCCGGCAGAGGCGGTATACTCGTATAAGTCGCCGGGCGCCACATGCCGGTTGATGGTGTCGGAACCGATGACCATGCTGAACTTCGTCATGCCCGATCCTATCAATCCCATTGCCATCTGCATTGCGGCTGTGGCCGATTTGCCGGAGAACTGCACATCGGCTATGAAAATATTGGGACGCAGCCCAAGAGCCTCTGCCACCGTCATTGCAGAAGCCTTGGAATCCCAGGGACTTGTTCCTGTGCCAAGATAAAGAGAGTCAATCTGTTCCGGGGCAAGGCCGCTCTGCTTCAGGGCACGCTTTGCAGCCAACACGGCCATAGTGATGGTGTCCTCATCTGGCTGTAATACTGCACGCTCCTCGATTTTTATGCCCTTGAGCATTTCCAAAACCGTATTGTTCCAGACATCAAAAATATCTTTCACTGCTATCCTGTGTCTGGGAATACAGGCGCCATACCCAACCAATCCAATTTGCATGTTAGTCCTCCTTTCATCACGGGCATTCTCAAATGCCCTTTATATTTGCTCATGCCTGTTGATATTTACCGCACTCATCCTGTTTACCGAGGGGCCGGATCACACTCAGAGGCGAGACTGCCGCCACAGCGATTGTCTTCCCCGTGATATAGCTTACTTCATCAGAAACCGCCAATGCGGCGACACCCACATACTCATTGGGGTATCCCGGCAGTTTCTCGGGAAATTAACTCTATCTTGTTTGTTTTTCAGTCTCATTCTCTTTTTAGCTCCTTCTCTCTTTTAATCTCTGCCACCAGCCCCGGATAATCATGACCGGCAAATAGATAATGACCGACAGAGAGAGAAGTTTTAACGCCTGCCACAATTCTTCCGGTCTTAAATAGATAGACATCGTCATAGCATCCATCATGCGGCCTTTCATGACAAGATTGTTCCCCTCCCTCCGGAAATCCTGAACGTCAATAAGAACCTTTCCGTCTATCGAATACATTTTCATAGTGTGATGATCCTTTCTAAAAGCTCGCGCTCCTCCGCCTCTCTGAATAGAATGATGCGACCGGAGGAGTGAAAAGGGGAACCCAGTAAACGCATCAAATACTCCTTAACGCTGCCGCCCATCGTACAGGAGGTATCTCAAGTAAACCGCAATGAGCAGTAGGGCCGAACGTGTTGTCGTCTTTTCGCATTCCAACTAAATCAGGGCCATGATCGCTCGTCCGACCATTCTTTTTGCTATTTCAACTTTGTAACTGTTTCGACTCAGCGGCTCGGCATCCGCCAGGGCTGCCTCTGTCGCGTCAGCTATGTTAATTTCATCGACACGATGACCTGCCACTTTTTCCTCTGCCTTAACCGCCCGTATCGGCATGGGTGCAACCCCGCCAAGCACAATCCGGGCATACCGGCAGACCCTGTCTTCCGTTGCCGCAATCAATGCTACACTGACGACGGCAAAATCAATAGCCTTGCGCAATCGGAATTTCCTGTAGAAATGCCGCGCGCCTTGAGGCGGTCCGGGAATCTGTATCTCCACGACAATTTCATCGGCGTCTAATTTGTTACCTTGATTCGAATAGAATTCTTTGATCGGAATGATTCGACCACCACTCCCGCTCTTATATGTCCGAATCTTCCCATCCAAGGCCAGCAGGGCCGTTGCCGTGTCGGAAGGACAGACAGCAAAACAAGGTCCTCCGTTGATAATGGCGTGGTAGCGGTTGTCGCCTGTCATGGCGAAACATGTTTCCCCTCCTTTGCGTATGCAGGTATAGGGATGGCCCAACCCCTGAGCACGGTAGTACCAGCACCGGACACCCTGACACAGGTTACCGCCTATGGTTCCCATATTCCGAATTTGAGGCGATCCGACAGAGCGAGCAGCCTCGGACAGGACGCCGTAATATTTTCGGATTACTTCCGATGAACCGATTTTTTCCAGCCTTGCGAGCGCACCGATTCGCAATTCATGTTTATCGCCGCTCACGCCGTCCAATCCGGGAATCTTTCCAATATCAATAACGGAGTCGGGATAGTTCGGCATAATCTCACCTTTCAAGATTCCGAGCAGATCCGTGCCGCCGGCAATGATCTTTATATTGCCCGGGTTCTTTTTCATTATCGCTGTCGCCTCTTCTATCGATCCCGGACATTCATATTTAAATGACCTCATTTCCTCCCCCCTTTCCCGTAAGGGCTCTGAGAACGGCATCCGGGGTCACCGGCGTCCGGCGAAAACGAATTCCGATGGCATTATAAACGGCATTCAGGATCGCCGGACCTGCGGCAGAGAGAACAGCTTCACCCATTCCCCGGGCGCCGAAAGGCCCCACAGGGTCCGGTTGTTCCACAATGATGCAAGGTTCGAGGACGTCGTGAGTGTCCATCGCAGTGACCATTTTATAGTCCAGGAAATTACCATTGATGATCAGTCCTCGACTTTCGTCCATAACTCGGTCCTCAAGAAGGACGAAGCCAATCCCGCCCGACAGAACGCCCTGAAGTTGCCCTTCCACCCGCGTCCTGCTGATGGCTCTTCCACAATCTGTGCCTTGCACCATCCGGATCACTTCCACCTTACCCGTTTCCGTATCCACGGCGACTTCCACTATACAGACAACAGGCACCCTCGGAGAAGCCTCCTTGTCGTAGATAGACCATCGGCCGTGGCCAATGATGGTCTTAATGCCGGGACGACTGACAATCTTAGCCAGAGAAATCCGGATATGAGGGTTTGATGAAACATATATCTGACCATCTCCTATATCTAAGTCCCGGGGATCAACCTTCAGGAGCGGAGACGCCAGGCTGAACATCTGCTGTTTGACGTTTTCCGCAGCCACTTTAACGGCGTTACCCGTCATCATTGTTGTCGATGACGCCGCCTGAAAATTTGTAAAGGGAGCGATTGAATCCCCCCAGGTGACAGTAATGTCGCTCATGGTTAGCCCCAATACTTCAGCAGCAATCTGGCCCAAACCGGTAGCCTGGCCCTGGCCCATGTCCGAAATGCCCACGAGAAGCTGAACTTTTCCATCCGTCCCGACCTTGACCAGGGCCCCCCCGGGTTCGATAAACGGAGGGAGGGTCGTCCTCCCGAGGGCGTGCCCGATACCGATGCCGTGCTTTCTCCCGTCTGCGAGCTTCATTTGTCCCGGTTTGTGCCATTTTTCCTTCCAATGGATGGCCTCGGCGCATCTTTTCACCGTCTCCTCAATACCGCTCGTGGTTAAAGGTCCCTGCTCCCTGCCGATTCTGTACCCGGCGCGAGGGACATTCCGCCTCCAGAATTCGATGGGATCCATGCCGATTTTTTCAGCAAGCATATCGATCGTTTGATCCAGGGCCGTACCACTTTCGAAGTACCCGAATCCCCGGTAAGCCGCACAGATGGGTAGATTGTCATAAACACTCCAACCTTCGTATTCGACATTTGGACAATTGAAATAGTTGGGAACCACATAATCCGTACTGCCATCGAGAAACCGCATCTGCAGAGAGGTGTGAGGTCCACCGCTACGGATACACTTTAGGAAGATGCCCGATATGGATCCGTCCTTTTTCCCGCCGACCTTATAGTAAAACTTGGCCGGATGGCGGAGAGCCGTTGTCGTTGATTCTTCCTCCCGGGAAGGTTCGAATCTAACGGGCCGGCACGTCTTAACAGACAACAGGACGGTCATGTGGTGTTCCTTCAAATTGCCTCCGAGCTTGCCGCCGAAACCACCACCGACATAAGGACAGATGACGTGAATCCGATCCATAGGTATTTTCAAGAAACCAGCCAGATGTTCGCGGCTCTTGTAAATAGACTGAGTCGACGTCCAAAAGGTCAATTCTCTGAGAGCAGGTTCCCACCTCGCCACACACGCATGCGGTTCGAAGCAGGCATGGAATTGCACGTGCGTCTCAACCGCATTTTCGATAATATAATCCGCTTCAGAAAATCCCTTTTGCGGATCTCCCTTCTTCCAATGACTTGAGGGCCCTTTATTCACACCCACCGGTCCGGACTCGGTACAGATATTTCCCCCGGACCAGAGGGGCACCGCGCCCGGCTTCATTGCCTCCTCCGCTGAGAGGAGAGCTGGCAATACTTGGTATTCCACCTGGATCAATCGGACAGCTTCTCGAGCTATTTCTTCGGTTTCTGCGGCAACACCTGCGACCGCCTCGCCCAGGAAGCGCACTCTGTCATCCAGAATGTCTTCTTCGAGATGCGAACCGATCAGATCCTTATGACTGACGACCGCCTTGACACCGGCCATTTTGCCGGCGCGACTAGTATCGATTTTTATTATCCTGGCATGGGGATGAGGACTCCTGAGAAATTTGGCGTGGAGCATGCCATTTAGCCTGACGTCAACTGTATAGATCGCCTCGCCTGTGACCTTGGCCATGGCATCGATGCGCTCTATATTTTTCCCGACGACCTTCAGATCTTTAGCCATTTCCGCCTCCCCTGATTCGCTTCGCCGCCGTTTGAACGGCTTCCACATACTTCACGTAACCCGTACACCTACAGAGATTGCCGGAAATGCCTTCACGCACCTCATATTCCGTAGGGGACTGATTAGCTTTCAGCAGCGCCGTTGCAGACATGACTAAGCCAGGGGTACACATGCCACATTGTATCGCATCATGTTCCACAAAGGCTTGCTGAACAGGATGTAATGCTCCCGTTACAGGATCCTTCAGTCCTTCAATCGTCAAAACCTCCTTTCCGTCACAGGCAACGGTTAAAGTTGAGCAGGAGAGGACTGCTTTGCCGTCCAAAAGAACCGTGCAACTCCCGCATTCGCCGCGATCGCAGCAAGTCTTCGTCCCCGTGAGGCCCAGAACATCTCTGAGCGTCTGGACTAAGGTCTGGGATTCCGCAACTTCCCCTGCCTGATTTCCTATGCCAAGTTCGTATGGCCGTCCATTCACTGTAATGCAAATCGTATTTTTCTGAACTGTGCGGGCCTCGGTTTGTTTTCCCAGTGTCCAATCGAGGCCCAGTGCGGCGCCCCCTGCGGCAACAGATTGTATGAAGCCGCGCCGACTAAGCCCCTTTTTTTTATTGCTCTCGCTATCGTCTTTCATAGAAATCTCCATTCACATCAGGCAGGAGCCGATTATCGTGCTACTGATGCTACCACTATGTAAGAAATGCTCTCTTAATGCATGTTTTGGCAATCTCGACCTTATAAGCGTTCATGCTGAGAGGCTCGGCATCTTCAAGAGCGGTAAGGGCCACCCGTTCCACTATTTCCTGGTTGACTGGCTTTCCTTTGATTAGTTCCTCTGCCTTCGTTGCCCTCAAAGGAACGGGAGCGACCCCGCCCAAGGCAATTGTGGCTTCTTTGCATACCTCACCCTCCTTCACCAGGACTGTGGCTACGCTCACAATGGCAAAATCGAGGGCACTGCGTAACCTGAATTTGATGAATTTCTCCTGTGCCCCTTCCTTCGGCTTGGGAATCTCGATTCCCTTTACCATTTCATCACTCTCCAGAATTGTTCCCGTTTGAGTATACAATTTTCCTATGGGTATTGTCCGTCCTCCTCTCGGACGGGCCGTCACGATCTTGGCTTTAAGAGCAGTAAGGGCCACAGCTGTATCGGACGGATATACAGCAAAACAAGGCCCCCCTTTCAGAATTGCATGGTAACGGTTATCTCCATTCTGTGCGTAACAGGTATCCCCTCCTTTACGTAGACAAAACACCCTTCCACCAAGGCTGTTAGGAGAGCGATAGTACCAACAGCGCACATTCTGGCAGAGATTCCCTCCAATAGTTGCCATGTTCCTGATTTGGGGGGAAGCAACAGCATGCGCGGCCTGCTGCAAAGATTGATATCTTTTCTTCAAAACGTCGGACGATGCTATGTCGCTTAGTTTGGTTAGTGCGCCAATTTTCAAAACTCCAGCATCCTCCCGAACATAGTCCAAACCCGGTATAGTCTTAATATTGACAACCATCTGTGGATAATCAGGCATGATCTCATCCTTCAAGGAGCCAACAAGATCCATACCCCCTGCGATTAGCTTGGCCTGGCCTTTGTATTTCTCCATGATTGTGCAGGCCTCTGCCGTCGTTTTCGCATTTACATGTTTGAAAGTCTTCATGCAGCACCTCCCTTAACCTTCCCCAGTGCCCTGAGAATTTTGTCCGGTGTGATCGGGTATTCGTTAAATCTTTTGCCGATGGCATTATAGATCGCCATGATAATCGCCGGTCCTGCCGGGGCGAGTGACATTTCACCGCAACCTCTCGCATTATAGGGACACGGAGGATCCGCCTTTGTTATGGGCGTTTCGAGAATTGTATAATTGTGCGTAGGCAGATCAGGAAAAACTGTTGTCTTGTAATCGATCATATTGGGGTTCAAAACCCTGCCCGTCGCCCGGTCAAATACGGTCTCTTCAAACAGGGCGAGTCCTATTCCCGCATTGAATCCCTGAAGCTGCCCTTTGAGCATGAGCGGATCGATTATTTGACCCGCATCGGTAAACGTGAACAGATCTATAACCTTGGCGAGACCTGTACCGGTATCCACCTCGACTTCCACAAAATGACCCTGATGAGTGGGAAGATTAAATCTTCCAGGGTAATGTCCCTCCCCAATAATGACTCCTTGCCATCCCATCACGGCAATCCACGGCAACGCCTTGCCGGGAGGGGCACCCTTTGTGAATATCATCCCATCCCTCGTTTCTAACTCTTCTACAGGCACATGAATCATCTTCGAGGCGCGTTCGAGGAGTTTCTTTTTTGCGTCCTCAGCCGCTGCAAGAGTGGCAGTACCCATTGCATAGGTGCTTCGGGAACCGGTGCTTCCCCATTCCCAAGGCCCCACAGTTGAATCCGAGTCCGACATATGCACTCGATCGAGGGGAACCTGAAGCGATTCACATACCATGCGTTTCATGACATCAATGGTGCCAGTGCCGAATTCCGTTCCTCCGTGATAGACTGTGACCTCACCAAATGGATTCAACTGGACAATTTTATTTGAACTTTGCTCGCCGACGTCGGATTCACCAGAAATCCCCACACCGACTCCCCGCCACTTGTCGCCATCCACCATCGATGGTTTCCCCCATCCTTTCCATCGCTCACTCCATCGAAATAGTTCTGCTCCTTTTTGAATTGCCGGAGCGAAGGAGGGTGCTGCGGACGTACTGACTTTCAACTTCTCATAGCAATGAACATATTTATCGCCTTCTTCGATAACGTTTTTCTTGAAATACTCGACGGGATCAATATCAATTTTTTCCATCGCCACATGTAGAGCTGCGGATAGCAGTGACGTATGCTCCAGATAACCAAAACCCCTATAAGGTCCTGCAGTCAGCACATTAGTGCGGGCTTGATTCGTTGTAAAATTTACATTCTGGCATTTTGCGAGAATAGGAATTGCTATCAGACCAACAGCGAGCATCTGACTCTGAAGACAGCCGATGGCGCCCCCATTGGCAATCTGTTCACCCTCAATTGCCGTAACAGTACCATCTTTCTTGATGCCTATCTTATAACGCGCTCGGGAGCCCATGCGCGCATTGTGGGTAGCAAATTGTTCTTCTCTTGTCTGCAACACGGCGACAGGTTGCCGAGCGGCTTGGGCCAGCGCCGGTGCGTACAAATTGGGACCAATTATCGTAGCTTTTGACCCATATCCTGCGCCAACATCGCAAGCGATGACTCTCACATGGCCTGGACGCAACTTCAGCGTCATACGCATTAACATTTCAATCAATCCTATCTGTTGAATACTTCCCCATATTGTCAACTTTCCATTATTCCATTCAGCAATTGTCCCGGCGGGTTCAGGCGGAAGGGGATTCTGCCTGTTCTCGACAGCAAAGGTATGCTCGACAACATAGTCCGCCTCGCCAAATCCCTTTTTTACATCGCCAATGACTACCTCATATCCGTGCACCTCTGGCTTGTACTTTGGTACAAAGTTTCCAGGGTATTCATCATACAATTGTGGCGCCCCAGGTTTTAACGCCTCTACCTGATCAAACACAGCGGGCAGGACTTCGTAATCTACTTTAATAAGTTTCAGAGCCTGTTCTGCTATCCGCTCGGATGTTGCGGCAACCAGGGCGACTGCATCTCCGACATATCTTACTTTTTTATCAACTACCCTATGATGCGGTACAAGCATCGGCTCACCCGCGAGCCACTTCGGGGCATTTTTGTAAGTCATAACAACCTTGACACCGGGCAGTTTCTCTGCATGGACTGTATTAATATTCTTGATTATGGCATGCGCATAAGGGCTTCTCAGCACTTTCCCATAAAGCATCCCGGGCCTCTTGATGTCTCTTATATATTGGGCCTTGCCCGTAACAAAATCAACGGCTCTGCGCCTCGGCATCGCTTTGCCTATGTACTTATAATCCTTAGCCATTATCTATCACCTCCCTTTACCAGCTACTTTCAATACAGCATCGATGGCCATGTAATGGGATCCGCATCTACAATAATTCCCTGCGAGGGCTTCTCTGACATCAGTTTCGGTGGGATGGCTATTTTTCATAAGTAATCCCTTCGCACTCATGATGATACCGGGTGTGCAGAATCCACATTGGAATGCCGTATTGTCAATGAATGACTGCTGAAGCGGATCAAGCTGTCCCGTGATCTTATTTTCCAATCCCTCTATAGTCACAATGTTTTTCCCATCGCATTCAACAGTGAGGAGTGAGCAAGCCAGCACTGGTTTGTCATCCATAAGGACTGTGCACAGACCACAGGTTCCATGATCGCAGGCTATTTTCGTGCCGGTGAGCCGGAGCTTTTCACGAAGCGTATCAGCCAGTGTGTCGGATGGCAGGATCTCGTCTGGCTGATCCCCGATCTGCAAGACGAGGGGTTGTCCATTTACGGTCAGACTGATGCTCTCTTTACATATCGTCGCTTCGGCACTTGCCGACTTGGCAAGACCCGTCACATTGATTCCCAGAGCCGCGCCGCTTATAGCTACAGACTGTATGAAACCCCTGCGGCTGAAACCTTTGCCTTTTTCCTTCTCTTTTTCTTTTTCCTTCTCGTTCTTCTCTTTTTCCATAATCAACTCCTTTCAATCAGACGGATTTCGAATTCATTGGCTCGTGTAGATCATTGTTCTGTCCTAACGATCTTAAAGATCGAAGACACGCCGAATCCCGTGGCAGTCGCAGCAGAAAATTCCAGATTGGATATGGACGACCGCTGATCCATAATATAGGGTCTTTCCATGCAGGTCGTCGCCTTCGCTACATACGCATAGTGAAACGGAACGGTTGCTGGCCATGTATCGAAAATTTCGGCCGTTACGCCGATATTTTGCCCATACCAGCCTTCCCATCCCAGCTTGATCACCTGAAAATCCATCAGTCCAGTCAGGGCAACACCCCAGCATGTGACATCAACATCCTGGCTTCCCGGTTCATTTCCAGCAATGATAGGTTTGGTAAAAAGCGATGGGGGTAATAACGAGCGATCTGGACGGGGTAAATGCAACTGGCGCTTGGGCAGCCAGGTATTGTTTTTTTCATCATAGTTTGCCATTGCCAAACCCATAATTACACTTGGGGTTGGACCATCTTGAATGTCTTGCCGCACGTTCTTCGCTTCTTCCAAGGCAAATCTAAGATGACACCCGCATCGTAGAAATGTAAACAAAACACATAATCAAACTTTTCTTCACTTTTTCATCTCCAAATAATTTTTCTTGATTTTGATAAAGTCCATTACTTTTCTGCACGGAAAACCGGTATTGCACGAGCCGGGGCGGATTCTACTAGACATCTGCTGGAGGGTAAATTCCCTCAGGACATTATTTCGCAGCGAGAAATACAGTATTTACCAAGATGGAGTTGTGTATTCACTTTGGATTCACTTTGACTGCGTCCCATTCATACTGAGGATCTTGGAATGACATATCCGTCGACCATAATATGTATTCTTAACGTGATCCACGATGCGGGACTATCAGTCATAATGATCGCTTAATATAGATGGGTTTCACTTTAGCAGCGAAACCCATCACAAGAAGAAGAAAATAAAAATAGTAATATCGGCGGCCAAGACTGACCGTTTTATCTCAGCATACCAAATACGCCTCAGATCTGCCGTGCGACAAAATGGCCCTCATGTATGGCATTCACGGCTCTTCTGGGCTTCAAACCATCCCCGACTATATAGACTTTCCCGATGCGATCTTTTAAAGAATCGTAGACGGATTGATCCGAATAATAGCCTACGGCAAGAACAATTGTATCTGCCGCTAATTCGTGACGCCGCCATTTTGAATCGATGACCACGAGGCATCGATCCGTAATCTCTTCGGCCTTCATGTTAGTCATCATTTTGAGCCCCAGTTTCGGTATTATGTTAACGAAGAGATACCCTTTTTCCAGAGGATTCATATCCGCGGCGATTTCCGGCAGCATCTCCACGATGGTTACATCCTTCGCTAAGTCATTTTCAATGATGAAGTCAGCCGTTTCAACGCCGACCATCCCCCCGCCGAGAACAATCACCTTCCCTTTGACGGTCGCCTTATTCTTCAGAACGTCCTCTGCCACCACCACATGCGGTTTATCAATACCCGGAATTCGTGGAATCATGGGGCATGCACCGGTAGCAACGATGACAGCATCCGGCTTGATTTCTTTGATGAAGCCATCTATATTACTCACGTTGACTTCAATGCGGACACCCAGATTCCTGCACTGTCGTTCCGCCCACCCTATAAATTTATTGATGTCATCCTTGCCGATAGGCAGGGACGCCGTCACAAGATTCCCTCCAAGTTCGGATCGCTTTTCAAGTAGGGTGACCTTATGCCCTCGCAACGCCGATACACGGGCGGCTTCCAGCCCCGCGGGTCCTCCGCCGATAACGAGTACTTTCTGCGGAGTTGCGGACGGTTCCACCACTCTTTCCCCTTTGCCAAGCTCGTAATTCACTCCGCAGGTAAGATTCCAAGGCTTCATCACGCCCGTTTCCAGACAATTCAGTTCGTGAATGCAAGGGCGGACGTTCTCGATATCGCCATTGAGAACCTTCTTCGCAAAATCGGGATCAGCAAGGAATTGTCTTCCCACGCGAATCGCATCGACTTGTCCTTTGCTCACGGCATCTTCCCACACCCGAGGATCTTTATGGCCGGCCGCCCGAGTGGTCACGGGAACAGTCAATTCTTTTTTGAAGACGGCTGCGATATCGAATTGACCCTTTTTCTGACGCATACAACTTCCGCGTGATTCTTCAAAATGGAAGGTTTCATAAGTTCCTCTTGATTGGAGGTCCACATAAGAGATACCTTCCCTTTCCAGGTTCTTCGCAAAGATGAGCGCTTCTTCAATATTTATTCCATGAGGCTGAAGGTCACTGTCAATCAGGGTATAGCCGACGGGGAAATCGAGACCGCATTCTTTTCGAATTCCGCGGATGATTTCCAAAGCCAGCAACATTCGATTCTCAATCGGTCCCCCATACTTATCTGTTCTCTTATTTGTGTGAGGGGATATGAATTGTTCCAGTAGGTAGGATGTTCCCCCATGAAGCTCAACACCATCATAGCCAATGATTTTGGCGCGGCGTGCAGCACGGATAAACATCTCTCTCGCTTCCTCTATTTCGCTATAGCTCAGAACCCTTGGCTGAATATAATGCCCCATGCCGAGATCAAAGCAGGCCACTCCGGCAGGCGAGATCGGATCCGTGCCAAACATCCCGGAATTATGGAGTTGACAGATGATCGGTGTATTGAACATATGCACGGCTTCCACAATCCTGTGCAGTCCCGGACCATAGCAATCATTATCAATCCTCAATTCCGGCTCGAACCACACATGACGGCCATCCACCGCCGTGGATTCCTGGGTGATCGCTCCTGCACCTCCCTGAGCTCTGGCTACATAATGATCAATCACAAGTTGCGTCACTTCACCATTTACGGAAGCGAGACGTGTCCACAGGGGTGATAACCAAATCCTGTTCTTAGGCACCATAGATCCGATGCGGATCGGTTCTGACAGCTTTTTAAAAGGTCTTTTCATTGCCTCAATTCTCCTTTCAACAGACATCATCCCGGAGCAATGGGTGGTGTCGTTATTTTGCTCCTTCGTACCGGGGACGAATCTATATTTAGAAAGGAGTAACAGTAAATTATGCGAAGACATGATTTAGATTACTTGGACGATGTATTTACGATATATTCTAAGACAGATATTGAATTTTTAAAAATGGATGACCTCTTTTTGTTTGCACAATTCGGCAGAATATACCCACACTCGTCAGGTGACACCGCATCAAAAAGGCGCGTTTGAGAAGATGATGCAAAAATGAAAGAGCTGTAATCGGACGACCGGTTTTGCCCCCTTGGAAATCGCCAAAGTAGCAGTAGTTGGCCGGTGAGAATCAATATCCGGTTTGGGGTATGAACAAAATACTTTACAAAACAAAAGGTGCATGATATTCGATTCCGCAAGCTGGTTCTGTAACCATCTGTAATTGATTTATGCCATCAATCGAAAAGTGTCATGTTATGAAAGACAAAAAAAGAATTTTCATTGCCGAAGACCATGCCATTGTCAGGGATGGATTGAGATCACTTCTATCCGTGAATGAAGGTTTTGAAATTGTCGGTGAAGCGGAAGATGGATTGGGCGCAATTCGCTTGATCAGCGCCCTGAAACCCGACATCGTACTCCTAGATTTGACCATGCCCAGAATGAACGGTCTTGAAGCCATCAAGGAAATTAAAAGACAGTCACCGTCAACGAAAGTGCTTGTATTGACCGTTCATAAATCGGAAGGATACGTCTTCGCCAGTCTTAGGGAGGGAGCAGATGGATATATTCCAAAGGAAGCAAATTATAGTGAATTGATACTGGCTATCAAAAATGTTTTAATGGGCAGGACATATATAAGTCCCGCCATATCTGGAAAAGTGGTCGAAGGGTACCTAGAGGGCAAGAAGGAAACAGAAACGCAATCCTTACTGGATACTCTCACACGCAGGGAAAGGGAAATCCTGAAGCTTGTCGCAGAAGGCTATAAGAATAAAGACATTGCCGATCTTCTGTGTATCAGTGTGGCGACAATCAGCAAGCACCGAGACAACATTATGAAAAAACTTGATCTTCACAGCGCTGCGGCCCTTACAGCCTATGCTATAGAAACGGGAGTGGTGATCATATAAGAGATTTGAGGTGCCAAACTGCTCGCACGGAAGCACCTTTCCCGATCCCAGATTCAAGAGCTAGAATTCCCCCCGTAAGCTCGACGCGATTCCTCATGCTGTCAATGCCGAGTCCTGCCATTCTTTTTTTCTTTGCGAGGACAGATTCTACATCAAAGCCCATTCCATTATCTTCTATTGCCAGAATAATCGATTCATTTACCATCTCAAGGCTCACATGGACATGATCTGCCCTGCTGTGCTTTGCCACATTATTCAGTGATTCCTGTAAAACACGAAACATGGTAGTCTTCAAATCTTTGGGAATATTCTTCTCGCCCACATGGATGTCTTTATTCACATGGATGTCTAAATAAATGCTCTCAAATTCTGCACAGAACCAAAAAATTGTTTCCACTATGCCCAGGTCGTCAAGCATTGATGGTCGGAGAGCAATAGAGATATCACGAACCTCTTTTACAGCCTGCTGGATTCTCGGAATTAATGATGTCAATAATTCGATATGCCTTGAAGGAGATCCTTCTGACGTCATCCGGTTTATGATGCTTTCTGTTGTATACTTGATGGCAGTAAGGGATTGTCCCAAGCTGTCATGAAGTTCATGAGCAATTCTCTTTCTCTCCTTTTCCTCTGCTTTGATAAGTTTTGAGGAAAGTGAGCGTAAATCTTTTCTTGATTTTTCAAGGCCCTCCTCAGCTTTCTTGCGACGAGTAATATCCTCCATATGAGTGAAAACCAAATCCGGCGGTGCATAATTAAATGAACACAGAGTATGGCGGACAGGACCTCGCGACGACATCCTATAGGAAATTTCTAGCTTCCCCATATCTTCGCCATTGGCGCATCGGACGAGACCGTCAATAAAACTTGGCTGATTATTAAAAAGAATGTTAGCCGCTTGTCCGACATATTCCTGTATTGAACCATCAGAATATTCTACAGCAGCACTATTGTAATCTATGAGAATAAATTCACCGTCCTCCCTTCGCCAGGTAAGGGAAGGCAGGGGGATTCGCTGATATCGGGCCCGCCACAAACCTTCTTCATTGACTCCGGAATGTGGAATATGCGGAAAATCAAAGATTTCCTCTATATTAGTGACGACCATGTTCGGCGGCAGATAAACATAGGTAATTGCAACATCTTTCTTTTCACCTGTCACCGGTATTTCATATTGCATTCTTTTCATATAGACAGTTTTTTCGTGATAACATCTTTTGAAATCTTCAATTATATCAAGTCTATCATTATATATCGCGTTCGCGGTCCTTCCCACCAGAGCCGTGATGCTGCCACGCATTAGTTCCTCCGCTGAACTATTGAATCCAAGCATGACAAAATCGCCATCGACATACTGCCAAGTAATCGAACTAACCGGCGCATATTGATTTACCCATCCCACCGGCAACGGAGAATCTTTGGGGCTGGAGGGGACCGGGTCACGGGCACATGCCAGGAACATGGGGTGACCTTCGATATTAACTAAGCGCATACTAAGCTTGACAGGAAAATGGTGGCCATCCTTGTGCTTGAAACTTACCCATACAAAAATGTCACCCGTCGTCGTGTTGGCGAAATTATTTATAATTTGGGACATTTTTTCTCCGATACTTTCTGGAGCCAGGTCGGCGGCGTTTAGTCTTAACATTTCCTCTCTAGGATAACCGTGCATTTTACAGGCTGCTTCATTGCAGTCAACTATTCGGCCATCAAGAGTTTCCAGAAGGAGGGCGTCCGGACATTCGCTAAAAATGGTTCTGTATCTTGCTTCACCGGCCGTTAAGCCGTTCTTATTTTGACCAGCCTCTAAAACGTTTTCCGCCTTAGAACTTTTTTCTCGCGTTTCATTCATCTGTTTCATCGTAACCTCAATTGAATTGTCACATTGATCGATAACTCACCAAAACAGTTCGTGACACTCGCTTATAGAACATACAACATTTCAAGGCAAAATTCCGCTTTTAATTTTCTCACACCGCCGCTTCTCTCCTGACAATTGCGATATTGTCGATTCCTCTGTGACATTTTCTATCTTCATGATGACGAACCGGAGCTATTTCTGAATAAATGTTAAATCCTACGTTACAGCAGAGTCTTATTCAAAATTGCTCCAGCTAATGTAATCGAGTCAATATGTCCCCAAAGAAATACTCAATATTTTTCCATCAGATACTGCATAGACAGAATTTACTCCCGCCGATCAATCTTATAGCATTCAGTCCGATCAAGTCGGAAATTTTACTTCTTCTGGCCGATGCGAAGGAAATGCTTAAGGGGAGGAACAGCGGATAATGGAGTGATTATAGATACAATTCCCACCCTGTAAGAGCATTCACTTAGTATAGTAATCGGCATTTGTAATCTTTATAAAACTTGGGTGGTTCATGAAAAAGATAGTAATTTTAATATCAGTTTTAATTGCAGTATTCCTGATCGGGATTGTTGTGGCGAATGAGGGAGCGGCGGCGCCTGCGGCAAATCCGATTAAGGAAGAATCCTGTTCCCGCTGTCATCCTAAATTTAAATCTGTACTGCAAGATAGTCATCCCCCCATACCCGGGAATGACTATAAAGCATGCAAAGAATGTCATTCTTCAGAAGAAAACAAGAAAAGGCTTATCGATAAGGTACACGAACGTCATAACAAGTCAAAATGCTCATCCTGCCATACTGGGGAAGAAGCCAAACCTTAGAAAATATTATGATAAATCTTCATATTGGAAGGAACATCCTATGTCGAAAGCCAATGCAGTAAGTAAGTTTATAGATATCAGATCAATCGCTAAAAGAGTCCTTGCCGGAGGCCCTGTCTATCATTCTTGCTTGGTATTACTCGCTCTTTTCCTGGTGGCAGGCATTCTGGCAGGCATTCATGCGCAGTACATTGTAGGTCCGCGTCACAGTTATGGGACATATCGGGAAATCCCGTTGGCTATCCTGATTTCAACTTATATATTCTTTGTAGTAGCATCAACAGGACTCTGCCTGGTTTCCTCCATAGGCCATGTCTTCGGTGTTGATGACTTCATGCCCATTGCAAAACGAGCGGTCTTCCTGTCTATCATTACCATCCTTGCCGGGTTCCTTGTCATTGGTCTGGAAATTGAAAATCCCATACGGATGGTCATCTACAGTCTCATCTCGCCGAATTTCACTTCCAATATCTGGTGGATGGGTACTCTCTACAGTTTTTATGTGGTCTTCATGTCCATCGAATTTATTTTCCTCTTACTGCAACAACATAAAGTCGCTGCTACGGTGGGACTGCTAGGTGTAATCTCCGGTGTGGCCGCCCACAGCAATCTTGGCGGCATCTTTGCCATGATACATGGCAGAGAATTCTGGTATGGTCCATATCTTCCCATCTATTTTATAGCGTCAGCACTAATGACTGGTTGCGCCTTTATCGTCTTTTTTGTGATTCTGGCGCATAAAATCAACGGGCAAACTATTGATGCGGCCAGCGAAAGAGCGCTTGAGGTGATTGGAAATCTGACCATCCTGATGGTTGCTGTCATCATGTTTTTTACCGTCTGGAAAGTACTCACCACGGCAGTCGGTGGGCCGTCAAAACTGGAAGCAATGAGCGCCCTCATCAACGGCCCCTATTCTTTCAACTTTTGGGTGTTTGAGATCATAGGCGGCATGATCATTCCCTTCGTCCTATTCTACCTATCAAAAGGAAAGAAACTGATCTACATGTTTGTCGCTTCGGCCATTATGATCATCAGCATCTTTTTCATGCGTCTTGACCTAGTCGTTGTAGGACAGATCGTGCCACTCTATATGGACCTCGGAGTAAAGGAATTTCCCCAACTCCATGTTTATTCACCCTCCTTACACGAGATTCTGGTCGTCCTAGGTGGCTTCGGTTTCTTTGGCATTGCATTTCTGCTCGGTGAGAAGATCTTCGATGGTTTTCACGGGGCCAGCACTGGTCATGGACATGAAACCCAGCAAATCATTATCGATATCGAGAAAGCGGAGCAGGTGTCGTGATATCCAATCCATCCAATGGTGAGAATCTGAAGAGGGAAAGCCCAGATAAGCTCCTTGATCAAGAACGACGGTACTTTCTGAAAATAGGACTAATCGTTACCGGCGTTTTTGCCGGCGGGACTATCCTTTCTCTCATATCTAATGTCAGAAATGTATTTGCTCCCGGCGCATATAAAGAGGAATATCCTTACAAACCCCATTACAGCATGGTTATCCGGCAGGATCGGTGTATAGGATGCGAGCGCTGCATGGAAAGTTGTGTTGCCACCAATAAGGTTCCCGGCTACGGCTGGCGGACCCTCGTCTTGCAGAAGGAGGCTCCCGAAGCCATCGGTCAGAAACAGGAGTTCATACCGATACTCTGCAATCATTGCAACAATCCTCCTTGCGTCCGAACCTGTCCAACAGGGGCGACTTACAAGGATAAAGCAAATGGGATAGTCATGATGGATGACAAAAAATGTATCGGCTGTAAATCCTGTATGATTGCTTGTCCATATGATGCGCGGTATTACAATGAAGAGAAACATGCCATTGATAAATGTGATTTCTGCTTTGTGGCTTTGCTTTCCAAGGGTAACAAACTAACGGTCTGCGCCGCTATCTGCCCCGCCGACGTTCGTATTTTCGGTGATCTGTCCGACCCGGAGAGCAGGGTCTACCAGCTGATCCACCAGTTACAGAAACCCGTCTGGGTCATCCGGGAGGAGACAGGCGCCAAGCCAAATGTATTTTATATGAAGGGATAGATATACTTAAGAATTTTACAACAACAGACCATAAAATATGAAAAGGGGAAAAGGATCTGTCGTGGAGGCACCATGAAAAAAAGGCTCGTCACTCTCAGTGCATTGCTTCTTTTTTGCGCAATGACCGCTTATGCGGCGAGCGGGTCCGACTCTGTGAACGGGGGTGGGATTCTGTACACCGAACCGGTGAAGGCTGTTCTTTTTACCCATAGGAGTCATGCTGAAAAGGGCCTTTCCTGTGTCAAGTGCCACAGCGGTCTTTTTGAAATGGAAGCGTTAAAGGTTCAGGAAAAGAAGGATTTCAACATGGAATCCTTGTACAGCGGAAAGTACTGCGGTGCTTGCCATAACGGCAAGGCAGCCTTTGCCTCCGATACTCAGTGTGCTCGCTGTCATGTCCGCATCAAGGGAATGGGGGCACAAAGGGATATACCTTTCTACAAGGCCTCCGAACACTTCGGGAAGGGTAAAAGGGCAGTCTGCTTTAATCATGAAATTCATACCAAGCTAAGAAAATGCAGCAGCTGTCATCCGAGGCCTTTTTCGTTAAGGAAAGGGTCCAACAAGATAACCCCGGCAGACCACAGCAGTAATAAGGCCTGCTTTAGCTGTCATACCGGAAAGAAGGATGCGGCATTCTATTCCTGTAACCGATGCCACAGAGATCAAAAGCTCGCGGCTCCACATGGTTCTCTAACTTACATTATTAAAGATGCGGGTCCGGTGAATTTCAATCACACAAGTCACTCGTCCATCGTCTGTAATCAATGCCATGATGCTCTCTTCTATATGAAGAAAGGCGGAACCAAGATGAACATGGCGGAAATGTATGAGGGCAAAAGCTGTGGTACATGCCATGATGGAAAGAGAGCATTCCAGAGTATGAAGTGCAATCGATGCCATAGGAATGAATAATAGACCCGTTTTGAAAGCTTCTTTCACAGATGGTCCCATTAAAGCAGGAAGTCGTAAGTGTTTTAAAATTAGTTGCTGCCTACACGTGCGTGAAACAAAATAAAGTGTGCTCTTGTCTTGCATCCCTCCGCATTCTAATCGGCCTGTTAATCTTCACTGCCTTGGCGGCGGCCCTGGGGACTTTTGCCCCACCTATCCATGTCTATGACTCTGTTTGGTTCGCTTCTCTTCTTGGATTCCTGGCGTTGAACATTATTGCTTGTTCATTGAAGAGGTTTCCCGCTTCCTGGAAGCGCTTCATGGCCCAAGCATCTCCGGACCGTTCGGACATTTTTAAATGTGTGCCTCCTGATCATATGCTTTTTTCAACAGGAAACATAGCCTCACAATCTGCAGTCATAGAAGATCTTCTCCTAAAAAGATACAGGCAGGTCCGGAAAAAAGAGATGGGAGGCAATACCTTCGTCTGCGCAGAAAAGTGGGCCTTCTGTTACCTCGGTGTTTACGTGGTGCACTTGGGTGTCCTTGTGATTATCGCCGGCATTATGCTCGGTTCTCTCTTCGGTTTTTCGGCATCTGTCGATATCGTTGAGGGTGAAATTGTAGATACCATCCGACTCGATGGGGACAGAGGTATGAAGAGTCTTGACTTTGCCATCAGACTGGATCGTTTTTACCTGGACTTCTATGACAACGGTATGCCGAAGACCTACCGTTCCGACCTGACCTTTCAGAAAAACGGCAGGGTCATTTATCAGGGGCCACTTCTCGTGAATCACCCGATCTGCATTGAAGATATCCTTTTTTATCAGGCCAGTTACGGAATGGCTGGTGATAGAGAAGCATTAATCAGTATTCGCAAAAGAAAGCAGGAAATTTTCAGGAATATCCGTGTTGGAGATAGTTTTGAACTGCCGGGTGGGAGGGAATCTGTCGAGATCATTCGGATCGAGGAGGACTTTATGCGGATGGGGCCTGCCGTAAAAGTCCATGCTCGCTCGGCAAATGAGGAGGCACAATTCTGGGTTTTTCAATATAGGGAAAATATCGAAACTGATAATCCGGGTTTATTACAAATGGCACCTCAGTTCAACTCCAGCCTCTTTAAACCCTACGTCTTTGAACTTAAGGGGTTGGTAGATCGTCACTATTCCGGTCTCCAAGTCACGCACGATCCCGGACTTCCTGTCGTCGCAGGTGGGGCGATTCTAATGATGGTGGGTTTTATGATCACCTTTTGCTTCTCTCACAGGCGCATATGGATCAGGATTGATAAAGCCGAAGGCGAAACCAGGATGTCATTTGCCGGAATGAGTAGTAGACATCCACGTGGTCTTGAACGCGAGATTCGGAGCATTCTCGACGATTATGAGAAAAGGGACGATATCAGAATATGATCGATACCTCCATACTGAGTGCGGTGACCTTTGTGTATTTTTTGTCCTTCCTCTTTTACTTCATGTACATGATGAGAAGGAAGGAGGCCTGGGGCAGGACAGCAAACATGACGG
Source organism: Syntrophales bacterium (assembly GCA_049521775.1). GTDB lineage: Bacteria > Desulfobacterota > Syntrophia > Syntrophales > UBA2185 > Fen-1135. The sequence goes on from JBEKOL010000011.1 coordinate 63,450, forward strand.
CCCTTGTCGGCCTCGTCGCTCATACTCTCGCGCTGGCATTAAGATGGATTGAGTCATACCGCTTGGGTATCGGCCATGTACCGCTATCGAACTTTTATGAGTCCCTCATATTCTTTGCCTGGGCTGTCGTCTTTCTCTACCTAATAATTGAATGGCTCACGGAAAACCGGATTCCCGGTGTCTTCACCATGCCCGTCGCTTATATTTTCATGATCTATGCTTCCTTTTCGCCTGATGTAAGCAACCGTATTCAGCCCCTTATTCCAGCACTACAAAGCAATTGGCTGATAGGCCACGTTGTTGCTTGCTTCATGGGATATGCCGCCTTTGCAATTGCCTTTGCGATCAGCATCATGTACATGTTAAAAGAAATGATCGGAAAAGGGAAAGAGGGGCAATCCTTCCTTGGTTTCCTCCCGGCAATATGCATCCTCGATGAGCTTATCTATCAAAGCGTAGTCCTAGGGTTTACTATGCTCAGCCTTGGAATCATCACGGGCTCCGTGTGGGCGCATAACGCCTGGGGATCCTATTGGAACTGGGATCCCAAGGAAACATGGTCCCTGATCACATGGCTCATCTATGCAGCGCTGCTTCACATACGCCTCATTCACAGCAAATGGTGGGGCAGACGGACGGCTGTCCTAGCCATCATCGGATTTTTATCTGCACTCTTCACATATCTCGGCGTAAACTATCTGCCCGGCCTTCACAGCTATTTGAAATTGTAAACATAGAGTTTTGAGTTCGGGATTCAAACTTTACATCTTCCGAGCATGTGCTCGATCTTCCATAGTAGAACAGTTGGCGAGTTAATATGAGCGCATCATATTCCGTTAATATTTGCACCTCTAAATACTCACTATTATCCTGCAAAATCATGCCTTAAGCTAATTTACAACTTCAAATAATATAATAATATGCAGAAATGCAACGGGCCCGAGTCCAATATGGCGCCGCTGCTCAGAGATAATGTTTAACGAAGGCATGCGATCAATACTCTGGCTCAAACGAAAGGTTGGCTATCGCAATAAGGTCGGGCTATTGTCTGGAATGCTTTCGGCAGGGTGTATGGTCGGTTATAGAATCCTTTGGTCAAAAGAAAATTACGAATAACGATGGTAACCATCATGGGGCATGAACTTACTGAATTTACATGGGCCATTGCGAGGAATTTCAGATACCGTGAACATGATGCATGAAAAAACATCAAGGAAGCCAATATTCTTTAATAATGACGGGTAGAGAACAAGTATAATATATCCAGGGCATAAGAGGGGACGTGAACCTGCCGGAGAAATCCTCGATATATCTAAAGGATGAGATAGCTTTGCGATTAAGTCAACTCAGCCGGTTGAGTCCGCGAATATTAGATTGATCAAACGTCGCACAAAGGTTCCGTCTCTTCTTATGCGCTGGATGAATGTGTTAGACTTGCAGGATTGACCTTTAATCCCAAATTACTCGAACTCTCCATGACCCGAACTGACGGCTACAATGAGTCAAGAATTATAAAACAGGTAGCAGAAATATAGAAGACACGGGAGTAAATCATCTCCAAAGGAAAATCACTACTGTCCCAACGTTGATGTTTTGGAACGTTGTAACATCATGTAACAAATTTATATTTGTCGAAAAATGTCATTTATCGATTTGAAATATTGTTTTCCTGAATGTCATAGTCCTGCATCACGTCTGCAGGAGATGGCTATCTATGAATTCCGGGAAAACGATCTTTGCTCAGTTAATGGACTTTATGCCTCCATACGAATTCCGTCAATGTGTCGAACGATACAACGGCAACTACAAGGTCATAAGCTTTTCATGCTGGGACCAGTTTCTCTGCATGGCTTTTGCCCAACTGACCTACCGGGAAAGCCTGAGAGATATTCAAGCCTGTCTCCGGGGAGCCTAGCACAAACTCTATCACATGGGCATACGTGGGAAAGTCTCCCGAAATACCCTGGCCAATGCCAACCAGGTGCGGGACTGGCGAATCTGCGCCAATTTCGCTCAAGTCCTGATCAACAAGGCCAGAAAACTTTATGTCGGCGAGAACTTCGGGATAGAACTGGGACAGACAGTATACGCCCTGGATTCCACCACCATCGATCTGTGTTTGTCTCTTTTCCCCCGGGCTATCTTTCGAAGGAACTATGCTTGCCCACGGTGTTAATGAGAAATTTGTCGGGGAGGACTTCGTCTGCATCAAGGATCATAATGGTAAGACTTTTATCAGAGAGATCGCAGATAATGCCAATAAAGAAGGCAGTGGTTGGGTGAAGTACATATGGTTGAATCCGGTTACCAAAGAAGTGCTTCCTAAAATTGTATATTTTAAGAAGGTCGACGAACGGATCATTTGTAGTGGAGTCTACAAGAAATAATTTGAGCCAGTTTTAGCGCATTGGTTATACCTGTGCGGAAAATATTTATATGTACTAAAATCTGCGTATCCCCATAAGAAAATACGTTAAATGTTTTTCCCCAAATTCCAAGGAAAGGAACACGCAAAGAACGTTTACTTTAATACGAATGTAGCATTTCAAAGGTAAAGAGGTATTGGATGAAACTGGAACAAACAAAATGGACAGAAGCCGGGGGGTGGAAACCCTATCCCCCTGGAGGGCTGGGTGGTTCTGCCCAGCTGGTTCTTCTCTTTGGAAGTACGGCGATAGTTCGAGAAAAGAAATGGCTTGCCGAAATCAAGCAGGCATATTCGAATGCCCATCTTTTAGGTTGTTCCACTGCGGGAGAGATTTGCGGGACACGGGTATTTGACGATTCTCTTGTAGTAACTGCTGTCAGCTTCGCATATACGCGACTGAAAGGCGCGAAAGTCAGAATAGACAAGATGGAGAACAGTTATGAAGCAGGCGAGCAGCTTGCCCTATCTCTTCAGAAGGGAGGACTGGTGCATGTCTTTGTTCTCTCTGACGGCCTGAAGATAAATGGAAGTGAATTGGTCAAGGGATTGACAAAATATCTTCCGGATCATGTGTCTATTACAGGAGGATTGTCCGGAGACGGGGCCCTTTTCAGGGAAACCTATGTGTTATTGGATGACGAACCTGAGAAAGATACCGTTGCGGTTCTGGGATTATATGGAAATGGAAAGCGCCTGAGAGTCGGTTATGCCTCATTTGGAGGATGGGACCCATTTGGTCCCGATAGATTAATTACGCGCTCCAACGGGAATGTCCTCTATGAATTTGACGGAAAATCAGCCCTGGCGCTTTACAAAAAGTATTTAGGCGAACATGCGAAGGGTCTGCCTTCAACAGGACTGCTTTTCCCTCTCAGTGTCAGGATCAATGATGGTGAGAGAGGCGTGGTTCGTACAATCCTGTCCGTAAATGAGGAAGATCAGAGTATGACATTTGCGGGCGATGTCCCTGAAGGTGCCTATGCGCGCTTGATGAAGGCCAATTTTGACCGTTTGATAGACGGCGCTGTTGAAGCTGCAAGAACAAGCCGTGACATTATTGGCTTCTCTCCGGAGTTGGCGATTCTAATCAGTTGTGTAGGAAGGAAACTGATTCTGAAGCAGAGAATAGAAGAGGAGGTGGAAGGTGTCCGTGACATACTGGGTGCACAAGCCACTCTGACGGGATTCTATTCGTATGGAGAGATATCACCCTTTACCAGAGGCGCTCGATGTGAATTGCATAACCAGACAATGACGATTACTGCTTTTTCAGAAGGTTCGCAATGGAAATAATGCACAGCCTGTTGAAGCGTCAAATAAAACGCCATCTGGGGGAACTGGATGCCATCCCCAAAGAGTGGGAAGCATTGATTAATGCCGTCAACGAGGCCTATCGGCAGATGGATATGGATCGTGAGATGCTTGAACGATCTCTTGAACTGAGCTCGGATGAATTGCTTGAAGCAAACGCGGAAATGCGCGAGTTGAACCGGACGCTTAAAATGATCAGTGAGTGTAACCAGATAGTAGTGCGCGCCAAGGATGAGATGTCATTGCTTCAGGACATATGCCGGATCATTGTCGATATCGGCGGCTATCTCACGGCCTGGGTCGGTTTTGCCGAGCAGGATGAGGGAAAGAGCGTTCGCCCCGTGGCCTTTGCAGGGCACGATGATGGCTGCCTCAAGGCAGTGAATATTTCGTGGGCGGATAATGAGTCTGGCCGCGGCGCCGCCGGTATAGCCATCCGTACCGGAAAACCCGCCTTTGCAGAAAACGTCTCAGCGTATCCAACAAACGGCCCCTGGTATATCGAGGCTCGCAAAAGTAACTGCCGGTCCTCGGTTGCGATTCCTCTGATCGCCGACGGGCATGCTTTTGGTGCGCTCAACATTTGTGGGAGCAAACCAGGTAAATTCAAGCCGGAAGAGGTGAAGCTGCTGACGGAAATGGCCGATGATCTGTCATATGGCATGGTGTTACTGCGCACACGCGAGGAGCGCAAACGGTCCGAAGCGGCGCTGCGGGAAAGCGAGGGGAAATACCGGTATATTACAGAAAGGATGAGTGACGTCATTTGGACAATGGACTCCAATCTTGGAGTTCAATATGTCAGTCCCTCTGTTTCAAAAGCCCTTGGCTTTACCCCAGAAGAGCGGATGAAACATACCCTATTTGAAAGGATAACTCCTGAATCAATTGAAAAGGCCGAAGAGGTACTTAAGTTCGAGATGCAGCGTGATCGTGAGAGTGGTGTCGATCCAAATAGAACCGCGACATTAGAATTAGAATATTATCATAAGAATGGCTCAACGGTATGGCATGAAACTGTTATAAGCGGTATTCGAGATGTTAAAGGTAATATCATAGGCTATCATGGCGCTTCCCGGGATATTACAGAACGTAAGAATATCGAGAAGGAACGTAAAGGACTTGAAGAGCGTCTGCAACGTGCCGAGAAGATGGAAGCCCTGGGCACCCTAGCAGGCGGCGTCGCCCACGATCTCAACAACGTTCTGGGGATTGTCGTCGGCTATGCGGAAAAGCTTCTGATGGATGCGGATGCGTCAAGCCCGATAAGAGAAGACCTCCAGAACATCATGTCGGGAGGTCAGAGGGCTGCCGCGATTGTTCAGGATCTGCTGACCCTGGCCAGAAGGGGCGTCTCCAACCGGAAGGTCCTTAATCTGAACAGGATCATCGCTGATTGCCCACAGTCACCGGAGTTTCAGAAACTATTTTCTTACCACCCCTTCGTAAGGATCGAGGCCGATCTTGAACCGGATCTGTTGAACATTTCCGGTTCCTCCGTACATCTTGGAAAGACCTTATTCAATCTGGTTTCAAATGCGAGCGAGGCCATGCCGAAAGGCGGCATTTTGACCATCAAAACAGCCAATCAGTATCTGGATAGGCCTATTCAGGGATATGATGAAGTCCGTGAGGGCGACTATGTTGTTCTTTACGTCTCCGATACGGGAGAAGGGATACCGGCGGCTGATCTGAAGCGCATCTTTGAGCCGTTTTATACGAAGAAGGTCATGGGGCGGAGCGGAACGGGATTGGGGTTGGCGGTGGTCTGGGGTACGGTGAAGGATCATAACGGATACATTAACGTAGAGAGCGAAGAAGGGAAAGGGAGCACCTTTACCCTTTATTTTCCGGTAACGAGGGAAGACATGTCTACTGAAGCTGTTGCCATATCAATGTCTGAATACATGGGAAAGGGCGAATCCATTCTGGTTGTGGATGATGTCAAGGAGCAGCGTGATCTGGCAGAAGATGTGCTCAGGAAGCTTAATTACAATGCAGCGAGTGTTTCCAGTGGTGAGGAAGCAATATCGTACTTAAAGGAACACAAGATTGATCTCATGGTTTTGGACATGATTATGGACCCCGGCATGGACGGACTGGACACCTACAGGAGTGTCCTTGAAATCCATCCCCAACAGAAGGCGATAATCGTGAGCGGATTTTCGGAGACGGATCGGGTACATGCAGCCCAGTCCCTCGGCGCGGGCGCCTATGTGAGAAAACCCTACGTCATGGAGAAACTGGGGCTGGCCGTGAAGAAAGAATTGGATAGAAGATAGATGGTGGCATATTCAGCAGTGCCTCAACATTTCAGTTCAAATAAAATTGACACACTATTTAATTGACGAACTTGGAATTGCTGAGCGGAGGTATTTTGAGATGGTGGAAATTGAATATATATACTGCCCCAACAGAGGCTGTAAAGATTACGGCCTGAGGGGCAACGGTAATGTTCGTGTACGCGGCAACTACGGCAAGAATAAAAATAGAAAGCTGCTATATTGCAGAACCTGCGGGAAACGTTTTGCCGCATCGAAGTCGACGGCTTTTCACGGGATGCATTTATCCGAAGATATTATCAGACAGGTCCTGCACCATGCGGCAGAAGGTGATGGAGTTGAATCGACCGCGCGATCATTGAATATCGATAAAGGCATTGTACAGCGCGTGGTTCTTCGTGCGGGTGAACATTGTGAAAGTGTATTGTCAAATCTTTTGCACTCACTTAAACTGACAAGGGCCCAGTTTGATGAGCTATGGACATTTGTCAAGAAGAGAAGAATCATGGAAAACAAGAGTTGGAGAGATGATCTGGAGGAGGTTAGCCAAAGCCCTGTCCTGCTCCATTCTGAAGACTAAGGAAATATTTAAGAAATAATATTTATATTTGTTGCTTGACATTTTTAGTGCCCCGCGGGTTATTGCCGCTTTTCTTGTGCCCTAGAATGAATTATCGAGGCGGCGGATACACGGACTGGCGGATGCCGACTGTAGATGAGCTGGCAGAGTTATATAATTCAAGTAAGATAAATCGACATGGTTATCATGTTACTGATTTAGTAGAGATTAGCAATTGTTGCCCTTGGACCTCTATTTAACGCAAAAATAGATTGATTATAACTGAAAGCCGTATTTGTTTGATTTGTTTTTCATAGTATATTTCTTTCGTATATAGCGATAATAAAAATCGTGAATCTATCCATTATACTGAAATAATAGTGCTTTTATCTTTATGGTACAGACTTCAAAGATACTTTTCATAAGTGCAGGGTTTGCCGTTGAAGTCGACTGTAGCGTCGTTTGACGATAAGAACGACAGTTTATTCTCGGAGGCATTATCATAAAAGATAAGGAAATATAGAGGATTTATTTAAGGAGATTTCGTTAGTGTCATTAATAGAGGAAAAAATTACTAAAGTTATCATGGAGCAGCTGAACATGCCCAGGGAAGAATGTGTTCCCGAAGCTGACTTCATCGATGATCTGGGTGCCAACTATCTCGATATCGTGGAGCTGGGCATGGCGTTGGAAGAGAATTTTGATATCGTAATCGGTGATGACGAACTCGAAAGATTACGCACTATTCAAGACTTAGTAGACCACATCGTTGACGTCTTAATACAAAGAGAAGAGGGAAACTAGACGAAGAGAAAGTATATTCAGACGGCCTTAAAGTATCTGGTCATTGCAGATGGTCGAGCGCATATCTCTTAAATAATTATGATACCAGGCAGATATTCCTGACAATAATGATGTTGAGAAAAATTATGAATACCTCGTGAACATGGATTATTGATAATAAGAGACAAAGCAGTAAGCTACATCCTTAATGATCCACTTTCTTAATATTCCAACGATGGGAAAGTGAACGCACCAAATGTAATTAGGACAATGTTGGCCAAAACCGGAAAGAGAAGATTTCTGATGAAAATTCCGCCAAATAATCCAAGGCAAGATGTGAGCGCACAGATTTTTTGGGTAGGTGAGAAGAAAAAAGGACTGGGGAATTGGTACTCCTATGTTTGCAGAACACCGCAGCTTCCTGGACACATCCTGCTCGCAAATGATAAAAAAGGATATGGTGCAATAGCTCCAAAGGGCTTCGAGCAAGCTCTTAATTTGAACATGGGTTTTCTTTTGAGATGGGCAGAGATGTATAAGGCGAAAGACTGCCGTCCTATATTTTATAGAATGAACATCAAAAAAGAGAAATTTGGAGTTCACGTCATGCCTGTCTCAAAGCAGGAGATTCAAGAATTAAAAGACGACGGTGGCTTTGTCTATTACCTTGGGGAAAAGGAAGACATGGCAGACAGAAATATAGCAGAGTTCAAGAAAGTTAAAGGAGATCAAACGGCAACAGAAAAGCTTATGAGAAAAGGTGATATACTAACAATTGTTGCACAATTAAGGAGGATTGTTCGTAGCGAAGGACATAAATGCGAATGGCCTTAAACTTCTTCTTCCTGGGACGACAGAGCCAACCTTTTTGATACAATATGATTAACAAAGCGCAGAGGCCTTTCTATAAAAAAGTTCGTGTAAGTCTTCGTGTATAAATATTTTCAAAACGATGCAAAATCAGAAAATATTACACAAAATCTTACACGAGGAATTTTCGTAACATCTGTAATATATTGGAATTTCGCAACTATTGGCAGTAATTTAAAAATGGGTTCTCTGACTTTCACGCCGGTAACCCGGGTTCGAATCCCGGTGGGGACGCCACACAAGATCAAGGGGGTTAGCTAATGAACAGTTAACACCTTGTCAGTTTAAAACCTATTCCCCATCCTCTCCCCACTTTTTTTATCTTGAAGAATAAAACAAATCGTCGATTAATGGATGTTAAGTGATGGCAAAAAGCAAAATATCCCTTCCCTTTATCAATGAGAATTTCATGCAAGGTAAGGTTCAAACTTTCAAATTCAAGTCGCCAGTTCCAATAACGGGATTAGTTCATTGATAACGAGTAGAAACATGCAAAGGTGGGACAGTTCATTTTCTGTTCATATAGAATCCAGCTATCTTCCTGTTATCCACAAATCATCAACCTCGACGAAGATACAACACTTCAAACCATAATCATTAATGTTCTTTCCAAAATAATAGTGATATAAGTAAGTGGTTGAAATAGTTTGGCACCGGCGAGTCAAACACGTGATGGGATGTCCCCCTATTTACATCCTTCTGTATTCGGCAGTTATAAGTAAGCGGGCAGATGATATTGAAATAATATTAAAATGTTAATATTTGAATTTTATAGAAAAATATCAAATATCCCCGGAGGGATCCTTCCATCAAATATCAAATAAATTTTTGAGATCAAAGAGATATGAAGAGTACAGGCCTCCTATATGATGAGCGGTTTTCGCTTCATATTACAGGTTTCAATCACCCTGAAGCACCTGAAAGGATTGAAGCAGTTTACAGAGGCGTTGCAGGTCTTCTCTCCAATCTCACCATTATCAGAGCGCGTCGCCCAAAACTGAAATGGATCGAAGCGGTTCATAGCCCTAGTTATATACGGCGGTTTGAGGAAGCCTGTCTTCAGGAAATGAGCGAATTTGACTGTCCTGACAACCAGATGTGCAAGGATACTTTTGAAACGGCACTCTTAGCAGCAGGGGGAATCCTTGATACTGTAAATCTCGTGATGGAGGGTGAATTCGACGATGCTTTCTGTGCCGTGCGGCCCCCGGGGCATCATGCTGAAGTTGATCGGGCCCTTGGTTTTTGCTATTTCAATAATGTCGCAATTGCCGCAAGGTATTTGCAAGAAGAATGGGGCATTGAGCGAGTAGGCATTATTGATTTCGACGTACATCATGGGAACGGCACCCAACACATATTTGAAGATAATCCCACCGTGTTTTATTATTCAATTCATGAGCATCCTTCTTTTTCATATCCCGGCACCGGGCGTGAGTTCGAAAAAGGCTCCGGTGACGGTTATGGATATACCTTAAACTCTCCAGTGTTACCGCGCAAGGGAGACAAAGAGTATAAAGAATTGTTGGAAAAAGATCTTTTCCCGGCGTTTCAAGAGTTTAAGCCTGAAGTGATTTTAGTGTCCGCAGGTTTCGATGCTCATACCGATGATAATATGTCGAGTATCAAACTTTCAACAGATGGTTTTTCATGGATGATGGAAAAAATAGTTGAGATGGCGGATAGATATTCGCAGGGAAAGATCATTTCCATACTTGAAGGTGGATATTCAATCCGGCGCCTGCCTGAACTTATAAAGAATCATGTGGAGATTCTATTGAGAAAATGATTAGTTCCACAACGAACTGAAAGACTTCCAAGGGGGAATTTATGTTAATTGATAAATCCATGACCAAAAAGGTGATTACCGTCGAAACGGGCTCAACCATCTGCGAAGCAAAAGAAAAGATGGAAAAGAACAGTATCAGGCACCTGCCTGTTGTGGAAAAAGACAACACTTTGGTCGGTATCATCACGGATCGCGACATACGAAGCGCTATGCCTTCAATCACATTGACCGACCGAGAAAGCTCTGAGGAAAGAGATCGGATTCTTAAACTCCAAGTTAAAGAGATTATGACCAGGAATCCTGTGTCTATTTCCCCCACAAATACCCTCGAAGATGCCCTTCTCATGATACAGAAAATGCGTGTGGGAGCATTTCCAGTAGTCGATCCGCAGGGAAAACTGAAAGGTATCATTTCTATCCGTGATCTAATTCGCGCTTTTATCAATGTTCTGGGGATCGAAGAACCGGGGACACTTCTGTGTATCCTTGTTGAAGACAAGATAGGGCAAATAAAAAAGATTGTTGATGCCATCACTGAGGAAAAAATATCCCTTGGCAGCATACTTGTTGCGAGATACTGGGAAGAAGGTAAGAAGGCGGTCTTTCCATACCTCTTAACAATCAACATTGCTCGAGTGAAAAAAAAGCTCGAAGGCCTGGGATTTACTTTATTGAATCCAATGGAATGGACTCTCGATCAACTGCCACAGTGTAAGTAGATGACAGCGATAATAAATTATTACGATGCGCCTTCTCTCTCGGTGTTGCACGTTTCATTTCGTAATCTCCATCTTTTCTAACGGAGCAGTTGTGAAGACTCGTAGGTGGCATCAACAACCGCCCATCTTTCTGACACCTTGTATTCAAAGGAACTTGTCAGGCTAACCCCGCTCGAATGAGAAAAATGCTACCGTTCTTCTTCACAAATAAATATATCTTGTAATTCTCTGAAAATATCCTTACTGTCGATATGAATTGTCAGGGGAAAGGGGAATGCCATGGAACCACAACTTGATCCCAAACTTCCACTTTTACAGGATGCCGACGTAGAAAATAAAATAGTCCTCCTGCGTGTTGACCATAATGTGGTTAAAAAAGGAGTCATTGAAGACCCGTTCAGAATAGATCAAACCATTGGAACCATCTTTAACATCGTTGAGCGGGGCGGCAGACCGATTATCATGACCCATATCGGAAGGCCGCGAGACAAAGCGGGTAAAATTAAAGCAGATAAATCCACTTCAGTTGATCCCATTGCGGAATATCTGGAACGCAAACTTCATACAAAGATATACTGCCCGACGTTCAGGCCGGAAGGTGATGAAGGGATAAAAAGCATCGACACATCGATAAATCTCGCCGTAAAAAATCTGAAAGAAAAAAGGATCGGCGCCATATACCTCCCGAATACGAGATGGTTCCAGGGGGAAGAGTCAAAAACGGAGTACAGTGACGCCTTCGCACGCCAACTGGCGGGCTTGGCCGACGTCTTTGTCAACGATGCTTTCGGATCCTGGCAGCCGCACGTCTCCACATATCACATAACGAAGTACCTCCCGTCGTTTGCGGGATATCTCATGCAAAAGGAGATACAGAATCTTTCGCAGGTTTTGGAGCCCGAAAGGCCGTTCATCTCCGTCGTGGCAGGTTCAAAATATAATACAAAGATCGGTCCCCTTAACGAAATCTATAAGAAAGTTGATAAATTGATCCTTGGCGGGATCATTTATAATACCTACCTTTGCGCAAAATATGATGTATCGATCAGCGGTATTGAACAGGAAGATATCGAGGCTGCCAGGAATCTCGTTGATATGGACAAGATGCATCACAAGATACTGGAACTTCCGTATGTGTATGAATCGGATACCATGGAAGGAAAGATTGAGGGGAAATACAGGATCAGGTCGATAAATGAATTCAACAAAGGCGCGAAGCTTCATTATATCCTTGATATTGCAAAAAAATCGTTCGAAGATCCGGAGGTATCAGATACTTTGAACTCAGCAAAAACCATTTTTGTTAATGCTGTTATGGGATATACGCCGTATTTTAACGAAGGTTCTGCGGCCCTCGATAGCAAAATCGATCAGAATGCAGCGGCACATAAACTCTACGGAGGTGGAGATACGCTTCAGGAGTTTAAAAATCTGTGCCCCGGCCTTTATTTATCGACGCTGGATAATTCGAAATACTATTTCTTTACGGGTGGCGGTACTGTGTTAAAGGCAATTGAAGAAGGTACGCCATACGGCCTTGATCCGGTACGAGCACTCATTGATAACGGCGGAAAAGCTCCGTAATAATAACAGAATTAGGTAAATCTCTCGGCGAACTAACATATTTCCCTTTCGATTCGCCCAAATAATACTTTACTTTTTCTCTTATCCAGTTGGGCAGTTTTTTCCTTAAACCGATAGACGGGCCTCGTATTTCAGCCAGCATTCCGGGGACACAATACTAGTTATTTCGTGGCAAGGCTTGTGTGGAGTCAAATCTTTGCTTGGCTCATTAGCGATGCCGGATACCACAATTTAAATGGAAATCCTCAATTTATTTTTCAAGTGGCATGTAAGTGTACTAAGTAAATGTGATAACCATTTTTTCGGAACGGTTTTAAACCTACCGCCCCTTGTGCGGGCTACCTTCCTTGTTACTGTTATTTTTCTGATTCAAACAACTTGTACTACGCTTCACTCGGCAATCGCCAAAAAAAACGCCGCGCTCTAACTAAAAATGTGTTACAAGCTCTGGGTGCAGGTCACCGACACAACTGGTTAAGACCGAGTACATTCACAAATATGCAATCAATTAAATACATAAACAAACAGGTCAAGAGGAATGGAGCACCTTTTAACCGACAGACCGTTCATGAGAAATGACTAATCCGGACCATAGAAGGCTTCACCACATAAGGAGGCTTGAAAAGTGAAGGTGAGCAGCAAGGTTATCCGTGAGTCCTTAATCCGTTTCAGGTCGTACCTTTCGGGAAACGGTTTGGCGCAAAAGTTTGCCTGTTTCGAGCCGCCGCTGCGATCGGAGTTATTCAGCGCCGACCAGATGGAGCAGCATGGCAAGACTCTCGCAGGCTCACACACGCTAAGCCCGGGACACGCTCCGGATCAGCTTCTGAAACGACTGGCTGAGAATGAAGGCCTCCTGATTGGCGTCCAAAATTTGCTGACGGAGGCGGTTAAGGCAAACCGCCGGATTACACCTGCCGGGGAATGGCTGCTCGACAACTTCTATCTGATTGAAGAGCAGATACGCACCGCCCGGAGACATTTGCCAAAAGGTTACAGCCGGGAACTCCCCCGCCTTATGAATGGTCCTTCGGCTGCTTTGCCGCGCGTATATGACATTGCGCTGGAGATGATTTCACATGGCGATGGGCGTGTAGATCCGGAGATTCTCAGCAGATTTGCCGCAGCTTACCAGACCGTCACCGCACTGAAGTTGGGCGAATTGTGGGCAATACCCATCATGCTGCGCCTAGCCCTGATCGAGAATCTCCGACGCATTGCCGCCCGGATCGCTACTGATAGAATCGACCGCAACCTGGCCGATTATTGGGCAGACCGGATGACACAGAGCGCCGCGAAGGACCCGAAAAGCCTGATTCTGGTGATCGCAGACATGGCACGATCAGACCCGCCGCTGGTGAGCTCGTTTATCGCGGAAATCACACGCCGTCTGCAGGGACAGGGTCCTGCCCTGTCATTGCCGCTTACCTGGCTTGAGCAGCGGCTGTCGGAGTGCGGCCAGACGATACGGCAACTGGTGCAGGCGGAGAACCAACAACAGGCTGCCGATCAGGTATCCATGAGCAACAGCATCGGCAGTCTTCGTTTCCTGGGAGCGATGGACTGGCGTGAATTCGTCGAGACGATGAGCGTTGTCGACCAAGTACTGCGCGAGGACCCTGGTGGCGTTTACGGCACAATGGATTTTTCTACCCGTGACCGTTACCGCCATGTCGTGGAAAAGATAGCGAGACACAGCCGGTTTTCCGAGAGGGAGGTGGCGCGCAGGGCGATCGGGCTGGCGCATGAGGGTGCGAACGGGAAAGACGGCAATGATCGCGCGGCACATGTCGGCTTTTACCTGATCGACAAGGGATTGCCCCAACTCGAACGAGCGCTGGAGGTACGCCTTTCCACATCTGAGTACCTTCAGAGATGGAGCCGCCGGTTTCCTGTGCTCCTCTATCTTGGTACAATCACACTGATGACGGCAATCTTCACCGGGGGCTTACTGGCGAAGGGGCATGTCGGTGCGTTGCCGGGATGGGCAATTGTTCTGATCGTACTCCTCGCAGTTCTAAGCGTAAGTCAGCTTGCCGTTGCCCTGGTGAATTGGCTGGCGACGCTGCTGGCGACACCCCATCCGTTGCCGCGCATGGACTTCTCCAAAGGGATACCGCCGGAATTACGCACACTGGCCGTGGTTCCGACGATGCTCATAAGTACGCAGAATATAGAGGATTTGATCGAGGCGCTTGAAGTGCGGTTCTTGGCAAATCGGGACGCTAACCTGCACTTCAGCCTGTTGACCGATTTTCGAGACGCACAGGAGGAAACGCTCCCTGAAGACGAACCGCTGTTACGGCTTGCCCGGCAAAGGATCGAAGAGATGAATACCAAGTACGGTCATTCCCGAGGCGACACCTTCTTCCTTTTCCATCGCCCGCGTCGATGGAATCATCAGGAGCGGATCTGGATGGGTTACGAGCGCAAACGGGGGAAACTTGCGGACTTGAATGCTCTCCTGCGGGGCGGGGAACATGCGGGGGATCGTTTTTCCCTCATCATCGGTGACACGAGAGTCTTATCTAGCGTGAAGTATGTGATCACCCTGGACACGGATACGCAACTGCCGCGCGATGCGGCGTGGCAGTTTGTGGGCGCCATGGCGCACCCTCTGAATCGTGCGCGGTACAACGAAGATAAGCAGCTTGTCTGTGATGGTTACGGTATCCTTCAGCCACGGGTCGCCGTGAGCCTGCCTGGCATGAACCGGTCGCGGTATGCGACAATGTGCGGAAGCGAGCCCGGAATCGATCCCTATACGCGTGCAGTTTCCGATGTTTATCAAGACCTATTTGGTGAAGGCTCGTTCATCGGCAAAGGCATATACGAAGTTGATGCCTTCGAGCGAACGCTCAAAGGACGTTTCCCCGAGAACCGGATCCTCAGCCACGATCTTCTGGAAGGGTGTTATGCGCGGGCGGGGTTGTTGAGCGATGTAATGCTCTATGAGGAATATCCGCACGGCTACAATGCAGATGTGAACCGTCGGCACCGCTGGATTCGCGGTGATTGGCAGCTCCTGCGATGGGTGCTGTCGGGTGTTCCCGGCCCTGACGCGCATCTTCAAAAGAATCCGCTCTCATGGCTGTCGCAATGGAAGATATTCGACAATCTGCGGCGAAGTCTCGTGCCCGCGGCGTTGACACTCCTTTTACTGCTGGGCTGGACGGTCTTGTCAGCGGCCTGGTTCTGGACCCTGTCGGTGCTCGCAATCATCCTGCTCCCTCCTCTGATTACCTCTCTCCTACAGATGCTTCAGAAGCCGGACGATGTGCTTCTGAGTCAGCACCTCGATGCCACTTTGCACTCCGCCGGCCGGCACTTCGCGCAGGCGTCATTTACGCTCATCTGCCTTCCCTACGAGGCGTTTTTCAGTCTGGATGCGATTGTGCGCACGGGCTGGCGGATGCTGGTTACCCACAAACGGCTTCTCGAATGGAATCCGTCGAGCGGATCGGGTCGCCAAAGTCGCACGGACCTTGCCGCCTCATGGGAAACGATGTGGATCGCCCCGGTTCTTGCCATTGCCGCGGTTATCGATCTGACGCTTTCGAGGCCGGTGACATTAGCGGTGGCCGGGCCCATACTGGGACTCTGGTTTGTGTCGCCTTTTGTCGCCTGGTGGATCAGCTGGCCGCTTGCTCGTCGAGAAGCACGGCTGACGGCTGACCAGACCACCTTTCTCCGGAAGCTTGCCCGCAAGACCTGGGCCTTTTTCGAAACTTTCGTCGGCCCGGAAGATCATTGGCTGCCCCCTGACAATTTTCAGGAGTATCCCGTTGCCGTAATTGCACATCGCACGTCGCCGACCAACATGGGCCTGGCCCTTCTCGCAAATTTGTCCGCCTACGACTTCGGCTACATCTCTGCGGGACAACTCATCAAGCGTACGGCAAATGCACTCCATACAATGGAATCATTGGAACGTTACCGAGGCCACTTCTATAACTGGTACGACACGAAATCCCTGCAACCTCTGCGACCTACCTACATCTCGACGGTGGACAGCGGAAACCTTGCCGGTCATTTGCTGACACTGCGGCAGGGACTGCTCGCACTTCCCGACGACCGGATTCTCGGATCGCAGGTGTTTGAGGGAATCAGCGACACCATCGGTGTCCTCGACGACATGGATGGCAAAACCGCTTCGGACCAACTCGTGCAACTACAAAAACTACTGAAGTCCGCAATCGATTCCCCGCCCACCACGCTTTCGGCGACGCGGCTGTGCCTTGATCAGTTGGCAGCGTCCGCCGCGGAAGTGGTCACCGGCGCCAATGTTCTCGATGCGGACCCCGAGAGCCAGACGCAGTGGTGGGCGCATGCCCTTGCCGGGCAATGCCAGGCCGCCCTCAATGATCTGACGTTTCTCGCGGCCTGGACATCATTGCCGGCATCGCCGGACAGGCCCCGCGAGATGCCGGATAGCGATGAGATCCCGACGCTACGCCGATTGGCCAACCTTGAGGCGGAATTTCTGCAAGCAATCGAAGGACGGCCAAACTCTAACGAGACATCGGAGAGCGTATGGCCTGGCGAACGTCGTCATCTCATTAAGGAGGCAAGCCGACGCGCTGGAGCGAGGATTATGGTAATCGAAGGGCTGGCACGGCAAATCGATGAACTCGCCCATATGGAATACGACTTTCTGTTCGACGAGCCACGCAATCTCCTGGCTATCGGGTACAACGTTGGTGAACGTCGGCGGGACCCGAGTTACTACGATCTACTGGCTTCGGAAGCAAGATTTTGCAGTTTCATTGCGATTGCGCAGAGACAACTGCCGCAGGAGAGCTGGTTTGCTCTGGGACGTTTGCTGACTACAGCCGGTGGAGTACAGGTCCTACTTTCGTGGAGCGGTTCGATGTTCGAATACCTCATGCCGCTCCTGGTGATGCCGACGTACGAACACACGCTGCTCGATCAGACCTACAAGGCGGCGGTGGCCCGGCAGATCGAGTATGGGAGGAAACGCGCGGTGCCCTGGGGCAGTTCGGAATCCGGATACAACGCAATCGACGTTCATCTCAACTACCAGTACCGCGCCTTTGGCGTACCCGGCCTGGGTCTCAAACGCGGGCTCGCCGAGGATCTGGTCATTGCGCCCTATGCCTCTGCACTGGCGCTGATGGTAGCGCCCGAAGAGGCATGCCTGAATCTCCAGCGTCTTGCGTCTGAAGGCGTTATGGGAACGTATGGTTTTTATGAGGCAATCGACTACACTCCTTCCCGTCTGCCGCGCGGGCAATCAAGCGCTGTGGTCCGGTCCTTCATGGAACATCATCAGGGCATGAGCTTCCTCTCTCTGGCCTATACGCTCCTGGACCGTCCGATGCAGAAGCGATTTGAGTCGGAACCCATGTTCCAGGCGACCATGTTGTTACTCCAGGAGCGAATCCCCAAGGCGACGGCATTCTACGCGCGCACCGCCGAGTTCTCCGACCGCCATGCAGCATCCATGAGCACTGAGGCGCCGGTGCGCGTGTTCGGCAGCCCGAACACGCCGAAACCGGAAGTGCACTTGTTGTCAAACGGCAGATACCACGTGATGATCACGAATGCAGGCGGCGGGTACAGCCGCTGGAAGGACACGGCCGTCACCCGCTGGCGCGAAGATAGCACCTGCGATAATTGGGGTGCCTTCTGTTACATCCGCGACGTGACGAGTGGGGAATTCTGGTCGACGGCCTATCAGCCGGCACTCAAACAAGCGGATACTTATGAAACGATCTTTTCGGAGGCGAAAGCGGAGTTCCGTTGCCGCGACCACGACCTCGACACGCATACGGAAATTGCCGTTTCGCCCGAGGATGACATCGAGTTGCGCCGCATCACCATCATCAACCGTTCCGGGAAACGCAGAGCGATTGATGTCACGAGTTATGCGGAGGTCGTCCTCGCCTCGCCGGCGGCGGATGCGCTGCACCCGACGTTTAGCAATCTCTTTGTTCAGACCGAGATCCTCCGCCGGCAACGGGCGATTCTCTGCACGCGCCGCCCGCGCTCCCAGGACGAGCACGCTCCTTGGATGTTTCATCTGATGGCCGTGCACGGCGCGGACAGCGGAGAAATCTCTTATGAGACCGACCGCCTGCGGTTCATCGGCCGCGGAAATACAGTTGCCTACCCGCAAGCGATGGGTGATGCATCGGCCCTCTCGGGCAGTGAGGGCTCCGTGCTCGATCCGATCGTCTCGATCCGTTATCGAATCACGCTCGATGCGGAAGAAACGGCAACGGTCAATATTGTCTCCGGTATCGGCGAAACTCGCGACTCAGCCTTAAGCCTGGTCGGAAAATACCAGGACCGGCGTCTCGCGGATCGAGTCTTCCATCTGGCGTGGACACACAGCGATGTCTTTTTGCGGCAGATCAATGCCACGGAGGCCGACGCGCAGCTCTACGGAAGCCTCGCCGGCTCGGTGATCTATGCCAATGCTTTGCTACGCGCCGATGCGAGCGTCATCATCAATAATCACCGCGGGCAATCCGGTCTCTGGGGCTACGCCATTTCCGGCGATTTGCCGATCCTACTCCTGCGGATTGAAGATCCGGCCAATATTGACCTGGTGCGTCAACTCATACAAGCGCATACGTACTGGCGCTTAAAAGGACTGGCGGTGGACCTGGTGATCTGGAACGAAGATCACGCCGGTTACCGGCAGCTACTCCACGATCAGATTATGGGGCTTATTGCCGTAGGCGTCGGAACCAACGTGACGGATCAACCGGGCGGTATTTTCGTAAGGCCTGCGGACCAGATATCGAACGAGGAACGCATCCTACTCCAAACGGTCGCTCGCGCCATCGTCACCGACAGCCGGGGGACGCTGGCGAACCAGATCAACCGTAGGAGCCTCGTGGAATTAACTATGCCGCTCCTTACACCGACCCGGACTCACCGTGACGCTCCCCCGGCAGTTGCCGCCTTGCCTCGCCACGATCTGCTGTTTTTCAACGGACTCGGCGGATTCACCCCTGATGGCCGCGAGTACATCATTACAACCACGCATGATCAAGTGACGCCGGCGCCATGGGTGAATGTCCTGGCGAATCCGCACTTCGGAACCGTCATCTCAGAGAGCGGCTCTGCATACACCTGGGCCGAAAATGCCCACGAGTTTCGCCTCACTCCCTGGTATAACGATCCCGTGAGTGATACGAGCGGGGAAGCGTTCTACCTCCGCGATGAAGAGCGCGGCCATTTCTGGTCTCCCATGCCGCTGCCCAGCCGCGGGACAACGCCTTACGTCACCAGGCACGGATTTGGCTACACCGTCTTTGAGCACACAGAGCGCGGCATCCGCTCCGAGGTATGGGTTTACGTGGCCATGGACGCATCAATCAAGTTTACGGTATTGAAGGTAAGAAACGAGTCAGGCAGATCACGCCGGCTCTCTGCTACCGGATATGCGGAATGGGTTCTGGGAGATCTGCGGCCCAAGACGACCATGCATGTGATCACCGAAATTGACCCCGTGAGCGGGGCGCTTTTTGCGCGGAACCCTTACAATACGGAGTTCCCCGACCGGACTGCCTTTTTCGACGTGGACGAAGCGACCCGGACGGTAAGCGGCGACCGGACTGAATTCCTGGGGCGCAACGGCACGCTCGCGAGTCCGGCCGCGATGACCCGGTTGCGGCTCTCCGGCAGGGTAGGGGCGGCCCTAGACCCCTGCGCCGCGATTCAGGTTTCTTTTGAACTGGCCGATGGGCAAGAACGTGAAATCGCCTTCAGGCTCGGCGTAGGGAGGGATACCGATGACGCCGGCAACCTAGTGCATCGATTCCGGGGATCTGCCGCTGCGCGTGGCGCGCTCGAAACGGTCTGGCAATACTGGCAGCATACGCTCGGGGCAGTGAACGTGGAAACACCCGACCAGTCCCTCAATATGTTGACCAACGGCTGGCTCTTGTACCAGACGCTGGCATGCCGCCTGTGGGCGCGCAGCGGCTACTACCAGTCCGGGGGCGCCTTCGGTTTTCGCGATCAGTTGCAGGACGTAATGGCGCTCATCCACACCGAGCCGTGCCTCGTGCGTGAGCACCTCCTTCTTGCCGCAGAGCGTCAGTTCCCTGAGGGAGATGTACAGCACTGGTGGCATTCTCCTACGGGCCGCGGTGTGCGCACACACTGTTCCGACGATTACCTCTGGCTCCCGTTGGCGATGTGTCGCTACGTCCGGAGCACCGGGGATTACGGTGTATTGGATGAGACCAGCCACTTCCTTCAGGGCCGCCCGATAAACGCGGATGAGGATTCCTGTTACGATCTGCCCGGCCGGTCTCAAGAAGCGGCCAGTTTGTATGAACACTGTGTAAGAGCCATCCTGAGAGGTCTCAACTATGGCGAGCACGGATTGCCGCTCATGGGCTCCGGCGACTGGAACGACGCCATGAACATGGTAGGTGCAGATGGGAAAGGCGAAAGCGTCTGGCTGGGCTTTTTCCTGTGTGATGTGCTTATGCAATTCACTGAGGTAGCCCGCAGGCGTGGCGATCTACCCTTCGCCGAACGGTGCGAGGCAGAGGCGGCTCAGATGCGCCGGAACATCGAGCAGCATGGCTGGGATGGCGGGTGGTACCGCCGCGCTTACTTCGACGACGGCTCGCCGCTTGGCTCGATGAGTAACCCCGAATGCCAGATTGATTCGATTGCGCAAAGCTGGTCTATTCTCTCCGGCGCAGGTGATGCCGAACGCGCGCGCATGTCCATGGAGGCGGCGGATCAGCGCCTTATCCACCGGAACGAGGCGCTGATCCAGCTCCTGGATCCGCCCTTCGACAAGTCTGATTTAAATCCCGGCTACATAAAGGGATACGTCCCCGGCGTACGAGAGAATGGCGGGCAATACAACCATGGCGCGATCTGGATGGCGATGGCCTTCGCTCAATTGGGCGACAGCCGGCGCGCCTGGGAACTGATGGCCATGGTCAATCCGGTGAACCGTGCGAGGTCTCCTGAGTCGATTGCGACTTACAAAGTGGAACCCTACGCCATCGCGGCTGACGTTTATGCGCTCTCACCGCACACCGGCCGTGGCGGATGGACGTGGTACACAGGTTCGGCCGGCTGGATGTACCGGCTGATCGTGGAATCACTCCTAGGGCTGAGGCTAGAGGTGGATAGACTGAGTTTCGCACCCCTCCTCCCGGCGGATTGGGAGGGCTTCACGGTGCACTACCGTTATCGGGAAACGGTCTACCACATCGCCGTTCTGCGCAGGCAGCTTTGCGATGGCGCAACGGGAGTGACCGTCGACGGCGTCCCGCAACGGGATGAGACGATTCCCCTTGTTGACGACCATCAGGAACACGCAGTTGAGGTGAGAATACCCGCCGACGGAATTGATTGATTAGAACTACCTTTTTTGTGGTTGGAGTAGAAAAAAGGGCTTTGTGTCAATGAAATAATGACCACAAGGTGTTACTCTCTTTCTATCAGTAATCCTCAAAATGGATATTCATCGGCTGCTGAACAGTAGTAGGTGTTGCCAATAACCGACCTCTTTAATATTTTCATTCATTGCTCTCGCACAGTAACGGTCGAAAGCTGCTACGGAAGCGCATTCTACGAAAATAGTGACTTCAATAAAACAACGGGCAATTTCTTGGTCGAACAAGATTCATTGACAAGTGCGTGTTATCGGTAAGGTTGATTTTGATCAAACTCAGGTAAAGCGGGACTCATACGTACTGGATACTGTTTGTAGATTTAAATCCTGCTCTTTTTATATAATCGATGTCCTATCTTACTTTCTTTCTTCCCATTAGCCACTTCACAATTATACAGCTATCAAGATTTTTAAGATGGGAAACCCTCTCTAATAAAAATGAAAGGATGATGTATCGCAGCTAAGAATTTCTCTGATATATACGAATACGCCGTTCTTATATTATGTCCTTGGATTGGTATCATTATGAAATTATAGAGATATTGAATTCTGATCTGGTTTTGCTGAGAGTCCCGCTCGGGACGCCAATCACATTGGAGAGTTAGGAGTTATCCTAATTCCCTTTTTCTACGCGTGGTACTTTTTGTGGTACCTCTCTTAACGACTTCTTCCTGTTATCCACAAATTGTTAGATTGCAAAGAGATGCAATACTTCAAATCATAATCAATAATGTTATTAACTCGATAAGTGTGATATGAAATACCAGTTTTATGAGGTACTGCCGGGAAACCAGACGGCAGACCGAGGGAGAAGACAAACCTCAACCTGTAGTATCTGGAGAAACAGGTCTACTCGACTCAATTCAATATCAATAATAAATGTGGTACAAACAATCTGGTCAGTTCAATGAACGCTATGAGGAGGATTAAAGTTCTATCATGTCTAATGGAAATAGATTGAAATTAGGTACGATTCTAAGATCGTTATTTGTGATGGCAGTGGTGGTGACGATTAATATCGGTTTCTACGGCTGTGACAAAGAGAAGCCGACATTTTCGCAAAAAAAGGTGAAGATTGGTGTCACAATTCCACTGACAGGCCCTGATGCCTCAACGGGTGAGGATATTAAAGCAGGCATCGAACTGGCGGTAGATGTCGTTAACGAGTCTTTTGATCTTCCCATTCCAATGGCAAAAACAATTGGTCTGCCCTCCCATGGCAACGCAAAAATCGAGATTGTTTACAGGGATTCCAAAAGTGATCCCGAAGAGGCATTTAAGGACGTTGAAAAACTTGCCAAAGAAGATAAAGTTGTTGCCATTATGGGGGATTATAGAAGTAACGTAACAGCCCGGGCCAGCCAGCAGGCAGAAATTATGGGGATTCCTTTTCTAAATAGTTTATCTACATCACCTATCCTGACAAAGCAGGGGCTCAAATGGTTTTTCAGGGTCACGCCGGATGATGAAATATTTGTACAAAATTTTTTCACTTTTCTTTCTGATTTATCAAAGCAAAGTAGAATAACGGTGCCAAAACACCTAATCCTGGTTTATGAAAACAAACTATTCGGGACGAGCGTTTCTCAGGCAGAAAAGAAATTGGCTGCGAGAAATGGCTATAGAGTTACATGTGATGTTCCCTACAATCCCGAAGCAAGCAGTATAGATGCGGAATTGAACCGTATAAGGAACGCGTTGCCGGGCATCATATTACAAACCTCATATCTTAATGATGCCGTTCTTATTATGAGAGGATATAAAGGAAGTAATATTAACGCCAAGGCCATTATGGCCATGAACGCGGGATTTATCAGCCCCGAGTTCATAAAAATATTAGGACCTGATGCAGAGTACGTGATGAGCCGGGAAGTATGGGCACTTGATCTTGCGGAAAAGAAACCCTTAGCGGGAACGGTTAATGATTTTTTCAAAGAACGATACAAGAGAGATATGGAGGGCAATTCTGCCCGTGCCTTTACAGGATTGATCGTTCTTGCGGATGCAATAAACCGGTCAGTATCCCTGAAAGCGGAGGATATAAGGAAATCCCTATTGCAGACAGATATTAAAAGTGAAGAGATTATCATGCCCTGGGATGGAGTCAAGTTTGACCCTGCAACTGGACAAAACATTCTGGGAAAAGGAATTATCGTCCAAATTCAACAAAGGAAATATCATACCGTATGGCCATGGACAGTAGCCGCGAAGTCCGTTATATGGCCAATGCCATCCTGGTCAGAGAGAAGAAAGATTAGATGAAGAGACTTGCAGGACTTGCTGCTCCGTTCGCAAAAGGTCTATCCCAAAAGATCATTTTACTCCTATTCCTTTTTGGTGTCGTTCCGCTTGTGATTTTAGCAACCGTCTTCCTCGTGTTCTATGTAGAGCGAGAGCTAATACATATCCAGGATATTCAAAAAGAAATCGTAGAAAGAATTTCTTCAGATATTTCTAGCCACGTTGAAAATCGTCTAAATGACCTTCGTCTTTTTGCCAACATTTCTAATTTGCAAAGTGTTGATAAAGAGAAGATGGATATGTTGACTTCCAGTCTGCTTGATATGGAAAAGGAGATTGATGTAATTACAATAGCCGACTTGAAGGGTAACGTGATCAGTAAGATTTCCCGTTATTATTCTTTCGCTTCATCTGAACTCGGTTCAATAATAAAAGATGAGTCTTTTTTGGCAGCGAGGGACGGTAAAATACACATCAGTCAAATTGAATTTTCAAAATTTACCAATCTTCCTCAACTTTACATGACGTTGCCGATCCGAAACATTGCAACAAACAAAGTTACGGGAGGTCTCCAAGTTGTTGTGAACGTAGGGAGAATGTGGGAACTTGTATCGAGCTATCGTATAGGGGAAGAACGTTATGCCTACATTGTTGATCATGATGGTTATCTGATCATTCATAAGGATATAGCCACTGTGCTTCGGAAAAAAGATTTGAAACATATCCAGATCGTTAAGGATTTAATAAAAGATAAAACAGGTATTTTCAGTTACAGCGGGTTAAACGGTGATCGCGTCATTGGAGCGAGTGCCTCTATTCCTTCACTGCGTTGGGGTGTCATTGTGGAGGAACCAGTTAGATCAGCATACAAAGGGTTGTATGTTTTCTCCCTTTTAGTCATTCTCGCACTCTTATTGACGGTCTCTCTCGCCATTGCCATTGGTATGCGCTTCAGTTTTCGGTTTATCATCAATCCCATCAAGCGACTCCAGGAGGGCGCTGAGGCCATTGCAGGTGGTGAATTTGACAAAAAGATCGCCACAGAAGGCACCGATGAACTAGGGCAACTGGCACACTCATTCAATGTTATGACAGAGAATCTTAAAACTACAACAGTTTCCCGGGATCGTCTTGCAGAGGAAATTGAGGAACGAAAGAAGGTTGAGGATGCACTGCGTGAGACTGAGGAAAGATATCGAGATTTAGCATCTAGTGCGGATGCAATGTATCTCGTAGACAGGGAATGCCGCTATCAGTTCATGAACGATGCTCACCTGTTGAGGCTTGGTTTATCACTGGATGAAGTTAAAGGCAGATCCTATGGTGATTTCCATTCAGAAGAAGATATGAAACAGTTTGCTGCGACAATCGAAGCGGTGTTTGAAACAGGCAAATCTTTCCAAACCGAACAGTATGGTCAAATAGATGATTCGTTTTTCCTCAGGACATTCAGTCCCGTCAAGAATTCGCAGGGAAGCACTGCTGCAGTAACAGTGATTTCAAAAGACATCACCGAGCGCAAGCGTGCTGAAGAAGCTCTGAATGAGACGAATGAGACCCTTAGCGCAATAATCCGATCCTCGCCTATTGCTATCATATCGCTTGATCCTGAAGGGAACGTTACGAGATGGAATCCAGCTGCAGAAAAGATGTTTGGCTGGCCTGAAAGCGAGGTTTTGGGGCAGTTTCTCCCCTACATTCCTGAAGATAAACGAGACGAGCATCTCAAACTTCGCGAGCGTGTGCTGCAGGGCGAAGGATTCACCGATGTTGAGGCCCGCCGCCGTAAGAAGGATGGCACTCCCATAGATATCAGCGTCTCGACAGCGCCACTGCATGATTCTCAAGGCCGTGTGTACGGTATCATGAGCGTCAACGTTGATATCACCGAGCGCAAGCGGGCAGAGATGGAGTTGCGTAAGGCCTACGAACAACTCAGAGCGGCAGAAGAGCAAATGCAAGCACAATATAACAACCTCGTGGAGAGTGAGCGATCGTTGCGTGAAAGTGAGGAGAAGTACCGCAACATTCTCGAGAATATTGACGATATTTATTTTGAGGTTGATTTGAAAGGGAATATGACGTTCTTTAATGATTTAGCCTGCAGCATTTCGGGTTATTCTAAAAGCGAATTGATGGGCATGAATTACAGGCAATATACCTCGCCGGATACAGCAAGCAGGCTGAGATCTTCCTTTCTCAATATTTACAAAGCAGGAGAAAGCTGGAGTCTCAGTGATTTTGAGATGATCAAGAAAGACAGGGGCACTCGCGACATGGAACTGTCGGTGAATCTCATGAGAAATTCGGAAGGGGAAGCAATCGGTTTTCGGTGCATCGCCCGCGACATCACCGAGCGCAAACGGGCAGACGGCGAACGGCGACTATTACAGGAGCGCCTGCAACGCGCCGAGAAGATGGAGGCGTTGGGAACTTTGGCAGGCGGAGTGGCCCATGACCTCAACAATGTTCTGGGAGTCCTGGTGGGGTATTCGGAGCTTCTTCTGCAAAACGTCCCGAAGGATAGCCCCTTTGAAAGACACGCAATGCAGATTTTCAAAGGCGGCCAGCGTGCAGCGGCAATCATCCAGGATTTGCTGACACTTACCCGGAGAGGCGTAGTGGTCTCAGAGGCACTGAACCTGAACAGGGTTATTTCGGATTTTT
This sequence comes from Syntrophales bacterium, assembly GCA_049521775.1. GTDB lineage: Bacteria > Desulfobacterota > Syntrophia > Syntrophales > UBA2185 > Fen-1135. Next base: position 90,083 of record JBEKOL010000011.1, read on the forward strand.
TACAGATGCCGGAGTTTGAGGCAATCAGGTCCCATCATCCGGGCGTCCAATTTAAAACATCCCTGGACGCCGAGCTCTTGAATATGAAAGGTTCATCCACACATCTGAGTAAAACGGTCATGAATCTGCTTTCCAACGCCGCGGAGTCTATATCCGGGTCGGGAGAGGTGCTGATCAGGACTGAGAACCGTTACGTGGACAGGCCGATTCACGGGTATGACACCACAAAGGAAGGAGAATATGCTGTGCTTACCGTATCGGATACGGGATCGGGAATTTCATCGTCTGATCTCGGAAGGATCTTCGAACCTTTCTATACGAAGAAGGTGATGGGCAGGAGCGGCACGGGGCTCGGACTGGCGGTTGTGTGGGGCACCGTGAGAGATCACGATGGCTACATTGATGTACAAAGCACGGAGGGTGAAGGGAGTATCTTTACCCTCTATTTCCCCGTGACCAGGGAAGACCTAACCAAGGCTGAACAGGTCGTCCCTCAGAGTACATACATGGGCCGGGGTGAACACATTCTGGTTGTGGATGATGTGGAGGGTCAACGCCTTTTGGCATCAGCCATGCTGGAAGGTCTTGGATACAAGGTGAGTTCTGTTGCCAGCGGTGAAGAGGCCATAGAGTTTGTGAAAAAACAGCCGGTTGATTTGCTCATCCTGGATATGATCATGGATCCCGGCATGGACGGACTTGATACCTACCGGAGCATCCTTGATATCCATCCGCAACAGAAGGCGATTATCGTGAGTGGTTTTTCTGAGACAGATAGGGTACATACCGCTCGGTCACTCGGTGCAGGCGCCTATGTCAGAAAACCCTATATCATAGAGAAACTGGGACTGGCCGTAAAGAATGAACTGGACCGGAAATAGTTATTAGCAGGTTCACCGTTACAAACAGTATTCATTGTTTTCTTAGATTTGTTCTTTTGCGGACTTGATACTATTCAAGGCCTCCTCCTAAAACATGGTATATTTAGTTTTTGACAAGACAAAATAATACCAGAAGAAGGAGGAAGCCCATGAGATTTTACACCCATCAGCACAAGTACTACTGTGG
>JBEKOL010000012.1:0-90802 GCA_049521775.1 Syntrophales bacterium
CAGTGAAATCAAGTTTGTTACCTTTAGCCATGGCAAGCCTCCTTTGGGTATGTTTTTGTTCGGGACAAACAAAATATACCATCTAAGGTTGAGACTTGCCTTTTACTTTTTTATCATAAGGTCTCAATCGTCCGTGACTTTACCGACGGATGTTTGAAGAACCGTAGAGTTTCACCCCTGGAACCCGCACTAAATTCCCTTACGCCGCTTTTCATATGCCCTGCTTCATGACGGGCGGTCCGAATAATAATCCTGCCACCATATACTAAATTAAGGGCGTGATGGCGAGGGTTTTTGCTGTCGGCCTCCCTCAACGGTGACAGGAAACAGAGCCGTAGGGACAATGTTTAAAGATCATGATTTTATGAATTTCCATTGTAAATCATGGATGGGATATGCTACATGATCCCGTGTAAATTGAATTTGCCATTCTTTAAACAATTCCCTGCGAGGATGGTTGCTCCATGCTGAACAATAAGACAGTTGCCGTTGTTATCCCTGCCTATAACGAAGACAAACAGATCATTCAAGTGATATCGGCGATGCCGGATTTCGTAGATCGCATCATCGTAGTCAATGATTGTTCCACAGACAAGACTGCCGGTCTTGTTTCTGATTATATGGCAAAACAAGATTCCGCCGTAGAAACCGTGTCTAAGAGAAATAGACCCGCGTACACTAAATATAGCCAGGCGGAAGTTATCCTGCACGAAATGGCGGAAAAAGAGATTGGATATTATATTCCTTCCGAGGTCGCAAACAGCAAACCTGAATCAGACAGAATCATCCTTATTAATAATTTGATAAATGGCGGCGTAGGGGCCGCCATAGCAAGAGGATACAAATGGTGTCTTGATCACCAGATTTTTTGTACTGCCGTAATGGCCGGTGACGGACAAATGGATCCTGCCGAACTGGAGTCCATCTGCCGCCCTGTGATTGAGGACGGCATCGACTACGTAAAAGGGAATCGCCTCATACATCGAAGTGCATGGATAGTCGTGCCGAAGACGAGATATATCGGAAATGCCGTTCTTTCAATACTGACAAAAATAGCCTCAGGATACTGGCACATCTCAGACACCCAGTGCGGATATACCGCCATTTCACTTAATGCATTAGAAGCCATCAGGATTCATGAAATCTATCGCAATTACGGCGTGCCGAATGATCTCTTGGTTAAACTGAATATTGCTCACTGCACGGCCAAAGAGGTGGGCATTAAACCTGTCTATAACATCGGAGAGCAGTCAAAAATGAAGGTCTCCAAAGTGATACCGAAAATCTCGTGGCTTTTGTTCAAATCATTTTTCAAACGGCTGTGGATTAAGTATCTTGTAAAAGATTTTCATCCGCTTTTTCTTTTGTATCATTTTTCCTTTTTGCTTGGAATCATCGCAATTCCCTACGCAATCAAAATCGCCGGCATCATTCTTTTCACTACAGATAGCGTGTCTCCCCTGACGATGCTGGCTTTTGCATTCCTCTTTATCAGCTCTTTTCAGTCCCTCCTATTTGCTATGTGGATGGACATTCAAGACAATGAAAGGTTGTATAAGTGATACTATGAAGAATCGTAAAGATACAACTCTTCCAAATGTGGCGGTCATAGGAACAGGTTACTGGGGCAAGAATCTCGTCAGAAATTATGCAGACCTCGGTACACTCAAGCTGATCTGTGACAAGAGTGAATCACTTCTCGCTGAACTCAGGAAACGGCATCCCCATATCGAGACATGCCTGGCTCTCAATGATGTCCTTGGCAGAGCCGATATTGCGGGAGTTGTTATCGCCACACCTGCGGAGACCCATTTCACTCTCGCCAGGGAAGCACTCCTCGCGGGAAAGCATGTCTATATCGAAAAGCCCCTAGTTCTGCTGGAGAGCCAAGCCGTCGAGTTGATCAATCTCGCGGCAGAGCAGAAACTCACACTTATGGTCGGACACCTTCTCCAGTATCATCCTGCATTCGTCAGGCTAAAAGATCTTGCCGCCGCAGGGGAGTTGGGCAGAATCAATTACATCTATTCCCACCGCCTGAATCTTGGAAAGATCAGACGGGAGGAGAACATCCTTTGGTCTTTTGCACCCCATGACATATCCATGATTCTCGCCCTGGCTGGAGAAGAGCCCGAAAGCGTATTGGCAACCGGCGGAAACTACCTTCACAGAAGAATTGCTGATGTGACCACAACCCACCTTGAATTCCCGTCCGGCTTGAAGGCACATATCTTTGTGTCATGGCTTCATCCTTTCAAGGAACAAAAGCTTGTTGTGGTGGGTGAACGGAAAATGGCGGTTTTCGATGACACGAGACCCTGGAATGAAAAGCTTCTCATCTATCCTCATGAGATTAAGTGGCAAAATTACATCCCCGTACCTTCCACTGCAACACCGGAATGTGTCGATGTGACTGAGATGGAGCCTCTGAAGCTGGAATGCGAACATTTTCTCTACTGCATTACGACGGGTCAGACGCCTCTGACGGACGGTCGGGAAGGACTGCGCGTTCTCATGGTTCTGAACGCCAGCCAGCGGTCTTTGAACGACTACGGCAGGAAGATTGAGATCAAACCTTCATTGGCAGGTGATAGTATTGCATCAGCCGACCATGCCGGTGATAACAGACACTACCAGGTCCATCCCACTGCCATTATCGATGATAATGTCACTATCGGAGAAGGCACCAAGGTATGGCATTTCTCCCACATTCTCTCGGGGGCTGCCATCGGCAATAATTGCAATATCGGCCAGAACGTTGTCATCGGTCAGGACGTAGTCATAGGAAACTCCTGCAAAGTCCAGAACAATGTTTCCATATACAAAGGCGTTACCCTTGAGGACAACGTTTTCTGCGGACCGAGCATGGTATTTACGAATGTCTTTAACCCCCGCGCTCATATAAGCCGCATGAGCGAATTGAAACCCACGCTGATCAAGAGAGGCGCCACACTGGGAGCTAACTGTACTATTGTGTGCGGTCACACTGTCGGTCGAGCTGCATTCGTGGGCGCCGGCGCCGTCGTGACGAAGGATGTGCCTGATTATGCCCTCATGATGGGAAACCCCGCCAGACAAACCGGATGGATGTGCGAATGCGGAGAAAAGCTTCCCAAAAATATGAAATGCCCCGCCTGTAAGAAAGGATACGCGCTAGCGAAAAAGGGCCTGCGGGTCGCGTGAAGAGGTTTTCATCGATGAAGGTGCCGTTTGTAGATTTGCAGGCACAATACACGGCCATCAAGAATGAGATAGACCAGGCCATAGCCGATGTGATCACCAAAACGGTATTCATAGGCGGCGCCTACGTCAGTCGATTTGAAGAAGATTTTGCATCCTACTGTAACGCTCGGTACTGTATAGGGGTGGGAAACGGCACGGATGCCCTGTATATCGTTCTCCGCGCTTTGGGCATAGGACGAGGTGACGAGGTCATCACTGCGGCGAATTCTTTTATAGCCACCTCAGAAGCGATCACCATGACCGGCGCCAAGGTCGTCTTTGCGGACTGCGATCCGGAAACATATAACATCGATACGGAACAGGTGTCTCGGCTCCTGACATCGCGGACAAAGGCAATCGTGCCGGTTCATCTTTACGGCCGCCCTGCAGATATGCTGTCCATTAACAATCTTGCCAGCAAGCACGGATTATTCATTGTAGAGGACGCCGCCCAGGCCCACGGAGCGGAGATCAATGGCCGGCGTGTCGGCGCCTTCGGCCATGCGGGATGCTTCAGTTTTTATCCTGCCAAGAATCTAGGGGCATACGGTGATGGAGGCGCGATCGTCACCAATGATGAAGCATTAGCGACAAGATGCCGGATGATTGCCAATCATGGACGGATCAGTAAATACGATCATGAATTGGAAGGGACTAATAGTCGGCTTGATACCCTGCAGGCCGCCATCTTAAGAGCAAAACTGAAACATCTCGAAACATGGACGGAAAGACGCCGGGCAGCAGCAGACTGCTACCGTGATTTATTGAAAGATACCCCTGTCGTGACCCCTGTCGTCCCTGAAGGCTCAAGACACGTCTATCACCTCTTCGTTATTCGTGTAAAAGACCGGGAAGCTATCATGCGTGAGCTGAAAAACCGTGGAATTGAAACAGGCATCCATTATCCTATAGCACTGCCCCACCTTATGGCCTACCGGTATTTGGGATATAGACCGGAAGATTTTCCTGTTGCAACCGCATATTCAAAAGAGATCCTCAGCCTGCCCATGTTTCCGGAAATCACTGAAAATCAACTTCAGTACGTTTGCAATCAGGTAAAAAATGCTATCGGGGGATGAGGAGAAGAATTTGTATGTTGAATATCGCCCAAATAGGTGTTGGTTACTGGGGACCGAACATCCTGAGAAATCTCGTTGAAAGCAAGAGATGTCATGTCACAGCCGCAGTCGATCTTGCTCTCGAAAGGCGTGACTACGTCCAGAGAATGTATCCTACAATAAAGGTCACTGACAGTATAGATGAAGTCCTAAAAGATCCCGAAACAGACGCCATCGTCATTGCCACACCGGTCGCTTCCCACTTTGATCTTGCCATGAGGGCCATCGAAGCGGAAAAGCACGTCCTGGTAGAAAAGCCGATGGCAAGAAGTGTGGCCGAGGTAGAAGAAATCGGCAGACTCGCAGACAAGAAAAAGCGTGTGGTTATGGCAGGACATACCTTTCTTTTCAATGCGGCTGTCCGTTACGTGAAAGAATTGATCGATTCCGGTGGCCTCGGAGATATCCGTTACATATACAGCCACAGGCTCAACCTTGGCCGCATTCGAACCGATGTCGATGCCTTATGGAACTTTGCGCCCCACGATATTAGTATCATCCAGTATTGGTTGAATAATGCAACGCCTGTTTCCGTTGTAAAGCGCGGCGTCGATTTTATACAGAACGGGATCGACGACGTTGTATTTATGAATATCCTTTACCCGAATAGGATTATGGCAAACATCCACGTAAGCTGGCTTGACCCCAATAAGGTCCGTTCCATGACCGTTGTGGGATCAAAAAAGATGGTGGTCTACGACGACGTTGCCGACAATAAGGTCGCTATTTATGATAAAGGAATAGACCGCATGGCAGTCCTGGGCAAAGACATGGACTATGATAACCAGCGTTTTCCCGCTTTCAATTACCGGTCCGGAGATGTTCTTTTGCCGAAGATAGATTTTCAGGAACCTTTAAAGGTAGAGATAGATCATTTCATTGATTGCATCGAACTGGGAATCCCCTGTATCACCGGCATCGACCATGCGAAAAAGGTCATCGCGATCCTCGCATCGTAAAAACGGGCCCGAACACGCCTATACATTATGATTCCGCCGGCCATTGTGCAGATAGTGTTCCAATTCAAAAATAGGCCCTGACAGGTCGCCTTCAATGAACATCTGGAACCATATTTCCATGCCCAGTGCCAGCCAGAGAAAGAAATAATGCCAGCGCAGCCGCGGATGGGGCGGATGATCCATTATCCTCTTCAGGTAGTCGTAATTCAGTATCCCTCTCTCTTCCACCCGCTTCCGAGTTAAGATGCTCTCGGCAACGGTCTTCAAATCTTTCTGGAACTGATAGTAGGGGTTGAAGCTAAAGCCCCATTTCTTCTTTTTTAAGGTATATTCCGGCAATACCCCTTCCATGGCCTTTCTGAAAAGATCCTTCGGCCGGTTTCTTTTCATTTTCAACTCTGCCGGTATAGACATGGCAAATTTTACCAAGTCTCTGTCCAGGAACGGCACGCGCACTTCAAGACCGTTTGCCATGGAAGTGCGATCTTCGTTCATCAGGAAATCTTCCTGCATTTTTGTGTTGAACTCCGCCCAGAGCACCTTATCGAGGACGCTTCGATCACTTGGAGAAAAGAAATGGTCGAATTGTGTACGGGTCTTTTGGAGGTTCTGTCTCAAAAGCACTGGTCCATAGACATTTTTATAAGCCCCCTCATCGTAATCCCAGACATTTCTCAGTATCAGGTAGTACCGGGCTGGATCACCAAGGGAAAGAAGCATCTGCAAGCCGCGGCGATACTCATCAAGAGACAATGACCCCCATGCATTCTCAACAGAGAAGACGAATCTGCTGAGAGGCCGAAGAAACAACGAGTCCAGAGCTCTTGGCACGGCGGGATAAAGAAAGCTTGCAGGGTAGATGTATCTGTGGAGCTCGTAGCCCGCGAAGAGCTCGTCCCCGCCCAACCCGCTGAGACAGACCTTGACGTGACTCTTGGCAAATCTGGACAGGAGAAACCCCTGCAGGATGTTTTCCTTTGGCTCTTCCGCATGCCAGATAACCTCCGGGTATTGACGCAGGGGGTCAGGTGATATGCTTATTTCATGATGGTCCGTCTTGAACTGCTCTGCTATGATACGCGCGTCTTCCAGTTCATCCGTAGGCTCATTGAATCCCATCGAGAAGGTCCTGACGGGTTCACTGGAAAGTTCGCTCATGTACTTAACTAGGGCGCTCGAGTCAAGCCCCCCTGAAAGATACACGCCGAGGGGCACGTCGCTGATTTTTTGCTTCCGGACTGCTTCACGAAGATAATGTCTAATCCCATCAACACAGGGCTCTTCATCGGCAGGAATATCAGTCATCCTTTGTAGATTGAAATAACGGTGTATCGCAATGGCGCCATTTTCATATATCATGTAATGCCCAGGTAAGAGCCTCTTGATGCCCTTGATGAGGGTTCCCTCGCCGGGAATAAAACGCAGATTAAAAAAATAATGGATGGACTGGTAATCCGGCTCCCGCAATACAGCAGGGTCTTGAAGGATCGCCTTGATTTCGGAGGCAAAGCGCACGGTCCGGCCATCAAAATGGTAGTGCAGGGGCTTGATGCCGAAATAATCCCTGACCAACAGAAGTCTATTCTTTCTTGCGTCCCAGAGGGCAAAGGCGAAGATGCCATCCAGTCTTATCAAAAATTTTGGCCCGTACTCCTCATATCCATGAATCAGCACCTCAGTATCACTGCGAGTTGCAAAGCGGTGCCCACGTTCCTGAAGTTCCCCGCGCAGATCCTGGAAGTTATATATTTCTCCATTGAAGACAACCCAGACAGTCCGATCCTCGTTCGCCATGGGCTGCTCGCCTGTCGCAAGATCGATGATGGACAGGCGGCGGTGCCCAAGCAAAACACCCTCTCCCTGATAGATGCCTTCACCATCCGGCCCGCGGTGCGCAAGAGAAAGGTTCATTTTTTGAATGACAGCTGGATCGGCGCCAGGGCCGATCATACCGCAGATACCGCACATGGTAATTACCTTTTGTTTTTTATTGTTTCCGGCCTTTGCCAGGCATAGACAAATGTCGGGGCAAAGCGACGCGTAACGGTATCCACCCACGACTTCGGCAGCCATCTCAAAACGGGAATCTGATGTCTAACCATGTATGGCGTTAAATGAACGTGACGCCATCCTACAAGATGGTCGATATGAAACCCTGCTGTCGGGTTATCCTCCATGATGGGCACACTCGCCTCCGTATATCGCCACGAACTTTCGAGGATTTTCAATCCAAAACGTTCTATTAAAGCATAAAGGGGGTTCAGAAGAATACCATTTACAACATTGATGCATAATGTGCCACCCGGTGCGACACAACGTGACATTTCTGCAACGGCAGCCCGGTAGTCCGGAAATTCCTCAATAACGCTTATGCACGTAACAAGATCGAAAAACCCGTCTCTGAACGGTAGCTCTATAGCATTTGCCTGGGCGAAATAAACACCCTCTATCTGTCTGACGGCACGGAGATAAGGCTTTCGGCGGATATCACAGCCAACGCGCAACCATACATCACTGCCGAGAAATGACAACTTGAACCCTGATCCGCACCCCACATCAAGGATGCGTGGCTTGGATGGCCACAGACTTGTCGCGACAAGTGCATCGTACAGGCGCTTTGCCTGATATCGACGCTCTTCAGGGTCCAGCAACCGATCGTCATACTCGGAACGAAAGGAATCTATGGACAACTGGCGATCACCCATAGAGCACCCCAAAGGTCTCTTGCATGGCCCTTATAACAATCCGCACTTGTCTATCTGTCATAGATGGGTGATTGGGAAGATTTAAGACAGACTCCGACCAAGACCGGGCATGAGGGAAAGGATCTGAGGTGAAGCCCATATCTCGATAGCAATCCAAGCCTGGGATGACATAGTTCAAAATTGTATCGCACTGAACCATGTGCTTCCGCATCATCGAAACGATGCGGTTCCGATCTTCTGGTCGCCGCAGCCGGACAGTATAGATCGCAAAGGTTGCCCCCTCCCCCCAAGGGAGAATTGTGAGATGCGGCAGCTTTTGAAAGGCCTGGCCATACGTTTCAGCAATTTCCCTTCGACGCTTCATGAAACCAGATAACCGGTGGAGCTGCTGCCTTCCAATCGCTGCCTGCATAGGAAGCATGAGCGCTTCATTGTCCTCAGGAAGGCGGATTTCCTCTCTGGTCCGAAGCCTTCTGAGGTATCTGCGCAGCGGTGTATCGGCATTCATCAGAAAATCTGTCAGCGCGGTCATGGGTGGTGACAACGCCGCCCAAGAAGCGACGAAATAGAACAGACGCTGGAACGCCGCAATGATTGATTGTGAACGATAGAACTGTTCACGGAACGAGTAAACGGAGGCGGCCAGATCAGAGCGGTTCGTTAACAGGGCGCCACCATTCAGGGTCGTCATGGGCTTGCCGATTCCAAATGCCAAGAGTGTACCGTCACAAGCGTGCATCAGCAGCCGTCCATCTAAGCGTGCATCGAAGGCCTGACAGCAGTCGACCAGAATACAAACATCACGATTCCGGCGACGGATCTCACCATAAAGTCCTTCCGCATCGAATGGTATTCCATAGAGGCTCGTCGGAATAACGGCGACCGACCGTGGGCCGACCGCTTCTACCATGCGGCTCGCATCCTGGTTCGGTGACGCAGCAGACGCATCTATGAATACCGGCTGATGTCCCGCGGCAACTGTTGCGTGGGCTACGACAACGCAATTGTATGACGGCTGAACGACTTCACCTTTAGGCTTCCCTAATGCCCTAAGTGTAGCATACAGGGCGCTCCTGCCGTAAGGAAATGTAATGGCATATCGAAAATCAAAATAGGCCGCCAGCTCCTGCTCAAAACAATCAACAGTCCGGGAATCATTGGAAAGGGCCGCATGGAAATCCCGGAAGTTATATGACGGTTTGTTAGAGGGGATCATGACTTGAACCTTCGTTATTCAAAGGCACCGAACCATCGGGAAGATTGATCATACGCCTTGATCGATGAAACAAGATAATAAACCCCATTATGACTATAGATGCAGCAGCCCAGATAAAAATGTACAAACGCTGGTACAGCAAACCCGCCAGAATCTGCTCCCTAACCATTCCAATGGCTTCAAAGAGGATCAGTCCACTTCCCTCGTAGACACCTAGGCCGCCCAGGCTTATGGGTATATGTGTTATGACGGACAAGGAACTTGTTATACAGATCGTCGGAAATATGGGTGGGTTCAGATCGGCTGCCATGAATGCAAAGGCTAACGCAAAACCCGAGATGACACTCCTGCCTAAGCCGATAACAACATTAGCCAGAAGATTTCCCCGGTAATTTGAAAAAAAGAGTAACAGTGATTCCCAAAACCTCTGTGCCGCGGGTGTTCGGGAAAAGATGACGGCCGCGTACCGAGCTGTAATTATAACCAATATACAAAACCCCGCTAAGGCCCCTATCGTCGTGATAAATACTGTCAAAGGATTTATTGGCAAAACAAATGCAAGAGTAAAGGGAGTAAAAAGAAAACCCGCCATAAGCAGGGTAACAAACCTGTCTACAAGCAGGGCGGAGACGCTCTGATGGTAATGCACTTTATCGCGCCTGACCAAAGCGACCAGGGTGAAATCGCCGAAAATAGCAGGTATGAGGGAACCTATGGAACCAGCGAAAAAAAAATACCCTGTAAACAACCAGAGATTGATGGAACTGAAACCTCTGAAGAGCACCCACAGCTTGACCCCCCCCAGGAATACAACGAAGATGCTAAGGATAACCATTATCACAAGGGCAGATACGCGGGGAGAAATAATGACCTTCTCTAACATGCCGAGATCTATGGATTTGATAATCCAAAGGAGAAGAGCAATACTTACAGCAAGACGTAAGGCTATCGATGTTACTCTATTTAAAAAAGTATGTCTCACCTCCTGTCTGTCCACCATATCTGACTGCTTCTGCAAATTGCCTAGCTCCATGATTCGCAGTTTATAAAACATTAAAAGCTATGAATTGCTTAAATGTTGTCGTCTTGTCTTATATTATATCCGCCACTAACAATTGCAATGCTTTTTGAATTATTTTCCCCTCGGCGTGGTACAGATACCGGTCATTTTTGATCCGCCAGCGTTCCAGCATATCTAAGGGAAATACTAAGAAACGAAATAGTAACCATATTATTTTATTGCCGCCTTTTGCCCTGTTTATTATTTCGTCGATGATGTACTCGATCCGAAACGTGAAATAGATTCCCGAAGTGTAGGCTGCCTTTTTCTTATCGAGCCAGGGGAAATCCTTCCGATTGACAAACTGCCAGGAACTCCATTCTTCCAGGGTATCGGGACATTTCATCCCCAGTTGCTGGCAGTCATTGAACAGACTCGAACCGGGAAACGGTATATAGACAGAAATGGCACTTATTTCCAGGGAATTGAATATAGCCTTCAAATGTTTAATTCCGTTCAAAGTAACTGAGATATCACTATAATCTTCTCCTGGAAAACCGATAATGTAATTAAAGACTGGTATTATACCAGACTTCTTGCATTTCTCTACTACGGCTAACGCCATTTCATACTTATATTCTTTATGGAGCATTCGGAGGATCTTTTCAGAATGGGATTCTGCTCCGAAAAAAATCTTCCTGAGTCCTTTTTCGGCCATAAACTTTACAAATTTATCGGAAAATTTCGAAAACTGATCGATTCGGCAGCTTGCTGACCAGTTAAATCTTATCTTTCTGGCAGAAATAAGCTGGAGAATCCTCTCAATCCTCTTCACATCCACAAAAACGTAATCATCGACAAAATCAACCGATGCCGGATTGAATCTGTCAAGAATATACTCTATCTCCTGAACTACTTTTTCCGGTGACTTCCCCTGCCACTTTCTGTAATTTCCCATGGAAATATTGTAGCAAAATGCACAGCGATGGGGACATCCCCGGCTCGATTCGTAATCGACACTTTTTGATAAATTCTTGTATTTTCCAGCATCGACCAGATCAAAGGCAGGCATCTCTAATTTATCAACGTCCACCGGTCTTGGAAACCCCACGTGTACGATTCGGCCTTCTTTCTTATAGCTGAGACCTTCAATATCATCGAGGGACATTTTCCCTCGGAGAGCCCTGATTATTTTTGCCACTGCCTCCTCTCCCGGTCCCCGGACAACATAATCGACATAGTCCTCCCTTAGGGTCACGTCAGGAAGAATGCTGGCATGAACGCCACCCCAGACAATGGGAACATGGTGATTTCTTGCCTTGACATGCCTGATGAAATCAATGCAGTTCTTAACTTCGGCTCCCGTCTTAGACGTGACTCCCACAAATAAGTCATTGCTATAATCGTCTGGCCAAGTATCACCTACCCTGTTGTCAACGATTCGTACTCTGCAGTTTTCTTTCATTATATAGGGGGCAATCGCCAGGAGGGCTAAAGGCAGATGGGTCACATGACCAAAAAGGGCATTTATATCCTTCTGCTTTTTCCCGGGAAAAAATAAGGTGACCGTTTCTCCAGTTATGTCGTTCCCCGTATCTATTATATTTTTCATAGTTGTTGCAGAAGAGTGCCCTGAGAAAAAATCACAAATGCTCTTATTATTTTTTTTCAACCTATCTCAATCCGCTATTAAACTTCCTTCCTATTTTCGGAGGTAAATAATCAAATGCCAACCTATCCGTTTGCTCAGGAAAAAGTAAATGGGTTTTGGTATGACTGCGTATACCTTACCCCATCCTGCCCCGAAAAGATATTCGATTTCAATATGACATGAGGTAAAGGCAGTGCACATTTTTCGGACTTCCTGTCTGCTGAACCGATATGTTACAGGAGAATCAGGACCCTCTCTTGCATTCTCAAAACCCCTCTGCAATATCCAATGTACAAAATTGTTCAACGACCATTTGTGATACAGCATAATTACTGCACGGCCATTGGGAAGAAGCACACGGTGGATTTCGTTAATGGCCTTTCCTGTGTCAGGCGTATGATGCAATACCCCGAACGAATACACACAGTCGAAGGTGTCGTCTGGAAAAGAGAGTTTTTCCGCATTGCCTTCAATGAACGTGCCCCGTGCATCATAGAGACGAAAAAGTTTCTCTGCCAATACCAGATGACCCGGGGTGATATCAAGTCCCGTAACCTTAAAGCCCTCTTTGGCGAACATCAACGCATCGGTCCCCATCCCACAGCCTACTTCCAAAAGATTTGGTGAAGAGCCCGTTTTAAAATACTCCATTATTGCCGGAAAATAATAAATGAACTTACGCCGCGCTGCGAGGATAATGTCAAAATATTCCCTGCTTCCCCGTATAACATGCGGATAGTTGCGCAGATAGATCTCATTATTGAGCTGAAATGCCCAGAATTCTCTAATATCATGAAAAATAATGGGCCGCAAATCCTTGTCCATTCAATTCCCCCTTCAGTGACAAACTTCGCGAATCGGTCGTCTATCTCTCCACAACTTCAGAAATTAGAATCTAGATTGTATTACACCATATATGAAATTTGCAGATTTTATCAATCCCCGATAGTCTGATTCCATAACGCAGCCATCTCCTCAACAACAACGCGTCCACTGGTCAACCTTATCCCGCGGTCCTTGAGCCATTTCAACAAGGTCCAGTAGATCCCGTCGAATCCGGGATCTAACAAGCCGCTCAGCTGTTCCTGGTGCCATATAATCGAAAAGCAGCCTCCCGATTTTTCCATAGGCCGAATTTGATCCATGCAATGATCCAATGCTTCACCGGATGAAAAGCGGTAGGTTGTCGCGAGGGTAGTGTCCATCAGGATAAAGGGTATTTCCCACAGGGAAAATGGCTTAGCTTTTTCCATGTCATAAGGTCTGAAGGGAAATAGCGTCCCTGCACGAGGTCCGCTCATGTCATTGTAGCCGACTGACATATCATATTTTAGCCCTGCCTTTTCCAATTCCGGGAAGAATGTAGTAGGATGGAAATTGAGGTAATGCTGCCGATGGCCTGTAACATTTATGCCAAGAATAGTTTGGAGTTTCATCTTTTCTTCCGTAATTTGTCCCGGCGTCCTCCCCGCCCTGTAGCTCCCATGGAGACAGATTTCAAATCCTCTGTGAAGCAGATTTCTCAAATCGTCTTCTACGTTGTAATATTTCCGCAGATCATAAACAGGATCACTCCTGTGCTTTCGCTTGACCGTAAATTGAAATGAAGAAGTCGCCCCCAGTAAGGCTTCCTCGTCGGCAATTGATTTCAATGCATCATAAGGCACGGGCTGAAAGAATGCATTACGATAATTACTCATAATCTGCCATGCCTGACCTGCGCTTCTCCTAGTTAACAATTGCCTTAACACTGCCCGGAAAAAGCGCGGCATACCGCGACTCGCACGTGTTGGCATATAATCGACATCATGGGTGAGAACAACCGTCCCCGGAGCGAGACTCACTGCATCTTGCCCCCGTCTTTCGATACGAGGCCACCCAATCTTCTCTGCCTCAAAAGCAATACTGTCAAGCCAGAAATCCGCCAAGGGTTCGGGCCTTGCAAAATCCGCCCCCGTCCACCAATCTTCCGTAAAACGCATCCAACCGTCCCTCTCTTCAGGACGGTTTTTCCGTTCATACAGAAGGTTAAGGAGGGCATGGGCCCCCGCAATGACATCTGCTTTAATCCATCCCCGTTGGAGGATATCGTTCGCTCCTGGATGATAAAATGGAAATCGACCAGAATGATCTCCTCTAAGCGGAATGCCGGCCCGGCTTTCGGTCATATGCTTCTTAACATGATGTGAAGATAATATGACGAGATCGCCTTCCCTGACTGGTATCTCCAGCGGATTTTCCGTCGTAGCGTATATGATCCGTCGCTCCGCCCGCGGACGGAAAGTCCATCCTATGCGCATGGCCAGATGGCGCAGCGTATGAATTATCGCATCTCTGTCAAATGGCTCTCCGAAGAAGACCACTTCTACCGGCAATCTTTCACACATCCTTACCCCTTGTCAGGTCCCGTATATGACCCTCAATCATCTCCGGAATATAATCCAAACTCTCGACTAGCCTGTCCCTTTGCTTTCGCATATGTTCCCTGGACGGAGGCATTTTGGCCATGGCTATCGCAGCAACGACAGCATCAGCACCGCGATCATAAACTTCCATCAGTCCGAATCGATCTGACAGAACCTTCATATTTCCGCATTCACCGGCCCAGCTCGACGCCAGCACGGAAGGCACACCCATGAGCGCCGCCTCGGCACACATACTGGGGCTTTCTCCTACCACCAGCCGGGCAAATGCCATAACGTGATGCATCCTATCTATTCTGATGCCACTTGCGAATTTTCTGAGTGCCTCTGGAGGCGGAGTTTCTGTTGTCAAGACTACTTTCATTCTCAAAGAGAGCTGCTCTATCAATCGAGTAGCATCATCCGCACTGAATCCTTCTTCTCCCTGATCGTGGACGGCATCCCAGCGGACGAAGCGCACCACAGCGTAGGGCTGATCAGGATCGATCCCTTCATCCTTTACGAGTTCGGGATCAGGAATAAATTCATTGGGGTGTAAATAGCTCCATTCATGAAAACTGCGATAACGGTAGTGACGCCTGCCAAAGTCTTTGGCAAACCACTCCGGCGTGAGAACCCTGTCTGCAAAGGGAAAGGCTATTGTGTTGCTTAGCGACGCTGTTTCTGTATCGGTCAGGGCAATGTTGGGAATACCAAACACACGAGACGGAAGGGATGTCGTTATACCGCCGATGGACAGGACGATATCCGGACGATAGTTCCGGAGCATTATAGTTAACTTGCACCAGCGTTTCAGTAACTCCTGCGCAAGGCCAAGTCCTGTTTTCTGTTTAGACAAGCAAATATAGGGAATGCTGAAAAGATCAAGTAGTTGATGGGTAATGTCTTTGTCGCGGGTAACAATTTTCAGCTCGTGGCCTCGGTCTTGCCACCTCTTCATCAACGGTCGGAAGAAATGCACATGTTTGGGATGCAGTATATCTATCAGAAATTTCACGGGAGCTACGCCTCCTTCACAGCCAATGCCACAAGGCCCGAGCCACACTTCTGAGATCGATAAAATGAGCCCAAGAAACTGAGACATAGCAGCAAAGGAAAAGCCAATGCATAAAGACCCTTATTTTGCTCTCTGGCTCCGGTTATCAGCTTGCTTATATCGTTAGCCAATGTTTCCATTGTATTGTAATTATAGACACAGGCCTTAACACGAAGCCCTCCCCTGGTAAGAAGGCGCGTCAATTCATCCTTTGTGTAACCGGGCCTCACATGACCGTCGATGTCCATCCAGTTCTCTCTTTGCCACCCAAAAATGTGCCGGGTCAGATGCGGCACATGGACAAGCAAATGGCCGCGCGGTTTAAGGGCTTCGTAAAACATCTTCACAGCACCGAGATCATCATCCAGATGTTCAAGCATATCCGTCGAAATGACCAAATCAAATCTGCCTAATTCAGGAAGTTTCATAGCGTCCATGGTAACAAATTGCACCTTTTTGAATCCCGCTTTTTTAGCAATTTCACTGTTGACCATGTTCTGAACTTCATCCAGATCAACACCAAAAACTTCCGCGGCGGGAAAACGTCTGGCACAACCAAGGGTAATCATTCCCCGACCACATCCCGCATCGGCGATCCTACGGGGATTGGGAATTTGATCCAGAAAAGGAAGGATGGTGCGAGCGCGTACACGGAGACCTAAGATGGGGGCGCCAAAAAGCTTAACATAAAAACGCTCCAATGGCCTTAATCCCGGGGTCAGCGCTATTTCTGAACCAAATGGCATCAAAGCCCCCCCATATCTTCCATTCTTCTTAACATTGAGAGCAATGCTCCGAGCCCGCGCGCCATCCAGCCGTTACACCAATGAAAAAGGGTGAAACGCTTGCTTAGGAAACGGCCTTTCTGATAGGCGAATTCTCCGTGGCCTTTATAAAAATTCTGAAGTCCCCAAGATGCTATGCGAAACGCCTTTTCACGTTCGCCGGCGTTGGCAAAGGTCAGAATCCCCTGTGCGGACCCGTGAACATCATGCGGCAAGATCTTGTCGCTCGCCCACTTAGGGGCACCGCTTGCGAGAAACAGGTCTTTCCCATAGAACTCCAGACCGCGTTCGTAGTGGTCCCGGAAGCGCTGGTCCCCTGTCGCGTTTTCATAATCCAAGTATGCATCCAGAATCATGCCCGTATGATAGTTGTCATGGGCCACTAGGCTCTGCCTGGGATTCGTGGTATAATACCATGCCCCATAGGAAGTTTGAAGGCGAGATACGAAGGAGAGGAGTTTCCGTGCCTGGTCCAAAAGGAAAGTCTCACCCGTCAATGCCCCCACCTGAGCTATAAATGCAGCAGCTTGGGCATTAATATTTATGACGGCAAAATCTGTTTTCATCTTTGGCACGTATGATATACATTTTTCCTCGGCGGTTTCGTACAGCACGTCTAAATCATATAAAATAAAATCAACGGCACTTCGGGCAGTCATGAGATAATCTTCCTTATGTAAACAGCGAAAGCCGTGTAAAAGAGCACCCCCGGCAATAACAGTAATATAGCAGTTGGGATAACCTGCCGCCTGGTAAAAGCCCGTACTCTGCCAGGGGTGATGATAGCCCCAGCAACTGCCATGATATTGTCCTTTGTCCGCCGAAGTATTTTCTATCAACCAGTTCAAACAGATTACCGCCCTCTCATGGAAAGGGCGGGTGATCTTCATGGAAAGGGTTTCCAGATTTGCACGGGCGAATAACGCCATGCCTTCCGGATTGATGCCTTTCTTGACAAACAAGATGAGCCGCAGATTCACAGGTGACCGCATGATTATTTGTGTCCAAAGCAGGCGGAGCGGCCAGAACCTGAAAGACAAAGCACGAGCCAAAGGACTGCGGAGACCGTCAAATTTAGAGTAGCCCATATAACCTAAAAGATGAGCCCTGTCTAAGGTGGCCGAAAGAATTTTCTCAACTTCTTTGATATCAATCATTGATGATCAACCTTAGCTGGGAACATAATATTTTCTCGAACATGATGCAAGGAAAGTAAGGACTATGCGAACCTCAGTATTTTGAGCTCTCTTTTCGTCTATGGACATCTTTTCTTGGTGAGTCCGGAACCGGATGCCACTACTCTAAAATGATCGGCTATCCCGTAATCATTTTTCGCCTTGAACGCTTCCGACAGCACGGAATAAGCCTTTAAAGTGTCGCCACCCAAGAATATAGCCCTTTGAGCTTCCTTGATGGCTGCATCAGCATGTCCTCCGCGAAGGTAGATATTGCCAAGATTGACATAGAAAAATGCATTTTCTCGCTTGAGGGAGATTGCTTTTTTCATCGCTATCTCGGCCTCAGATAGCTTCTCTTTGAGTATCAGCAATGCCGCCTTATTGTTGTAGAGATCAGTGTTATTGGGAAGACCCGCTAAGGCTTTTTCAACATATATAATGGCATTTCCGTGATCGCCGCTTAAGAGATAATATTCCCCCAACAGTTGATAGATTTTAAATTTCATCCTGATATCCCATGACGGGGGGGAATTAAGCGCCTTCGTTAATTCTACAAACGACTCAGGAAGACGGCTGGCTCTCATTAAGGCTGCTCCGAGATTACCGTGAGCCATCGCAAGATCAGGTGCTTTTCGAGCATTGTCGCTCCACAGTGATATCTCATCCTTAAAGATATCATTATAAATATAAACATTCATCCCCATGATAATTATGATTGCCGTAATCGCAGACGAGAGAATGACGATCATCCTTTTTCTCTTTTCAAAGTAACTCAGGGCATAAACGATCAAGATAGACAAAGGAACGAAGAAGAGCATCGAAGGAAGGTAATTCCGGTGCTCGTGAATAAGTTCCAGGGAAATAAACGATCCTTCAATTAAGTGGTTCAGAAAGAAGAATATGATGCAGTAGGAGATGAGGGGTCTCTTCCGGGAGATCAACACAGCCGCTACCAGTATCAGCAATAGTACAATAACGGCAGCAAAGGTCGTCCAGGGGTCAAAAAGCGATTTTGAGATCCCCACATCATGAATCAACATCATCCTGGACGTGATAGGGTAAAGCAAAAGAGAAATATAAAAAAGGATCACTCGCGGCTGGGTCAGCACCCTTTCCCACATCGTGAAGGGCCTGAATTGATCATAATCTCCCGTAATCGTAAAAAAATCAAAATACATCAAGCCAATCGCAGGAACGAGAACCAAGGCGAAAAGACATACCGCCCAATTCTTCCTTATATGCTCAATTGTTACACCCTGAATGAGAAAAAGATCAAAAAGGAAAAGGCTCACGGGCAGCATGGCCGCATTCTCTTTGGAACCGATAGACAGTATGCTCCAAAAAGCGGTTAAGACGAAAAACCCAACGATCTTCCATTTCTTGTCCGCCCTCCTTCCCTTAAGGTAGAAGTACATGGCCATGATGTAAAACATCGCCGCCATGCTCGCCATCCTCTGTACAATATAGGTAACGGCCATGACCTCTACAGGATTAATCGCCCAGAACAACGTGGCCAGAAGAGCAATAGAATAAGCATTCTTCTCGTAGCGTCCTTCGAGAATGGGAAGTTTAAGGGTATTGTAAATGAAAAGAAATAAGAAAACGGAAGTCACATAATGGATGAAAAAATTGACGACATGATACCAGAAAACATTCAACCCGTCGAAATAGTAGTTCATGGCAAAGGTGAAATATGAAACAGGCCTCTGCCACCTGCCGTTACCGGCAATACCGTAAAGGCTCCTCCCTATCTCCTGCCAGGACAGGGTCTTTATCTGAACGCCGTTATTCTCAACTATATTTATATAATCGTCAAAATGCCATGAACAATCAAAACTGTTCGCATAGATCAGTGCTAATATGAAAAACAGAAGCCCAGCGGCAAAAAGGGGGGCCCGCCATTTCTCGAGCGGTAGTTTTATGTTTAGTTCGAAATCGTTTTCGTTATTCACGACACTTTCTCACATGCATAGAAAATAGGAGAATTGAAAGACGACTCGTGCCACTATTATGCCCCGGCATGAAGTGTTTATAATTGTTTATCGCCTTCGCACGAAGAATCAGTCGCCTGCAGACTATTTGCGAGTCTATAAAAATGATATGCCGTTACAGGATCCTTTTTCATTCTGAATGCCTCTGCAAAGATGACATAAGGTTTTGAAGCATCCCCGCCCAGCATGAGCGCCTTTTGCGCCACTTTGATAGCTTGATCCAGGTGTCCCTCCTTCAGCAAAATGCGCGCCAGAGTGAGGTGAAAGGCATATGAATGAGGCACCAAAGTAATTCCAATCCTGATTAATTTTTCGGCATCGGAGAGCTGATTCTCTCTTACCTTAATCTCCGCCAGTCTATTATAAACTGGATAGAAGTATGGATCTATATTCAGGGCTTGCATATAGTGAGTCATGGCTTTTTCATCATTACCATTTAGTATATAGTACTCACCCAATAATCCATGGGTCTTGACTTTCGCCTTGACTTGATCCGCCGGAAGGAAATCAAGCGCCTTCGTCAACTCCACAAAGGCATCAGACACACGGCCATCAATAAAGTAGGCCACCCCCAAATTTTGGCGCACGCGATGAAGTCGCGGCGTCTTTTCTATATTGTCGCTCCACAGGGATATCTCATCTTTTAGAATATTATTCTCGATAAAAACCGATACCCCCATGATAATTATGATTGCCGTAATCGCAGACGAGAGAATGACGATCATCCTTTTTCTCTTTTCAAAGTAACTCAGGGCATAAACGATCAAGATAGACAAAGGAACGAAGAAGAGCATCGAAGGAAGGTAATTCCGGTGCTCGTGAATAAGTTCCAGGGAAATAAACGATCCTTCAATTAAGTGGTTCAGAAAGAAGAATATGATGCAGTAGGAGATGAGGGGTCTCTTCCGGGAGATCAACACAGCCGCTACCAGTATCAGCAATAGTACAATAACGGCAGCAAAGGTCGTCCAGGGGTCAAAAAGCGATTTTGAGATCCCCACATCATGAATCAACATCATCCTGGACGTGATAGGGTAAAGCAAAAGAGAAATATAAAAAAGGATCACTCGCGGCTGGGTCAGCACCCTTTCCCACATCGTGAAGGGCCTGAATTGATCATAATCTCCCGTAATCGTAAAAAAATCAAAATACATCAAGCCAATCGCAGGAACGAGAACCAAGGCGAAAAGACATACCGCCCAATTCTTCCTTATATGCTCAATTGTTACACCCTGAATGAGAAAAAGATCAAAAAGGAAAAGGCTCACGGGCAGCATGGCCGCATTCTCTTTGGAACCGATAGACAGTATGCTCCAAAAAGCGGTTAAGACGAAAAACCCAACGATCTTCCATTTCTTGTCCGCCCTCCTTCCCTTAAGGTAGAAGTACATGGCCATGATGTAAAACATCGCCGCCATGCTCGCCATCCTCTGTACAATATAGGTAACGGCCATGACCTCTACAGGATTAATCGCCCAGAACAACGTGGCCAGAAGAGCAATAGAATAAGCATTCTTCTCGTAGCGTCCTTCGAGAATGGGAAGTTTAAGGGTATTGTAAATGAAAAGAAATAAGAAAACGGAAGTCACATAATGGATGAAAAAATTGACGACATGATACCAGAAAACATTCAACCCGTCGAAATAGTAGTTCATGGCAAAGGTGAAATATGAAACAGGCCTCTGCCACCTGCCGTTACCGGCAATACCGTAAAGGCTCCTCCCTATCTCCTGCCAGGACAGGGTCTTTATCTGAACGCCGTTATTCTCAACTATATTTATATAATCGTCAAAATGCCATGAACAATCAAAACTGTTCGCATATGCGAGTATCAGTATGACAAACAGAAAGAAAGTGGAGGATACATATCGCCTCATGCCCCTCATCTTCCATCTCATGGTTAAGGCAAAGTCTTTATCGTGACCCTTAATGAGCATCTGTTTTTAATGACAAAAAAGGGGTGAGGTATAAACCCCCACCCCAGTTCTAGATATGGAAAGCATATCAAGAGTTAACCACTTCTTGTAATTCCGCCGTTCGCGTCAACAGTAAAGGTTGAACCGCCACCGCTATGCGTCGTACTCATTTGAAGGCTGTTTATAGTTCCAGTGGTCACGGTTATCGGCGTGTTGACGCTGATTCTATAACCGTAGGCCGATAAATCAGCCTCAGCAGCAATTGTCCCACCCGGGGAATCGCTGAAAAAAGCCTGCGATGCCGTGTAGGCATTCCTCACCGCAGAGTTTGCCGATGCACTGTAACCTCTTGCCCTGTACGCCACGAACTGCGGGATAGCAATGGCTGCCAAGATACCGATGATCGCAATAACGATCATTAATTCGATCAACGTAAAACCTTTTTGTCCTCTTTTCTTGTAAAATGCACGTATCATCTTCATCTCTCCTTTCAATTTACACCTAGCATAAATATTCTAATGAGTCAATTTTAGTTATTTTTACCATAACCTGTTACTGAAAACTGATCTTTACTACCACCTCCTTTATAAAAAGGCATTATATTATCCCCAAAAGCAATATGCGAATAAGGTTAACGGTCTATCGAGCAATTACCATACCAAATCATTTCTTATAGCGAATTTTAAACAACAATGGCTTTTTTATTTTTCATTATCAACTGTTAGAGATTGATATACATTTGTTAGACTGTTTTATATTTGAAGAATTTTAAACGAGAACCAGCAATTTTCACCAATTATCTGTCAATTTCGCCTTTTTAATATGGAATAATGATTTAAAAGCATTTAATTTCTCGTACCGGCTAACAATGACATTGGCTATTCTTAACGGATATTTCTTACCTTGACACGCACCCTCTACTATCAGTATATCTAAGCCAGAATTTAGATGGGGGGGCCTGTGCACGAAGTCACAATAAAGCAATCGTTTTCTGCCGCTCACATGTTGAAGGAAGTGGGCGGTGCATGTGAGAAACTCCATGGTCATAATTTCGTCGTTGAGATCTCGATATGTTCCAGTGTGCTCTCCGAGGAAGGTGTTCTCATTGACTTCAGGGTCTTAAAACAGTGGGCTTATGAGATATTGAAAGAATTTGATCATAAATATCTAAATGACATAAGCTATTTCAAAGATACAAGCCCATCGTCAGAAAATATTGCCAAGTTCACTTATGACAGAATTTCAGAAAAAATAAAAGAAAGCCATCTTGAAGTATCCCTAGTCACCGTATGGGAGTCAGAGGATGCGAGAGCTTCTTATTATGGAAATAGCCATGATCGACATTCAAAATCAAAAAGATAACAGGAATATAGATATACAAAAAGTGGGCGTTAAGGGAATCAAGTACCCAATCGTGGTCCTTGATCGCGCGAACGGCACACAGCATGTCAATGCAACCATCAACATCTACGTCGATCTGCCTCACCACTTCAAGGGAACGCACATGAGCCGTTTTGTGGAAATCTTGAACGAATTCAGGGGACAGATAAATATAAGAACTTTTCATAAAATTCTTCAAGAGGTCAAGGATAAACTTCATGCCGAATCGGCGCACATGGAAATTGAGTTTCCCTACTTTGTTGAAAAAACGGCCCCTGTATCGGGGGCGAAAAGTCTCATGGAATACACGTGCTCATTCAGCGGACAGAACAGCGCCAGCAAGACGGATTTTCTCGTGGGAGTGATCGTACCGGTCACTACGGTATGTCCCTGCTCAAAGGAAATCAGCAATCTTGGCGCCCATAATCAGAGAAGTATGGTAACTGCGAAGGTGAGGTTTAAAAAATTTTTTTGGATCGAGGATCTTATCCGGCTGGTCGAAGACTCGGCGAGCGGCGAAGTATATTCCCTCCTGAAAAGGGTTGACGAAAAATTTGTTACCGAAAAAGCACATGAAAATCCGATGTTCGTCGAAGATGTGGTAAGAAATGTGGCCCAGGAGCTAAACAGAAATGATAATTTCACATGGTACAGCGTGGAAGCCGAAAATTTCGAAAGTATCCACAATCATAGTGCTTACGCCTATGTAGAAAAGACTGCGTAAAGGAGCCGATGCTGCGTTATCTGTCATTTTTCTTTGACAAAACTTTACTAATCATTTACAAAATCCATGAGGCATAAGTAAGATATCCATTTAAAATATATGCCTGGGAATATCCGGTTGACTGCTTACAAATAAAACGGGAAGTTGCTATACACCATGGAATCAAGCGAAGAACGCCAATATTTTAATTTATACAATCATGGATTCATCAGGGTCGCCGTCTGCATACCGGAGCTGAAGGTAGCTGATGCCCCATTTAATGTGGCCAGCACAATCAATCTCGTTAAACAAGCGTCATCCAATAACGCTGTCCTTGCTCTCTTCCCTGAACTCGGCATTTCCGCTTACTCGAACGATGATCTCTTTCACCAGGATGCCCTTCAGCAAGGCGTGGTGGACGGACTCAAAGAAATTCTCCATGCCACAAGAGAGCTGAATACGGTATTAGTCATTGGCGCCCCCCTGCGGGTCGATTTCCGGCTCTTTAACTGCGGCATTATCCTGTATCGAGGCCGCATCCTCGGCGTTGCAGTCAAGTCTTATCTTCCCAATTATCGCGAGTTTTATGAGGGCCGCCAATTCAGTCCGGCTGAAGGCGCGCTGTCAAAGGTTATCGACATTTGCGGACAGGAAAGCGTTCCTTTCGGAGCTGACATACTGTTTGATGTCAAAAATATAAATAATTTTTCTTTCTTTATAGAAATCTGTGAAGATGTCTGGGTACCCATTCCACCTTCCAGCTATGCAGCCATGGCCGGGGCGACCGTTATCGGAAACCTCTCAGCATCCAATATAACCGTGGGGAAATCGGACTATCGCCAATCCCTGGCATCAAACCAGTCTGCGCGCTGTATATCTGCATACCTTTATGCGGCCGCAGGTCCTGGAGAATCCACCACTGATCTTGCATGGGACGGACATGCCATGATCTATGAAAACGGTAATCTCCTGGCAGAATCGGACCGTTTCTCATGGCAGTCCCAATTGATTTACGGAGATGTGGATCTCGACAGGTTAGCCCAGGATAGGATGCGTATGAACAGCTTCGGACAGAATGCCAGTACGCACAGAGAGCGGCTGGAAAAATTCCGGAAAGTTTCATTCACCGTCATCCCCTTTGAAAAACGAATACTGTTGGACAGGGAATATCCAAGATTCCCATATATACCTGCGGATCCAGGAAAGCGCGATCAGCGCTGCTATGAAGCATACAACATACAAGTGCATGGGCTTGCCCAACGTTTAAAATCATCGGAGATCGAGAACGTGGTGATTGGCATCTCCGGCGGCTTGGACTCAACCCATGCCCTAATTGTCGCGGCAAGGACCATGGATCTCTTGGGTCTGCCGAGGTCCAACGTTAAAGCCTACACCATGCCCGGATTTGCGACTTCAGAAAAAACATACAAGAACGCGCTTAAGTTGATGAAGGCCATAGGCGTGGAGGCCAATGAGATTGATATAAAACCAAGTTGTATGCAAATGCTAAGGGATGTGGGTCACCCATTTGCAGAAGGGAAAAAACTCTACGATATTACTTTCGAAAATATTCAGGCCGGGGAACGTACCTCCCATCTGTTTCGCATAGCCAATATGAAGAAGGCCCTGGTCGTCGGTACCGGAGATCTAAGTGAACTGGCGTTAGGCTGGTGCACCTATGGCGTGGGTGATCATATGTCCCATTACAGCGTGAATGCCAGTGTACCAAAGACCTTTATTCAGCATCTGATACGTTGGGTCGCACATTCCTCGCTGTTTGAGAAGGAAACCTCGGATGTCTTGCTCGACATCCTTGAAACAGAAATCAGCCCTGAATTAATTCCGGGAATAGACGGCGACCAGCCGGCGCAGAAGACCGAGTCCGTAATAGGACCTTACGATTTGCAGGACTTTAACAATTTTTTTGTTACGAGATTTGGTTATCTTCCTACCAAAGTTGCATTCATGGCCTACTGCACCTGGAGAGACAAGACCAGAGGCCAGTGGCCGGATGTCCCGAAAAAGAAGAGAAACCAATACACAATCGGCGAAATCAAACGGTGGCTGACGGTCTACCTGTATCGCTTCTTCAAGTTAAGCCAGTATAAGCGCTCATGTATACCTAATGGCCCGAAAGTAGGGTCTGGAGGGTCTCTGTCTCCCAGGGGAGATTATCGGGCGCCAAGCGACAGCGAAGCCACTGTCTGGCTCGAAAATGCGAAAAATATACCCGAAAGGGATGACAAAACAGGATGAGGCGGGAAACTTATAAGGACTTTGATGCCACAGAGCTTCTCTGTCCAAATTGTAAGAGGGCCGTTCCAGTAAGAAAGAGACTGCTGTTAATTCTTTCTGAAGGCGATAAGTATGACTATATGTGTGTGTTCTGCGGAACTTCAGTGGGAGATAAGATCGTCAAACAGAAAGATAATTTCGGGATAATTAAATGACAGGCGTTAACTGCTCACTTTTTCTCCATGGCCTTCTTTAATTTATCGCCCAGTGACCCCAGCTTGACTGGAGGGGTATCTTTCACGCTCAAATCCTCATACGCAAGACTGCCGTCAGATCGACCTGAAGACCCTGCCAGATATTCTCCGAGAATTCCCCGGCTATGAACATCCTCATGACAGTACACACAGAGGTTTTCCCAGTTGCTCCCATCAAGTGGATTGCTGTCATGATTGCCGTCCTTATGATGAACGGTGAGAAGATTCCGTGTTGACTCATCAAACTCCCTTCCGCATCGAGCACATATAAGGCCATAAAGAGCCAGTGATTTCTCGCGGTAATCTTCGCCTGGCAGTTTCTGTTGTATTTTTTTCAGATCACGGACTACGTCTTCGACCGACCTCACATCTTGAGATTTATCCTTAACGGTTATCGTACGGACGCGCCCCCCCTTTTTTCCATAGGTAACACGGGGCATAATGCATACCTCCACGATTCCTAACAGAATATAGAATTTAATTTGATACGACGGCTATTCGCATCTGCGTGAAGATAGAAATACCTTCAGAAATACTTTCACCCCTGTCAGAACTGCGAAGGCGTTTCTGACTGTTTTGAAAACAGGAAGACGAGCTCCAACATGTAAGATATTTTCAATGTCCGATACGATACCGAGCAAGCCCTGAATGCGCTTGGCAACGAGTGAAAGTCCTTCAATCTGTTCATTTACCGTCTGTGTTGCTTTGTTGATGTTCGTGGTAATTTCTTCAAGGTTCTTGAGGATGCCGGGCAAGCTTTCATTAAGCATCTGCAGGGTAATGGCCATACTCTTTGCGGTCCGCCAAATCTGCAGCAGGAAGGGAACCGATAACACCGCTATGAGAAGAAACACAAAGCTCAAAATGACGATACTGATTTCGAGAAACATGGATATCTCCCGCTTCTTATGCTTACGCGCGCTCTATTATGCTTTTTCTTTCTCTTCCTTGAATGCTTCGACTCCTGCATCTATTGCTTTCTTGAGGCGCCCTTTGGTCTCCAGAACTGTCTCTTTCCCGCGATCGGCCAGATCTTCAACTTTTGCTTCCATTTCTCCAACTTTTTCTTTGGCGGTGGATTCCAGAAGCTTCAGACGCTGAATGGCAGTTTCATAGGCTTTCTTACTTTTTTCCAGCGCCAGTTCATATTCCGCTTTGGCCTTCTCTATCAATTCTTCAGCCTTTCTGCTGAGATCCTCCCGTGTCTCTTTACCGCTCTTAGGCGCATAGAGAATCCCAATTGCCGCACCGATCAAGCCTCCAATAAACAACCCCTTAATGAAATCATCGACCCTGTTTGACATACTCAAACCTCCTTATCCTGAACGTCCATTTTGTCCTGCCGGATTATTACATGTCCAAGAACATACGCTCTCAACGTAGCAACAAACAAAAAATAACGATTCTTCTTAATATCTTATACAGACTAACAGTGGAACATGCAACAATAAAATGAGATTTTCAGACAAATTTCGAAAAATATTCATTTTCCGAAAAAAGAGATTCTCCTTCCTGACTTTTCAAGATAACCTTGCCATATCGGCAGTATCTTTACGGCATTCCCACTTGGCATACTCGAAAATATTTCTGTGATTGTAACACCAGCGTAATGATGTTAATAATAAACATAAGTTGAGTCTTTACAGTGAGGAAGATGAAAGAAACATCCGGGCAAGCTGAAGCATGTCTTAAGAGGCTTCTCCAGACTATTCAAAAGTTGCGATCCCAAGACGGGTGTCTCTGGGATAGAAAACAGAAAAAAGAAGATATGACAAAATACATCCTGGAAGAGACCTACGAACTCATTGATGCTATAGAAAATGGTTCGCCGGAGGCTCTTAAAGAAGAAATGGGAGATCTTCTATTTCAGGTTTTCTTCTTGGCACATATTTCAGAGGAAGCGGGCGACTTTAAGCTCCCCGATATTATGAAAGATGTGACTGAAAAGATGATAAGAAGGCATCCCCATGTCTTTGGCAACACAAGTGTCAAGAATATTGACGAGATCAAAAACAATTGGGACGACATCAAGAGAAACGTGGAAAAGAGGAATGAGAATGGCCGCGGACTTTTTGATAACATTCCACGGTCCATGCCGGCCCTGGCGAGGGCACAAAAAGTGACCGAGGCAGCCTCCAAGGTCGGTTTTGACTGGGCAAGAACAGAAGATGTCCTGGCCAAAATTGAGGAGGAGCTCAACGAGTTCAAGTCGTCCCTGGCAGCCGATAACAGAAAGGGTATCAGGGAAGAAATTGGCGATCTTCTGTTTTCCCTGGTGAATATATCAAGGTTTGTAAATGTAAATGCCGAGGAATCCCTCAGGGCATCCATTGCAAAATTTATCGATAGATTCTCATACATTCAAGAAAAACTTGCAGAACAGGGCAAAGATCCCACCGGCGCATCACTCAAAGAAATGGATGATCTGTGGAGTGAATCGAAGTTGAAGGAATAATCATATAATGGAATATTTCTTGTGTGTTTTGGGAATGGTTTTCATCATCGAAGGGCTCCCTTATTTCGCTTTCCCGGAGAAGGTTAAGTCTTATATTATGAAACTACAGGAAATGCCTGACTCCGTCCTGAGGATCTTGGGACTCTCCGCAATTGTAGCAGGGTTGATTCTCATATATCTCGGAAGAAGTTGAAGGATGAAATTAGAGGATTTCGGCTACCATCTTCCCGAAGAACTTATCGCTCAAGCCCCATGTGAACCAAGAGACGAATCTCGGATGATGGTTGTTAACAGGAAGACGGGCGATGTTGAATGCGGAACCTTTCATGACCTGCCGGAATTTGCAGAAAAGGGCAATGTACTGGTCATTAATGACACAAAGGTAATTCCGGCAAGGCTAATTGGAAAGAAGCCAACAGGAGGAATGATCGAGATACTCCTCCTGTCCAAAATGTCCGGAGATCAAAAATCATTAGAGACTTGGCAGGTGTTATTAAGACCTGCCAAAAGAGTCCGTGTGGGAGCCAGAATATTATTCGATTCGGAATGTGAGGCGCGAGTTATTGACCGCGTATCGGAGAAGAAATGGATCGTTTCATTCGCAACAAGCTTGGCGTTCGCTGATTTTCTAAAAAAATACGGAAGGACACCTCTCCCACCCTACATTAAACGGCACAAGGACCCTCTCGAATCTCTCGCGGATATAGACAGGTATCAGACCATCTATGCCAGGTTTCCCGGTTCTGTTGCAGCGCCGACAGCGGGTTTGCATTTTTCTCAGAATATGCTCGACACCCTCAAAAAAAATGGTGTATACGTCTTGCCCGTTACATTACATGTAGGTTACGGTACATTTCTCCCTATACAAGAAGATGATGTCGAGGACCATATGATGGAAGAGGAGTTTTTTGAAATAACGCCCGAAGCGGCAAAGGTAATAAACAGCGCCGAAAAGGTTATCGCCGTAGGAACGACATCCACAAGGGTACTTGAATCGGCTGCCGACGAGGCAGGAAAGATTAAACCTTCCTCCACATATACCAGACTCTTTATATATCCTGGGTACCGCTTTAAGCGGGTTGGTTCACTGATAACTAATTTTCATCTTCCCAGATCCTCACTTTACCTACTCGTGTGCGCCTTTGCCGGCAAACATCTGACAGAAATGGCCTACGAAGAGGCCATAAGAAATGGATTCCGCTTCTACAGCTATGGAGATTGCATGCTGATTCTATAGGTTAGGAATAAAGAAATAATTGCCAAGCCCGGCATTTCGTGAGTTCAAGATAATTTTGACGCCAAGATGACACTTCTGCTACGCGGAGAAAGCATAGGGATATGTGTCGTAATTCAAGATTCTCTGTTTCACGACAAATTGGAGTAATGCGTCAGTATATGCAAGCCGAATTCGTCACGTATTATGTATCAATTTAAGCTGCTCAAGAAAGACCCATCGTCCGGAGCCCGTCTTGGAAGAATTTACACAACCCACGGCGAGGTCAATACACCCGTTTTCATGCCGGTGGCCACTCAAGGCACTGTCAAGTCTCTTATTCCCGAAACTGTACAGGACCTTGGCGCGGAAATGATCCTCGCAAACACCTATCACCTTTATCTGAGGCCAGGACACGAAATCATTAAGAAGCTGGGTGGTATCCACAAATTTATGAATTGGGGCGCTCCTATTCTTACTGACAGCGGCGGTTTCCAGGTATACAGCTTAGGTGCCCTCAGGAAAATAAGTGATGGCGGGGTAGTCTTTAAATCCCACATTGATGGCTCAAGGCATTTCGTCAGTCCGGAACTTGCGATTGAGATTCAGGAGGCTCTCGGTTCGGATATCATGATGTGCCTCGATGAATGCACGGCTTATCCGGCCAGTTTCCAAGAGGCGGAAAAATCTCTTGCACTGACTATAAATTGGGCGAGGAGATCCAAGGCCATTAAGAATAATAATGAGCAGGCCCTATTCGGCATCGTCCAAGGTGGGACCTATCCGGATCTCAGGCTGCGGGCTGTAGAAGACATATCGAAAAATATCGGCTTTGATGGCTACGCCATAGGTGGGTTGAGTGTAGGGGAGCCTAAGGAAGAGATGCTGCGTATCGCCTCGTTGACCACCCCTCTCCTCCCCGATGATAAGCCGAGATATCTGATGGGTGTGGGAACACCTGGGGATATTGTTACATGCGTGGATTATGGCATTGACATGTTCGACTGCGTAATACCTACCCGTTGTGCCAGACACGGATTATTATTTACAAATCATGAAAAGGTTGTTATAAAACACGCCCGACATCGGGATGACGATTCGCCTTTGGACGGCACATGTGATTGTTATACTTGCAGAAACTACTCACGGGCATACTTGAGACATCTGTATATGGCCAAAGAGATTTTGGCTATGGTTTTGAATACTATTCACAATGTCAGGTACTTTATGCACCTGATGGACCGCATCAGAGCAGCGATAAGGGATGGTAAATACAGAGAATTCAAAAATTCTTTTTTAACTGATCTAGATTCAGCAATCAGTCAGCAGACTTCATTCGAATAGTCCTTGGACCTGATAGCTGACAGTCAAACTGCAAAGAGGAGGACTTGAAATTGACAGACATTGCTTATGCTATGGGTGGTTTTGGCGGAGGAGGTGGCGCCGGAGGAGGAGGCGATATTAGTTTTATAGTAATGATGGCAGTTGTGTTTGCCATCTTTTACTTTCTCATGATACGACCTCAGCAACAGAAGCAAAAAGAAATTAAAAAAATGCGTGAAAGCCTCACCCACGGAGATATGGTCGTAACCGTGGGAGGGATTCACGGAAAAGTGATGGCTTTGACAGATAATATCGTTACGCTTGAAGTTGCTGAAAAAGTGAGAATAAAGGTCTCACGAGAATATATAGGCACTGTTAGTCAAAAAGCCACATAAAAATGATATTGAATAAGTCCCAGACTGGATCAAAGGACAGACTTGTGAAAGAAATATGTCACGAGGCGCGGAATTTGAGCGTTGCATGAAATTCATCTCCGTCCGGGAAGAATGATATAATTGCATATTCCGTTTTTTTTGCGTTGTATATGCGCAGGGTTGAAGAGGAGCCCGGGTTCCCCGGACCGAAACATTTCGGGACGCAAGTTACGGCGGCGTGCAAAAGAGTGCAACTCCGGCTTTCGTATTTTACAAATTCGTTAATTAGGTTGAAAGGGGTAAAACATGCTCAAGGGTATCAAAATTAGGGCTGCAACGGCATTGACTGTTTGCCTTTTGGGATTATTTTATCTTGCTCCTTCCCTGACACCGGACCTTCCGGACGTTTGGAAGAAACACTTGCCTATGGATAAGATCCACTTGGGCCTGGATCTTCAGGGAGGAACCCATCTCGTGCTGGAAGTTGACACAGAGAAGGCGCTGGAAAACACCACTGACCGCCTGTCCAATGAAGTGAAAGAGACCCTCATGAACAACAAAGTCCGCTTCATGTATCTTGAGGGCGCGAGGAAGACAGGCGCCATATCTTTTGAACTGCCCGATAGTGCATCGCAGAGTGCATTTGAAAAAACCATCAAAGATAATTATCCGGATCTGGAAATAGTCTCATCAGAAATTCGGGGTGGCAGAGAAGTTGTTACCCTAAAGATCAAAAACAAACGCGCTGAAGAGATTAAGAAAATGGTCATCGAACAGAGTCTTGAGACCATCCGGAACAGGGTCGATCAATTTGGTATTACGGAACCGGAAATCATTCCCGAGCGAAATGACCGCATAGTCATACAACTCCCCGGCATCAAGGATACAGAACGTGCTAAGAATCTTATTGGAAAGACGGCTCTTCTGGAATTCAAGCTTGTTGATGAAGAACAGAGCGTTGATAACGCATTGAGAGGCAATCTGCCTCAAGGCGACCAAATTGCCTATGAAACCCGACTGGATCGACAAACGGGACGGAGGACAAATATTCCGATCTTACTCAAGAGCAGAACCCTCCTCACCGGTGGTGACCTGGAAAGTGCGCAGGTAAAAATAAGCGACAGGTTCGGTGAGCCATACGTGGCAATAAAGTTCAATGCCCAGGGCGCGAAGGTTTTTGATAAAATAACAGGAGAAAATGTGAAAAAACGCCTTGCAATTATTCTCGATGGCTCCGTTTACTCTGCTCCGGTAATTCAGGAGAGAATTTCAGGCGGTGAGGCTCAGATCACCGGATCGTTTACTATGGATGAAGCCAAAGACCTCGCAATAGTCCTGCGGGCGGGAGCTCTCCCAGCTCCGGTGAATATCCTGGAGGAAAGGACTGTGGGACCTTCTTTGGGCCAGGATTCCATCGACAAGGGAATATGGTCTGCCATTCTGGGAGGCATTATGGTAGGCGTGTTCATGATTGTCTATTACAGGCTCTCGGGAATTGTTGCGAACATTGCCCTTATCATGAATATATTCATCATTCTCGGCGCATTAGCGGCTTTCAAGGCGACGCTGACCCTTCCCGGTATAGCGGGCATTGTCTTGATTATCGGTATGTCGGTAGATGCCAACGTCCTTGTATTTGAAAGAATTCGTGAAGAAATTCGTGCAGGCAAGACTCCGAGAGCATCCATCGAAACGGGATATTCCAAAGCCTTCATGACTATTTTTGACACCAATGTTAATGCATTGATTGCTTCTTTGTTCCTCTTTGGTTTCGGTACAGGACCCGTCAAGGGTTTCGCCGTCACCCTAAGCATAGGCATAATCTCGAGTCTGTTCACAGCCGTCTTTGTGACAAGAATTATTTTTGACTACTTCATTTGGTATAGAAAAATTGAATCCGTCAGTGTTTGACGCTATCATAAGAACCTGCTTTGGAGTTTAATATAACTTTTGACCCATAGGAGACATAAATGGAACTTGTAAAACCGGGAATCAATATCAATTTTGTTGGTAGGTTAAAATACGCCATTCTCTTCTCGGTAGTGCTAACCATTATCTGCATAATCTCTATCGCATGGAGAGGACTAAACTACGGAATCGATTTCGCTGGTGGCACGCTCGTCCAGATCAAATTTCACAAAGCAGTGTCAGCCGACGACATTAGAAAGGTTCTGATTCAGATCGGCATCGATGACAGCGTTATCCAAACATCTGGCACCGATGAGGTAATAATCAGAACGGCCAAGTCCTCGTCGGAGATCAAGGGGCTCTCCGCTAAGATCGAGGAATCATTGAATGCCGCATACGGGAAAGACGCTTTCCAGGTGCAGCGGGTTGAGGTGGTGGGACCAAAGGTCGGCAAGGATTTAACGCAAAAAGCGATCTTGGCCGTTATTTTTTCCTGGATCGGTATGCTCATCTATATAGCCATACGGTTCGAATTACGTCATGCCGTAGGCGGCATTGTTGGTGTAATTCACGATGTTACTATAGTAGTAGGAATTTTTTCCATCTTCGCCATAGAATTTACGCTCACCATTGTTGCTGCCCTCTTGACTATTATCGGTTATTCCATTCACGATACAATTGTGGTTTTTGACCGGGTCAGAGAAAACGTGAGAAAGAATACGAGGAAGGATCTTCCTACAGTCATGAACGAAAGTATAAATCAGACGTTGAGCCGAACCATTCTGACTTCTTTTACAGTGGCCATCGTTGTTGCCATTTTATACATATTTGGCGGCGCTGTTATTCATGATTTTGCCTTTGCGCTTCTTGTGGGTGTAATCTTCGGCACATATTCATCTGTCTTTATCGCGGCGCCCGTAGTTCTTGCATGGGAGAGATATAGACCCTCGACGCTAAAGAGGAGAAAATAAGCAGTGACTCCTCTTGAAATTGCAGGTTTGACCGTCTTTATCCTCGTACTGTTCATGGGAATTTTTTCCATAGTATTCGGTATTCCCGGAACAGCCGTAATTTTCATTGATGTCATCCTTTACGCGTTGATCACCGGTTTCGAAAGAGTTGGTATCAAGGTCGTCCTTGTCCTGCTGGTCATTTCTATACTCGCAGAGGCCATCGATTTTTCAATTGGAGTGGCAGGGGCGGCAAGATTTGGAATTTCCAGGAGAGTGATTTGGATATCCACGATCAGCGGCTTTATCGGTGCGGTGGCTATGACCCCTTTCCTTCTCGGCCTGGGCACCGTTGCAGGAATTTTTCTCGGCGGATTTGCCGGTGTTCTGGCGATTGAGCTGATCCACCAATCCAAGTTGAAACCTGCGTTGAGGGCAGGCTACGCTGCTATCCTA
Organism: Syntrophales bacterium; assembly: GCA_049521775.1. GTDB lineage: Bacteria > Desulfobacterota > Syntrophia > Syntrophales > UBA2185 > Fen-1135. Next base: position 34,452 of record JBEKOL010000012.1, read on the forward strand.
GGGAGGGTTGCCGGGACTCTCGTAAAAGGATTTTGTGCTCTCGTAATGATAGTTATTGCAATGTCAAATATATATTCATGAACGGTTGATCTTCTTCATATGGATCGTACGCTCCACCAGAAGACGACTTGTGCGGTGCTGCTTGTCAGCCTGCACCGAGGCGGAGAGGGAGACTTTCTGCGAAGGTTCCGAAAGGTTGAATTATGACCAAAAACAAATCTAAATTACAAGAATACGCTGAAGCGATTGTCATTGCCATCCTTATAGCGCTTTTTATACGGACATTCGTCATTCAGGCCTTTAAAATCCCTTCGGGTTCCATGAAGCCGACATTCGAAATCGGAGATCATATACTCGTAAATAAATTCATCTACGGCATAAAGATACCTTTTATCAGAAATACGCTAATCCCCATCAGCGAACCAAAGCGGGGAGACATTGTGGTATTTATATACCCTGAAGACCGATCCAAGGATTTTATCAAACGGGTCATCGGGACCAGCGGTGATACCATAGAAATTAGAAACAAAAAAATTTACTTAAACGGCCTGCCATACAGCGATCCCTATGGGATTTATACTGATGATTTCATAATACCCGGCTCTATACAGCCTCGCGACAACTTTGGGCCGATGACGGTTCGTCCTGATTCCATTTTTGTGATGGGCGATAACAGAGACCAGAGTTATGATAGCAGATTCTGGGGTTTGGTTGACCTGAAAGACGTCATGGGAAAGGCCTTCATCATATATTGGTCAATTGCGCCTTATGATGAAAAAGACAGTTCTTTGTTGGGCAGATTTTCGAGTGCGTTGAGCAGAATTAGGTGGAAGAGAATCGCTCAATTGCCCCGTTAGCGCCGCATCTATAGTAGTGCTGCAGCTCGTGTCATTAAATTTCATAGTTAAAACCAGATACGAATATTAGAACAGGAACGACATCCCATAGAGACTGATACTCCGTTTCTCCCACTGAAGCTCTCCGCAGTAAACTGAAGAGAACCTTCCATCCTTGATGAAGGTACTGTCAAGCATTTGATCGCTTACCGCATGCGGTCAGTAATCGCTCTCTGATTCTCGCCGAAAGCAGAATCGCTAACCTTAATTCGATACAGTAATACGAAAACGCGGATATATTGCCCAGGGCATTATTGCGGGTATAAAAAAGCTTTTTTTCTTTCCATTGATATGATATGGAATAGTCGATTGCCCAGCAAGGCGATAATCCAAACTTAGATATTGCACACTGAGGCAACCTTTTAATTTAATCCGGAGAGATTGAAAAAGGATATGAACCTAAAACAGTCATCAGCTTTCTCGCCAGCCTTCTCATCATAATGGGGAGGCTTTTTTGTAGCTATTTTCAGAGGTGAAACACGACAATGGAACAGAAAAAGGTCGTCATGGACGCAGATGGCATAGACAGATCTCTCACGAGAATAGCCTATGAAATTCTGGAAAAAAATAAAGGTACTGAAGAATTATGTCTGGTAGGCATCAGGACAGGAGGCGTTTTCCTTGCAGAAAGGCTGAAGAAGAAATTGACCAAAATTGAGGGAGTTGATTTACCGATTGGCATTCTGGACATTACACTTTATCGCGACGACCTGCGTCTAACCAACAAGAAGCCGCCGTTGGGCAAAACAGACATACCCTTTTCCCTGGATAATAGGAAAGTCGTCTTAGTTGATGACGTCCTCTTCACAGGCAGAACGATAAGGGCAGCCATGGATGCCCTTATTGATTTCGGCAGACCCAAACTCATAGAGCTTGCGGTGCTCATTGACAGGGGACACCGCGAGCTTCCGATCCGTGCGGATTTCGTAGGCAAGAATCTGCCGTCGTCGTTATGGGAATCTGTGGTCGTGAAACTCATGGAGAAGAACGGGGTAGACGAAGTCGTTATCCGGGCAGACGACCAATGAAAAGAAAACACTTAGAAACTTAAACGAACATCGAGGCAATCACTTGTTTGAGGTTCAACCATGAAGTTAGCCAAAAAAGATATCCTCGGCATTAAAGATCTGTCCATTGATGAGATAAATCTAATTCTCGATACGGCAGAATCCTTTATCGAAGTCTCCACAAGAGAAATTAAAAAGGTCCCAACCCTGAGGGGCAAGACGGTCGTAAATCTTTTTTTCGAAGCTAGCACAAGAACCAGGACTTCCTTTGAAATCGCAGGAAAAAGACTCAGCGCCGATACGATCAATATTTCTGCAACGACAAGTAGTGTCGTAAAGGGTGAGACCCTTATCGATACTGCCCGGAACTTGGAGGCCATGAATCCGGATGCCATTGTTATCAGACACAGCGCAGCAGGTGCGCCGCATATGCTGGCAGGAATGATCAAGCAATCCATTATCAATGCCGGCGATGGAGCCCATGAGCACCCAACCCAGGCATTATTAGATATGATGACTATAAAGGAAAAAAAGGGGACGATTTCGGGACTCAAGGTAGCGATCGTGGGTGACATTGCACACAGCCGGGTAGCCCGTTCCAACATTTATGGCCTTACGAAGATGGGGTCCCATGTCATTGTGGCTGGGCCGGCAATGATGATCCCCAGAGATGTAGCGCGCATGGGGGTGACTGTTTATAATAATCTGGCAGAAGCTATTAAAGATGTTGATATAATCATGATGCTCAGAATTCAGCTGGAAAGACAGCAACAGAAAATTTTCCCGTCACTCAGAGAGTATTCCAATTTCTTCTGTCTGAACAGGCAGAATATCAAGCTGGCTAAAAAAGACGTCCTGGTTATGCACCCCGGACCGATCAACAGGGGGATAGAAATTTCGCCCGACATTGCCGATGGCCCTTATTCCATAATACTTAACCAGGTAACAAATGGCGTGGCTGTTCGCATGGCACTGCTGTATCTGCTCATAGGAGGCCAACGATGAAATTACTGTTAGCGGGGGGAAGGATAATTGACCCCTCACAAGGTCTGGATGAGCACATGGACATCTTGATAGAAAATGGAAAGATCGTCGAGATCGGGAAAAGTGCACACAAGCCCAAGGCTGATTCCCGGAAATCTGCGGCTAGAGAAATCAATGTCGTCGATATCAAAGGTATGGTTGTGGTGCCTGGATTAATCGATATGCATACTCATCTGCGCGAACCAGGGTTTGAATACAGAGAAACGATTCAAACGGGAAGCGAAGCCGGCACTGCCGGCGGATTCACGTCCGTTGCCTGCATGCCTAACACCGATCCGGTCAATGATACCCGGTCCGTAACGGAGTATATAAAGAGAAAAGCGGCTTCCTGCAACCTCGTTAATGTGTATCCCATTGCATCTATCAGCATGGGATCAGAAGGGGTCTCCCTTACAGAATTCATTGACCTAAAGGATGCTGGTGCCGTTGCATTCTCAGATGACGGGAAGCCGGTGACAAACAGCGCCCTGATGAGAAGAGCTCTTGAATATGCATCTTCCCTCGACATGTCAATCGTCTCACACTGCGAAGACACCTGCTTATCTCATGGTGGATCTATGAATGAAGGGTTTGTATCCACCGAACTCGGTCTTCAGGCAATTCCCAATATAGCGGAAGACGCGATCGTTGCCAGAGATATAATTATAGCCGATTACACAGGAGCGCTTCTTCATATTGCCCATGTGAGCACTGCGGGTGCCGTCAGACTAATCAGGGATGCCAAAGCGAGAGGCCTCAGGGTAACGGCGGAAACCGCTCCTCACTACTTCACCCTTACCGACGAGGCATTGAGAGAATTCGATACATGTGCCAAGGTCAACCCCCCATTGCGCACTATCGAAGACGTTGAAGCAGTGAAAGAGGGACTTAGGGATGGAACCATCGACGTCATCGCAAGTGACCACGCTCCACATGCGTCAACAGACAAGGAAGTAGAGTTCGAATATGCTTCATTCGGTATCACAGGGTTGGAAACTTCCCTTGCTCTCAGCCTGAGGCTTGTTAACGATGGCATTCTCACGCTCGGCCAACTGATACTCATGATGAGTACAAATCCCGCGCGGATCCTCAACATTCCCAAAGGAACCCTGATGACAGGCGGAGATGCCGATATCACTGTGATTGATCCCAATAAAAATTGGACGGTTGATCGCGACATGCTACGATCAAAAGGGAAAAATACACCCTTTCATGGACAGGTGATGAAAGGAAAGGCGATAATGACAATTAAGGATGGGGAAATAAAATATCAGGACCTGCCATGAATACAAGGGTAGTGCATAAGACTTCAGCAATCATCATACATTCCCTCGACTATGGAGAATCGGACCGTATTGTAACCTTCTACTCGAGCGATTTTGGTAAGATTAAAGGAATCGCAAAGGGCGCCCGGCGCAGCAAAAGACGATTCTCCAATGCCCTTGAACCCTCATCTTACTGCAACATCATTTTTTCCAAGAAAGGACGAGGGACACTCGCTCTTATTGAAGGGTGTGATGTCATAGACCACCACGCAAATATCAGGGAAGACCTTCATAAGACGCTGCTCTCCTCATATCTTACGGAGCTAATCGACAAATTCACACTGGAAGGTAAAAAAAATGTTGACCTATTTAAATTATTGTTGAATTTCCTCGGCCTCATTGACGCCGGAGCCTGCTCGGAAGCACTGATACGTTTTTTTGAGATACGCCTCCTAAGACTTGCAGGATATGAACCGGTCTTAGACAGGTGCATGACTTGTAAGAAGCCGGTCGGGGAAGAGGTCATCTACCATTTTGTCATAAGCGATGGCGGCCTGAGATGCAATGAATGCCACCGGGACAACCCCGGTTCTCTTTACGTTTCTTTGGGAACCATAAGAACGCTTCTCCTGGGAAAGGAGATAGATAACGCAAGAATCAACATAATTGCCTTTTCGGAGCAGACGGCCAAAGAAAGTAAAGACATTCTTGTTGGCTTCATTCACCACCTTCTCGGCAAAGAAGTTAAATCATTTCTGGTTCTTAATGATATCCAAAAAATGGGAATATTATCTTCGCAGTAGCCTGCTCGAGTTTTCCATGTTGACACGCATCTACGCCCATGTTATTTAATTACGTTTAAATGCCTATAAAATCAAAGCAGAAACCACTATACAACCGAGGAGGGTCAGGTGAACTTTCAGGAATTAATATTCGCCCTTGATAAATACTGGGCAGACTACGGATGCGTCATTCAACAGCCTTATGACCTTGAGGTGGGAGCCGGGACATTCAACCCCGCGACGTTTCTTAGGGCTCTGGGACCCGAACCCTGGAAAGTGGCATATGTCGAGCCGTCGCGAAGGCCCACTGACGGCAGATATGGAGACAATCCAAACAGGTTGCAGCACTATTACCAGTATCAAGTGATATTGAAGCCCTCCCCCCTTGATATCCAGGATCTTTACCTTGACTCACTAAAGAATTTTGGCATAGACCCCCTCGATCATGATATCAGGTTTGTTGAAGACGACTGGGAATCACCTACACTCGGCGCGTGGGGACTGGGATGGGAGGTCTGGCTCGACGGCATGGAGATAACGCAGTTTACCTACTTCCAACAGTGCGGAGGCATTGACCTCAATCCCATATGCGGCGAACTCACTTACGGAATCGAGCGCATTGCCATGTATATACAGGAAATAGACAATGTTTATGACCTTAAATGGAATGACCAGGTCACTTACGGTGACGTGCACCATAAAGGTGAGGTGGAATGGTCCTTCTACAATTTCGAATATGCAGATGTTGGGATGCTTAGGAAATTTTTCGATATGTGCGAGGCTGAATCCATCAGGATGTCTGAGAAAGAGCTGATCCTCCCGACTTACGATTACTGCCTCAAGTGCTCCCACATATTCAACCTGCTAAATGCCCGTGGTGCAATAAGCGTGGCGGAACGCACAAGCTACATAGGCAGAGTGAGAAATCTGGCCAGAATAAGCGCCGAAGGTTATCTGACGCAAAGAGAAAAGATGGGGTTTCCCCTCCTAAAGAAAAGTGAAGAGAATAGAAACGCGTGACTGAACAAAATCAAGACCTGGCCGTCCGGACACTTTTGAATTTTGATGGTCAAATTTAGAATCTTAGACTGGAGATGATGAATGGGCAAGGAACTTCTGCTTGAGATAGGGACAGAGGAAATACCCGCGGCTTTTCTGCAGAAAGCTATCAGAGACATGGATGAAATTATACGGAGAGAACTTTCCAACAAACGCATCCAGCACGATGAGATCAAGGCAATGGCAACACCCCGCAGGCTTTGTCTCTGCGTCGCTAATGTAGCAAGCAGGCAGGAAGATCAGATTATTGAAAAGATCGGTCCCGCCAAGAGAGTGGCTTTTGATGAGAATGGAAATCCAACCAAGGCAGCCATGGGCTTTGCAACAGGTCAGGGAATAGACGTTTCGGAACTCGAAGTAGTTACTACAGGTAAAGGCGAGTATATCTGCGCGCGAAAGAAGATTACCGGAGAAGAAACGATAGATCTATTACCGGAGATCGTGACAAAATTCATAGCATCCATCCCATTCAGAAAGTCCATGCGCTGGTCTGACCTGCAAATTCGCTTCGCACGGCCAATTCATTGGATACTCGCCATATACGGCGGCGAAACGATACCGTTTGTAATCGGAAATATAGAGAGCGGAGACAGGAGTTACGGCCATCGCTTCATGAGCACGAAATCATTTAAAGTAAAAAAAATGAAAGAATATGTGACAAATTGCAAAAAGCACTTTGTCATTGTTGATCCTGAAGAAAGGAAGAGGATTATACTTGAGGAGGCTAAAAAAGCCGCGGACGCTGTGGGTGGTGAGATCTTTTACACGGAAGATCTTCTTGAAACAGTTACCTACCTCGTCGAATATCCGACTGCCGTCTGCGGAAGCTTTGATAAAGACTATCTGAAGCTGCCCAAAGAGGTTCTTACGACTTCGATGATTTCACATCAAAAGTATTTTCCCGTGGTTGATGATAAAGGAAAATTACTGCCATATTTTATAACTATAAACAACACTTTTGCCCGAGATCCACAAGTCGTAGCCAGAGGTAACGAAAAAGTAATTCGGGCAAGGTTAGCGGATGCGAAATTCTTCTTCGAAGAGGATCAAAAAACCTCCCTCGCTCAGCACTTTGAAAAGTTAAGACAGGTTGTGTTTCACTCGCAACTGGGAACTTCATACGAAAAGGTCATGCAGATGAGAGAGCTCGCCCTTTACATAACTGATCATATAGATCCTTCCCTTAGAGATACGGTCGATCGAACTGCCATTCTCGCCAAAGCCGATTTGGAAACACAGATGGTCTGCGAGTTCACCGAACTTCAGGGTATTATGGGAAGGGAATATGCATTGATAGCCGGTGAAAATCCTGTCGTTGCAAGGGCAATCTATGAACACTACCTCCCCACAGCTGCAGGGGGCGACCTCCCGGAAACGGATGAAGGCGCCATAGTCAGTATCGCGGACAAACTCGATACCATCGTCGGATTCTTCGGTGTTAATCTGATTCCTACGGGCACGGCAGACCCGTATGCGCTTAGGCGACAGGCCATAGGGATTATCAACATAATCATAAACAAGCGCTATCCCCTGAATCTGAAAGTCATGATCGATAAGAGCATTACGATCCTAAATGATAAGCTCAAAAGAGCCCCCGAAGAGATAACGGCAAATGTGCTTGAGTTCTTCAAGGGCAGATTTGAAAATCTGCTCACCTCCCAGGGACACCCCTATGATGTAGTTGACGCCGTACTTGAAACGGGCGCCGCGGATATTGTCCGGTCATTTGAGAAAATCAAGGCGATGGAAACTTTCAAGCCCCACGCGGATTTCGAACCGCTGGCTATCGCTTTTAAGCGTGTAGGGAACATCATTAAGGACTTCAGGAACGGTTCCGTGGACGTCTCGAAGTTCGAATCTGAAGAAGAAAGATCTTTACACAGCGCTTTCTTGCGCACAAAGGAGAAAGTCATTAAACATATCGAGAGGGATGACTATCTATCTGCCCTGATCGAACTAGCCACCTTGAGAAAACCTGTCGATGATTTTTTTAATAATGTCCTCGTTATGGCGAAAGACGATGCAGTACGATTTAACCGTCTTTCCCTTCTGGAGGAAATTTCAGCCGTATTCCATATGATAGCCGATTTCTCCAAAATTGTTACAGTATCCTGATTATTATTGCTGATTACTCTGCAGCTTCCTGTTTCCTTTGTGATACTTGTCCCTTTCGGCTATATCCTTAGCAGGCCTCCAGAAATAAGTTTGTATTGTTTTTTTTTTTATTCTGATTTAATATGTGAAGGAAGTTGGCTTACTTTGAAAACATCTATATGTAGAGTAATGATTATTATATGGCGATGAAAATGGACGTTCAGCAAGCAGAAAAGAAAATGACTGATGGTAATCTGACGATTAATCAGCAATCTGATCTAGAGGAGCAACTGCGCCTCCGCAAGGCATTGCAGGATATCACAAACCGCATTCACTCTGCACACAATACGAGGCAGATCCTCATCGATCTGGAGGACGGCATTCTAAACCTCTTTGATGCCCATTCAATCACCATCTACATGGTGGACAAACTGAAAAATGAAATATTTTCCATGTTCCTCGTTGGCTCTCAGCTTAAAGAAATCAGGGTACCCGTCAATGACAAAAGCATTGCCGGTTATGTGGCAAACACGGGTAAGCCGATTAACTTAGCTGACGTTTATGATGTTGAGGAACTCAAGAGCATTGATAAAGACCTGGCCTTTGATTACAGATGGGACAAGAAATCAGGCTTCAGAACCAAGCAGGTTCTGGCAGCCCCTATTTTTTATGAAAAGACCCTTAAGGGTGTTGTGCAGATATTAAACAGAAAAGGTGCGGGTAAATTTACAGAAGATGAACAAGGGTTCTTGCTGGAGATTGCAGATGTTTTAGGAATCGCGATCAACAATCAAGAGACATACGGTAGGAGGAGAAAGACAAGATTCGATTACCTCGTCACTCGCGGATTTCTCAAAGAATACGAGTTGGATAGCGCCTGGGATAGAGCGAGAGAAGAAAAGGAATCGATGGAAACCTTCCTGATGAGTAAGTATAAGATCACGAGGAGTGATATCTCCAGATCTTATGAAGAATACTTCCACTGCAAGGTCATTCCGTTCAACGAGAAATTCCCCATCCCTGGAGACCTGCTGAAGAATTTGAAGAGGGAATTTCTCCGCCGTGAGATGTGGGTTCCCCTTGAAAGGGTGGATGGAAGCATCCATGTCATCATGGACGATCCCTATAACATTCTCAAGCGCGATACGATCGAAAGTATCTTGAAAACGAAGGCGGTCAAATATGACGTAGCGCTCCCTGAAGACATCATTAAGTACATCAATCTGTTCTACTCAACGAATGAAGCCGACCAGTCGATATCGGATATCCTAGGGCGACTTGTTTCAGAGGACGAAGAAGCCGAAGAGGATGAAGGCGAAGCTATCTCGGAATCAGACAGCGTCATCATGCAGATCGTAAATAAGATCATTAACGACGCATATACAAGGCGTTCGTCTGATATTCACGTCGAACCAAATACCGCAAAGAAAAATGTGGAAATCCGTTATAGAGTTGACGGGGAATGCATGCTTTATCAGACCCTTCCTTACAATTACCGGGCGGCTATCGTTTCCAGAATAAAGATCATGTCAAATCTGGACATAACCGTAAAGAGGCTCCCTCAGGACGGAAAGATAAAATTCAGGCGTGCCGGTGGTGAAGAAATCGAGCTTCGCGTGGCTACAATTCCTACGCAGGGCGGCGTAGAGGACGTGGTCATGCGAATCCTCGCCAAAGGCACAACCATGCCCCTTGAACAAATGGGGTTATTGGACAGAAACTACGAAGGACTCATCAATATTTGTGAAAAACCTTACGGCCTGATCCTGTGTGTTGGACCTACCGGTTCCGGAAAAACTACGACCCTCCATGCAGCATTGCACCACATCAATACACCGGACAAGAAGATATGGACGGCGGAAGATCCTGTAGAAATTACTCAATACGGGCTTCGTCAGGTACAGGTGCATTCTAAGATCGGATTGGATTTTGCCGCTGTTACGCGCGCTTTCCTACGCGCTGACCCGGATGTTATTATGGTCGGCGAAATGAGAGATTTTGAAACGGCAAGGACCGGCATTGAGGCATCACTGACAGGGCACCTGGTATTCAGCACTCTGCACACAAACAGCGCCCCTGAGACGGTCGTCAGGCTTCTCGATATGGGTATAGACCCCCTGAATTTTGCGGACTCCCTCTTGGGAATCCTTGCACAGCGTCTGGTGAGAACCCTCTGTAAGTCTTGCAAAGAGGCATACAACCCTTCAATCGATGAATACACCGAATTGGTGGAAGGTTACGGTCATGATCTTTTTGAAAAACTGAACGTACCCTACACAGACGACCTGGTCCTTTATCGTCCAAAGGGATGTGAGGCTTGCGCCAAGACAGGATACAGGGGAAGAATGGGTATCCATGAACTCCTCATTAATACAGACACGATTAAGAGATTGATTCAGAAGCACGCATCAGTTGAGGAGATTCGTGAAGCGGCAATAGCTGAAGGGATGACTACACTGCTTCAGGACGGACTGCAGAAAGCCCTTAAGGGCGTAACGGACGCAAAGCAGGTTCGAAGAGTCTGTATTAAATAATAGGAAGACAATCGAAGATTTTTCCCGGGTGACTAAGTTCTTATAGGAGTTTGTCCTTCCAGGAGCTGAGCTTTTGCAGGGCCTCAAGGGGCGTTATATTCGGAATATCCAGCAATTTGAGTTCGCTTGCGATCATGTTCTCCCCATCCATAAAGAGGCTTAACTGCGCCTTGTCCTTCGGAACCGATCTCCTGCCGCGGGCGATCTTGGGCATGCCGACCTCGTCGAATTCACCTTTTTCAAGGTTATTCAAAATCTCCCTGGCCCTGGCAATGACTTCATCGGGCACTCCGGCTATTCTCGCCACCTGAATGCCGTAGCTCCGGTTTGTTCCGCCTTCCACGATCCTTCTGAGAAAGATGATCCTGTCTCCCCACTCCTTGACGGCAATATTGAAATTCTTTACTCCCTCTTTCGTCAAAGCGAGATCTGTCAACTGGTGATAGTGAGTGGCAAAGAGCGTGCGTGCCCCTATGAGCTTCACATTGTGGATGTATTCCGCCGTTGCCCAGGCAATGCTGAGCCCGTCAAATGTACTGGTGCCCCTTCCAACTTCGTCGAGGATGATCAGACTTCTCCTTGTGGCATTCTTCAAGATATTGGCAACTTCATTCATCTCGATCATGAAGGTGCTCTGGCCCTTCGCAAGACTGTCCGCCGCCCCGATACGCGTAAATACACGGTCGACAATGCCTATACGCGCTTCCAGCGCCGGCACATAGCTTCCCGTCTGGGCAAGGATCACTATGAGGGCGATCTGTCTGACGTATGTCGATTTTCCCGCCATATTCGGGCCGGTGATAATGAGGAGGCGGTTTTCATCCAGATCGAGACGGACGTCATTGGGCACAAACCCGTCCGGCAGCGGCATCCTTTCCACGACAGGATGCCTGCCGTCCTTTATTTCTATCCTGTCTTCACAATCGACAGCAGGACAGCAGTAGTTGTAGCGCTCCGCCGCCTCCGCCAGAGACGCAAGGCAATCGAGGTCGGCAATGTGAGAAGCTGTGGTTTGAATCCGTTTTATTTCCGTCGATACCTCTCCCCTGATTCGGACGAAGAGATCATATTCCCGCTCTTTCCGGCGGTCTTCTGCGGAAAGAACGGTATGTTCGTATCCTTTCAACTCCTGATTGATATACCGTTCTGCATTTATGAGGGTCTGTTTCCTGATATAATCCTGGGGTACGAGATCTGTATTGGCCTTGGTGACTTCAATGTAATATCCGAAGACACTGTTAAATCCCACTTTCAGAGAATTGATCCCCGTTCGTTTTCTCTCCCTTTGTTCAAGGGCGGCGATCCACTTTTTCCCGTCTCTGCTCGCGGATATCAGCTCGTCGAGCTCCTGATCATAACCCTCCCTGATGACTCCGCCTTCCCTAATTGTCATTGGAGGGTCTTCAACAATGCCTCTCTCAATCAGGGCGCAGATATTCGGCATCTCGTCAATCCCGGTATAAATTGAAGCTAAGAGCGAAGACTCCAAGCCGCAAATCAAGGCCCTGATCTCGGGCAGTGCATCCAGGGATGTCATGAGGGCAATCAAATCGCGCCCATTGGCGACACCCATAGAAACCCTGCTTGCCAGCCTTTCCAGGTCATAGACTCTGGAAAGCGCATTCCTCAAATCTCCCCTCAGTATGTGGTGTTCCTTAATTTCAGACACTGCCGCCAGTCTTTCTCTTATTTTTTCCGGGTCCACGAGAGGATAGTTGAGCCACCACCGGAGCCTCCTTGTGCCCATAGACGTAATTGTTTCGTCGAGAATATGAAAGAGCGATCCTTCCTTTCTGTTCTCGGTTATGGTTGCGAATAATTCAAGATTTCGCTTGGCGATTTCATCCATGACGAGATAGCTATCGGTCTCATACCAATGAATGGCATTTATATGGCCAAGATGGTCCTTTTGCGTTTCTTCCACATAACGGAGGATAGCACCGGCTGCAGCTACTGTGGCCGGATGTTCTAATATGCCCTCCTTAGTCAGGAGCTCTTCAGAAAAGTATTCTCTTAATCTGATGACAGCGGCATCATAATCAAAATAATCCGCCGGAAAAAAATTTATTCTGGGCCGGGGATCCACCTGCGATAGCGTCTTCACAATAGCTTTCTCACGAAAGTCCTCCTCGATGATGGCCTCGCGAAAATCGAGGCCGCTTATTTCCGCTATGAAGATGTCCCTGTTTTGAGACTCCGTGACCAGAAATTCCCCTGTAGATATATCCAGGAAAGCAAGGCCGAACCTATCCTCTCTCAACGCAAGAGCCATCAAGAAGGCATTTTCCTTGATGTTCGCGTTATCTTCATCTACAAAGAGAGAGGGCGTGATGATGCGCACGACGTCTCTTTTCACGATGCCCTTTGCTTCTTTTGGATCTTCTGTCTGTTCACAGATTGCTACTTTGAAACCCTTCTCGATGAGCTTTGCAATATACGATGACGCGGCATGGTAAGGTATGCCGCAGAGAGGAATACTGTCATCCTTTCCCTTGTTCCGAGACGTGAGAGTAATCTCCAGAATTTTGGATGCGGTAATTGCATCTTCAAAAAACATCTCATAGAAATCCCCCATCCTGAAAAAGAGGATGCAATCTTTATGTTGCTCCTTAATTTCCAGGTACTGCCTCATGGCGGGGGTTAAATTCATGGTGCCTGTCATTCCCACTTATTACCCTTTTTTGTTAGGTCGATATACTCCACCCGCTCTACCCTTCCCCTGTCACTTATGAAAGAATTGAGGAGCCAGCTTATGACGCTGATGATGAGGGAACCGATTACGGCCGTCCAGAACCCGTGTACCTCAAACCCGGGAATGATGCCGGATGCAATCTTCAGCATCAGGGCGTTTATTATAAAAGTGAAAAGTCCCAGAGTCAGGACATTAATGGGCAGGGTGAGAATCAGCAATATGGGCCGGAATAAGGCGTTCAACATTCCCAGTGCGGCCGCCGCGAAGAAGGCGGAAAAAAAACCGCTGATATGGATGCCTTCCAGCAGGTAGGAAGCTACGATGATAGATACCATCAAAATTATCCAGCGTATTAAAATTCCCATGACAATAAAATCTCTCAATCAAAATGCGTGAATTGCTCCTTATTCGCGCCACAAACAGGGCACTCGTCAGGAAGTACTCCGTCCGATACATAACCGCATACCGTGCAGACGTAGTATGTGGTTTCCCTTTCCTCCATCACGTGGCTCATCGCTTCTTTATAGAGCTTTGCATGAACCTCTTCCACATCCTTGCTCTGACTAAAATGAAGCACGGCCGCTGCGTTCCCTTCCGCTTCCGCCTGTTTGACGAACTCATCATAGGCAACCCCGGCGACTCGCGTTTCCGATTCAAAGCTGGCGGCAAGGTTTTCCTCGGTGTTTTTCACCCTCCCGAGGACGAGCAGCGCCCGCACCCCGTGGATCTCTTCCGAAAACGCGATAACGCGAAAGAGTTTCGCGATCTGAGAGTATCCTTCCTCCTTGGCCTTTTCAGCGAAGACTTTCAGCCTTAGCGCCGCTTTCGCTTCACCCGTATATGCTTCATATAACGCATCTATTGTACTCATCTCCGAAAAACCCTTCTTCGCAATTGTTGACATCCAGCGAAAAAACATGTGACCAGTAAGCACATAAGAAACGGGAATCCATTCAGCATAGATGCTCGAAGGTCCCTTCCGTATCGATTTTTCGTTAATCAGGATTAAACTCTTCCTTGCCGGCGCCACATATGGGACATACCCATTCATCCGGAAGGTCTTTAAACGGGACGCCGGGAGGGATGTTGCCCTCCTTATCTCCCTCTGCAGGGTCATACACATATCCGCAGATACTGCAAACATACTTTTCCATTTTTCCACATTCCTCCTATCGATATTACATGATAAACGTAAAGAAAGAGTTGAAAGTTTTCCTCTTGCCGGCGATATCACGTGAAGATTTAGAAGGCTCCGCTAACATTTATTGACAAGAAGATTGTCTTGTATTATAAGGCGCAACTCAGATTGACTTTTAATATCCACTTTAAGAGGATTTATCAAGACTTTTTCATAAAACTGCAAAGCGTATAAGACGATTGTTGACTTTGGGATTATCTTATACTATTGAAAAAGTTGAAATTGCCGATTCCCCGGTAGCTCAGTCGGTAGAGCAGATGGCTGTTAACCATCGGGTCCGTGGTTCGAGTCCGCGCCGGGGAGCCAGTGATCAATCCGCTAATTTCAGCGGTCATTAGTTAACGCGAGACCTCGGGAGGTGATCTTCTCGGGGTCTTGCTGTTTCTGCCGGTTTTTCGTCCAGTTACGCCATCCTAAAAATTCTCCCCAATTCTCCATTTTGTTTTAGCTTCTGCTTACCCCAGGCGGAACCGTGACGGTTTCACCCGCCACACCACAAATATAACCTCCTAACTCTCCGATTCTCCATTTAACAATCCGCCTTATTTAACAGCCCGGTTGCATTCGGGCACCCAGGCCGACGTTTTGAAATTCCCTCCGGTAAGTATGTGTCGGAGCCTGAACCCACGTTCGATAAATATCGGCACCATGCGGCGGAATTGCCGTAAAGGAGGGCATCATGGAAGGCATTGAAACCATCCTTTCCCTTGACGAAACAGTCTCAGAGATCGCCACCATCCTGGCACAGGGCTACCTGCGCTACCGGAAAGGGCGGCTCCTCGGCAATGAGACCCCAAACCAGGCGGTTTATGCAGCCAAAGTCAAAGAATCTAATGTAGTTACGGAGAATTGACTTGACTGTCCGGGCCACCAGAGCGTCCATGTCTCCACTAGTTAACACCATGGAGGCTTGAGATGGAAACAACAACGTATCAAGAGGTCCAGCGGCTTTTCCGGATGACGGTCGGAGAGCTCCGGGAGAAGTACCTCGAAATCTTCGGGGAGGAGACCCGGTCCCACCACAAGGAGTTTCTGCGCAAGCGGATCGCCTGGCGTCTGCAGGCGCTGGCGGAAGGTGATCTCTCGGAACGGGGCAGGAAACGGGCGGAGGAACTGGCCAATGACGCCGATCTCCGAATCCGGACACCACGTGATTTCGCAAGATCGGGATCGATGGCATTCAAGGAACGGTCAGCGACGGGGCGTTTATCTCCATCACGAGACCCTCGGCTACCATTGGCCGGCACCCTGCTTACCAGGGAATTTAAAGGGCGGGATATCGTGGTCAAGGTTCTGGACCATGGCTTCGAATGCGATGGTCGTCGCTTTAAATCGCTGTCCGCCATTGCCCATGAAATCACCGGCAGTAAATGGAACGGCTATGCTTTTTTTAGCTGTACCGGTGGTGGGAAGACGCAGAACGGGAATCGTAAAACCAACAGGAGGAACAAATGAGCAGAACCATAAACCAAGACCGCATCGATGTTGCGCCGATATCTTCAAGGGGAAACGTTACTACCCATTGTGCCATCTACACCAGGAAGTCAACTGACGAGGGGCTTGACCAAGACTTCAACAGTCTCGATGCCCAACGCGAATCCGCAGAGGCTTACATCGCAAGCCAAAAGCACGAGGGCTGGAGTTGCTTACCTGAACGGTACGACGATGGTGGCTTCACCGGTGGCAACATGGATCGCCCCGCACTCAAGCGGTTGTTTTCCGACATCGAGTCGGGTAGGATCGATTGTGTGATGGTTTATAAAGTGGATCGCCTTAGTCGGTCTCTTCTGGACTTCGCCCGTATCATGGAGATCTTCGACAAGCATGGGGTGAGCTTTGTTTCCGTCACCCAGCAATTCAATACGACCTCTTCCATGGGACGGCTCACGCTCAATATCTTGCTTTCCTTCGCCCAGTTTGAAAGGGAGATCATCTCCGAGAGGACCCGGGACAAGATGTCAGCGGCTCGAAAAAAGGGCAAGTGGGTAGGGGGCATGCCGGTCCTGGGGTATGACGTGGATCAAGGGGGCGGCAAACTCATTGTCAACGAGGAGGAAGCAGCAAGGGTACAGGCCATTTACCGGCTTTACCTTGAACACAAAGCTATGATTCCTGTCGTCCAGGAACTCGAGCACCGGCAGTGGCGAACTAAGCAATGGACCACCAAAAAGGGGCGGGAACGTGGAGGTAAGTTATTCACTAAAGGAAGCCTGTTCCGTTTACTTACCAACATCATCTACACTGGTAAGGTCCACTATCAGGAAACTATCTATACTGGAGAGCACAGCCAGATCGTGGACATCGAGTTATGGCAGCGGGTACAGGACACCTTAAGGCATAACGGCCGGACTGGTGGAAAAGAGGTTCACAACAAATACGGAGCGCTGTTGAAAGGACTACTCTACTGCACCCCCTGCGACGCAGGCATGGTGCATACCTATACCCTCAAGAACAAAAAGCGTTATCGCTACTATGTCTGCCTGAACGCTCAGCAGAGGGGTTGGGCGTCCTGCCCAACAAAGTCACTCAATGCCTACGAGATTGAAACGGCGGTGGTCGATTACATCCGGGGCATAGGGAGGAATGGGGAGATTCTGGCAGCAACCGCAGCAAAGGTTCGTCAGGAGACCGAGAAACGAACGGCAGAACTGGAAACAGAGCGCCGGGCATACGAGCGGGATCTCAGACGGCTGCATGCAAGACTGCGCTCCATCATGAGCGAGCCATCAGCAGCCGGTTCCGACCGTTCTTTGGCAACGGACCAGCTTGCCGACCTGCAGGACCAGAGCCGAGCCATAGAACAGCGGATGACCGCCATCCGGGAGGAAGCCATCGTCCTTCAACGCAAGGCGATAGATGAGCGAGACTTGGTAAATGCGCTTTCAGTTTTTGACCCGGTCTGGGATTCGCTCGCGCCTCGTGAGCAATCACGGATCATTCGGTCGCTTCTTGAGCGTATCAGCTATGACGGACGAGACGGCAAGGTGACAGTAACTTTCCACTCACCAGGCATTAAGGCGTTGTGCATGGAACCCAGTCTTAGGAGTCAGGAGATAAAGCAATGAGCGAAATGATGCATAATCATAAAAACGGGAGTACATGTTCCCTTGAAGTGACATTTGACTTCCGGTCGAGAAACGTAAAGAAAAACGGAGGGCCGAATCCGGCTGATCCCCATGGAATCCGTGAGCCAGGAAACGTGCCCCGGGTTTCCCGGCTTATGGCCCTAGCGATCCGGTTCGATGGCCTGGTCAGACATGGAGAAATAAGAGACTTGGCCGATCTGGCCCGGCTGGGTTACGTGAGTCGGGCGCGTATCACCCAAATCATGAACCTGCTCAACCTCGCACCAGACATCCAGGAAAACATCCTCTTCCTGCCGAAGACCACAAAGGGACGTGACCCGATCAGGGAGAAGGATCTCCGGCCCATCGCTGCCATCCCCTACTGGCACCGGCAGCGGAAGATGTGGACACATTGCGGCGTGAAATAAGATATCGACATAGCAATCGCTTTTTCCTGCAAATGTTAGAATTGATTTTTTTGTAAGCATCCAAGACTTCAAATACAAAACGAGAGTTTGGGTAATCTTGCCCGGTCATTGAGTACGGAATGAAAGGTACAGATTTTAGAGCATATTTTTATGGGATAGTGTCTGTGGCCGCTCCTTCCTGTTATCTTCAGTTGATGAATTTTGCATAATGTGCAAGATTTCAAACAGCAATCATTGAATAAGTTACTTTTGAGATTCATGTTTCGTGATTTTTTGATTTTTAAGGCTCAAATTTATTTTAAGCATGGGGAGCAGCTATGGGCAAAGTAAAAGATACTGAGCGATTTAAGAAAATCATTGACACCTGCCAGTCACATGCAAGTGATTTGTTGAATGCTGCACGAAGAATTCTTGAAGATGAAAATTTACCTAACATAGCTTATCACCTAGCTGCCTTAGCTCTTGAAGAGATCGGGAAATGTGCGTTGATTGGAATGAGTCACACGTCGAAAACAGAGAAAGGAGTTAGTGTTCCATGGGCAGAGAAACAGACTGAGGATCATGTTAAGAAATTATACTGGGCGCTTTGGGGCCCATCATTTGGGAGAGAGTTATTAACGAAGGATCAGATTGAATCCTACATAGGCCTAGCTCAAACAATACACGTAAAGCGTATGAGGGGTCTTTATGTAGATACCTTTGGTGAAGAAATTGTACTTCCAAAAGATCAAATACTGAAAGCCGAGGCCGAGAATTTAATTAGTCTTACTGATGCTCGTATTCAAATGGCTAAGTGCTATACATACGAAGAGTTGGACGATGAAAGAAAAACCGAAATATCCTGGTTTTTAAAGGCGAGCGATGATGAAGAAAAAAGGAAGCTCATTCTAGGTCGCAAATCAATGGAGAAACTGGTCGAATTTGGTGATGTTCCAAAATGGATTAAGTGGTTAAAAAACGAATTTGATGAGGCTGATAAGATAGCTCTCGCACAAATGGAGAGAGAGTTAAAAAGATCAAAGCCAACTGATGAAGATGAAAAAAATAACAAATGGAAAGTGAAAATACGATTGCATTCAAATTCTCATTCTATACGACCAAAGGTTCTCAATAAGTGGAATGAACTTCAAAGCTGGATAAGCCTATTTCCAGTTGATAAAAAGAATAATCAGTTGGATGTTCAATTTACATTTCCTAAAAGTGTGCCAATTCAAGGATTGTGGTGGGCTGGGTGGAGCGCTGCAAGACAATTTGCTGTCGCCTTAAACATCAGCTCTATGGGCTTTTTTTGGTGGTATGTTCCTGAGCATATATCGCGATTTTATGAAAGCATTAAAGACCTGGAATCAAATATGGGTATCAATGTTGAACGATCACCAAGATTGATACTTGACTGGAGACAAGAGGCCCTATCAGAACGTGAACTAGAAGAAACTGCATTGTGCTTCGCAATGTTAGGTCGTAAACAAAACAAGGATGTTCAAAATCAAATTTATGGCCACTACATTAAAGGTTTATCTTTCTTGGGTAAAAATGACATTCATCTTCAATTTGAGCCAAATGTATACGAGTGTTTCTATAAATGTTTAAAATATGCAATGCAGTACCACGGGGATTGGGATGGCAAATCAGCTTTCCCTAGGAGATTTGAGGAGTTTTTATCAACTTTAAACTTTGGAGACGAAGAAAGAAATAAGCAGATGAAAATAGGAGAACAATTTGAAGTCTTTCCACCTAATCCTGAAGATATTACTCTAAGCGAAGTGGGTGCAATCAAAATTGTCTGTGATGCATATCTTAAAAAGAAATTTATAGAACTTGCTAATGCTGAGCGAGGAGAAAGGAATGTCGTTTAGATTGCAGAGAAGACGAGAAAAAGAAATAGGACCGGCACTTCGCAATTTCATCCGATGATCTACAGAAGTTCATATTTTAACCGATAATTATCATGTTTCTCTCTTCTGTCTTTCTATTGACTTGGTAGGTGAACTTATCATTCCCCTATTTACCACTTCCTTCCTTTACTCTTCAATTGACGAATGTTAATAAATATGTAACATTGCAACAAATAATCATTACCCTACCGACAAAGGTGATCCCCGTGGACCGGAGCACCATAAATAATCTGCTTTTGTCATTAACCCTGGCTCGAAGAAAAGAGAGGTGATTCTAATGCCCTTGGATCGAAATACAATAATTCGTATACTCGAGGAACGTGGTGCCAATCTGCCATGCCACCGTTGCGGGAAGGACGAGTTCACTGTATTCGACAAGTATTCATTCCTCAGCCTTCAGGATGAAAAAATTGGTGCGTTAATCTTGGGAGGGCAGCAGATTTCCGTTTTTTTAGTCGGTTGTAACAACTGCGGTGCTATCACGGCTCATGCATCCGGCGTTCTGGAACTTCCGGCAGGACCGAAGGAGGGGGAAGATGGCAGCAAATAACCTGTCTCCGCCCGAGCGCAAAGCGACATACTCTCCCTCTGAAGAAAACAAATTCATTGATAAGGTAAGAAGTAACGTCAAATCGGACCTGATTGAGATCACGGCGGATAAGCTCGAAAATATCTTGCTTAAACATTTGCATAAGCTCGGCATAAGGCGTTCGTGGGCAACCCCTCTTCCTGTTTTTATAACGGCTCTTCTGGCAAGCCTTACCGCCACTTTCTCGGACAAGTTCGGGATTAATGGTTCTGTGTGGCAGGCCTTTTTTCTTCTGGTGGTATGTGTGACGGTAGTCTGGTTGGTAGTTGCCCTAATCATGCTTTGTGCCTGCTGGAAGACTTCTTCTTTAGAACATCTAATAGGTTTGATCAAGAACGCCCAGAAGGACGGCCAACAAGAAGCCAGCCGAAGTACTACTGTGCTAGGGGGCATATTAAAAGGCAGGAAAGATATGGCATCCAACGTTCCGATAACTAATGGACTGGCCATATGGCTCGATGCAAGTGATATTTCAAGTCTGTTTCAGACGAGTGACGGAAAGGAACCGGTGAAAACCGAAAATCAATTAGTGGGTTTGTGGAGAGACAAGAGTGGAAACGACAACCACTTTTCTCAGTCCCAACAAGGGGCCCGCCCTCTTTTCGTGAAAACGGGCATTGGCAGCAAGCCTTCTGTCATGTTCAATACCGGACAGTCTATTTTGATGACAAGGAACCTCCCGGCACCGGTTACGGTGATTTATGTTGCTAGGCAGATCGGTGGCTCAAATAAACGCGTCCTGTCTGCGATGATGAACAATTGGCTTCTGGGCTACTGGAGAGGTGCCAAGAACCAGGCATATTACGAGGGATGGGTGAGCACAGAGGGCAGTCCCGCCACGGACTATTCACCCCATGTCTTCGCCGGAATCGTCAGAGGCCCCGGGCAGAATTCCGAGGTCTGGGCGGATGGATCGATGGTGGCCATCAATCCGAATGGCATTACGGGTCCCAATGGTTTGGCCATCAATACGGGTGCATATCCTGAAGAAGTGTCTGACTGTCAAGTTGCCGAGATTATCGTCTTCAACAGAGACATCTCCCAGAGTGAAAGGCAGGAGGTCGAGGTTTATTTAAAGGCAAAATGGGGCATTAATTAATAAAAGGATGTTCACTCTATGCGCCTTTCTAAAGATAATCCTTAATAGTTTATTCAATCGAGATTATTTGTTTGTAGGTAGAGCCAATAACGGACACATTCCTTATTTTCTGAGATCACGCTCGCTCATTTCGGAAGGAAAGCTGCTACAGAAAATCATCCGCCACACTTCTCAACTTCAATAAATTATCAGTAATATCTCACCATGATCGAACTTATTTATTCATAGGTGGATAAAGCGATTCCGGCGGTTGCAGAGATCTTGATAAATCATAATGCAGCTTTTTTATTGAAGCCTTCCTGCAAGGGAGTGTTCCTGTGTTCCACCCTTTTCAAGGGAATGCGCTATTTCAACCCGTATTCATTATGAGGTGTTGCCATTATTCCCATATTTTAGCGACTTTGTTTTTGGTCCTTATTACCGGAAAATACTAAGTAGTGGAAAGTTGTTTCCAGTTGATTTTAAAACACCTTTATCTCTTTTTATTCTAAATGAAAAAGAGTAGGATTGTTCCGAAAATTGGAGAATACCAACCAAGTATATTAATTGTTGGGCAGAAGAAATGGAATCATATATGGATGAGAAATTCTATGATGAGCAGTTTGAGTTAAGAACTCTCACTCCAGAACTATGGGCTCTTAATGCTCGTCGCTTAAAGCAAGCGGCCGATATTCTCTTTGAAGCGTATGAACAAGACTTAAAAGATATGACGGCGGGAGAATCTCCTCTTCAGTTACATAATCTTGAACTCTCCGGGCCTGCCACTTTACTCTATGGCCTCGCACTAGAAAACATTCTCAAGGCTATCCTTCTCACGACATCTCCTGATGCAATCACAGATGGCAAACTTAGAAAATGGCCCAAGGATGGGCATGATCAAATTCTTCTCGCCCATGATGCCAAAATCAAGCTCACCATTAACGAGGAAAATATCTTGAGACGCCTCTCTGAGTTCGTCAGATGGGCTGGTCGCTACCCCATCCCCAAATCAGCGGACAAGATGCGAATCTCACAACTTCAAGTTGTCTCTTCTGATTTTGTACCATTGCCGCTTGGGCCGACGGAACGAGCCGAGTTCAACCAGATTTATATGAGCTGGGAGTCCCATGTTCTCAAAGGATAGCAAGAGTAGAGGAAGAGCCAAAATCTGCCCAACAAACGGATGTAGCCGACTCGTTACACTCGCGGCTGATCCAGACGTTAGTGTCTAAAGTAAATTATACGAGATGGGAGAATAACATGAAGTATGTGCTTGGCGTCAATGACGGAATAAATGAACCGATTAAGGATCTTGAAAACGCGAAAAGGGTGGTTCTCGTGGATAGGGATACGGTAGGTGCGGAAGATATTACCTTTGCCTACTGCAAGTTCGAGGCGGAAACGTCCTCTCACAAGAAGCACATCCATAAGGATGCGGAGGAGGTTATCTACATATTGTCAGGAAGAGGGGTCAGCGGACTCGACGAAACAGAAGTGGCGATGGCCAAAGGCGACACTATGTTCGTGCCACGAGGCGCAGTTCACTGGTTTTACAATCCGTTCGACGAGCCAGTTGAGATGATATTTGTGTATACGAGACCGTCCTTGAAGTCGGCGGGCTATCTGATTGTTGAATGAAGGAAATGCGTCGGCTATCCCGTGAGCTTTGTCGTTACTGTATTCTATTGGTAATCTTCATATCTGCTTGCTCAGATAGGTTAAGGACAAGCTGGCATCAATGACCGGCACAACACAATTTTCCTTTTTGTTTCTGGATGCTCATTGCGGAGTGGAAGGCGCCACAAAAGCACAACAACCTTGTACCTCGACTTCAATATATAATTGTAGCGGAGAGCATTTTTAAATGAGTCCATGGAGAAGTTTCGAAAAGGATTTCAGGGAAATTACTGACCCGTACAATGACCTTCGAGCAGATTGGAGTGATCAAGAAGATTCCCCCGATCATTGGAATTTAGCTGGCTTTCGATCTGCTGAAGACCGTTTCGAGCAGATTGCCAGGCTGGCTGGCAAAGCATTAGTGTTGGACCCTGCAATCAAATCCATCCTTCCTGAGCAGGTCATGCAGGATGGAGATCCTGTGCATCGGTGGCTTACGGCCCTTCGTTTGATGACGAATCAATTCAAGTATGGACCAGTTCTCCCACTTCATGATGCTAACAGACGGCATGTCGGAGACATCTTATCCGGAACATTGAACAATGTAATAGAATGCTCTGCTCTCTTATGCCTTCGGTTGGCTGCTGAGGAAGCTCCCAGCGTTCAGGCCACTTCTGCCCGTCAATCATCCATGATAACTCATTCTCCTGATTTTCGTTCGATAAACAAAAGGGGCTTGGAATATTCACTAACCAGCAAACAGGCTCAAGTTTATCAAATTCTTTGGGACGCCTACGAAAGTGGAACCCCCGATGTAGGACAAGATTATCTTCTCGAAGAAGTCTCTCCATCTGTTAAAAGGTTACGGGATGTCTTCAAATCGAACATTGCCGCATGGAAGGAACTAATCGGGTCAGGCAACACAAAAGGAACTTTTCGCTTAAAAATGTAATCTCTCTGGGTAGGTTCCCCGTCTGCTTGGGCGAATAGATCGTCTAAACCAATAAAATACCTCGCTGAAATCAGCGGGGTATTTTATTTTCTACTGAAAATTATGTTATTCCCACGAAATACCCCACCTGTACCCCCACGTACCACCCACCACAATATGCTGTAATTGTCAGTAACGAAGGACCGGATTTATCACCAACCAATATAGTTGGCATTGGAGCATCCTTCGCTGGCCTTACCTTCCATGTTGTTTTTTTCAAATGCGCCCAATGGCGCGAAAGGAGGTTCGGAGTGATGGAAGTCATGACAAAGGCGGCCTTGTCCCCTTCGCGGAGACGCTTGGTCGAACTGCTACAGGATATCAACTACGGGAGGATCGAAGGGCTCGAAGTCCGAGAGGGCGAACCAATTTTAGATCCGTTGCCCACTGTGCTGCAACTGTTTGTGTTTGGCAAGGACAACGGGTCGAACGAATCCCGCGGCAACGACTGCTTCGCCCTGAGAAAGAAAGTGACGGAGCTGTTCGACGTCTTCGACCGTGAGCGCTCGCTCTTGATCCAAGAACTCATCATCGACAACGGATTGCCCGTCCGCATGACCGTGGCGGGCGTGACCCGGGCCTAAATCCGGCCCGATAATTTTAACATCCGACAACGGACTGGCCGCAGAGCGGAGGTCGTTGTGGGTGTCGCCGAAACCGGCGTACTCGCAACTCCTCCGCTCGTTTTATTTAGAGCGGTCATCCCGGCGTAGGTTGACATCCACGCGAGTTCCTCCTCGGCCCCGAGGAGGCTCAAATGGAAAACAATAACTACAAAGGAATCAACCCGTATGCCGTATACCTCATCAGAAAGAAAGCCAGACAACTAATGTGGGAGGCGGGATTCAAAGAATGTGATCTCGATGACTTGGAGCAAGACCTGATGATGGATCTGCTCCAGCGCCTGCCCAAGTATGACCCTGAACGCTCCCAGATCCAAACCTTCATAGATCGTGTCGTGCGGCACAAGGTTGCAACCCTTATCGAAGCTCAGATGGCAAAAATTCGTGACTACAAACGCTTACTTTTTTCGTTCAACGACTTGATTGAGGACGCGAAGGGTGAGTGCACCGAGCGGCTGGAGATATTCGATCAGGCGGAATACCTTCGTCGCACCGGTAACCTCTCTCTTTCACCATCTGAAGTTAGAAATCTTTCTATTGACCTGAACAAAGTTCTGGAGGGTCTCCCACCCGAGCTTCGCGCCCTCTGTAAGCGCCTCGAGACGGAAACTATCACCGAGATCTCACAAAGCACGGGCGTTCCACGGACAACAATTTATGATTCCATTAAAACGATCCGGGCGATACTTGAGAAGGCAGCCCTACAAGAATATCTGTGAATTCCCGACACTTTGGCAAGTCCTCCGGTATGTAATGGTTAAGAACCTTAAACAACAGATTGGAGATTCAGTCATGAACCAAGAAACTTACCGATATACCTTTGAGTCAAATATCCCGTATCAGGAGATCGAAGATTCTTTGATGCTGGCCGTAATGGCTGCCGAGAGCCTTCATGGCCGCT
Organism: Syntrophales bacterium; assembly: GCA_049521775.1. Taxonomy (GTDB): domain Bacteria; phylum Desulfobacterota; class Syntrophia; order Syntrophales; family UBA2185; genus Fen-1135. Next base: position 60,189 of record JBEKOL010000012.1, read on the forward strand.
CACCCGTGCGTCTCGATGCCTCCTTTCGCCTGGATACAAAGAAGCGATCTTGCACGATAGATGCCACTGAAATCGGGCAGGCCATCGCCAGGATCTTCACCGGTTTTCTCACCCGTGAGTTCGGGGAGGAATCCTTCAAGGTCGAGCGGGTCACAGAAACGCACATCCCTGCTCATGAGCAAAAAAACACGGAGGTTACTCAAGGACGCACATGAAACTCAATCTAAATACAAGCGGCGTCCCTGCCATTCTGAAGGATGTACCTCAATGGCTTTGCTGGCGGAAAGAACTCCGAGATGGCAAAGAGACAAAAGTCCCCTATCAGGTCAATGGGCAGTATGCCAAAACGAACGACGCTGCGACATGGACAGATTATAAAACTGCGGAACTCGCCCTGAATAACGGAGCAGTCTTTGATGGAATCGGCTTTGTGCTCACCCAGCAGGATCCTTTTGTGGGGATCGACCTTGATCATTGCCGGTGTCCTGCCTTTGTTGACGTGATTCTGCCTTGGGCAAGGGAGATCATAGGTGGGATTAGTTCTTATACAGAGGCATCACCATCCGGACACGGGATAAGGATTTTCGTCAAGAACGTTACACTTCCACCCAAAGGACGTAAAAAGGGTGACATAGAGATTTATGAATCTGGGCGCTACCTGACCGTAACCGGCCACCGCATCCAAGGCACACCTCCGGACATCCAAGAAAGAACAGATGCAGTCTTAGCCCTGCATCGAAAAATCTTTGACGATAAAGGGCTAGACAAAACTCCGGAAGTGATGACCCGTTTCTGCGAGAGTATTGAGGCCCGTTTACAACAGGCTTTTGCATCGAAGACCGGTGATAAGATCAAACCTCTGTATGAGGGTGTCTGGACAGACTACCCCTCACAATCCGAGGCGGATCTTGCCTTGTGTTCCCACCTTGCTTTCTGGTTGAACAATGATCCTGCCTTGATTGATGCGGCCTTCCGTTCATCCGGACTATTCCGTGAGAAGTGGAACAGAAAACACTTCTCCGACGGACAGACCTATGGCCAGGCTACAATTGTGAGGGCGATAGAAAGCACAGGAGAAACTTATCAGATAAACCAAGGCGGAAAGTCGTATCGTCAAATTGCTGAATTACTCAAAGAAGGTGAAACCGGATATGCGACATGGGTGACAAGAGAATTGAAAGGTAAGCTTCGTTTCGATATCAACGAAAATCGCTGGTTTCAATTTGATAGGCATACCTGGAAGAAAATTCCAGATGAAGCGGCCCTTGAAGCGTGCGGGGTTATCAAGGATGTCCTCAAAGAGATGGCGATCCGTTTTGCGCGAAAGAGAATTGAAGCTGGGAGCGGCGGCGACACATCCTCGGCGAAAGAGGTCGAGAAACGTGAAAAGACTCTGCTAAAGGCCATTCGGGAGATTGGGGAATTATATACGCAGAAGGCCGTTATGCATATATGCCGGTCAGATCGCTCATACCTCGGCTTTAATGGGCAATGGGATGAAGACCCATACCTTGTTGCAGCACCAAATGGAATACTTAACCTGAAAGACATGACATTCAGGGACGGCAAGCCGGAGGATAATATCCGCACGGTCATTCCGACACCATGGGAAGGCATGAACGTACCATGTCCATTATGGGGCAAGACTCTTCTCGAAATCTTCGATGAAAATCCTGATGTCGTAGACTACCTCCACAGGGTTTTCGGGTACTGCCTTACGGGATTAACGAGACATCACCACCTTTGGATATTCGAGGGCAAGGGGAGAAACGGCAAAAGTCTTCTCTATAAAATATTGAAATATGTCTTGGGAGATCTGATCGGCATACTTGACCGGGAATTGCTTCTCGACAAGAAACACCATCGGCAAAGCGGATCGGCAACACCTGATGTTTTGAATCTTCGTGGCAAGCGGATAGGCTTCATTATCGAAACAAGTGAAGGCCGGAAATTTGATGCCGGCAAATTGAAACTGCTGTCCGGTGGTGATCTTCTGCATGGACGAGGACTGTATGCAAAAGATTATTCGACCTTTGAGAACACGGCAAAGCTGTTCGTTATGACAAATTCGAGACCTCATATCTCCGGAGGTGATTATGCCTCGTGGCAAAGAATTATATTATTCCCGTTCAATATTTCATTCGTTCCCGAGCCCGATCTGGACCCCAAGAAAAAAGAACGGCTCGCAGATCCAGACCTTGAAGAAGAACTGAAGACAGAAGCACCGGGTATCCTTGCCTGGCTCGTAAACGGCTATGTGATGGCTCGTGACCAAGGCTTGATCCCGCCAAGGTGCATCAAGGAGGCGACAAATGAATACAGGAATGAGGAAGATACCATCGGACGGTTCGTTGAAGAAAAGTTGGAGCGCTATGAAGGAGATGAGGTTCAGGCAAAAGATATCTATCAGGCATACCGTTCATGGTGCGAAGATCAGGGTATCCACAGTCCGAAGCATAACACAACTTTTGGACGTGAACTCAAAGGACATTTTGAAAGCATTCTCAGGGGAAGCAAGACCTTTTACCTGAATGTTCGATTAAAAGGATGATTCCCATATGCCCCATATCCCCATAACTTCTTGTTTTTAAAAATTGATCTCTAATAGGTTATTTATTGGGATATGCCCCATATGGCGACATGATTGAAGGACGAAGCTGATGGAGAATAATGGTTCTTAAAAATATTTTGGAATTGGTTACTTAACAAACCAATTCCTCAAATATCTTCAAGGTTCTTCCTTGATAGGATTATAGTGTTTATTGATTGATTTGCCAAAGTAATTCTTGCGTTTAATGATACCTAAGTCCATGAAAATTCTTCGCCATAATGGCCCCGGCACCCAAAGTGATCTAACCTGTTCTTTGTTCAACGTCAGACTAGCATAGAGCTCTGCATCTCTTTTGGGCAGCGCCATCGTCTGGGCTCTATCACTTTTGTGAAAACAGAAAAAAGGATTTATACACGCCAATTCCCAATATTCTTTTGGTATTGGTCTTAGTGACGATTGAAACGAAGCGATATTAGCCATTATCTCTCTTCGACCCCATGATTTTAAGTTCCCGTTATTGAGAGCAGTTTGTACACGTGATATGGCATCTACATGACCAATGCCTGGCCAATTAACCAAATGATCTTTTGCGGGACCAAATTGTTCAATCTCTGCCGCCTTTGGTTTTTTCAATACCACAGAAGAATCGTTTACCATGTAATTTGTAACATCTGAAATTGGCATGTCGGGTTGTATTGATGAGATTAGTCCGCGACGTTTAAATAAAGGCCAAAGAAAACAGATCATTGACAAAATTCCCATAAACACTGCGGCATATAGCAGTCTCGGTCCCCATTCTTCGTGACCAACCGTCCAGATCATAGCCAGCCTTGCCAAACCCAAAGCGATGGCAATAGTAGTGAATCCCCAACAAGTATTAGCCCACATAGGTTATTCCGATACCCAATAGAATCTAAATAGTCAACTATACAATCTATATCATATCTATTTTTTGCAATCGAAAAATGTTTATTAAGCAACCCCTCCTCAGATATTTTACTGTGTCCCGACGTTTTCCAATTTCTTCCGGTATGTATGTCTGGAGATCTATAGTGCAGGAGGCGATATGCGGCGTATAAATTATGAAGGTTTGATTTTAACCGGTGGATGAACGGCATCAGTGGATTGGATAGGGTAGGCCCCAATGGATCTTCCAAGCAGAGCCGCCCACGACCGTACGTGGCCCTTCGCTCGCAAACCCGCAAAATTGGAGAATTTGAGGTAATTATGGAAACTGAGATTAAGACGGTAAAGCTAACATCCATTTCCCTGAACCCGGACAATCCCCGGCGTATTTCCAACACGGACATGGACCGCCTTATAAAAAGCCTCCAAGACTTCCCGGACATGATGAAGCTCAGGGAGATCGTTGTCGATGAGACCATGACTGTTCTGGGTGGAAACATGCGCCTGCTTGCCCTAAGGAAGATCGGTGCAAGGGAATGCACGGCGAAGATTGTGACGGGGCTCACGGCGGAACAGAAGCGAGAATTTGTGATCAAGGATAACTCAGGTTTTGGAGAATGGGACATGGACGCATTGGCAAACGCCTGGGTAGCCCTGCCCTTGGTTGAATGGGGCGTCGATTTGCCGGACGGGTGGCTGACCGGATCGGGCGAGGTTATTGAGGACGACTTTGACGCTGAGGCTGAAGCCGAGAAAATAATCGAACCCGTTACCAAAGTGGGCGACGTTTGGCTTTTGGGCAGACATTGGGTCATGTGCGGGGACTCGACGAAAAAAGAGGACGTTGGGCGGCTTATGGGGCCACAGCGGGCGAATATGGTCTTTACCGATCCTCCATATAACGTCAATTACGGGGCGAATAAGATTCCGGGACATAAAAGCCGGAAGATTTTGAATGATCATTTGAGTAACGATGAGTGGATTGCCTTCAATAAAGCCGTAATTGGAAATATCAAAGACTACTACTCAGGTGGAGATTTGTATATATGGGGAGCATCTGGTCCCGATGGCATGAGACAAAGGCTTCTTCTGATAGAAATGGGGTTTCACTGGTCAGCCACAATTGTTTGGAAAAAACAGCAACTTGTCCTTTCGCCTGCCAAGTATCAAAGAATGTACGAACCCTGCTTTTACGGATGGCTTGATAAGAGCACATTTCAGGGGGATCGGAAGCAGACGGAGGTGTGGTCATTTGACCGTCCTTTGAATTCCAAGCTTCATCCGACAATGAAACCTATAGCAGTCTGCGCTTATGGCATCGGTAATTCATCTAAAAGGGGGGATATTGTTCTCGACCTCTTCGGTGGTTCCGGATCGACCCTGATAGGATGTGAACAATTGAAGCGTCAGTGCTGCATGATGGAATTAGACCCCATCTATTGTGACGTCATTATTAAACGTTGGGAACAATACACAGGGGAAAAGGCCAAACTGGAGAAAACACCGTGAGAGGGCGTAAACGAACCCCTTCGACAATCCATCTGCTCGAGGGCGGGGTGGGAAAAACACACCGAGCGAAAAGCTACCGATCCGGGGAGCCAAAGCCACCCGCAGTGATCCCAAAATGTCCACGCCACCTCGACAAGGAGGCTCGTGCGGAATGGCGGCGCATGGTGAAAGAGTTGGAACCCTTGGGGATACTTACAAATCTCGACAAGGCTATTTTTGCCTCCTATTGCCAAGCTTGGTCGGAATGGATAGCGGCGACACTGGCAGTGCAGAAAATGGGCATGGTTGGTCCGGGCAGTAAAGGAGTTCCGGTAATCAATCCGGTTTACAAGCTCATCGATGCGTCGAACGCAAGAATGATAAAGGCACTGATAGAAATGGGCATGAGCCCGAGCAGCCGGAGCCGGGTTACGGTTCCAGAAAGAAAGCCGGTAGTGAGCGAGAAGGAACGCTTTTTTAAGTGAAAGCCAAGTCGGGGAAGACGAACCCGAAGACGAGGAACTCTGGAGGCGCGTTAATCCGTCACTGGGGCATATCTTCACATTGGAAAAGATCCGGGAGCAATTCAATGAGGTTAAAAACGACCCCGTCGAATACCAGAATTTCCTCCGATTCCGCCTGAACATTCCCGTCAAGCAACTTTCCCGGTGGATGCCGATGCATGACTGGGACAAGTGCAACGGCAAGCAGGACCTCAACGCACTGAAAGGCCGAGTTTGCTACGGCGGCCTTGACCTTTCCTCAAAGATCGACCTTGCCGCCTTCATCCTTGTTTTCCCGCCGGACGATAAGGACGGGGTATTTGACATCCTCTGCCGATTCTACTGTCCCGAAGAGGGCATTCTGCAGCGTTCACGGACCGATAGGGTCCGCTATGACATCTGGCAGAAGCAGGGATTCCTCACGGCGACTCCGTGGAACGTCATTGATTATGGGTGGATCGAAAAGGATATTCTGGATGCAGCCAAGGAGTATCAACTCTGCCAGATCGGATTCGATTCCTGGAACGCCCAGGCGATAGCCACGCGGATCATGGACGAGCTGAATCCCACGAATTACGAGAACAAATTTCAGATGGTGGAGGTTCGACAGGGAGCGAAATCCATGAACGAACCAGCCAAGGATCTGCTTGTGCATGTGATGACGGAGAAGATCCGGCACGGCGGCCACCCCGTTCTCAGGTGGAATGCCGATAACCTCGTGATGAGATCCGACCCCAATGGCAATGTGGCGCCCGACAAAGAGCACGCCACCGAGAAAATTGACGGGATGGTGACCCTGATTATGGCCTGGGGCCGGGGCATGATGAAGAGTGCCCCTGTGAAATCCGCTTAAGAGGGCCTGACCGCCGAAGAAATCAAAAGCCGAATGGCTTTTTAATAAGGCTTTATGGCTGAGGGCGAAGAAAGACTGGGCGGTCAAATCTTGAAAGGGCATATTAGAAATAAAATTTTTGTTCTCTAAAAATCAATTCAAGGTATGCTGACAACCAGGTAGGGAGCCTAACCGGAAGATGGCACTTCACATTAATGCACCTACAAACAAATAACCATAATTGAATAAAATACTAAGGATTACTGGTAGAAATATGTATAAAAAGGCAGGGCCAATTGGCCTGCCTTTCTGCTGAGAGTTAGATAACAAGTTTACTCTTTAATCTTTCTACTGAATCCTGCCAGCCCAAACCAAACCAGGACCAAGAAGTAGCATGATGGATGGTTCGGGGACCGCTCATCTCACCACGACCCCTACTTTTTCTTTCTCAGTTCAATCTGTGCAAATCCGTGTCCTAATTCCGCAGCCGTTTGTCACGATGATTAGGACTCGAACTGCTCAATCAAAAAACGGCAGAGCCATGGGACGCTGCCGTTTGGTCTGGTTCCAGTGTTTTTTTACTCGCCCTGCTTTATCCTGACTCTTTCAAGCCGTTTTTTAAGTTCATCTGCATGAGCAGAAAGAATAGCGCCAACTCTTGGTGGTTGAAACATATCCGCAGTTATTTCCATCACTGGCGGATAGAGGTCAGGCGTAAGCCCTTGAAGCAATTTCCAGCCTTCAAAATAAGCCTTAAATTTATCCAATTCATAGCCTTTATGATGAAGCGGAACATCCAACAAAGACATTAATCTCGTAAATTGTTCATGCAGCAATCCACTTTTACCACTGGAACATGCATTCTTTATAGCAATCAACCATCGAATAAATTCATTATTCTTGTTAATTAAAGCCGCTCCATAAATACTTCCGGTTGTTTTATGAATAGTAAATCCTATGATATCTGATTCAGGTATCTCCGCCAACATAATAGGTTTATCCCTATCACTAGTAAATAATTCACTATCGTCGCTGGCAATCCAGTCAATAGCAAGATGATCGTTACTTAACCAACGAACATTACTTATTTTGCGGTTTACAAAAATTTCTCTTCTGTGTTCATCAGATAAATATTGCAGGTTACGTCCAGTAATGAACGCCACGCTTCCGTCCCATGCTGGCACTGTTTCATCAATTTTCTCGTGACTTATATAATAATCAGGGAGCAAACTCTGTAGTGAGATTGTAGTTCCCAGTATTTGCATATCTTGGACGCATGTTAGCGATACAAACCTTTGCTCGCCTTCCATATAAATCGGAATTAGTCCGTCAACTGAGGCCCAAAAGGAGAGAATCGGGAACTCTCCAACAAGCCTTTGTTTATATTTCCAACCATCATTTGAACGAGCCCATTGTGTATCCACCAAATGCTCGTTCAATATTTCCTCCCACCTAGATTGAATTTCTCTATTGATTTGTAGATTCGAAGCGGGATGATGCGTAAAAATCGTTTCCCTGGAGAGGGTCGGCTTATCTATCTGGCGTCTATAATCTATACGACTAATCATCGATCCCCGAAAGAATCCTTCATGCTCACGACTCAAAGCAATACCGTGGAAGCATACTAAAGGATTTGGAATCTTCGGCGCGGAAGCTGCTGGGTGCATAGTGGGATATCGAATAGTAGCCCACCCTCTTTCTGCCCAAGATTCGCCCATACTGTTAATATGGGCAAGAACGTACAACTCACCTTCGATACCTGACCGATTAAGAGGAAAGAACCGAACAACAAATTTGGCATTTTCTTCAGTTACATCAGGCGCCTCATAGGTGAATTGGTCGGGACATTCCGCTTCGATTGTTGTCTGAACACCGAGATCATCGACAAGAATGGGGAATTCTACCCTCCGGCACCACCTAGAAACGACATTCGTTAGTTTCCCGGTATCCAATGGCTCGCGCAGCAAAACCTCGATACATGTTCCACTCGTCCGACGGTCACCGCAATCAGTAAGCAGATAATTGCGTGGTCCCGTAAGAGTGAGTCGGATAGGACCATCATTATGCTGCGACTTAGGCTTGAACGTTTCCACCACTACGCGGTCACTTGCAGCAAAAACTGACAGAAAGCCGACCCCAAAACGGCTCGTAGGTATAAAACGAAAAGCTCTCTGGAATTCCTCTGTTGTGTAATATGAGCGACCCACTTGAAGAAAATATCGCTCAATGATTTCTCGATCCATTCCGATTCCGCAGTCATTAACTATTAATACTTGCCTCGATTCAGTCTCTCCTGACAGATGGTTCATCACTTGTCTAGTTTCGAGGCTGATTTTTACAGGGTATCTAGCCAAATATTGTTTATCCACCTGGGTCGGGTACTCAGGTGGTTCTCTGCCATCCGTACTGATATCGGCATACATTTGACAGCGAGTTGCATCTAAGGCGTTCTGAATCAATTCTCGAATAAATGCAAAAGGGTCTGCATATGGTTTGTTAATCAACAGGTCAAACACTGCATCATTATCCAATTCAAAAACCCACTTTGAGGGAATATAACGTGCGCTTTTACTTCTGCGAATAACTATAGATGAAATGCCGGAATCAATCTCTGCTATTGGAGGAATCCAATCATTATGGCGAGTAGCACGCGCCATGCGATTTCGAGCCTCTCGAAGTTCATTAACCAACCACTGGCACCAATCCAGAATGAACCTATGCTCCTCTTGAGTTTCGCATTCGGCGATGATTTCGATGCGATCGGGCGCTGTCATACGGTGAGCGAATCGCTGATATTGTGACCAGTAGGCGAGACTCTCTGGTGGTAAAGGACAAGCAGCATTCAACAGCAATGGGCAGGCACGATCATAAGAGAGGTCAAGCAAATCGCCTATTCTAAGCATAATTGCCATAAACCTCACATTAACCTTGTCTCCTCTGATATCACGGCGCTCCGGGAATCGCTCGTTGTCATCGAGCTCATGCTGCCTCAGACCATGTGCAAGACAAACATCTGCAATGGTACGTCGCATCATTGGATCATCAAAAGCGAAACAACCTAAAGTAGATTCGTGTTGAGTAATAATAGATGCTGATCGTTGATGGTGTGTACGCCGTAAGAACTCAGCAATCAGGAACCGAGTCTGGATATCTGATACAAAGTTGTGTAGGTCAACGTTGTTTACTGGCTTTTGGCGAAATTCTTGAATCTCATTCCATCTCCTTGCGCCACCACCATGACCCGAAGTCCAACTTTTCCATTCATCTGACAATAGGATCGTTGCTTTTTCTTGATCCGATACTACCATACCAGCATCATGCAGATACGCGCTCGCTATCAAAATGTAAGTTTCCGATGGTGAGAGTGCTACAACAGGTTTATCAGGGCTATCATCTTTAAAAAGCAAGTTTGACAGTTGCAAAACTATTTCATCGCTATGCTGAATCGTATGACGAGTATAATGCGGAAACGTTTGTGGAATATAGCTAAGCCATTGTTCAATCACATCGCGAAGCTCCTGAATTTTGCCAAAGTAGAGAGAACTCTGTTTTTCCAAATAATTCATCAGTGCTGATTTGAAAGCGACTGTCATTGGGCAACTCCTATTTAACGTGGTCTCTTTTTATGAAACAAGAAAACCGTTCCATTAATTCTCCAAAAACACAAAACCCCGCAATCTCTTGAGATACTGGGTCTCGGTGACCATCCATACGGCCCTCACGCAATGTTAAAGGGTTTATGAAATTTGGTCTCTGACTTTATATATGTGCTTTGATTAGCATGATTTGCATCTGGAATCTACTACGGCAATGAGATTATTCGGCCATGATCTTATCAAGAAGTTGTTTTGTAGACATGCGAGTCTCATCCTGCAACCTTTTGCTCACCTGGTTGCTGATTTCCAACGCGCCGGCACGACCGCCAAGACCTATAAAATCACCCTGCTTGCTCCAATCCCAGTCCTTGCCGGATCGCATGATTGCAAGCATGTCTTTAGCCCTGAATTTATCCTGCAGCAGTGCACGGTCAATGACTTGCGCACCGATAAAACATATCGCCCACAATCCTGACCCACGCAGTATGATATACTCTTTAGGTGACGACCATGCTTTGGGTTGCCATTCTTTGACAGCATCGAAGTAGTTTCTGATGACCCGGTATTGAGCATCAGCATCTGCCAGGCGCGGCAGTTGTGTTGATCTGCTAAACATGTACTCGATGCCAGTTCTCAATCCACGAAGTGGAATATCTACACCGACTGGTTTCTTACCCCCCTCATAAATGCGACCATAAAATGGACTTTTAGTATCACGGGATAGAAGTTGGGCAATATACAGTTCCGGGGTTCGCCGCTTCAACTCTTCCTTTGGTGTCAATCTCACTTCAATGCCATCAAGGTGACTTGTATTCATAGCCTTTTGGTTCTTGTTAATGTCCTTAAACAATTGGATTTCCTCTTCTCGGCTGAGATCGTACGCAAGGCAAAACGAAACCACTTTTTCTATGCGCGAATATCCGGGTAGTGCGCCATCACCGTAATGCAGCCGGTGGTTTCCATCAACACGCGATATAGCTATGGCCGAACTATCTTTTGCAGCTTCGAGGTCGATTGTCAGTATTCCAAGATCAGGTAATGCCTGCGACACAGGATAAAATGTTACAATATCTTTCTTCCGGGCACAAAGAAATACCTCTGGCCAGAAGCCAAAATCTTTGTTTTTGATATATTCATAAGCACCGCGTGCATGAGCTGGACTCAAATCCCGTTGCGTGCCTTTCGGGTTTTTCTTCTGGTCGTGAATATCTGCTTTTGAAAGATCGGCCAATTCACATAGATTGGCGAACCCACGGAATACATTTACACCTAATATCTTGGACCTAACGGCCGGGCATCTCAACGTTTCAATTTCCTTCTTTTTCATGTTATTTGTCCTCTTCACTTAGTCGCAATACGTAGCGCACTTTTGTTTCCTTTTGTTCTCTTTATTTTCTCTCGAATCGCCTCCAGCAGAACACACATCGTCAGTAATAAGCATTGCAGCTCTTCAATCATACTCAATGAAGCATTAATAAAATACCGTTCTTTTGTTAATCGAAATGATTGGCGGCCTCCAATGCGCTTTCGAATTTCCGCAATATGTTCGCGCATCGGCGATTTTGCAATGTCAAATGCAATCGAGTGTGCGCTTGAATTACGAAGCATTCTGAGTTGTTCGAGGGTAAGATAAAGTGTCTCATCAATCAGGCCTAATCGGCAACACATTTTTATGCGAGCACTCAGCGTGGATAAAGGTCTGTCACCATCAAGCAGTTCGTCTTGTTCCTTAGACTTCGCGCGTTTTGGCAAAAGGTAAAGTCTCAGAATCTCGTATAATAGGTCATCGACCTTCGATGCTCCAACGATTACCAAGAGCCTAGCGTTGTGCTCACACAATAGATCTTCGGCAAATGAATCGAATAGGTCGATAGTTGGCTGGTTATGCATCGTCAAGAGCATTCCGGCAAGTGAATTATAGGGTAGATTATGGATATAGAGTTAAATTTCTGCAACTGCCTTTCATATCTGCTGCTTTACTATCACGATTTGCATTTGAAATCTACTACAGCGATGAAATTATTCTGCCTAACGCTTTCAGGAAGAAGCCATTATTTAAATGTTAAAAAAAGCACTTTTAAGATAATGCGTAAACTCGTAAATATATTTTCTTAAAAATACTGTTGATTGCAAATCGTTTCCCTTATGGTAATACTCTCAAAAATATGACTTTTGACGGTGTATAGTTCAATATTCTTCTGAATAGGCTTCCTGAACTCTTCAATTGACGAATCTTAGAAAATATGTGAGATTTCAACCTGATAATGATCATTTTTTGCGTTGACACATAATAAACCTCCCCTTATGCTTCTCGCAAATTGAAGTAAGAGTCCGTCCGATAAAGAGAATAAGCGGCCTCGGAATTTTCAATATGAATCAGGCTATTCACCGTACAGTTTGTAAGATCAAGCCTCAGAATGAACAGTCTGTTGATGTACCTCCTCAACCGTTTGCACAATATCTTGAAGTTTCTAATATTATTCTCTTAGGAGATCCGGGCTCTGGGAAGACATACACCTTTGAGGCGGCCTCGGAAGCAGAAAAGGCTAAATTTCTATCTGTTCGACAGTTCCTTGCGACCAATGGGGGGGAATGCGAGGGGCAGATAATTTATCTCGATGGACTTGATGAGTTTCGGTCACGGGTCGATGACAAAAATGCAATCCTTGAAGTAATCAAGCTATTAAATTCTCTGGGACGCCCGCGACTACGCCTATCTTGTCGTGTTGCTGATTGGCTTGGTGAAACGGATCTTTCGCTATTTGAGAAGAGTTACTTTTGCGATAAACCCTATGCTGTTTTGAGTCTTGCACCATTAACTGAAGATGAGATGGCGACAATCCTAAGCAAAAAAGGGATTGAGGACGTCAGGGGGTTCGTCCTAGAGGCAGAGAAACGAGGTATCGAAAAACTTCTGGGCAATCCTCAGACGCTCATTATGCTTTCAGATGTTGTTGTGCGACATGGCAGCTGGCCGGATACAAAACGAGAGCTATTTGAAAAATCCACACAAATACTTTTGACAGAGCACAATCGAGAGCGAATGGGACCTGGGCTTGGGCAGTATACTCACGAAGAGCTTACGGCCCCCGCGGGAGCAGTTTGCGCTTCAATCCTGATTTCCGATGTTGCAGGTATTAGCTTGATCGAAAATAATTTGTCCGATGATTTCCCTACTTACCGGAACGTTCCTTTCAATGATCTTAAAATGGTGCAGTCTTGCCTGATGAGACGGGCCTTTTCTTTCGTCGATGTTGGGCACGAGGCAGTCTCGTATATTCATCGTATGATTGCCGAGTTCCTTGCTGCTTCATGGTTGGCCGCTCAGGTGCGTACCGGCCTCCCGATTCGTCGCGTTTTAAGTTTGATCGGCATTGAAGGGCATCCGGCCTCTGAACTGCGAGGACTTCATGCATGGTTAGCGGTGCTGCTTCCAGAACATGCCGCGATTCTCATAAAGAATGATCCCTACGGTGTATTAATGTATGGTGATGCCCGATCATTGTCGCCCACGGATCGGCATGCGCTATTGAACGCATTGGAATTGCTATCTCAAAGAGATCCCTGGTTTCGTGCTGCCGACTGGTCCGACGGGCCACTTGGTGCCCTCTCTGGACCGGATATGGTCAGGTCTTTCCAGCGAATCTTATGTGACTCTAAGTCTTCCTCTCATCTTAGGAGCGTGGTTCTGGATGCAATTAGAAACGGGCCACCGCTCCCAGAAACCAATACTAGCCTTATAAATATTTTAGTAAATCCCAAAGCAACATATCATGAACGATCAGATGCTCTACGTGCCTTGTTACGGATGACACCAGAAGGCGCTTATCTTGTTACTGATGTTTTCAAGTCCGGCCGCTTAGATGATACGACATCTTTGCGACTTAAGGCAGACATTCTTGCAAAGCTTTACACACCTCATTTTAATCCAGATGATGTCGTCGCGTTGATTGATGACTATTTGACTGGACCCAAACGGGATGGATTTGGCGAAATCAGCATTTTATCATATAAACTGCCTGATAATTCTTTACCAGATGTTTTGGATAAGCTTTCTAAACGGCTATCTGAAAAGCATGCCGATGAGGCAAGCAGGAATAAGCACGAAGTCTGCAGTGTATTTTCGTCTTTGTTGTTGCGCCTCCTGAAATCAGACACGAATTATCAAGTAATCCAACTTTGGCAATGGCTTAAAGGGTACAAATGTATTCGAGGCAGCGGTTATCCTGGCCGTGGTGACGACATTCGTGAGTGGCTTTTGCAGAATCCAGCACTTGTGCTCGAAATGTTTAAGATAGCCCTTGATGAGTTTGATCCTGAGAAAACAGTTTGGGATTTTCTATATGATTTTCGTCAGATTGTCATGTATTCGCTGCCTATTGATGCATTAGCAATCTTATCGCTGCGGCTGTTAACGGGAAAAGTTACTCTAAATGATAAAGATTGTCTCCTTTATCAGATTTGCGGTCAGTTCATTTTTGAATCCAGTCCTATATCAATAGAACTTGTCGAAGAGTTTTTGAAGCTGGCTGATGCTCACGATCAATTGAGGAAATATCGCGATGAACTATGCATCTGTGTAATTCCAGATTGGAGGCTAACGGAAAGTAACAGAAATAAGGAATATGAAGAGCGCCGTGAGATCAAAAGAAGGCAGAACATGGAACAATTGTCACTGGATAAAGGAGGTATCCGGTCAGGTCAAAATCTTTCTGCCCTCCAGTTTCTTGCACTGATTTATTACGGATATTTAACTGACAAAGATCATAAGTTACATCCTCATGAGAGATTGAAAGCCGAAGTTGGCACCGAACTTTCAATTATCGCACTTGAAGGATTCTCAGAACTAATCAGGAGATCCGACCTGCCATCACCCACCGAAATAGCCTTGCTCGCTGCCAAGAATCGCAGCTATCATTGGTGGCTTGCAGTCTTGGCCGGTATGGATGAAGCTTGGCAACGGAAAGAAAATCTTGACGAATTTTCCAGTGAGCTTCTTAAGACTGCTCTGGCATTAGCAATGTTACTTCCGGAGAAAAAAGAAAGGCCATGGAAAGAACGATTATTGGATGAACGCAGTGACATTGTAGAAAGCGTTTTTGAGGATATCGCCATTGTCGGATGTGCGGCTAAAATGGACCTTATGAATATCAGCACCAACCTGCGCCACCTAAAACAAACAGAACCATGGCGTGGGGAATTTGCCTTAGGGCTTCTAAATCAGTTTCCTTTGACCAATCACCACCTATTACTTAATTTGATTCTCACCGCCATTTCCGACCATAAGACTCATGGCGACCTGATCCGTATAGCAAAAACTCTAACAAGTGCTCACGGTAGATCAAAAAAAGAACAAAGAGCAGTATGGCTATCAGTAGGATTTCTGCTAGATTGCCAATTCTTTAAATGCTCTATCATGAACTATGCAAAATCACGAGAGTGGGTCATTTGGATTGTCATGGATTTTATTCATGGTTTGAACAATCAAATGGACCTGTCCATAGAACAGCTTGAGGTCCTAATAAGGATTGTTGGGGAAAGATTTCCAAGTGCCCATAGGCCAGAGGGCGTAGCGACCGGTAGCCATAACCCATGGGATGCCACCCAATTTGTTCAAAACCTTATCGATAGGCTTTCGGCGTTTCCCGATATGATTGCATCTCAAGCATTGAAACGCCTAATAGACAATAATATGCTCGCTTCATACCATGATCACTTAAAACATGCCTTGGCAAGCCAAGTGGCCATTCGAAGAGAAAAAGAATACAGACAACCCTCTTGGCATGAAGTAATTGAGGCACTACGCGGTGGCAGACCTGCAAATATTGCCGATCTCCACGCGTTAACATTGGATCATCTCGAAACATTGAGGATCGAAATAAGACAATCAAATACTGATACATACAAGGCATTTTGGCGTTGTGACCAATATGGAAAGATTGATCGCCCAGAGATTGAAGATATTTGTCGCGATCGTCTAATTGAACTGCTGAAGACTCGGCTTATTCCTCTTGGTTTACGTATTGAACCCGAGGGGCACATGGCGGCAGATAAACGCGCCGATATTGTTATCTTGCCACCTCCGGGACAAAAGCTGCCCCTTGAACTTAAACGTGATACACATGAAGACATTTGGGAAGCTTGTCAAACTCAGATGGAACGGCTATATACACATGATCCAGAAGCCTCCGGTTATGGTATATATGTTGTATTTTGGTTCGGTGACAAAAGAGTCGGAAGCATCGTTACGCCTCCGTCTGGGATAAACCCACCACAATCCCCAGAGGACCTTGAGAAAATTCTCCGTTCATTGATTCCAACTGATAAACGCCATTGTTTGGAGGCAGTTGTGATCGATGTTACTCCCCCAACATAGAAAGAGCTTACACGAGCGCTTGAATTTGGTGACACCATACAGGTTATCTTAAACTATAGAACCAGCATGGTGTCTCCATATATAATGAAAACGGCTAATTCCCTACAGGCAGAGTCATCATGGCTCTGCTTTTTTTGTTTTAGCTTTTTACCCCTAATCATCACTCTTCGTCACGGTATTATCACTCAATGGTGTTAACAAGTTTTGCAAGAATTCTTTCACGAATACCGATTATTTTTAAGATAATATGCATAATCTTAAAAATATTTTCTTAAATATAATGAAGCGATTTGCATATTCGTTTAGCATAGTCCACCTACCTTATCAATGACGTGAATCATGTTTCAAATTTATTGATAACTTTATTAAGTCGAGAATTTATATGAAAGCGTTTGCATAGCAGCTTTTGATTGGTAATACACGGAGTGACCAATGGAAAAATGAAACGTTATTTACATCAATTCCAAGATCTTTCTCATACCTCCCTTGCCGTTACAGCTACATCAAAGTCAACGCCGAGTTCCTCAAAATGCTTACGGCCACAGCGGATTTTTTCTGCTTCTGAATTGCGAAGTTTTTCAAAGTCCTTGGTGCCCTTTGTTTCGCGGACCAAATATAACACCGTGTCGTCATGCTTCAGGATAGCCCAGTCGGGATTGTATTCTCCTATGGGCGTCTCGACCCTAAACCATCCCGGCAACTTGACAAAGAGCTTTATATCCTCCCTCTGGTCGAGTTCTTCGGCAAACTTCCTCTCGATTTCGGAATCGTAAATTATAGCGTCATAGACGGACTTCGTTACCTCCAGTCTGTTCGTCAGGTAGCTGATGATTTCCTTGTCCTCGAAGAGCCTCATACTCCATTCCTGGTCAGCGATCTTTTCATACTTGATACCATCGATCATCAGCCGATGAAGTTCACGTTTGAGAATTCCGACCACAGCGTCCATGAATCGCTGTGGATTGATGGCGAATTCGGCGAGCCGACCTGATTCGATCAGTATTCTGGCGATGGTGGAACGTGTCAGCTCTGTTTCCTTCTGAATGTAGGCGATAAGGTCGGGAAGTACGCCAGTAAATGAAATATCTGTTATTGAACTTCGGATCTCCGTTGTACCGATTCCTTTGTAGGCCGCATCGAGGAGCGCTTCCCGGTAGGAAATGCGGACGGGCTCAGCTTTTTCCATCTTCCGTATGGCTTCAACGGAACGGTTTACGAGCATCTCCGTAGAATATTCCACAGAATAGGTCGTCTTCGTCTTGATCCGGTTCCAGAGGCTCTCGAAATCCTTATCCAGAAAGACCTGCTTGTTGATTCTCAAGGGTCGCTCGTCTTCGTCCTTCTTGATGTGTCTGTCGATCTGATAAAACGCCATGACATCCATGATCTGGTTCTGTACGTCCTTGAATTCGTCAGGCACGGCAAAGACAAACCCCGGCGCTTTCGGGTTGAAGGTGGGCAGTATCTTTCCATCTTTATCGATATAGCCCTTTTCATGAACGGTATTCCAGATCTTCTCGGAGGCATCCCTTCCAAGGGCAGCTTCCTCGCCATCCAAAATCCGCACGATCCCGGAAAACCCACTTATCGGGATTTTCCCGAAGGTAACGCCGCAATCCTCCTCGTATTCCGTCTGGAGCGACCGGGCAAAGTCCTCATAGCTTTCATTAGCCACAACGGTCAGTTTGTTGATGTTTTCGTCGAAGACCCTCTCGCCGTCTTGATTGACGGGGAGCCGCAGCCCCCGGCCTATTTCCTGCCTCTTCTTCAAGACGGAAGCCGTTTCGTTGAGGGTACAAATCTGGAAGACATTGGGATTGTCCCATCCTTCCCGCAGGGCGGAATGGCTGAAGATGAAGCGGAGCGGTTCGTCAAGAGATAGGAGTTGCTCCTTGTTGCGCATGATCTTGGTGTAGGTGTCCTCATCCGCCTCGGAGTTCCCCCGCGTATCTTTCAGGACGCCCTTTTTATCCTGTGAAAAATAGCCGTCATGAAGTTTCTCAACCGGATAGGAGAGAAGTCCTTGGAAACGAGGCTGGGTAATCAGTTCGTTATAGTAATCCTCAAGCCATTGGGCAAATTTCCCCTTGGCAGGTTTGCCCCCCTCATCATACGCCCGGTAGTTAGCCACCCGGTCTATAAAAAACAAGGATAGGACTTTAATCCCCTTGTCTTTGACCTGACACTCCTTCTCCAGATGTTTGCGAATGGTGTTCTTGATCTGGACCTTCATCAGGTCTTCCCGGATGCTGCCCTGTTCTTCGCCGCGTCGCAGAACGCGCCCGTTGCTGAACCCGACGAATTCGTTGCCCGGTTCGGCGCTGATCTCCGAGACAACGTAGCCGTCCCGATAGGCCTCCCGCTCGTTGGAGAGGACGAAAAGATCGGCTCCTTGTTTCACCTTGACGGTCTTTTCCCGCACACCGCCGCCCGGTTTGTTCTCATGGATGGCCACTTTTGCAATGATCCCTTTGGTATTGTCCACTTCAACCAGTTTCACATACGCGGCGTTGAAGGTGTTGGCGCCCTTCGCCTCCGCCACGACAATCTGTTTCACCAGGCGCATCTCGTAGGCCTTGATAGGGTCCAGCTTGTAAACATGGTTGTAGAGGTTCCGGTGTGTCGCCGAATAGCGAAGCGTGCAGAGAGGATTAAGGGACCTAATCGCCTCCTGTGCCTTGGGTGTGTTGTCTACGCTTTGAGGTTCGTCGATGATCACAATGGGATTCGTGGCCGTGATGAACTCGATGGGCTGCCGGCCCGAAAGCTTGTCGTTCTCCTTAAAGATGACGTTGCTCTTCTGCTCATCGCCGGTGCCCGTGAAATTCTTACGGAAGGCGTCGATATTGATGACCATGATTTGAATGGAGTTGCTCACCGCAAATTGGCGCAGGCGGTTAATCTTCTGGGAATCGTAAACAAAATATTCATATTCGATATTGTTAAAAAGGGCTTTGAAGTGGTCTTGTGTGATCTCCAGGTTCTTCAGGACGCCCTCGCGGATCGCCACGCTGGGGACGACGATGACAAATTTCTTAAAGCCGTATTTCCGGCTGAGTTCAAAGATCGTCCTGATATAGACATACGTCTTACCCGTTCCCGTTTCCATTTCCACGCTGAAGTGAAAGTCCTGTAAAATAGGTATTCGGTCAATACCGTGGCGATCCTGAATGGTATTGACATTCGCGAGGAGCGTTTCATCGTTGATCAGGAGCCGATTCCCCATTCCCAGCTCCGTCTGGATCTGTCCGCTCAACACGCCCTCATAAGATGTTTCAAGGCGGATTTCAAAATCTCCTTGGTGCAGGGGCTGGCCGTCGAATATGTCTATCACGGCATTGACGGCGTCTATCTGGAATTGCTGCGAGGCGTCGAATTTAAGCTTCATAGCTATACCGTTCTGAATGTAATGTTCCGGGTTTTCATGATCTGAACGGCATTGGTCTTGAGCTGGTCGTTGCCTTTGAATCCTTCGTCCAGGCAGACGACGCGGACCGGTTTCATTTCGGCCATCTCTTTGATGACCTCTGGCGTCAAATCCTTTTCCAGACAGATGAGCATAGAACCATCAGCAATACTGAAAACATCCCTTTCTGCCAAAACAGTCTTTTCGATTTTCGTTGTTAAGGGGAAACCCGATTTTAGAAGGATTTCATAGAGGATGTCTTCCTGGGAGCTTTGCGGATTGATGTGCTCGACGAAGAGTTCAATCTGTTTTTTAATGGCTTCTTCATCCTTCGCCACGTCGCCGTCCCAGAGCTTGAAATTGGAAGGCTGGAGCTTGAAGACCTTGAAACCCAGATCCGGTTGCGGCTTGTCGCCGGAGAACATGTCCTTTTTCTTTTCCTGTTCGTCTTTGATTCTCTTGATTACCCGTCGAATGCGTTCCTTGCCGATGTCGGCGATGGTCTTATAACCAGCTTTATGGGCTTCGGAATTTTCATCCGTGGGTTCCGGTAATTGCACCATGATGAATTTACGGTTGCCGCCATCTTTGTTTAGTTCGAGGACGGCATGTGTGGAGGATGCAGTCCCCGCAAAGAAATCAAGAATAATAGAGTCCTTGTCTGCAACCAAGTCGAGTAAAGGCTTTAGAAGGCCTGTTGGCTTAGGGAATGGAAAAATCTGTGCATCACCAAATAAGTCTATGATTTCATTTGTACCATGTTGTGTGAATACATTATCAATGATTGAAAACGCCTTACTTTTCCGGATATCTCCGTTCTCGTCTTTAAGGTATTGTTTTGTATGGACTGACCAATTGCCATCTTTATCGCGTAGAAAAGCCAGGTCTCCTTTTGATAACGCCTGTGTCACTCGATCTTTCGACCACAGCCATTGGCGTTTTGGCATGACCTCTGTGCCATCTGGTGCTGTTATAGGGAAAACCAAATTTCTTCTCTCGCCCATACTCTTCGTTGCCTCGAGCGGGTGTGTTCTATATGGGCCACGCTCTTCGATACGCTCATCTTTTTGCGTGTAATAGCGCTCTATCGCAACTTGTGAATAAGGCACAAAAAGCTCACCTATTGATTCAATCTGCTTTGCATAAACGAGAATATACTCGTGAACCGACACAAGATGCTTTTCTTTTGCGCCACCCCCGTAACGTTTCTTCCAAATTATTTGTTCAATAAAGTTAACCTCTCCGAAAATCTCATCACACAACTTTCTGAGGTTAGAAACTTCATGATCATCAATACTGATAAAAATCACCCCATCTTCCCGCAATAAATTCCTCGCCAAGAACAATCGCGGATACATCATATTCATCCACTTGGAATGGAATCGGCCATCCGCTTCGGTGTTCGTGGAGTATTTCCGGCCTTCGTTGTCAATCTGCCCGGTATAGCGTAGGTAGGTGTCCAAACTTTCGCTATAATCGTCGGGATAGATGAAATCATTGCCTGTGTTGTAAGGGGGATCGATATAGATCATCTTGACCTTGCCGAAGTAGGACTTCTGGAGGAGCTTCAGCACCTCCAGGTTGTCGCCTTCGATGAAGAGATTTTCCGTCGTGTCGAAAGCTACGGATTCATCGCGGGCGGGGGTCAGGGCGGCGATGCTCGGCTGCTGGATGATTTTGAAACAGTCGGCCTTCCCCGGCCAGTTCATCCCGTAGCGTTCCTTTCCCGGATCTACCATTTCTCCCAGAGCCAGCTTGAGCCGTTCAAAGTCAATCTTCTGCCCTTCCGTAAAGGCCTCAGGAAAGAGGGCTTTGAGCTGTTCCCGCTTTTCCTCAACGATATCCACCGATTTCAGATCAAGTTTTTCAATTTCCATCTTTTTCTCCGTGGAAAAGTGAACTGTTAATAAAAGTTATGAATTTATTTCGGTCTATAATCGTTTTTGTCCAGGCAGGAGTCATACGTCTTACGATCTATGGGAATCCATTCCGCGCCGTTGATTCCTCTCTTATTGATGCTGGTGGGACTGACGGGAAAGGCGCAGGCGATCTTGATCCAGCGGTTCTGCTGAATCGAAATCTGCCTGACTTCATCAACAACCTCGGAAAGATCCTGATCCTGACTAAAGATCAGAGCAACGTCCAGCTTGTTCTGCCGAGCCATGCGGACAGCATCAAGAGCTATGCGTATATCAATCCCCTTTTCCTGACCCACGAGAACAGTTGTCTCTGTTCCATCGGGCATGCGGATTGTCTGGTTACGGTATTTCAGGTGTCGTGAATAAGTCACAATGCCGCGTGAACCCATGACGGCAAGCTTTGCTGTCCAGAATTTATTCCAGAAATCGTTATCGCGAATATCGGGAAGCCCTGTGTAGAAATGGATGGTATCGAGGTTCCAGTCTCTGGATTGAGTAACAGACCGGGCCAAGGGCAGGGGGTCGTAGTTGGGATAATGATAACCAAAGGCATGTCGTGCCGCCCAGTAGAGATTCTGCCCGTCAATGAAGACACATGTTCGTTTGACTACAGGTTCTTCAGGCATGATATTTCCCCACAGTCACAAATGTCATAAAAAACAAAACCCCGCCAGAGGCCTTTCGGCTGGTCCGACGGGGGGTAAATGCGCACTCTCAATATAAATTCGCTGATTTCGGTTGTCAAGAAAAAATCCGCCAGAATTGAGCTTGCTTTCGAAGAAACAGAGGCTTGGCGAATGTGCTGGTGGTACTATAGCCGTATGCTCAGAAATGTCAAGCAGAATATGCAATAAAAATTTCCTTATCTTTTGTATAGGTTAGACAATCTTCGGTTAGAGTGCGGGCATGACTGAGGCCGCCAGGAAACCGAGGGGGACGACCACAAGAGCAAGAACCATGAAACGCATGTGAACCTCCACGGATTAACAACGTGCAATAGGAGTTTATACGCTGTTGCAGCCAATGTAAAGTGATACCATAATGAAAAACGGGAATCCTGGAACCCATGACAGTGAACCCGGTTTTTTATATCGGTCATTCATAAAAAAGGGGATAGACAATATTTTTTAGGGATAACTTTAGGTATAACTCGTGAAATTCATATTCAAAAGATGCCGTATAAACAGCATCTTGCAAGCTATATTGGCTTCCGACCGTGGCTAATTGATTCTACTACTTCTGCTTCTGCTTCTTTAGTTCTTCAGAAGAATAAGACGGGGATATCAACAGAATCTTTTTATGATGGTCCTGGATTTAATGAACTACCCCGCAGCAAGCTACGGGGTATCAAAATCGAATAATACCAGTTGTTGCTGATGTAATTTCTTATATTCCTTTTCGCGACCTTGTTTCTTGACATACTCAATTATTGTTTTCTCATTACCGAATTGGCTAACGGTATTTATGAAAAATCCCTCCGTCCAAAATTCACCGCCCCACAATACTTTTTTAACGGACGATAACCTACGAAAGATTTCTCTCGCTGTTATACTCTTGATCGTTTTAACAATCTTTGTAGGACTATTTATCGGAACTGATTGAATAAGAAAATGAACATGATCATTATCTACCCCAATTTCCATAAACGAAATTTCATGTCGCTTGGATATCTCAAGGCATATGTCTCTCAATTCCTTATCAACTTCTTCAGTAAACACTACTTGACGATACTTCGATGGAAATACCGCATGGTACAAAATCACCGATACATTATGGCTCTTATGTATATATTCGCTCACATATGCTATATGAGATATCGCTCTCTACGAGGCAAGCTTCGGGGAATTAAACCCTGAGAGATTAAAAAACGCAGAGGTCTGCGTATTTCATACTGAACAGATTCCCGGAACATCAAGATTAGGTTTTTAACCATAACAGATCATTCTGGTATTGATGCTGATTTTGCCGATTCTATGTCAATACCATGATGCTGGTGCGATATTGATAGCTGGTTGTGATCATTATGGGAACAGTTTTAGTTATGATAGAAGGGCTGGGTAAGCAGAACTTCCTGAAAGCTTGATTTTTCTATCTTAGCCTTTTATACTCCATTCCAATTAGAAATAAATGAAACGAGTCTCGTCTGGAGGCAGGTCAAGTGAAAAAAATTTATGGCGGCCGATGGTGTAATGAGGGAACTATCGGTGAAGGTGGTCAGAGTCATATATTTCGTGTTTCGGATCGATTAGGCGAGTACTCAGACTTTTTAGCTCTTAAGAGAATAAAAAATCCTGAACGTCGGCAGAGATTTGAACGAGAGGTAGAGGCCGTAAAGCGACTCAGTCACGAAAATATTATTAAAATAATAGATTATTCAGCTTTTGACCAGGTTAATGATTTATCGGAAAAGATGTTTCTTGTAATGCCTTTAGCCAAGGGCGGGGATTTAAGTAAGCGTGTAAAGATATATGAAGGTTCCATCGACAGCATGCTTAAAGTTGTCATGCAGATTTCTTCGGCGCTTGCCTATGCTCACGATAACAATGTCATTCATCGCGATGTGAAGCCCCAAAATATTCTTTTCACCAGTTACGAGGACAACCATTGTCTCCTTTCAGATTTTGGAATTTGTCTTATCCGAGGTTATGAACGTATCACTCCGGATGATGAGGTTGTCGGCCCTTGGGAATTCATGGCACCCGAATCGGAAGGTGGTGGAAAATTAGATGTCACATATGCTGCCGATATTTATTCATTAGGAAAAATCATCTATTACATGATCTCCGGTGGCATCGTAATTCCAAGAGAAAGAATTTATGAAAAAAAATATTCCGGAATCTTTTCTAAGGGTGAGCGCTATGGATTATTGAAAATCTTATTATCAAAGATGATCTGTCATATTGACCAAAGATTAAAATCGATGAAAGATGTAATCAAAGAACTTGAACATATCGGTAGCTGGGAATCTAGTGCCAGAATAGCTCCATTAAACGCCGTTGCAAAGGACGCCCTTAATCGAATGAAACAGGAGCAACTTGAATCTCAAAATATAAAAGCACAAAATATGGAAGCACGTCAGCAGGAGATGCAATCGTTGCAAGACGTGGGGCAATCATTTATCGATTGGCTGCGGGTTGAATTGGAGACCATAAGATCCTTTTCCCATTCTGAAGGGGTTCTTCACTCTGAAGTAATAGACTTGCCTGCTGATTTCACTAATTGGCGTACTCAAATTACACCTACAAAATGGTTCGAAAAAATCGATGGACTCGCAATCACATTAGAGAAACAGCAAGAAACATTTCAAAAAAAACATGCGTTATTGCTTATGCTGTGTCGGATTGTGGAACCCCGCATCACTCCCGGTGGAAAGGAACCATTACTGCCTGCCAGAGATGTTCAACTGGTCTTTCTTCCTTACTACTGTAAGCTAGAGGTTAATAAGAGAAATGCCAGCAGTCAATGGCGCGGATATCTCAGACGGAAAGGCAATATTAAAAAAGTCGAGGGTACTCTTGTAAAACAGTCATTCGTGAGCGACAAACATTCGCTAACCAAGTATTTTAAGGCTTCAGAGTGGCCGAGTTCGCGTGAAGAAATGGTACAAACTCTTAACGAGGCAATGGAAACGTTTATCACATACGTGTCACAAGGCGCAGATAGACTCGACCCTTGACCCTCGCGGCTTACAGTTTCATTAATACCTTTCAAAGAGCAGTCGTGAACAAATTTTCTAAGTTTTATGAAGTTTGCTTTTTGGTCCGTATTACCACAATACCCGAAGTGATTTTAATAGGTATTCCATTGTAATTATGTAATATTTTTCTTTTTTAAAAAAATGGTTCGTGTTATTTTGATATCAAAATTATCGGAAAACAGCTTAAGACGGCTTGAAGAATTAAGATCACTGGTTGGAAGACTATAAACAAGGAACAATAGGTATAGCTTTGGTGCATGAGAGACGAATTTACGCCGAAAACTAAGGAATTGATAGCACAGCGCGCGGGGTACAGGTGCTCAAAGCCTGATTGCGGAATACCGACGAGAGGAGCCGCGTCGGATGACGAAGGAACAATCAACGTCGGTTTTGCAGCTCACATAACCGCCGCGTCCCTTGGTGGACCACGTTACGATCTAAACTTAACGAGCGATCAGCGCAAGAACCATTCCAATGGTATCTGGCTCTGCGGGACTCACGCGAAGCTGGTTGATTCCGATGATGTACATTTTACAATCAATGAGTTGGTTTCCTGGAAGAGAATAGCCGAACGCAGGTCTTTCCTAGAGGTTACTTTCTCCAAACCGAGTCCAGTCGGAGCGCTCCTCACGGATGATGGAGATGTTCAAACGGCCGCCGATTTACTTATTGATTACTCCAGATTAGACTTATCGGCCTTCCAGCGCATGCCCGGATGGCCATCGCATGCCATAGCTCTTGCTCTCAAGATGGTGGATGGGGAGAGTGCGGATGTGTTTACGGCTTCCGGCTTGGCCTCAGCGCTTGAAGTATTTGATGAAATCGCTGTTATAGCTCCGCCCGGCACTGGAAAGACAACGACGCTTCTACAAGTGACGGAAGCAATTCTTAACAACGCCTCTTCTGTCGCTGCGTTCGTTCCACTGAGTGAGTGGTCAACCCGTTCCGACACCTTCTTTCAGTCGATCCTGCGA
Source organism: Syntrophales bacterium (assembly GCA_049521775.1). Taxonomy (GTDB): domain Bacteria; phylum Desulfobacterota; class Syntrophia; order Syntrophales; family UBA2185; genus Fen-1135. The sequence continues at coordinate 86,437 of JBEKOL010000012.1, forward strand.
CGAGCGTCGTTTCGGGGTGCAAGAGAATGTCAATTGGATATGCTCGCCAAGCATGGAAGGTTGGTGCTTATTCTGGATGGATGGAACGAGCTGGATGTAGTATCCAAGCGACGTGTACGCAACGACATTAAATCTCTCCGGCGAGACTTTCCCGAAATACGTCTGGTTGTCAGTTCAAGGCATAAGGAGTTTGATATCCCGATTAAAGGACCTGTTGTCGAAGTGGACGTACTGTCAGAAGAACAGCAACTGGATATCGCGAAGGCGCTACGTGGTCCGGATGGGGTATCCCTGATGGACCATGCTTGGCGAACGCCCGGTCTTAGGGAATTGGTAGCAATCCCGCTTTACCTGACAGCGTTGCTGAAACAAGCACCGGGGGGGTCGCTTCCGACAACCAAAGAAGAAATATTGCGATCTTTTGTCATGGAACTGGAGCGAGACAAGGATAAATTAATAACGCTTCGAGAAGCACTCCAAGGTTTCCATAGTGATTTTCTGGAAGCCATAGCCAGTGAAGCCACGCGTCAGGAGACCATAGTGCTTTCCAATGCCCAGGCCCGTGCCATAATCAACACTGCGCAAGAGCATCTTAAGGCCGACAAGCAAATCTCGCAGCTTCTTCAACCTATGATGGTACTTGATACACTAGTGAATGCGCATATGCTCGTTCGGTCGGACTCAGAGTCGGGTGGTGTATCGTTCCAGCACCAGCAATTCCAGGAATGGTATGCATCATTCTGGGTACAGCAACTGATGCTCTCTGCTGTGTCGGGTGATAACAAAGCCAAGAAGAGGTTGAGAGAAGAAGTGCTTGACATTCCTATTTGGGAAGAAGCGGTTCTTTTTGCATGTGACCGTTTATCCCGTGCGGATCAAGACGGCATTAAGGCTGTATCAAGCATTATTCTTGAAACACTAGGAATCGATCCTTTGCTTTCCGCGGAAATGATTTATCGTTCATCTGATAAAGTGTGGAAGCAGATCAGGGATAATATCATATCCTTTGCCAGGAAATGGCACACCAAAGGGTGCGTGGACCGTGCCGTACAGTTTATGATTGAAACAGGCCGGGCCGAGTTTTCGCAATATATTTGGCCTTTGATTTCAGACCCAAATGACCAGATACATCTTCACGCTCTGCGGTCTGGACGAAAATTTCATGTGAGCGTCCTTGGTTTAGATGCGCAGAAACAAATCGCGCTACTTCCCGAGAAAGGAAGGGTGAACGTGATTGCAGAGATCGCGAGCAATGGCGGCATGGACGGTATTGACTTTGCCACACACCTAGCCAAGAACGATGCGAGTTCAGAGGTCAAAAAATCCGTTATCGAATCTCTGCTGTTCAGACGCGCGGATCGCTTCGCAAAAGATATTCTCAAGACCGCTCCTGATGAGGTTTGGCGTTCCCTAGCCACAAAGTGGTACCCCCATGAATTCGCTGATCCGCAAGTATCGGCACGGATGGCAAAAGAAGCTAATGACCTTCTTGCTGCAGAAACGGATACTCGGAAAATCCTAAATGTGCTCTTGAATTCGAATGTTCGCAATCCTGAAACGAGTACTAAGATTGTTGAGCTCATTGAGAAAATAGATTTTTCGGATAAGGCACAGGATAATACGTGGCTCGTTCATCGGACATATGAGTTATACCCTGAGGATGTAGTCGGTGCTTTCGTGTCGCTGCTTGAAAGTGGTAAGCCAGTGCCGTTCGGAACCAACGAATTACTGAAGAAATCCGGTTTAGTCATTGACGAGGGGCCGCTTGTAGAACGTGTCTTACGCAGTTCGGGTGAGGATAAGGGAGCAGAATTAGCAGTCAGTATTATTGGAACGAAAACCATCGGTCAACTAATCGATCAAGTATTCAGAATACACAGCAAGATAAAAGATAACAACGGTAGATACGATAAGGCACTGAGCGATGAATATTACAGGCTGTGCCGTTGGATCTGGAATACCAAACCCAATTCATTCATTCAGGCTGTTCTTGAACATGCAGCAACTGAAAGGCCAAACGAAATTGCCATACTCGCTGACCTCATATCCCGGCATGGAGGGAGCGTCGAACGTCAATCACTCGGACTTGACGCCACTGCTTATGACCATGCGACCGCTGCCGTCCTGCAGTGGGCACAAACCCTCCTCGCTTCCCCTGAGGCTACGCGTGCACATTTTGCTGAGATAGCACAAGTTGCAGAACGACTTGAATCGCCTGCGCTCGTGCCTGTGCTTCAGGAACTGCTGTCGGAAGACCTGGAACGGCGAAAACGAGCTATGAAAGAGTTTTTGGATGCGCGAAAAACCGCTCGCCATATACAGAACGACGCACAGATGTCTTGGACCCTCCAGTACCGACGCGCCTTCGCCGCTATTGGTGATGATCAGACTGTACGAATAATGAAAGCCTATCTGCCAAATCATGACTTCGGTGTTGATGCGGCCTATGTCCTCAAAGCTGTCTGGATGAAATCGCAACCTGTCAAGAAAGACAGAGGGTTCATTAGATCATGGCCAGACTTTTCAGTAGTTCCAAGTGAATACACAAAGCGTCAACTCGGGACCGGAGTTGAGACGCAGGCATTCGTCAATGACATCCTAGCCGTGGTCGATGATCTCATCAAATCGGATGCACAAGATGCTGACTACAGACACGCTCTAGAGCTTGCAACTGTTGCATTCAGCATGCCATATGTTGATAAAGCCGATATGATTCGATCATTGCTAAAATTGCCACTCCCTGCCATTGAAAAGCAAGTGCTTCTAAATGTCCTCGTGCTTTCTGGAGAAGTGATTTCTTCTGAGATTGTTCTTCAGGGTATTGATGAGCTTTTGGAAAGCGCGAAGACGAATCCATGGATGCTTCAGGAACAAGATGGAGGGCGTCTGGATGCGTGGTTAAGTCTTTTACCATTCACGGAAACGCCCAGTTCCATTTTGGATGTGCTCGCCCGTTTGGAAGACCGTTATTTGGTGCCTTGGAAGCTTCGTGGGTTGCTTTCTGCATTAAGCTATGCGCCGACCATCGAAGCTGAGAACATCCTTAGCGAACTGGCAAAGAGAGATGAGCGATTTCTCAATGAGTATGAATTGCTGGAGGCACTGACCAAACGCAATACCCTGACGGCCGCCAGAATATTGCTGGACTTAGTCTGCAATGCATCGTTTTCTGGCAAACGTGGAAGCCACGATAGGATGGATTTCGGCAATAGACTCACGGCTCTACTGAATTCCCATGGGCAGTTTCGTCAAGACGTATATGAACGGTTCCAACAAATTACCGACAGTTCTGCTAAGTCAATACTTGAGAACGCCATTGCAAATGCAGCAGATGCAGACGGGGTACTACTTCTTTTTCGCGTTGGCGCAGCACAAGATAAGCGATTTCGAGATACCACACTATATACCGCGCTGCGCCATTTGCTCGTTGGTCGGACTCCAATAGAGTCATCCGGAATGCAGCAATTATATAGTTTGCCTGCACCTGAACTTAGGAAAAATCTTTTTGATATGGTGGTGAACGGTAGCCCTGCGGAATCTCGGCTTGCGACCGAGTGCCTGACCGTCATAGATAAAATTCGGGACGATTATGGACACGTCGATTCAGAACCACGTCATCCCAATATTACAACGGGAATTCCCTGGCCGCAGATTACACTTGCGGAGCCGATATGACTGATGCATTTCGAATGTACGAGAGCAAATCGTGCCGCATAATCAGGCGCTTTAATTCGGACCCGCTATGGCTGGCCGTTGAAGCATAGCATAATGCTATACTTCATATGATATTCGTTGATTTTAAGTGATACGGCCAAGTATGACTTTGTAGGTGGCGTCAATTACCGGCACATTTCATCTTTTCGTTGATCGCGCTTGCGCATTACGGAAGGAAAGCTGCTATACAGGCGCATGAGCTTCAAATCTCGACTTCAATAAATAAGCGATATCCTCTCAGCATGGCCTAGATCCTTGATAAGTAGCTAACCTACCCCCGAAAACCGGTCCGGATTTTGTGAGAGCTTTTTCCTTGAAGGAATCCTCTAACATGGTAACTTATTGAAATACAATAGCTTACACTTTTTTAAGGAAGGAGAGTGGTTATAATAAGGGTTACGCTTGGGGAGCCAGTAAATTAATGAAGGGATTTCGCATACCTGCGAACTCCCTTTTTTATTGTGCCGGACACTCAACAAAATGTTCTCCCTTCCCTCTCCACGGTTCAAACTGATCCAAACCGCTCATATATCGCCGTGAACTGCAAATCACTGTTCGCCACGGTACAGAGATATCCTCTGTTTCTTGTTATACGCAAACGATTGCTCTACAGCTATGAGCCACACTTTCAAATTCAAGTCGCCAGTTCCAA
>JBEKOL010000013.1:0-85344 GCA_049521775.1 Syntrophales bacterium
CTCCTGGAGAATGAAACACAGGTCCTCCTGAAACGATTGCTCAGGAAGGTTTAACAGAAAACTTCTTTACGGGGGGTGGGTCAAAATTGGATGCCTATGATGGGTCAATTTTCAATGCCGATTGACATCAGTTTTCACAAATTCATGTAACACCCCCTCCCTAACACATCATACCACCATCAACCGTCAGAATTTGGCCAGTTACATAATCAGAGTCGTTTGAGGCAAAAAATATAAAAGAAGGGACAAGCTCTTTAGGATCAGCCAGATTTAAAAGTCTTTCCCCATCCTGTCCGTAAAAGTCAGCAAGGGCATCGGTCATGCGGGATTTTGCTATAGGCAGGATTGCGTTTACCTGAATGTTATGAATCAATAGCTCTCTGGCAACATTTTTGGTGAAAGCATAGATTCCCCCTTTTGCTGAAGCATAGTCTGAAACACCTACAGACCCCCTGACTGCTGCTGGGGCACAGACATTTATGATTTTTCCACGCTTCTTATCTTTCATAAAACGTTTTACTATTTCAATAGTGCAATAAAAGGTACCATATAGATGCGTTTTTATCACTCTATCCCATTGTTGGGGACTGATTTCCAAAAAAGGGGTAGGTTTTATGATGCCTGCGTTATTAACCAATGTATCTACGTTACCAAAGATGTTTTCTACATTTTTTATAAGTTTTTTTACCTCTTCGTAATTTCCCACATCAAAAAGTCCACCATCTACCTTTGCCCCTAAACTTTTACAGTTCTTCATTACTTCGTTAAGCCCTTCTCTGTCTTGATGCCCGACAAGGTAAAGGTCGGCACCTTCTTTTGCAAACCCCTCTGCCACAGCCTTTCCAATCCCTTTTGAAGCACCCGTAACAAGAGCAACCTTGTTTTCTAATCTCATATTTACCTCCCTTCATCTTTAAAATACCATCTGACAGGGAATTCCCTCCGATTCAAATGCTGTCCTCAATTCTTCTCCCTTTTGTGAAAAAAAGCCGTCTCCCATGGCCCACTGCATCCCATATCTCTTGTATGCCCAGTCTGCGTAATGATAGTTAAGCCTGTCAACGATCACATACTCCACTTTACCCTTAAGCGCACTAACCAGATCCTCTGCACCCGGAAGGATCGGTGCTACCATGGCAAAAGTCCTGATCCCTTCCGCATGAAGATGCGCCAATGCGTCGATCCTCTCACTGGATAATGATGCCTCTGGCTCAAAGATTTTTCTTATCCGTTCATCCATCGTGGTTATGGTGAATCCGACCTCGACATTGTCTGTTCTCTTCAGTATCTCGATGTCCCTCAGGACAAGGGAAGCTTTGGTCTGAACCGTGAAAGGCCAGCCGTTTTCTACGAGGATTTCAAGACATCGTTTAGTGAGCATATACCTCTTTTCCAATGGTTGATAAGGATCGCACACGCCGCTTATCCAAACCCTCTCGACCCTTTTTTTCTTCACCTCAGAGGCTAAAAGCTCAGGGGCATTTATCTTTACATCGACAAACTCCCCCCATCTCTCCCTGTGCCCTGTAAACCTCTTCATAAATCTGGCATAGCAGTAGAGGCAATCATGCTGGCAGCCAACGTAGGGATTTAAAGCATAATCATAAACCTTGGACCGCGATAGGATATTCTTTGCCTGTATCTCCCTGACATTCATTGTTAAATTTTATCATGATTAGATTAATTCCTAAAGCAGTTCTTGATAGAAAATTCCCTGCCGCAAACTTCCCGTCTTGACGGGGAGTAAGGCAGCGGGTTAAAATGGTTTGTAAATGAACAAAGGAAAATACATAAAGCCAACCAGAACGATTTGCTACCAGATACTCGACGATGTATTGCCGCTTGTGAAGGAAACCGTCGAACTGTACCGTTCTGCGGCATCGCATTGCCTGTCTGTTCTGAAAGATAATACGGAACTGCTCAGGGCGAAAGATGACCCTGACGCAGTTACCTCAAGAAAATACGATCTATTTAGCATCGTCGAACGTCTAATCCACCGTACTAAAAGCAATCCGAAACCATGGTATCCATTGGATGTCGTGGGAAAGAATTTACCTGCGTATATGAGGCGGAGCGCAATAAACAGCGCTATAGGCACCGCCGGGAAGCCAGGAGTTAACGGGAGCAAACAAACTTCAACATGCGATGTCTGGAGAAGCTTGTTTGCCCAAAATAAATATCAAATTTGTAGTGAAAGAAATAATCGACTTATTCTATTGCCAAACATGTTTTTTCTATGATATCCGAATCACAGTCGTAAAGGAGGTAATATATGCGAACACCTCACCTAATTATAGCAATGGTCGTTCTGATTTTGGTCACTGCATGTTCAGGACCGAGAGTCAAGCTTTTTACAGATGAAAGCGAACCCCTCAAAGAATTTACTCTCGAAGGTAGCGGTACGGATAAGATCTTGCTGATCCCTGTTAATGGATTGATCTCAGACATTCCCAAAAAAGGGATCATCCGAACATCATCAAGTATGGTTGAGCAGATCGTTTCTCAAATAAACAAAGCGGAAAAAGATAAACGGATAAAGGCAGTTTTACTCAAGATAAATTCTCCTGGGGGTACGATCACTGCCAGTGATCTTCTGTACCACGAAATTTCGTCATTCAAAGAGAGAACAGGCAGTAAAATCGTAGTTTCTATGATGGATGTTGCCACGTCCGGTGCCTATTACATGTCTCTTCCGGCAGATTTGATCATGGCACATCCGACAACTGTAACGGGCTCTGTGGGCGTTATTTTTCTACAACCTAAAGTCAGCGGCTTAATGGACAAAATCGGCCTAAGTGTGGATGTGAAAAAGTTCGGCAAAAATAAAGATATGGGGTCGCCTTTCAGGGATAGTAGCGAAGAGGAACAAAAACTTACGCAAAAAGCAGTGAATGATTTTGGAGAACGATTTCTGCGCTTAGTGCAAAAACACCGCAAGCCGGAACAGCAGGCTCTTTTGGAAATTTCAACAGCACGTGTGTTTATGGCTGACAATGCCTTGAGACTGGGACTGGTGGACAAAATTGGTTATTTGAGTGATGCTGTCCAAGAGACAAAAAAATTGGCAGGTGTTTCCGCGGATGCCAGAGTCGTGGTATATCGTCGTACAGAGTTCCCCGACGATAATTATTATAATATTGCAGATGTTGCATCTGAAAATTTAGATGTCTCAGTTATCAACATTGAACTGCCGGAAAGCCTCAGTCTTAAAACCGGTTTTTATTATCTATGGCCGGGGGCTATTTCAATCGAGAGATAAACCTCATGGCTATAACCTGCCATAGGAACGTTGTTATTCGTGCAATATCATTGCACGAATAACAACGTTCCTCACATGCAGCTATCCCCCCGTAACATTTATTTATGAGTCAACAGGGCGATTTATTCGCATAATAAGAGCGCGGATTGCTTTATGGCTCTTTTGAAGATTGTTTTTTTTGTGGGGTAAGAAGGTTCGCAGGTTTTCCGGTATTCATATTACTGTCATGATGAGATCCCATGGTATCTGATTGTCCCGGTCCAGAAGTGTCATGCAGATCTCCTCCTTCGGCTGTCGCAGGTTCACTCAGCATCTCTTCGTATTCCGGTATCACGACGCCTCTTCTCACCATGATTTCGTATATCTTATCAGCGCGGTTTTCAACAAACTTCGACGTACCAGTGGGATTATATCTTATAGGATTGGGAAGGGCCGCTGCCAACCTTGCTGCCTCTTGGGCCGTCAGTTCAGATACGGCCTTGCCAAAGTGGTGGCGCGCAGCAGCCTCGATACCGAACAGACCATCACCCCATTCCACGAGATTGAGATAAAGCTCGATAATTCTCCTCTTGGAGAGATTTCTCTCTAACCGCCATGTGAGGATAGCTTCTTTTATCTTGCGGACAGGATTTTTTGAAGGAGTCAGATACAGGTTCTTTGCGAGCTGCTGGCTTATTGTGCTGCCTCCTAGGGCAAATTTTCTCTTTTTGATGTCCTTTTCAATGGCCTTCTGCATGGCCTCATAGTCAAATCCCTCATGACTCCAGAATTTATCGTCTTCTGCAATAATCACTGCTTTTATCACATACGGCGGAATCTGTGACAGGGGCACCCACTGCTGAATAATTTTTTTCTTTTTACTCTGACTCTGCCACTCCTTTTCCCGATACTCCATAAAGGCCGTTTTTTTAGGGTACACCTTTCTCAGCTTGGAAACATCGGGGTAGACAAAATACGAGCCAATGTTTAGAAACAGGGCCGATATGAGGATAAAGGTAAAGATTTTGATGAGTTTTTTCATTTTAACTAAAGGAATCCCTTCAATCCACGTTTACTGCACGGGACGGGGAGGAATTTAAGCTCTCCGCAGCAAGTTGCGGGGAATGCGCTTGCTAGCGAATTCAAAACTTTCTGTGATGGCGCACCATCGCGAATGCTTCATATACCAAATCATCATGTGAAAGCAAGGAGTAGCATCTAGACCTATTGAGAAGCACTTTTTTGAGCAATCATGACCCTTTCACGAGCACTTGTACTGCCATCTTATTGAAGCGAAAGACTGTGATTTTATTTGATTTTATTGAAAATTCCTCGTTTATATGAAAATTTGCTTTGACTTATGATATTTTTTTCTGTAAAAGGTTTTGTTAGCTTTTTTGTGTGCAGCTTGTCATCCATTATCAAAATCTGTGCACCGTTAACAAAATGGGGATCCCCCGAATGAAAAAAAGGAGGTACTTCATGATGAAACGGCAGATTTTCCTATGGATGGGACTCATTGTCCTGTTCACTGCATTTGGCCTCAGCCAGGAGGTCCTTGCAAAGGAATATAAAGTCAGGCGAGGTGATTCACTCGCCAAGATTTCAAAAAAGTTCGGCGTTACTCCTCAGGCCTTGATGGAAGCGAACGGTCTGACAAACGATGCCCTCCAACCCAGACAAGTCCTCATCATTCCCGATAACGGTAAGAAAAGAATAGCGAAAGTCAAAAAGATAAGTTCTAATAGCGCCGAATACTATGTTGTGAAAAAGGGTGATACCCTTAAAGCCATCGCAAAGAAAACAGGCCATCCCGTAAGTGAAATCAGCAGGCTGAATCATGTCAATGCAAGGTCCTTGAGAATAGGACAGAAGCTTGTTCTTGCCAGACACGGCCCTGTGAGAGAATTGGCAACCGCGAGAACTGACGAAACAGATGAATCAGCCGAAGACGATGATTTTATAGGCGATGATGACGATCTCGTCATGAACAACGATCTGGCGGAAGTAGACAAGGATGCGGATGCAAGCTCTGAATTGCTCGGCAACTGGGACAGTCCCCATGAAAGGTCATTATTTGTCCGTGTAGCCAAGGGATTTTTGGGAGCTCCCTATCGATTGGGAGGATCATCAGTCAGAGGTTTGGATTGTTCTGCATTTGTGAAAAAGCTTTACGAATTTTTTGATGTCAGCCTTCCCAGAACTGCGAAGGAACAGGCACATGTGGGGAAGCGTGTATCCAGAGATGAACTTAAAGAGGGAGACCTCGTCTTCTTCAATACGAGGCGGGCCTATGGACATGTGGGGATATATATAGGAAACAATGAATTCGTCCACGCCTCGGCCGGCAGGGAGAGAAGAGTCAGGATAGATAACCTCGACAAACCTTACTATGACAAACGCTTTGTCAAAGCCGTCAGGATCAAGGGGTTAGACAGCGGAGTATAATCCACCCTTATAGCGGGGGAAAAGGAAACTGTTTGGAAAGATGGGACATAGGCATGTCCCATTTTTTTTCACCATACGTCCACGGGGGAAGCTGTATACTGACGAAAATACATTTCTATTGATTTATTCGCATACCATATATATTCTTAAACTTTATATAGACAGCAAAGATAAGTCGCAGCGAGGCAATTACGGAACGGGAGTTGCCGTTTGCATAGAGGAGCGAAGCACCACAGCGAAATAGAGTAAATGAAGATTTAGATGAATTGTAAAGGAGGCAGACATGTATAAGAACGCGATATCATTCATCATTGTTTTAATATTTTCCTTTTTTATTGGCGGCTGCGTTACTACGGCCACTTACGAGAAGAAATCAGCGGAGGCAGATAGTCAGGCAAAGGAACTCGCGACAGTAAAGGCCGACAGAGATCAACTGAAAGAAGCATTTGCCAATGCCGCCAAGGAGAGAGATGAACTGGACAAGGTCCTGAAATCCAAGACGGATGATCTGTCAAAGTCCATCGCGGATCTCAGACAGAAGACTGCGGACCTCGAAGCTGAAAACACAAGACTGAAAGCAGATCTTGCAGAGCTGAAAAAGAAAGAGGCAGAGGTTGTGACTGAGAGCAATACCTATAAACAACTGATGCAGGAAATGAAGGGTGAGGTGGCCAAGGGCCAAGTTACAATTTCAGAACTTAAAGGAAAACTGACACTGGATGTTGTGGACAAAATCCTTTTTGCCTCCGGACAGGCAGAGGTGACAAAGGAAGGACTGGCCGTTTTGAAGCGGGTCATCGATATCCTCAAGAATGTCAAGGATAAGTCGATCCGCCTTGAGGGGCACACTGACAACGTAAAGATTAAAGGCGTCCTCGTTAAGCAGTATCCCACCAACTGGGAACTTTCGGCGGCTCGAGCCATTAATGTCACAAAATATCTACAGCAGCAGGGAATTGATCCCGCCCTATTGTCGGCTACGGCTTTTGGTGAATACAAGCCGATTGCGGGCAATGAGACTCCCGAAGGTCGGGCTAAGAACCGGAGAATTGCTATTATCCTCCTCCCAAAGGAGTGAAAGCGTAACAAGAAACTCATGGGCAAGACGATCACCGAAAAAATAATTGAGGCACATATTGTTTCAGGTAGATTCGTTCCCGGAACTGAGATCGGAATTAGAATCGATCAGACCCTGACGCAGGACGCCACAGGGACCATGGCCTATCTTGAGTTTGAATCGATGCAGGTTCCGAGAGTCAGAACGGAATTGTCCCTAAGTTATATTGATCATAATACCATTCAGAGCGGGTTTGAAAATTCCGATGACCACAGGTACCTGCAAACCGTCGCGCAGAAGTATGGCATATATCTTTCACGCGCAGGCAACGGTATCTGTCACCAGGTGCACTTTGAGAGGTTTGGAAAACCGGGGAAGACGCTCCTCGGTTCCGACAGCCACACACCTACGGGTGGAGCCCTTGGCATGCTCGCCATCGGGGCCGGTGGCCTGGATGTGGCTTTGGCTATGGCGGGGGAACCGTTCTACTTTACCTGTCCCAGGATAATCAAGATCAATCTTACCGGCAAGCTGCCTCCCTGGACATCCGCCAAGGATATTATCCTGAAGGTTCTTAAGATATTTACCACGAAAGGAAATGTCGGGTTCATCTTTGAATATGGTGGAGAAGGTACGGCGACTCTTTCCGCGCCCGAGAGGGCGACAATCGCCAATATGGGCGCAGAATGCGGCGTAACCACCTCCGTCTTCCCGAGTGACGAGATGACGCGGATTTTCTTGAAGGCCCAGGAGCGGCATGGTGACTGGCAGGAAATAACCGCCGATCCGGATGCAGAATATGACCGAATCGTTCATATTGACCTCTCTCATCTTGTTCCACTCACAGCAAAACCACACAGTCCCGATAAAATAAGCCCCGTGAAAGACGTGGAAGGAATTCGAGTGGACCAGGTCTGTATCGGAAGCTGCACAAATTCATCCTTCAAAGACCTGGTAACAGTCGCCAAGATTTTAAAAAGCCGTGTGGTTCACCCGAAAGTCAGTCTTGTCATTGCACCCGGCTCGCGACAGGTACTGGAACATCTCGCCGCAGAAGGTTATCTTACTGACCTCATTATGGCAGGGGCGAGACTTATGGAAAGCGCATGCGGATTCTGCATAGGCAACAGCCAAAGTCCCCAGACAAAAGGGGTGTCCCTCCGAACATCAAACAGAAATTATCTGGGCCGGTCAGGCACAATTGACGCAGACGTGTATATCGTAAGTCCGGAAACCGCGGCAGTTTCAGCCATAACCGGAAGGTTCACTGATCCCCGCGCCCTGGGTATGGCATATCCTCAAGTGACCATGCCTGATCGATTTCATATCGATGACAGTATGATCATCAAACCCGAATCGACTGAGAACTCTGCTGCCATAGAAATTTTCCGGGGCCCGAATATAGGAGCACCACCTACGAATGACCCGTTTCCCGAAGCGATTGAAGGTGAAGTCACCATCAAGGTTGGGGATAAAATCACGACTGATCATATTGTCCCTGCCGGCACCAGAATGAAATATCGATCAAACATAGCCAAATATTCCGAGTATTTTTTTGAGCTGCTGGATGGGCACTTCTTCAAACGTGCCAAAAAAATCCAGGACAGAGGAAAACACAATATCATCATCGCCGGGCTTTCATACGGGCAGGGTTCGTCGAGAGAACACGCCGCCATGGGTCCTATGTTCTTGGGTGTGAAGGCCGTCATAGCCAAAGCTTTCGAAAGAATTCACGCGGCGAATCTGATAAACTTCGGAATCCTTCCCGTTACATTTAAGGACGAGAGTGACTACGAGCGCATCAACGAGGGGGATAGCCTTGAGATTCCGGACGCCAGAAAGACGATCGAGGGAAACGGAAAGATGCTCGTAAGGAACGTCTCAAACGGTGTATCATTTGAGGTTATCTACAATCTGTCAGAACGGCAGAAAAAGATTCTCCTCGCCGGCGGCGCATTGAATTTAAGACACATCTGATATTTTCCACCACCTGGCGCAACATTATGAGCGGTTTGGGAAACTGCCATGTCCCGTGTTGATGAAATCTACCGCCGCTGCCTTGACGGCCATTTGAAGGGCGGACTGACGGCGCAGAATGTCTCCCTCTATCACGCCTCCCCTTTCACAATCTATTGCGAAAACTTTATCTCCTCGGAAGAAAAAGATCCCATGAGCCCCTACCGCGAACTCCTTCTCGAGAGGGGCCGTGAACATGAACGAAGAGTCATAGAAGTGGCATTCCCCTCATGCAGGCGATTTCATTATGAGACACCTGAGGATGGCTTTCGCAAATTGCTCGCTGAAATGGCGAGAGGCTCCGAAGTCATCTGTGGACCTCCCCTATTTTATCTCCCGGAAAATATGCGGGGAATTGCAGACATCCTTGAGAAGAGAAATGATCATCATTCCGTTTTCGGAAACTACCATTACATCGTGACGGAAATCAAACAGGCAAGAAGGATCAAGAAAGAACATATCCTTCAGGGCGCCTTCTATACGTGTGTGCTGGCAAAGATACAGGAGCATCTTCCCGGGATTTTCAGAATCATCAACCATGACATGGAGACACGGGAATATTCCTTCTCCGACTATGAGGCAGACCTCCAAATTGCCATGAAAGGAACCCAGTCGATTATGGACGGCACAGAGCGGCCGACGGCAACCTACAATGCGGCGGAGTGGCCATGGGAAAGGTATATCAATCACGAGGCAATCAGAATGAGGGATGTTTCACTGACGGGACAAGTCGGTCCAAGAATGAAAGAAAAGCTGGTTTCACGGGGATTTAAAAAGGTATGGGACATTTCATCTGCCAGTATCGAAGCCCTCCAGGCTATTCAGGGGATTAGTGACACCACCGCAAAGAAGTTGATATTGAATGCCAAGGCCATCATGAAAAATGAACCGATCCCCATCGACCTCTCGGGCCTACATTTCCCTGTAAAGTCCGTTGAAATATTCCTGGACATGGAGGGAACCGATGAGCCGGATCTCGAAGGCGCGACAGATGCCGTCGATTATCTCATCGGCGCCATTGTTCATAAGGGCGGAAGGTATGAATATCATCCATTCGTAGCCCATAAGATAGAGCACGAGGGAAAAATGTTTTGTGATTTTATGTCCTTTCTGAAGAAGTATAATGATTACGTCATTTACCACTGGCACAATTACGAGCACTGGCACATGAAGCGCCTCGCAGAGAGGCATAATCTTGTGGAGGAAGCCGCTACGTCAGTTTTATCCCACATGGTTGACCTCCACAGGATGGCCACAAAGGCCTTCGCTTTTCCCACCTATACAAACGGCCTCAAAGATATAGCTTCTTTCCTCGGTTTCAAATGGCGACACGGTGATATCAATGCACTCGACGCCATAGCCTACTATCTCAAATACCAGACTGATCCGGATGGCTACCGGGAGAAAATCCTAGCCGTTATTGATTACAATGAAGACGATTGCCGGGCGACAAAAACAATAAAGGATTGGCTTGACCGGCAGAATAATATCTCTTGAACCCAGGTTCGCTGACGTTTGCAGAAATAGGATCGGCCTTTACCCGCAATGATATTATGCACAAGCATTAAAATAACTCCTCCATGCAAAGAGCTAAATATAAGCGGACTTCTATAGACAGTCCATCTCCTTTATGATAGAAAAAAGAATGAAATCCTCAATCAAGAAAGCGTTTCCCTTGACGGATAAGATAAAAGTCCGATCCACAATCGTGGAGATGGATGGCGACGAGATGGCGAGAATCATGTGGAAGCTGGTTAAGGACAAGCTGCTTCTTCCCTATCTTTCCATGGACATCGAATACTACGATCTTCACATCAAGAATCGGGATGTAACAAACGACAGCGTCACCGTAAATGCAGCGACAGCCGTCATGAGGCATGGTGTGGGGGTCAAGTGCGCGACGATTACACCGAATGAAGAAAGGGTCAAAGAATACAATCTCAAAAAACTATGGAAGAGCCCAAATGCAACAATCAGGGAAATGCTTGACGGAACTGTTTTTAGAAAGCCGATCCTTGTGAAAAATATCCGGCCATCCGTATCCACATGGAAGAAACCCATCACTATTGGAAGACACGCCCATGGCGATGTTTACAGCAATATAGAGATGCGGATAGAAACCCCCGGAAAGGCAGAGCTTGTTTTTACACCCGTGGGGGGCGGTTCCCCTATTAGGCAGACCATTGGGGAATTTACCGGGCCGGGGATTATCCAGGGTATACACAATGCCGATGAGTCCATAGAAAATTTCGCAAGAGTCTGCTTCATATATGCCCTTAATGAGAAGATTGATCTCTGGTTCAGCAGCAAGGATACGATCTCCCAGACATACGATGGCCGCTTCAGAGATATATTTGAGAAGGAGTATACAGAAAACTGGAAGGAAAAATTCGATCGGGCAGGTATCTCATATTTCTATACACTAATCGATGATGCTGCGGCCCGCATCATGAAGTCTGAAGGCGGCCTGCTCTGGGCCCTCAAAAACTACGATGGAGACGTCATGTCCGATATGATAGCATCAGCGAACGGCAGTCTGGCCATGATGACCTCTGTTCTCGTTTCTCCCCACGGGTATAGCGAGTACGAAGCGGCTCACGGCACGGTACAGAAACACTATTACAAATACCTCCGAGGCGAAGAAACATCCACAAACCCTATGGCGATTATTTTTGCCTGGTCGGGATGCCTCCGCAAGCGCGCCGAGATGGACGCGACTCCCGAAGTAGGTGCGTTTGTGGACAACCTTGAAAAGTCGGCCATTTCTACAGTGGTCTCCGGGATCATGACGGGCGATCTCCTCTCGGTTGCCAAACATAATCCCAAGAATAGGAAGGTCGATACGGAAGCATTCATCGATGCAATTGCCAAAACTCTCAGAAAGAAAATACTTGGTTAAGCCGAACCTGAAAGACATGTCCGCTGCGGAGCTTGAGACCTTTATCTCGAGATTCGGCAAGGAGAAATACAGGGCGAGGCAGATTATGAAGTGGCTTTACCAGTCGAATGCCGGATCCTTTGAGGATATGACAGATCTTTCCAAGGCATTCCGGAATGAGATTCATGATGCAGCCAGAATCACTCTGCCGGAGATTGTAAAAACACAGGTTTCAAAGGACGGCACGAAAAAGATCCTTTTCGGATTAGAGGACGGTCTTCTTATTGAAAGTGTCCTCATCCCCGGAAAGAATCACTGGACGGTCTGCGTTTCTACCCAGGTTGGTTGTCAGATGGGGTGTGCATTCTGTATGACCGGAAGGCAGGGATTTAAGAGAAACCTCCTCCCCTCGGAAATAACTGGACAGATAACGAAACTCCGGTCCGACATGCCTGAGGGAGAAAATATTAAGAATATAGTTATGATGGGAATGGGGGAGCCTCTGGCCAACTATGAAAATACCCTGAAGGCAATCAGGATGATCACCTCCGAGATCGGATTTGGTTTTTCCCACAGGAAAGTCACCGTCTCGACCTGCGGGATTGCGCCAATGATCGCGCAGCTCGGTAAAGACATCTGCGTCAATCTCGCAATTTCCTTGAATGCTCCGGACGATATCACAAGAAGCCGTCTCATGCCTATCAACAAAAAATATCCCATAGAAACACTTCTTGATGCGTGCCGGAATTATCCGATGCCGGGGCGGAGAATGCTCACATTCGAATACATTCTTATTGCCGGCATGAATTCGTCGCCGGATAGTGCGGCAAAACTGGCGCGTCTCCTAAAAGGGATGCGATGCAAACTTAACCTAATCGCTTTCAATGAATTTCCCGGTTCAACATTCAGAGCGCCTTCTCTGGATGAAATACGGGCTTTTCAGCAGATTCTCCTCGACCACCATTACACGGCCATCATCAGGGCGAGTAAGGGAAGCGATATCCTGGCAGCCTGCGGCCAATTGAGCGGCCAGAGGAGCGAAAGGGGGTGATCAAAAAAAGCGGACTACCATAAGATGAGGAACGATTGTGCATCTCTTATCTGCACGCACTTAATTACCGCTCACAGATTGAGGATCAAAAGGAGGAATACTGTATGCCTGGAGTCTTCAAAGACTATGCAAAGAATAAATTGAAAAAACCGGCGCCTCTGAAAGGAATCAGGGTAATAGAGGTCTGTACACTGCTCTTCGGACCGGCAGGCCCATCGTTTCTAGCCGAAATGGGAGCCGAAGTGATCAAGGTCGAATTGCCTCCTGTGGGAGATGTAACGCGTTCCCTGAATCCCTTCGGTTGGTTTTACAAGGAACAGGGCCCGATGTTCATGCACATCAACCCATCCAAATATTACATGGCCCTGGACCTGCACAAGGATACGGCTCAGAATATCTTCAAAGAGCTCTGTGCAAAAGCTGATATAGTCGAGTTTAATCTCCGGCCCGCCGTAACGAACCGCTGGAACATCGGTTATGAAGATATCAAGAAAGTAAACCCCGGCATTATTTACCTTGAGAAAAACGGTTTCGGCCAGTGGGGCTGTTACGCCGAGGAGGACCGGCCGTCCAACGACGGTGCGGCACAGGCGCTGTCGGGCTATGCATGGATGTCAAGTTTTTCCAAGAGGCCACCGCTCAAGCAGGGTATCTGGATCTGCGACGTATACGGAGCAATGATGGGTGAGGTTGCCGTGATGGCGGCCCTCCATCACCGGAAAAGAACCGGCAAGGGGCAGTATATAGAAATGTCACAAAGCGAGAATATCATGCGTGCCATGGGATGGATCTGGCCCTACCAGCAGATGACAGGCAATGGGGCGGAACCATCCGGAAACAGGGATCAGTGTATCTGTCCTGCCGATACGTTCCTTTGTAAAGACGGCAATTTTGCCGCCCTTGCGGCGCCGGCACCGGATGAGTTCGAGGCTTTATGCGCGGCCATGGCGAAGCCGGAACTGGCTGATGATCACCGATTCAAGGATCATACGACCAGACTCAAAGATGAAAATGCCCTGGCAATACTCAAGATCATCGCCGACTGGGCAGTAACCAAGACAGCCGACCAGATCGAAAACCTGGGAAAGAAGCACGGTTTCGCCGCTACACGCCTCCACAGCGCCAAAGACGAATTCGAAGATCCACACCGCAGGGATCGAGGCTTCATCAAAGAGATTGATGACCCAATGTACGGAAAGTATGTCGATCACGAAATCCCCATAATGATGTCCAAAACACCGCCCAAACACCGCTGGAGCGTCAGGCCGGTAGGTTTTGATAATGACTTTATCATGACCAAGATCCTGGGCAGAAACGAGGCCCAACTCAAAGAACTCTATACTAACGGGGTGCTGGGAAGATGGAAGGACCAGCAAGGCCGCAGACCGCCCTCAGATTGGGACGGGCAATCCGGCGCTATATTAAGGAGGTGATGAAACATGGCAGACCACAAGAGAGCAAAATGGGCGGCATGGGCAGACCATATCAGGTCGCTGGATGATCCGGCACAGAACTTTGAAAAACCCGAGGCACTGGACGACCTCGTTGTAATTGACTTGAGTTCGCGGAGCATGGCAGGATGTTTCTGCTCTTCCATGCTGTCAGAGCTCGGCGCGGAGACTATTCGCATCGAACCTCCGGGAGGCGACCTGGTCAGGACCTACTCCCCCAACGGAATTATGGTAAAGGATACAGGGCTCGCGTATCTCCAGGAGGGGCGAAACAAGTACCATATAACGCTCAGCCTTGAGACGGAGGAAGGGAGAGACATATTTAAATCCCTTGCCGCCCAGGCTGACGTAATTATCGAGACCTATCCTGCAGGAACTATGGACAAGTGGGGAATCGGCTATGAGGCGCTCTCGGGGATCAATCCCCGCCTCATCTTTGCATCGATTTCCAGCTTCGGCCAGTTTGGCCCGGAGAGCAAAAGAAAGCAGTATGACTATGACAACGTTTCCCAGGCGCGCTCCAGCATACAGTATGCGACAGGAGAGGTGCTGCCTGAAGGAAAAACTCTAAAGGATATGCCGCACGCCGTTCCCACTAAGGCGGGGCCATGGATCGCGTGGGCTGTTTCCGGCACTTTCGCAGCCATGGGCATTCTGGCGGCCCTTTATTATAGGGACATTACAGGCGAAGGCCAGGCAATTGACGTATCCACGCCGGAAGCCTACGGCCGCCTGAATGATTATCAGCTCATGTGGTATGGCGAGGCTGGCGTAATCAATGAACGCTTCGGCAGCCTCGATACAGCTTTATGGCTGTATGGCTTTTATCCGACCAAGGACGGCGGCGTCTTTCTCGGAGGTCTCCGTCTGGAGATGTGGAAGGCCTTCGTAGATATGATGGGAAAATACGACGAGTGGAAAGCTGATGAATGGACGACGCTCGCGCCTTTCATGAAGAAAGACTGGCAGCTCAAATATCAGTCCATGATCGATCCGCTGACTTCACAGTACACAAGTGAAGAACTGACAATAAAATCTGTCGAATATGCGAAAACCGGCAGGCTGGCGCCCATCACTCCGGTCGTGGCGGAGATCGTATCGCCGTGGAAAGCGATGCACGATGAAAACTGGCTGGACCGGGGCATGTTCACACCGGTTCAGGATCCCGTCTACGGCTCCGTCCTTTGCGCCCAGGCGCAGTGGAAGTCAACGGAGACGCCGCCGAGAACAAAGTGGGCCTGTCGACCAGTTGGCTACGACAATGGATTTATATACCTTAAATATTTTGGATATGGCCCGGTGAAACTCAAAGAACTTGGAGGCAAGGGCATTATCTGACAAGATGACGCATCCCAGACTGCTTGCAGCGACGTTCCGGCCGGGATTCTATCCCCACCGGCCGGAACATGTCGAATTTATCCAGACGCATATATCTTACATTTTCATCGCCGGAGATGAGGGAGAGGCTTCCGACGGTCGCTGGGAAATTTGCCTTGCACAGAAAGAAACATTCGATAGGGTCACTGAAATACCCGAAGATTCGCATATCATTATCGATACCCCTCTCACACCGGAGGAATGCACGTATAAAGCCCTGCAAAAAATGAAGAACTTCACCGCATAGCCTTAATCGCACGCTCAGGCCGTCGTAAAAAAGTTCAATTTTCACTCACAGTTGATTTTTTGGGAAGGCAGGAAACACGGGAGAGTTATTTGGTGTTTTTTGATTCCGTCTTGCTCGCGTCTTCCCGGGCAATTCGCTTCTTTGTCTCACCGAGGAAGTAAGACACCTTGTAGTCCAAGCCAAGATTTGCATAATCTTTCGCAATTATCTCAAATCTCTTCATGGCGGACTTATACTGTTTTTTCTTGAAGTAGAAGTAACCCACATAGAATTCGTGTTCTGCAAGATTCTTTTTACATTCCCGAAGCGTCTTCTCAGTCATCAAAGAAAATTTGCTACTAGGGAAGCGCGCAATAAGTCTTTCAAATTCTTTTCTGGCTTTATTTGTCTCGGTCTGGTCACGGTCTATGCTGTACATCTGCTTATAGTGGCACATGCCAAGCTGATAAATCGCATAAGGTACATTCTCGTTGGTTGGATGGAGGTTTATAAAATCATTATAGGCCAGCTCAGCCTCACCATACTCCTCTTCG
Source organism: Syntrophales bacterium (assembly GCA_049521775.1). Classification (GTDB taxonomy): domain Bacteria; phylum Desulfobacterota; class Syntrophia; order Syntrophales; family UBA2185; genus Fen-1135. The sequence goes on from JBEKOL010000013.1 coordinate 16,297, forward strand.
CTGAACTGGGAATCGGCAATTCCCAGTTCAGCGAGGAGGGCAAGCTTACTGAGCGGATACTGATCCCGCACTTTTTGAAAATATTCAATTGCTCTCTTGTACCAGCCATCCTGATACGCGTCATATCCCCTCTGGTAAAGCTGCTCCGGTGTACCTTTCGTCCTGTCGGGCTTCTCCCACAGATGCGAAATATGAGTCCACAGGCCGCATCCGGAAAGAAAAAACACCGCGATAACGACAAGAATTAAAACTGTATTCTTCCTGCGCACTTTTTCATTCATTGATCATAGAGCCTTTTTGATCAACCCTTCGAGTCGGTCCTTTGGAGAGAGGCCTATCAGCTTATCCATAATATCACCCTTATTGAACAGGATGAGAGTCGGTATGCTCATTACACCATAGGTAGTAGCTGTTTTGGGATTGTCATCGATATTTATCTTTCCCACTTTGACGCGACCCTTATATGCCTCTGCGAGATCTTCCACAACAGGCCCGACGGCCCTGCAGGGACCGCACCATGGCGCCCAGAAATCGACGAGAACGGGCTTTCCCGATTTGAGCACTTCCTGTTCGAAATTAGCGTCTGTAAATTGAATCATGGATTCATCTTTAGCCATACTGCATCCTCCTCGAAAACTTCACTCAGTTATGCTACTACAGTGTCACAAAGGATGTCAAACGCAATTTGCTATCACGCATTTTGACAGACATAAATGAATCTGGTATAAGGATTCATCATCAGTGATAGGAGTCTCATGGAGAATCAAATGGCACCTCTGGGCATCATATCCGGTATAGTTCTTCTGCAAGGCAAAGGTATCTTTGATAATCTGGAAGAAATGGAAATGGCAACCGAATTTGGCAAGGCCCTCGTTTTCTCTTCGGATGTTATCGCATTCATACCCAGGCATGGTAAAGACCCGCGGCGCCATATACTTCCTCACCTCATTAACCATCGGGCCAATCTCAAGGCGTTGAAGGATCTCGGGGTCAAAGAGGTCGTCAGCGTCAATTCCACCGGATCTCTCAAGAGAAACCTGGCGCCCGGTACGTTCGTCGTACCGGATGACTTCCTCATACTCACGGAGACACCCACCACAGTCGGCGGCAAGGCATTCCATATAACACCAAGACTTGATGAAGAAGTCCGGCAAGAATGGATGGCCGCGGCAAGAGATTGCGGAGTTGATGTCGTAAATGGAGGAGTATATTGGCAAACGCAAGGCCCCAGATTTGAGACGAAGGCGGAAATTCGAATGATGTCCCAGTTTGCTCATCTCGTCGGTATGACTATGGCGAGTGAGGCGGTCGTAGCGCAGGAACTGGGGCTATCGTATGCGTCCTTGTGCTCCGTGGACAACTATGCAAATGGCCTCGGAGAAAGGGACCTGACGGTTGATGAAATACTTCAGCATGCCCGGAGAAATGCTGACGTAGTGTTAAAAATAGTCACGAGATATATGGAAAGGAGAAAATAATGAAATTTTCGACGAGAGGGGACGGAGGGGAGACGAGCCTATTAGGCGGGCAAAGAGTGCCTAAATACGATCCCAGGCCCGAGACCTACGGGGTATTGGACGAGGCAAGCTCCGCACTTGGGGTAGCCAGAGCCACAACGAAAAACCAAAAGATTAAAGACATTATATTGAGCGTGCAGAAAGACCTTCTCGTAATGGGGGCGGAGCTTTCCAGCGTTCCGGAAGATATCCAAAAGCTCACGCGCAGGATCGGAGAAGAAGACATTAAGCGCCTGGAACAAATCATTGACGAACTGCAGAAGAATATCACCTTGAAAAACGAATTTATCTACCCCGGGGAAACGCCGGTATCGGCCCGGATAGATGTGGGAAGAACGATCATAAGAAGGGCCGAGAGAAAAGCTGCGAGCCTTAAGAATGAAGGACTTCTTCTCAGCGCCGAAATTAATAGATATCTTAACAGACTGGCGGATATGCTTTTTGTGCTCGCACGGTACGAAGAGCAGAAAGGTTAATATTATTAGAACGCCCCCAGTTGGCACGGTTTAACCTTGATCTTTAAGGTCTCACATGCCGAGGAAACCGCCATTTTCGGAATGCCGAATGTCTCAGCAACACTCCAGGCTGCAGCGCAGGGAAGACAGTCGTTCACGAGAGCGCTGCGTATTGCCCTTTCCAGATTAGTCTGAACGGCTTTTGCGGGTTTGACGACCATTTTTTCGGGGCTGTAACCGAAAAGTCCCAGTTGACACTTGCTTATCCGGATTTCCATGAGATCAATAGTGACTCCGACTTCCTTCATAGTCACGTCCAACCCACTGACAATATCGCTTGCATCGGTACATGTAATCTTGCCATCGGCAGCTTTTTTCTCCAGCGCCCGGGAAATCTTCTGATCCAATCTGCTTGCCGACGAATGCTTGGCCTTATAATTCCCTCTATCTCTGTGTGTCATTTTTATATTCTCCGAATTTAGTTGTTCCTGTGGAAATGGCCCCTGCCGCATCTATTCCTTTCTGTTGTCGATGACGCGGATTGCCTTCCCTTCAGTGGCGGGAATGCTGCCAGGTTCGACTAACTTCACTCTTGGCGTGATCAGAATGTCCGCCTTCAACTCATCAACAACCCTCTTTCTCAGATTTTCGAGTGGCCTCAAGTCACCGGTAAAGACCTCATTTTGCACCTCCACTTTTACAGTCATGTAATCGTCATAGCCTTCCCGTTCCAGAATGATCACAAAGTTATTGCCGACGCCTGGTATTTCCATCAGTTTCTTTTCGATCTGGATCGGGAATATATTGACCCCTTTGATAATCATCATGTCGTCTGTCCGACCTTTGATGCGCTCAATCCTCCGGTGAGTTCTCCCGCATGCGCACGTTCCGGGGATGATACGCGTCAGGTCCTTTGTCCGATACCTGATGATAGGCATGCCCTCCCTCAGGAGCGTAGTCATGACAAGCTCCCCCTCTTCGCCGTCGGAAAGAGGCTTCAATGTTTTTGGATCTATGATTTCCACAAAATAATGGTCTTCCCAGATGTGCATTCCGTCCTGATACGGGCATTCGAAAGACACGCCCGGTCCGTTCATCTCCGAAAGGCCGTATGAATTGTAAGCCTTGAAACCATAAATCTCTTCGATTTTTTTTCTCATCCTTTCCGAGTGCGGTTCTGCGCCAACAAAAGCAATCCGGAGTTTTGTATCCCTCACGGGATCGACCTTCAATTCCTCAAAAACCTTCGAGAGATGGAGAGCGTAGCTCGGAATTATATGAATGGCTGTTGTGCCGAAATCGCGCATCAATTGAATCTGACGTTTACTGTTGCCCGCCCCTGCCGGTATTACCATGGCGCCCACCTTTTCGGCGGCGTAGTGAAAACCAAGCCCGCCTGTAAAAAGGCCGTAGGTCATCATATTCTGGAATACATCCGTCTTTCTCATGCCTGCCATATATATGCAGCGTGCGAGGACATCCGTCCACGCCTGAACGTCGGCAGCTGTATGAAATACGACAATGGCCCGGCCGGTAGTCCCTGAGGATGCATGCATCCTGATCAGCTCATCCTTTGGAACAGCGATAAAACCGTAAGGCCAGTGTTCTCTCAAATCGTCCTTCGTGGTAAAGGGAAAATTTCTGATATCGTCGAGAGATTTAACAAGATCGGCACCCAGTCCAAGCCCCTTGAACATCCTGTCATAATAAATGGATTTCTGCGCCTTTTTGACTGTCTTTTTAAATCTTTCGAGCTGTAACGCTTCCAGCCTTGTCCGATCCATAATCTCAATATCTTTGTCCCAATACATTTGACGCCTCCCATCCTTGCTCTTGATGTCACTCCTACAATTCGTTGCAAATTTTATCAAGATATTTTTGCCCATTACGTAACTTGTATATTTGATAACCTGGGCCTCCATGCGGTTAAAGACCGGCAAGTTTGTAAAACGAAAAAAGCCTTGCTTTAAGAGGTACAGTCAAGTACAAAAAATACACGATATCAATGATGACATGAATAGATAAGAGGAGGAATTCGAGCAATATGGGAAAACCAATTAAAGGATCGAAGACAGAAAAAACCCTACTCGCGGCTTTCGCCGGTGAATCGCAGGCAAGAAACAGATATACCTATTTCGCGAGCGCCGCGAAAAAGGAGTGTTTTGAACAGATTGCGCATATTTTTTTGGAAACGGCGGAAAACGAAAAAGAACACGCCAAGGTATTTTTCAAGCATCTGGAGGGAGGTGACGTGGAGATCACTGCTTCCTATCCTGCCGGCGTCATAGCAGACACCAAGAGCAATCTCATGGAGGCAGCAGCAGGTGAGAAACTGGAGTGGTCCACACTATACAGGGATTTTGAGCAGATCGCGAAAGAAGAAGGGTTCCCTGAAATCGCGAACTCCTTTGCGGAGATCGCGAAAGTGGAAATGTTTCACGAAAACAGATACAGAAGACTTTTGAAGAACATCGAGAATAAAGAGGTATTTAAGAAGAAAATAACTGCGAAATGGCACTGCATCAACTGCGGTTACATCTTCGAGGGAACAGAAGCGCCGGCCTCATGTCCGGCGTGCAAACATCCGCAATCATACTACGAAATATTGGCAGAAAATTATTAACGGGGAATGCATAAGTTCTATGACAGGCGTCATTTTATCAGGGGGGAAAAGCGCGAGAATGGGAATGAACAAGGCTTTTCTCGAGATTGAAGGCAAACGGCTGATCGATAGAACCACGCTGATGTTCAAGGATCTATTCAGGGAAGTGATCCTTGTAACCAATAGCCCCCTGGATTATCTCGATCAGGACTGTATTATTGTCTCCGACATATTCAAGAATAAGGGCGCACTGGGAGGTATCTATACAGGGCTTTTCTATGCCTCGTATAATAATGCCTTTGTTTCTGCATGCGATATGCCTTTTTTGAACAGGTTGTTCATAGAGCATATGATTGAATACGCAGACAGATACGACATCGTGGTGCCGGAAACTCCTGACGGTCTCCAACCTCTCCATGCCATCTATTCGAAGAGATGCCTTCCTCCTATCAAAAAACTTATGGATATGGACAGCCTGAAGATCACCAGTTTTTATAGAGGCCTAAAGACACTGACTATCGAAAAAGAGACAATCAAATCTTTTGATCCGGAAGAAAAGATGTTCCTGAATGTCAACACGAGAAAAGATTTAGAACATATTTCTTCGCTGTGATACTTTTTAGTATTGCAAGAGTGACTCACGTAGCATCATAAAGAAACCCGGAAGAAGCATCGGGAAAATGGATAAGTTCGATGTGATAATAGTGGGAGCGGGACTGGCTGGCCTTGGTGCGGCGTATACGCTTGCGGGGAGCGGTCTCGAGGTGCTGGTTCTGGAGCGGGGGGATTATCCCGGTGCAAAGAACATGACCGGCGGCCGTCTTTACTTAAACCCCGTTCGCAGTCTGTTTCCCGACCTATTAGAAAACGCCCCCCTCGAACGCTTCATAACCCATGAAGGAATATCCATCATGGCAAAGGACCGCTCCGTGACTCTCCACTATTCAGGAAATGAACTGCGGGACAAACCCCATCATAGCTACAGCATACTCCGGTCGAAGTTCGACAGATGGCTATCGGAGCGGGTGGAAGAAAAAGGGGTCGCCGTGCTATCCAAAATCAGAGTCGACGACGTCATCAAAAATAATGGAAAAATCGTCGGTGTCCTTGCAGGCGCTGATGAGCTGCGGGCCGACATTGTACTTGCCTGCGACGGCGTATTATCACTCGTCTCAGAAAAAGCCGGCCTGCACGCGCCCGAGGAGCCCGGCAATTTCGCCCTAGGCATCAAGGAAGTAATCGCCCTGGATTCCGGGGTCATCAATGAACGTTTCAATCTGGAAGGCGACGAGGGCGCAGCGCGCCTCTTTGTGGGAGAAGTAACTCAGGGAAAATTTGGAGGGGGTTTTCTCTACACGAACAGGGAGAGTGTGAGTCTGGGCATTGTTGTCGACATCAAGGATGCTGCGGCGGATAGCCCTCCCGGCGAAGTACCTTCTCTGCTGGACGCTTTTAAGAAGCGGCCTGAGATCGCCCCGTTAATCAGCGGAGGCAGCACCGTAGAGTATTCGGCGCATATAGTACCGGAGGGCGGCTTCAAGGCAATGGGTAACCTGTACGGAAACGGCATCCTGGTAGCAGGTGATGCTGCCGGCCTCGCACTGAACATAGGTTTCACCGTGAGGGGCATGGAATTTGCGCTGGCTTCAGGCCACTTCGCAGCCCAGACCGTCATGAATGCAAGGGCAGCTGGAAATTTTGATGCTCCGACCCTGAGCATATATAGGAGGCTCCTCGAAGACAGTTTCGTTCTGAAGGATTTAAAAAACTTCCAGGAAACGCATGCCGTAGTTGGAAATCCGCGGTTCTTCAACCATTACCCGGAGCTAATTGGAGCAATCATGAAAGATATCTACTCCGTTCCCGCAGGTCCCAAGGAAAGGTTGTACCCGACCATCAGAAAAAACCTGACTCTCGGCGAATTGTGGACCCTGTTCATGGATATGAAAGGGATAATGAAGATATGAGCGAGACGTCGGACTTGAAGGCTAAGTTGGGGCTCGATGTGTTCAAGCCCGCCAGCGAACCCCACATCAGGATCAGACAAGGCATGGAGAAAGACCCGCGACTAAAACCGGCTCTCCGCGTATGTCCCGCCGGCCTCTATAGCGAAAACGAAAAAGGCGAGATCGTGCTTACTATAGACGGCTGTCTCGAGTGCGGCACCTGCCGGTTCGTCTGCGGCACGGAGACCCTGGATTGGAATTGTCCACCCGGGGGAACAGGCGTGCAGTATCGTTTCGGCTAGGCATAATATATTTTTCACCGCGGCGACACCAACTGCATAGTTGAATTTTCCAATTCGGCGTCAATGCGACGGGACATCTTGGCCTAGGTGATGGCCCGGACAATAAAATCGAGGGGATGAATTATTATGGATTTCAAATTTACTGAGGAACAAGAACTGATTCGTAAGAATGTGCGAGAATTCTGCGTCAAGAACGTGGAACCCATTGCCGCGGAAATCGATGAGAACAGTCGTCATCCGGCAGAGCTGTTCGAAAAACTCTCCGCTGGGGGCTGGATGGGCATACCTATTCCGCAGGAGTACGGGGGAGCCGGGGCCGACTTTCTGACGAGCATCATTGTCGTGGAAGAACTGTCCCGGTCATGTGCCTCCACGGGGTTTACCATATCGACCCATGCCGGCATCGTGTGCACGATGTTACTTCTCTTCGGCACGGAAGAGCAGAAGAAAAATTACCTGACACCCATGGCTGAAGGCAAGCATTTGGGAGCCTTCGCTCTGACCGAGCCCGGTGCAGGCACCGACGTGATGGCCGTAACTACCGCCGCAGTCTTAGACGGCAATGATTATGTCATCAATGGAACCAAGACCTTCACGTCCAATGGCCCCACTGGGGGGACATACCTGGTCTTCGCATGGACTGACAAATCGGCCGGGCGTAAAGGCATGAGCGCATTCATAGTCCCCAGGGAAGCCCCCGGTTTCCGGGTGGGCGAGCATTTCAAGAAGATGGGGCTCCGGTCTTCGCAGACATCGGAGCTGATCTTCAAGGACTGCCGCGTGCAGAAGAATAATCTTCTCGGTAAGGAAGGGGCGGGTCTCCCGATAGCCATGGCCGGCTTCGACGGCGGCCGGATAGGAATCGCCGCCCAATGCATCGGCATCCTCCAGGCAGCGCTCGACGAATCGATCCGGTATTCCAAGGAGAGGGTTCAATTCGGCGCGCCAATATCCCGCAACCAGGCCATCGCCTGGATGATAGCAGACATGGCGACGGATCTCTCCGCCGCCCGATTCCTCGCCTACCACGCAGCCTGGCTCAAAGACCAGAAGCTGCCGTTCAGTAAGGAAGCGGCCATGGCAAAACTCTATGCATCGGAAGCAGCCATGCGGCATACCGTGAAGGCCGTCCAGATACATGGCGGATACGGCTACTGCAAGGGCGCCAAGGTGGAGCGCTTGATGCGCGATGCCAAGATTACGGAAATATACGAGGGCACAAGCGAGGCAATGCGCATGGTCATCTCCGGGACCGTGCTCCGCTGAGCACCTGGAATATGAAGTCCGCTTTGCAAATATTATTTTGTGTCATTCCGAGGAGCGAAGAAACCAGGAATCTTGTCATTTATAAATTGACTACAAGGTTTCTTTTATCTCTATCGATAGACTGTTATTTAATTTGTCATTGTCTGGCTTGACCAGACAATCCAGATGGTTCTAATTCTAAATTCCCGCCCGCACGGGAAATACCGTAAAAAGTGTAAGTTTATGTCTTCTATAATTGCCTGTTTCAAATGGGTCATCGATGAGGCCTACATCCGGCGTGGCCCATCCGGTGATTTAGATTTCTCCTCCGTGGATTATAAGATCGGCGAGTATGACCGCAATGCCATCGAGGAAGCCGTCCGACTGAAAGAAGCCCTCGGAGGGAAGGCCATCGCCGTCAATGTCGGCGTGCCCGAGGCCGCAAAAGGCGTCAAGGATGCCCTCTCCCGCGGGACGGACGAGGCCTATTTTATAGCCGATAGTTCTTTTGGCAATCTGGATTCCTCCCAGACTGCCATCATCCTGGGAGAGGTCATACGCAGCAGAATAGAACAATATGATATCATCCTCTGCGGTGAGGGCTCGAGTGATCTCTACGCCCAGCAGGTCGGCCCCCGCCTGGCAGAACAACTCGGGATATCTTGCATTTCCTTCGTACAGAAGCTCTCTCTTGAAAAGGACCAACTCGTCGCGGAGCGTCGCGTCGAAGAGGGCATTGAGGTGATCATGGTGCCGCTGCCTGCCCTCGTGACGGTCCTTCCGGATATCAATATCCCGAGGATCCCAGGTGTTAAGGATACCCTGATGGCGGGAAAGAAACCCATTGTGAAGATTGCAAAGGATGAACTGCCGCCCATAGGTGAGCCCCTGCTGCGAACGATCAGCCTCACGGCTTCAAGGGTGGAGCGGAGCTGCGAGAGGTTCGGAACAGACGCCGCAGAGATAGCCCGATTTGTAGGATCATTACGCAAGACAGGCGTCATCACCTAAAGGAGATCATATGTCAGGAGTCTGGATAATTTCGGAAAACCACAGGCAATCCACGGAACTTTTGAACATCGGCCGACAGTTAGCCGATAAGATGGGAACGCGCGCAGCCGCGCTTCTTTACCAAGACCGCGAACATGCACAGGATTGCGTCAGCCATGGAGCGGATGAGGTCATGCTCCTCCCCACGCTGAGCAGTGAACAGCCCGCGGAAAGCTGTATCCGAGTTATCGTAGAAGAGTCAAAAAAAGAAGACCCCGATCTGATTCTCCTTTCCGCCACGCCGCGAGGGAAAAATATGGCAGCCCTGCTTGCGGCACGACTGAATGCAGGTCTCGTGAGCAGTTGCACCCAAATCGATTATGACGAGGAGAGCAAAACGTTGGTGATGGAACGGTTGGCATATGGAGGAGCAGCGGTACAGAAGGTGATTTGCTCGGCTCGGCCCGCTATGGCTACCATCCCGCCGAGGACTTATGAGGCGGCCATGCCCGAGACAGGACGACAAGGAAATGTCCGCGAACTCCCATCACCGTCACATTCCCCAATCAAAGTCATTGAAAAAAAGGTGAAAGAAAAAGAGGCGAAAGACATCTCCGAAGCGCGGGTCGTTATCTGCGTGGGGAGAGGAATAGAGAAAGAGGAAGATCTGGCCCTTGCCAGTCAATTGGCCGAGGTCGTGGGCGGTTCAATAGGATGCACGAGGCCCATTGCCGAAGAGCTTCACTGGCTGCCCGAAGAACTCTGCATCGGTCTTTCCGGCGTGCAGGTAAAACCGGATCTCTACCTGGGCATCGGGGTTTCCGGCCAAGTCCAGCATGTTACCGGCATACGTAATGCCAAAGTGATCGTCGCCATCAATAAGGATGAGAATGCCCCCATATTCAAGGCGGCAGACTTCGGCATCATCGGCGATCTCTACGATGTGGTGCCAAAACTCATCTCTGAATTAAAGAAATGAATGGAAATAATTCTTTCTGATACATTACGATACCCCAACGCACCATAATGAGACTATAAGCCAAGTGATGCAACAGAGCAGCAGCTGATGCTATTGTGCATCGCGGACATATTTTTCGTGTTTTATAACCAAGTCTTTATTCTTATTGCCCTATTATCCATTATTTTTCAAAGGCACTGTGTTTTCCATCTTGTATTGCAGACCGCTCTATTGGTGGTTTTACATAGGATATGACAGACACTATCTTTTAATTATTCCAGAAAAGCGACATAAGAAAATGGACATTGTAGTCGAACTTAATAATACTAAACTGTCAGGGAACGGCTCATCGTTGTCTACTAATATATGTCGTCATCACATCGGCGACAATACGAGACATACCCCGTTAGCCCTTATTATGGCCATTGGCATATAAATTGCGATATGAGGAAGAGGGATAGTTGAAGTTGAACAATATAGTCCAATCTATGTAAAAACATTGGAGGTGGGGCCGTGGCAAAATTTATGACTGCAGAAGAGGCGATTAAGCTGATCAAGAATGGAGACACTGTGGCGACTTCCGGATTCGTCGGAATGGGTCATCCGGAAGAACTTTCAAGGGCGGTAGAAAAGAGCTTTCTGGAAACAGGTCAACCAAACAACTTAACGCTTACATTTGGCGCAAGCCAGAATGACGGAAAATCAAACTGGGGACTGAATCGCTGGGCAAAAGAAGGTCTGGTGAGAAAGGTCGTATCAGGCCATTGGGGATTGCAGCCTGATTTAATCAAGATGGCGGTTGCCAACAAGATTGAGGCATATAACATTCCCCAGGGCGTTATTCTCCATGTATTTCGAGCCACCGCCGGTAAGAAGCCGGGCGTCATTACGCACGTTGGCCTGAGGACATTTGTTGACCCGAGAGAGACGGGAGGAAAACTAAACAGCATCAGTCACGAAGAGTACGTCCGTTTGATGGAGATTGATGGTAAGGAATATCTCTTCTATAAGGCCATCCCCATCAATGTTGCCATTGTCCGTGGAACTACGGCGGATGAAAATGGCAATGTCTCCATCGAAAGAGAAGCCATATCCCTAGAATTCGCCTTATTGGCGCTCGCTGCCAAGGGATCCGGAGGCAAAGTAATAGTGCAGGTGGAGAGGGTGACAAAAGCAGGCACGCTTCATCCGATGATGGTCAAGCTACCGAAAGTGTTTGTGGATGCAATTGTCGTCGCGAAGCCTGAGAACCACTGGCAGGTTCCTATGGCCGAACAATATAATCCGAGCCTTTGCGGCGAAACGAGAGTTCCGCTGAGTCGCATACCGCCCTTGCCGATGAGCGAGAGAAAGGTAATTTGCCGAAGGTGCGCTATGGAACTTATCCCAAACGCAGTCGTAAACATGGGTATCGGCATGCCGGAAAGCGTCGGGGCGGTTGCAGCCGAAGAGGACCTAATCGAATTGATGACAATGACGGTTGAGCCGGGAGCAGTAGGCGGGATGCCTGGGGCCAAGCTCTATTTCGGATCGGCGGTTAATCCCGAAGCACTGATTGACCATCCCCTTATGTTTGATTTTTATGATGGCGGCGGGCTCGACTTGGCGGTCCTCGGGATGGCGGAAATGGATCAGTTCGGAAATGTGAATGTCAGTAAGTTCGGTCCCAGGATAGCCGGAGCGGGGGGATTTATTAATATCACCCAGAGTACAAAGAGGGTGGTCTTCTGCGGAACACTGACGGCAAGTGGTCTTGAGTTAGGGATCAATGATGGAAAACTCAAGATAGTGAAAGAAGGAAAGGTGAAAAAATTAGTAAAGAAAGTAGAGCATATCACGTTCAGCGGTGAATACGGAAAGACAAGCGGTCAGACGATCCTTTACGTCACGGAACGGGCCGTTTTTCAACTTACACCTGAAGGCGTCATGCTGACGGAAATTGCTCCCGGCCTGGATATGGAGAAGGATGTATTATCTCAGATGGAATACAGGCCGCTCATCGCTCCTAAGGTTAAATTGATGGATGCACGCCTTTTCAAAGAAGGGCCGATGGGCATCAAACCTGAGATATTGAAGAAGGCTAAACTTTAAGAATCAACATTTTAGGTCAAGAAAACAAATTTAAGGAGAACAATAAAATGGCATTAAAGACGAGAGAGGAATACAAGAAATCATTAAAGGCGATGAAACCGAACATTTACAAGTTTGGAGAGTTGATCGAAGACGTAACGACTCATCCGGCGACAAAGAGGGTCGTCGAAAGCCATGCAAGGGCATTTGACGCGTCGCATGACCAGAAGCTTGCGGAAGATTTCACTACTACCTCAACTTTTATGAGCGGTGAAAAGATTCACAGATGGAATTCTATGATGGAAACCCTTGAGGATGTCATGGGCAATTCCAAGTTGAAAAGATGGATGTACCGCCTGACGGGAAGTTGCAGCGGTGGGGTGTGCGTCGGCTGGAACGCCCAGAATGTCATGTGGAATATCACGGCTCTCATGGACAAGGAATTCGGAACCAAGTACCAGGAGCGTCTCAAGAAGTGGATTATCAATACCCAGAAGAACGGGCTTGTCGTATCCGGGGCACTTACAGACGCCAAAGGCGACCGCAGCCTGAGACCGTCACAGCAGGCGAATCCAGACAGCAACGTGCACATTACGGAACTCCGGGAAGACGGCATCGTAATCAGCGGCATGAAGGCGATGATCTGCGGAGTGGCCGCCTCTAATGAGATATTCCTTCTGCCTGGAAGTGGCTACAGGGAAGAGGATCAGGATTATGCCGTTAGCTGCGTTGTGCCGCGGGATATAAAAGGTCTGACAATCGTAGAGGCCCGGAGACCGAGTGATACGAGAGAAATGGAAGGCGGGTTCGACATTCCCGATTCCGGCATCACGCAGGCTTTCCTGTTCTTCAAGGACTGCTTTGTCCCCAATGATAGAGTTTTCATGTGCAAAGAATTCAAATACACAGGGAAAATAATAGAGTATTTTACAGCCAACTACCGTGCATGTATCGGTGCATGTGTCGCCGGTCAGGGAGACGTGATGATCGGCGCTGCGGCGCTTATGGCGAGGACGAACGGATTGGCGGCGAGCACATTTGCTGGCAAAATGGTGGAGATGGCGGTTAATAATGAAACTACATACTGCATGGGAATCGGTTCCATGGCCCTCGGGAAGAAAGGTCCGGGCGGCATGTGGGTTTCAGATTCCCTGACAGCCCATGCCAATAAAGTACATGTGGCGACTCTCCCCTATGAAACAAAGCGCATCTGCCAGGACATCGGCGGTGGTATCGTGGAGACAGGATGCTTCCCATCTTCGAAGGATTTTAACGATCAGAAGATAGGTGCGATGGTTCAAGCGGCTCTGAAAGCCTCCGGTAAGTTCAGCGCCGAATCAAGGGCGCGCGCGGCAAGGCTTTCTGAGTGGCTGACGCTTGGCGCGGGCGTACCCGGATGTATGCACGGCGGCGGGTCCCCCGACGGCGCAAAACTCGTTGTCAGGGCTCTTACCCCCGTTGATCAGTTTGCTGAATACGCGAGAAAAATTGCCGGTATCACTGAGGAAATTCCAGAGCCAGAAAAGAAGAAGAAATAATAAGCTGGATCGGATTGCCCCGCCCACAGGGCGGGGCAGCCTGCTCAAGAAAAAAGCAGTACAAATCCGAGGACGATTGCACCACAATTCCGGCCTGTGCGGAATTTGTACGGCGGAGAAAAAGATCGATATTGCAGCGGGCTTGTGGTATTTAGCTGCCGGAGAAAACTTGGTTTCAAGGAACGATATTTTCAAAAAGGGCTGTTAGGATTCTAATTTTTTTTGTCAATTAAAACCGGGATAGAAACTAATTGCTCCAAAGAGACATATAAAAACTTAAGGAGGAGAGTCATATGAGTGCAAAGGTAGCCGCAGGAGTTGACCCTGTAAAAGCCAAGAAGATGATTACCTATCGTTGGGTTACTTATGGAATGTTCTTGTTAACATATATTTTTGTATATTTCGACCGTGTTTCACCGGCGGTTGTTGCGCCGGAATTGATGAAGGAATTCGGTCTCACAGCGACGACCCTTGGTATTTTATCATCGATGTACTTTTATCCTTATGCAGCAATGCAGTTCCCGTCGGGAATCCTATCCGATAAAATTGGCCCCAGGCTTTCGGTTAGTTTCTTTTTCGTCATAGCGGCAATCGGTACTGCATTGTTTGGGTTAGCCCAGACGTTCGGTTGGTGTATCTTCGGCCGCTTTTTAATGGGTGTCGGCGTCGCGGTTGTTTGGATGCCTTGTATGAAGATCCTCTACAACTGGTTCCGGCCGAATGAATTAGCGACACTTACAGGTGTGATGCTCACCCTGGGCAATGTCGGCGCGATACTCGCGTCCGCACCGCTTGCGTTTCTGGTGGGTATCGTCGGATGGCGGAATTCATTCTTATGGCTGGGCGCCTTTATGATCCTCATATCTGTCGTTGACTACCTGATCGTCCGAAATAAACCGAGCGACATGGGTTATCCTACAGTTTCGGAGATCGACGGCATCGATTACTATCCGACGCAGACTGCTGCCCAGAAGACGACATTCAAAGAGAATTTCATAAAACTGCTAAAAATGAAAAACTACTGGCTGATATCCCTCTATGCCTTTGTGATCTACGGTACGGTCATGGGATTTCAGGGGCTCTGGTTCATTCCCTATGCCCAGCATATATATAGTATGCCCAAGCAGCAGGCAGCCAACATGCTCATGTTCTGGCCAATAGGGATGGCGGTAGGATGCTTTGCGGCCGGTTGGTGCTCTGACCGTGTTCTTAAATCACGCAGGAAGACATCTTTCTACGGCATGATAATCTACGTTGCGACCTGGATACCTATAGCTTTCTTTACCGGATCAATTCCCGTTGCGTGGTTTTATCCCCTGTTATTTGTCATGGGCTTTTTCTGCGGCGCATATGTGCCCAATTATGCGCACATAGCCGACGGTCAGCCGACAAGCTTTATGGCAACATCCAACGGGATGCTGAATATATGGTACTTTGTAGGAGGGGCTTTATATCAGGCATTGATGGGTGTGGTGCTTGACTACTATGGAAAGGTTGAAGGTAAATTTCCGGTGGAAGCATACCAAGCTACCTTTATGTTCTGTGCGGCATCGCTCGTAGTAGGCGCCGTGGCGATGTACTTCACAACGGATTCTAAACCGATTATTACCAAGAAGGCAGCGTAAGGATAGATTAAAGATTATAAACTATCCACATGGGGGGCATGGCAGACGGTAT
Organism: Syntrophales bacterium; assembly: GCA_049521775.1. Lineage (GTDB taxonomy): Bacteria > Desulfobacterota > Syntrophia > Syntrophales > UBA2185 > Fen-1135. Next base: position 31,597 of record JBEKOL010000013.1, read on the forward strand.
GTAAAATATAGGTGGGTTTCGGTGAATATCGGAAGCCCCCATGCCCCCTTTAATGTTAACGTGCTTGATTGTTCTTTGAAAAAGCCTAAGTAAAATGATTCGCAAGTTCATCCCGCCGGATATGTTTTTCCGGATGGGGATTGTATTTTGCGGCACCCGCCCGAGACGTCACTGATATGCAGTTTTGATTCGCGTAGCCGTATAACTGCTTTTCTATCAGCCATTTGCTTAATTTTTTTTGCCATGTGAATTAATCTTTTCGATTGATTGTGACTGGTAGTGTGTTCGGACAGTATCCGGGAATTGCCGATGATAATTTAGCATGCCAACGGAACGGACAGGGCGAAGAAAGGACGATATCTTAAGAGTGATGGAAAGTGTGCAGCATTCAGTAGCTGAGTGATGCATTAAAGAGAAGAAAGTGTTGTTGCATATTATGATGTATTGCCTTACAGCATCCGCCCTGCATTCTTGGCATTTGTCAGCCTGTTGCAGGAGAAGGGAAACCCATAAGGCATCTGTTTATACTCTATGCAAAGTAACTCTTAACATAACCAGGAGTGAAGATTTATATGGAAATTGTTGTATGTGTCAAACAGGTACCTGATACCACGGAAGTCAAGATTGATCCTGTCACCAATACATTGGTCAGGGAGGGAGTGCCGAGCATTGTTAATCCCTTCGACAAATATGCTCTCGAGATGGCGCTGCAGCTTAGAGATAAACACGGAGGAAAGGTCACAGTAATCAGCATGGGGCCGCCGCAGGCGGCAGCAGCGCTGCGGGAATGTATCGCCATGGGCGCCGATGAAGCCGTTCTTCTAAGCGATAGAGCGTTTGCGGGTTCGGATACGCTCGCTACATCCTACACATTATCTCAGGCGGTGCGTAAAATGGGAAACATCGATTTGGTCATTTGCGGCAAGCAGGCGATTGACGGAGATACGGCCCAGGTCGGACCGGAGATGGCGGAACATCTTGGCATTGGCCAGTTGACTTACATAAGCACGATCGAATTTGACGGCGAAAAGCTCATTGCCCACCGCGAACAGGATGAGGGATATGACGTTATAGAAGCCAAACCACCCCTCGTGGTTACCATCATAAAACTGGCCATGGATCCCCGCCTTCCCACGGTGAAAGGCACGGCGAAGGCATACCGCACGGAAGTCCCTGTGTGGACTGCATCCGACATTGCCATCGATCCTAAATCCGCGGGCCTGGAGGGCTCACCTACGCTCGTAAAGCGCATATTTACGCCGGAGCGGCGCGGCAAGGGTGAACTCATTCAGGGCGACAGCAAAGAAGCCGTCGATTTGCTTGTCGATAAGTTGAGGCAGGCCAAGATACTATAGTCGAGGAGGAAGCAGTTAGATATGTCTGTTAGGATTTTATCGGAAGAATGCATTGGTTGTCAAACGTGCATCGACAGTTGTCCTTATGGCGCAATTGTCATGAAAGATGATAAAGCCGTTCTCACGGAAGCTTGCACATTCTGCGGCGCTTGCGAAAGCAGCTGCCCCGTATCCGCCATCCAGGTAGAGCGCGAAAAAGCGGAAGAGGCACAAGATATCAGTGCCTATAAAGGGGTCTGGGTATTCATAGAACATCGTGATGGCCGTATACGCAATGTTTCACTGGAGCTTGTTGGCGAGGGCAGGAAGCTTGCCCAGGAGCTTGGCGAGGAGGTGTCTGCCGTCCTTATCGGCGACAATGTGGCGGAAATGAGCAAGGAGCTTTTTGCGAGCGGCGCCGACAACGTATACTTAGTTGAAGGCAGCGCTTTTCATCACTATTCGACAGACGCGTATTCAATCGCCTTTACGTACCTGATCAGGAAACATCTGCCTTCCGTAATATTATTGGGCGCGACCAATGACGGCCGTGATTTAGGCCCCCGCGTGTCCGCCAGATTGAAAACCGGCCTGACGGCCGACTGCACGAATCTTTCCATAGATCCGGAAACCAGGCTCGTCGCATGGACAAGACCTGCCTTCGGCGGCAATATCATGGCAACGATTTTTTGCCCGGACAACCGTCCGCAGATGGGAACAGTAAGGCCTAAGGTCTTTAAGAAGCCTGTACCGGACTACAACCGCACAGGAAAAATGATCCGGGAAGAGTTGGCAATAAATGAAAAGGATATTCGAACAAAACTTATCGATGTCGTCAAGGTCTGCACTTTCTCATGCAATCTTGAAGACGCAGAGATCATCGTGTCCGGGGGACGCGGACTTGGAAAGCCGGAAGGCTTCAGGATGGTTGAGGAGCTTGCACAAGTGCTCAAAGGCACCGTCGGATCGTCCCGTGCGGCTGTTGACGCCGGCTGGATGCCGTATCCGCACCAGGTCGGTCAAACAGGAAAAACGGTGGCGCCAAAAATCTATATCGCTTGCGGCATATCCGGCGCCATCCAGCATTTAGCCGGGATGCAGACATCCGATGTTATCATTGCAATCAATAAAGACCCCGATGCGCCAATCTTCAAGGTGGCGACTTACGGAATAGTCGGTGATGTGTACGAAGTCGTACCGGCATTGACCGCCAAATTTAGGGAAATTCTGCAATAAGAGAGTGATCGCCGTCCGCAGTCTTTAAGTCGGCGCAATTTTGACAACAATAAAAATATATTTTAAGAGGAGGGCAATCTATGAATTTTACTGTAACACCGGAAAATGAAGGCATCCGCAAAATGGTGCGGGAATTTGCAGAAAAGAAACTGGCTCCGACTATTGTGGAGCGTGACGAAAAAGAGCTGTTTGACCGAAGTATATTTGATGAAATGGGTAAATTGGGCCTCATGGGTCTGCCGTATCCCGAAAAGTATGGTGGAGGCGGTATGGACTTCATCGCTTATGCCATTGCAATTGAGGAAATTTCACGCATAGACGCGTCAACTTCTATCGGTATGTCGGTGCACACTTCGCTGTGTTCATGGCCGATCTACAAATATGGCACGGAGGAGCAGAAACAGAAATACCTCGTGCCGCTCGCCCAGGGCATAAAGCTAGGAGCATTCGGTCTTACGGAACCCAATGCAGGCACAGACGTAGGCAACGCCTCAACATTTGCCGTCAAAGAAGGAGATTCATATCTTATCACCGGGACTAAGGTTTTCAATACGAACGGTGGAGAGGCTGAAGTAGAGGTTGTCTTTACCAAAACAAATAAAGAGGCCGGCCTTAAGGGTATGAGCGCGTTTATTCTCGAGAAAGGTTCACCGGGCTTGAGCTTCGGCAAGAAAGAAACCAAAATGGGTATTCGTGCAGCCGTACAGCGCGAAGTCATCATGGTCAACGCAAAAACCCCCGCCTCCAACCTCTTAGGCAAAGAAGGCGATGGGTTTAGAATTGCCATGACGACTTTGGATGGCGGCCGTATCGGTATAGCTGCCCAAGCGGTCGGCATTGCCCAGGGCGCTCTGGATCACGCAATAAAATATGCAAAACAGCGTGTTCAGTTCGGCAAACCCATAGCGACCCAGCAGGGCATCAGCTTTATGCTCGCCAACATGGCCACAAAAGTTGAGGCAGCCCGTCTCATGACGTATCGAGCCGCTTTTAACAAATCTAATGATCTGCCTTATGCTAAGGAGGCGGCTATGGCTAAGCTGTTTGCTTCCGATGCGGCAATGTCTGTTACGACCGACGCCGTACAGGTATTTGGCGGCTACGGGTACAGCCGCGAGTATCCTGTGGAGCGCCTGATGCGTGACGCGAAGATTACGCAGATCTACGAAGGCACAAGCGAGGCAATGCGCATGGTCATCGGCGGCAGTATTCTACGGTAACCTGTACTGGGGCATGCTTGATGATTTAGCCTAAGTTTATGAAATTCGGGGGGAGACGGGACAACTCGTCTCCCCTTTCACTTTAAGACGCAATCAACACATCGCCAATCCTCCCTGAACATCACCGATACGTTGCAAAAACTTCCGCTTGTATTTTTCATAACAAAGGCGATGCCCTGCATAGCGGACGACATATATAAATAGACATCACAGAATGTCCCTGCTATGCTGCCTGCAAGAGAACAATACAGGGGGAAAGAAATGAAGGCATTGACGCTGAATCATCCGGGTCTTACCAGAGAGGCCCTGCTTTGTATAGCAGCCCGGACACCAGGGGCCTGGATTGGAATACGCATCGCCGTGCTGCTCCTGATTTTGACCGGATGGAAATCCGCCCGTGTAGCAGAGCTTTTCGGGTTAACCCGCTGGACGGTAGTGAAATGGATTCAGAGGGCAAACAGGGAAGGAGCAGAGGCGGTACTTGACCGAGAGCGCATCGGCAGGCCGCCCCGCATAAATAAAGATGTGGTGAAAAAACTCGAAAAGGTTTTGCGGAATTCGCCGCGTGAAGTTGGAATTACCTGTGACCGCTGGGACGGCAACGCCTTGGTTGCATATCTGAAAAAAACTTATCACATAGAAATTCATGTGCGCCATGCCCAGCGCATCATGAAAAGGCTTGTGCACTCCTAGCGAATGCCTGTTCACCATTAGGCACTGGAAGCGCCGAAAAACAGATGTCTCTTGAGCGCGTGCAAGAGAATTTCTATTCGTTCGGCAAATTGAAGGGATACTGGGCATGGAGTCTAAGGGATTAGAAATTATTTCTGCGGTTCGTTATCCGGGGATGAACAGAGGTTATATTTCTTCAGTTTGCGCACGACTGTCGATTGATTGATTTTCATTGCCTTGGCGATTTCTCTCGTACTCTTGTGATTCTGGAGCGCCTGTTTCAGGAGTTGTCTCTCCGTCTGCTCAATTGTAGTCTTGAAGCTGCTGTCTCCAATGACGCTCATTGCCTCATGAGCGATCTGGCTTTTGATTTGAACCGGCAGATGCTTCATGGTTATTTCATCGCCATCCGTCATGATGATCATCCTCTCCACCACGTTTTCCAATTCGCGTACGTTACCGGGCCAGGAGTAGAGCATCAGGACATCAATAACCTCTGGTGAAATGCGCTTGTTGTATTGATGTTTCTTGTTCATCTTATCCAGAAAGTGCAAGCCGAACATAGGTATATCCTCTTTGCGTTCACGCAACGGAGGAACATCAATTGCAACGACGTTAAGGCGATAATAAAGATCATCACGAAAAGTGCCCTTTTTCACCATTTCTTCAAGATTCTTGTTTGTCGCGGCGACAATGCGCACATCGACGGGGGTGGGCTTAACGCCGCCAATCCGCATGATCTCACGATCCTGCAGTGCTCTTAAGAGCTTTCCCTGGAGACTGTATGGGATATCACCAACTTCGTCCAAAAACAGGGTCCCCTCATTTGCGAGCTCAAACATGCCGGGTTTCCCCTGTTTTCTTGCACCGGTAAAAGCGCCGTGATCGTACCCGAAGAGTTCGGATTCAAGGAGTGTCTCAGGAATTGCTCCGGAGTTCACCTTGATGAGCGGGCCCTTTGAGCGCTGGCTTTGCTGGTGTATGGCATTCGCAATCACTTCCTTGCCGACGCCCGATTCGCCGGTGATTAAAACCGATACATCAAAACTGGCAACACGAGACACGATTTCCATTAGTCGTTTCGTCGATTCGCTGTGAGCCACTATATCGACGTTCTTCATCTGCTCAAGTTCGGCAGCATATAATTCATTCAGCCGCTGTGTCCTTTCCAGCAACTGCTTCAAATAGAGTATTTCCGTTATATCTCTGATATTGGCGACAACCCGCCTGATTTCACCGTCTTCACCCCATATGGGTATGGCCGTCGCCATTATCTTCTGACCAATCTTCTCACCTTTCAGCATCTCCAGCATGACTGTAACTTTCTTTCTTTCCCTGATTGCTGCCATTGCTGAAGATTCCGTGTACCATTTCTGATCTACGAGGTCTTTGGCGCATTTTCCTATGGCAAATTCCCTCTGAATTCCGGCAATACGCTCCCACGCGCTATTTACCCTCAGGATAACCCCCTGCCCGTCGGTTATGAAAAGGCCATCGTGGGAAGACTCAATGATATCTTCCAGTTCGCAAAAATCACATTTGTGAAAAGTCTGTTGAGACTCGTCACTCGTAACTAATTTTAGATTATCCGCATTTTTTGTTTTGGATGTAGGTTTGGACACTTTCTTCTTCCTGTAAAATTTTCCTTTTACGTACAGAAAATATAGTTACGGCAGTCCTGTATGTCAATGTTATTTTGGACCGCATTCGGACAATGACCACAGGGACTTATTACGGGCATCCGAAATGCCGGCAAATTTACTTTTTGTATTCCGCATCTATAGTAATGGAAATGCCCCCGCGGACAACGAAATCCGCCGTGACCTTGCACCATCGGGGCTTGAGCGCAAGAACCAGATCGTCAAGAATCACATTGGCCACATGCTCGTGAAACACCCCTTCATCACGGTAAGACCAGAGATACAATTTCAGAGACTTGGATTCGACAATCCTCTTATCCGGTATGTACTGAATGGTCAGCCTGGCAAAATCCGGCTGCCCCGTAGCCGGACAGACGCATGTGAACTCTTCTGTCTTGAGTGTCACAACATAATCCCTTCCGGGATGATGGTTGGGAAAGGTCTCTAACTTCTTTGTAGGTTTGGCATCCCTTCTTAGCAAAGTCAGCCCATCGAGGTCGGATTTTTGCGTCTTCTTCGTCATTCAGGCTTTTCTCCTCTTTCAATCTCTCAAGCAATTAGTTTCTGCACACCGGCATAGAAGAAATAACACGCAAAAAGAATTAATACAACTGCGCATGTTCCAATGACCCATCTGTAAAAACCATCAGTGAAAAGATGCCTGCCCTTCCCTACTGCCAAAGAGACAGCCGAATACCAGACAAAATCTGCCAGAATATGTCCCGTGAAAAAAAATACTATGCCTGCTATGCCAAAACTCCAGCTGTAAATGACGTAACCAAACCCTATTGTCGCCCACCAGACAATCCAGTAGGGATTAGCTATGCTCAGAATCGCCCCATTCTTTACCAGAGAGCCGCTTTTGGTCATCCCCGGGTTTAATGACAGAGTCAACTTCGGCAGAACGCGAAACATGCCTAAAGCCAGCCAGAGCAGGATAACACTACCGGCTATGGCAACGGCGGCAAAGACGTCGTTACGCTGAAGAAACGGGGCCAATCCGAACACGAGCGCGGCAAGCAGAATGATCTCCAGAAGGCCATGACCTGCGATAAGCAAAGGTCCAGCGATGAAGCCTCTTTGCGAGCTCTCGCTGATTGTAGCCGTGAGCAAAGGTCCCGGCATCATGGCGCCGGAGAAGGCGATGATAAAAGAAGAAATAAATATGGTTACAAGTTCCCACACTGTTTATATACGTCCCATATCGACCGATCCTGCGATTCAAAACATTTGAACAGGCATGGCAGGACAACAGCGTTTGACTTACTTCTTTGCTGATAAATATCCTTTGGCAAGGGATGTATTAACGTGAATAACGCCCTTGTTCATGTCTTTCAACGCATAATCATCCGTAATTACCGGAAGCTGATCGGCCTTCCCCTGCTCTCTGACAACAGAACCGGCAGGAACATAGCGACCATCGGGCACTCTCACGCCCATGAGAATAACACCAGGCTCAATCACACACTTTTTGCCCACGAAGGACTTGAATACGAGGGACTTCATACCGACAAAGGTATCATCCATGACAACGGCCGGCCCATGGATCTGCACCTGATGGGCGAGGGAAACGCGGTTTCCCACATACACGGCGTACTTCCTGCCGTCGACATCAAACAGGTTTTTTTCGATGGGTTTACCGTTCATTTCCGTTTCCAGGGCGTGGATTACGACGCCGTCCTGGACATTCGAATCATCACCAATAGAGAGCGGTTGCCCCTCATCGCCGCGAATGGATGCCATGGGAGAAATCATAATATTCCTGCCCAGAAGCACATTGCCAATGACAGCGGCCAGTGGATGCACATACGTGGATGGATCAATAACCGGTCCCGAAACTTTTTTGCAAAAATCAGCAGTGACATTTTTTTCTATCATCTTTGCCCCCGTATTTGATGAGTGCTTCGAAAGATTTCACCATGCCATTGCGACGTTCTCCGTGACATGAGGTGAAAATCCGGCAAGCTCTCTTAATGTGATAAGCGGTTCTTCATTTCCCTTGCGAGAAGTTCTTCCCATACAGCATTGACAACAGACCGCGTAGTTTCAATTGGGCCTTTGTTGTCTATGACATAGTCGGCATAGGAAATCTTTTCGTCGATGGGCATCTGTTTGTCAAGCCTGCTTGCAGCCTCTTCGCGACTGTATTGGTTTCTCTCCGTCAACCGTCTTATCTGACCCTCAGGAGACACATACACTAAGATTACAACGTCAAACAGATGCTGCATCCCTGCCTCTATGAGGAGAGGAATATCGGATACAACAATGCCGCGCGGATTTATTGTTCGGATATCTTCTGTCCTCCGCCGCCACAGATCGAAAACGGCAGGGTGAACGATGCTGTTAAGCCGGGAGAGTTTCTCCTGGTCTGCAAAGACGATCTGGCCAAGCTTTGCCCTGTTGATTGATCCGTTCTCGTTTAGAATTTCTCTTCCGAAAAACCCTACGATAGCCTTCCATGCCGGCTGATCCGGTTCTTCCGCGAAATGCGCCAATGCATCGAAGTCGATGAGATAGGCGCCTTTATACTCAAACATCTTCGCTACAGTTGATTTTCCTGAGGCGATGCCGCCTGTCAAGCCCACGTTCAACATATGCTTATGCCGCCGAGAATCCAGTAGAAATGACGTCCTATTACACAGATTGAATCTTGCGAAACTTCACCTATTGCTCGATATTTCGTTTATGGAGAATCCGGAGACCTTCCAGCGTCAGCATTTCATCGACGATCTTTATGCTTTTCGTTTCAGGAGAGATGATATTCGCGAGTCCGCCTGTCGCTATAACCTTCGCGTCTGACATGACTTCCGCTTTGATACGGCTAACAAGGCCGTCCACGAGACCCGCGTAGCCGAACAGTATGCCTGCCTGCATGCTGCTTACGGTGTCCTTGCCGATGACAGACCTGGGTCTTGCAATCTCCACCCTCGGAAGTTTTGCCGCCTTGCTGAAGAGGGCCTCGCTCGCTATCATGATGCCCGGCGATATGCACCCGCCCATGTACTCCCCCCTTTTTGAAACATAGTCAAAGGTAGTGGCGGTGCCGAAATCAACGATTATGATATCCCCGCCATACTTTTCGTATGCGGCAACGGCATTGACGATCCTGTCTGCTCCCACTTCTTTCGGATTATCGTACAGAATAGGCATTCCAGTCTTTATGCCCGGTCCCACTATGAGAGGCTTGACATTGAAATATTTTTCGCAGAGAGGCTCCAGGATGTTGAGCATCGTGGGAACAACGCATGAAATGATGATATCCTTGATAGCCCTCGGTCTGATCTTGCTGTTTTTATAAAGATTATATATCAGCATACCGTATTCATCAACGGTATGATCAACGACAGTCCTGACCCGCCAGTCATGGACCAGTTCATCTCCGTCGTACAGACCCAGAACGGTATTGGTATTTCCAACGTCTATAACCAGAAGCATACCCCATTCCCCCGCAAAGAAGTATTATGTGCGACAAACCGGCTTCCTGCCTCCCCATCACCAAGGGAGCTCAGCCCTTCACTACCGAGGCATCGCCAGCAATCACCCTTTTTATCTTTCCTTTTTCATCTGAAATAACAAGAGCGCCAAAATCATCAATGCCGAGGACCTTCCCCGACTCTATGTCATTCTTGAATATCACCCGCGCCTGCTTTCCGACCATATCGCAGTACGAGAGCCACGCATTCTTAATGGAACCAAATCCCGAATCCAGGAGCCGGGTATACAGAGCATCAAACCTATCGAACAATTTTACCGTCAGATCAAGGCGCGAAATATTATGTCTAGCTTCTTCCGCAAGGGACGTCGCCATATTACGGATCGATTCATCAAAATCCCTTTTTCTAATGTTAACATTGATGCCGATCCCTACGACGATAAAATCCACTCCACCCCTGGCAGTAGCGCTCATCTCCGCCAGTATGCCGCAAACCTTCCTGCCTCCGATCTGAACGTCATTCGGCCATTTGAGAGTTACCTCTCCGGTACAATACGTAGACAAGAGATCGGCAACGGCAACACTCGTCATGAGCGTTAGCTGGGGGGCATAGACAGGCTCTATGGCAGGCCTCAGGGCGATGGAGGCATAGATATTACAGCCCGGAGGAGACTGCCACTGCCTGTTAAGACGGCCTTTCCCCTTAGTCTGACATTCCGCGATAACAACAGTCCCGTGAGGAGCGCCATCACGGGCGAGTCTGAAGAGAGCGTCGTTGGTTGATTCGACCTCCGTAAAAAAGTGGATATTATTTCCTATCCGCCTACCCGAAAGACGGATAGCAAGGTTTTTTTCATTAAAATCCATCGCGTCGATTAAAGCGCCGGCAACCTATTCGATCATCAAAGATATATCAGCTGCCGTTACCGAATGAGTGAGTGCTCCCACAGAAATGAAATCAACTCCGGTTTCGGCGATCTTTCGCACATTTGCGAGGGTAACATTGCCCGACGCCTCCAGCGACACTCTGCCGCCCGTTGCGGCGACGGCCTTTCCCATATCCTCTAGAGACATGTTATCCAGCATTATCACGTCTGCCCCGGACTTTATGGCTTCCTCAAGTTCCTGAAGATTTTTTACTTCAATTTCCACCTTCAGCGTATGTGCTAGGCGTCCACGAACTCTGGTGAGCGCCTGGCGTATGCCGCCTACAGCAGCAATGTGGTTGTCTTTTATCAGCACGCCGTCATAGAGGCCATATCGATGGTTATGACCGCCGCCAATCCTCACAGAATACTTGTCAAGATAGCGGAGCCCCGGCGCTGTTTTTCTTGTGTCGAGGATCTTTGCCTTTGTTCCTTTAACCTCATCGACATATCGTCTTGTGAGCGTCGCAATACCACACATCCTCTGAAGAAAATTGAGGGCCGTCCTCTCAGCCGTAAGCATTTTGCTGAGATTACCTGATATCTCCGCGAGACATCCGCCCTTACGCACGACCTCTCCATCTTTGCAGCAACCTGTAAATTGTACGCCTGGATCGAGGAAAAGAAAAGTCTCTTTAAAGACATCGATGCCTGCCACAACAACAGCAGATTTGGCAAGAGCCAGGGCCTTGCCGATTTCTACACCTGTAAGCGCCGCCGTCGTCGTTACATCCACCGCACCGACGTCTTCGTCTATCGCCGACTTTACTATATTGCGTATGATATGTTTTTGTAACATGACGATAAGGATACTCAGGGGTCTTGATGTGCAGATACATGCATGCCCGGAAGACCTGAGTGGCAGATGCACTTCTAATTCATCTTCTGAAGTCTTTTCAGGGCTGTCGCCAGGACAGAATGCTTCTCTCTTACTTCCCTGAACTTTTCTTCTTCCTTTTCCACGACTGCCTTTGAGGCCTTCGACATGAAATCGCGGTTGGCGAGCTTTTTCGAAATCGCCGCGAGGTCTTTATCCACCTTGACCATCTCTTTCTCGAGTCTCTTCGTCTCCCCGGCAAAGTCGACCACGCCTTCAAGGAGCACATATATCCGCATGGAGCCGACAACGCCGGTAGCAGCATTCTTTGGCTCCTCTCCGCTTTCAGTCATGGTCAATGCCTCAAGATTAGCCAAGTTGGTAATGTGACTGCCGCCAATTTTCACGATCGTCCGCGATTCATCATCGGGCGCGGAGATCGCGACCCTTAATTTTTTCGACGGCACTATATTCATCTCACCTCTGATGTTTCTGATAGCAGTGATTGCGCCCATGATGGTTGACATATGTCTATCCGCGACCGGGTCATGGGAAGCGTCTTCGGGTGCGGGAAACTCACTTACCATGATCGAAGTCCCGTCGCCCACGAGGGTCTGCCATATCTCCTCCGTAACAAAAGGCATGATGGGATGGAGCATCTTCAGAGAAGACATCATGACAGTAAGCAGTGTGTGCTGTGCCGCGCGCCTCCTGGCAGGGTTGCCTTTCCCATAAAGCTCGGGCTTGACGAGCTCCAGGTACCAGTCACAGAGTTCATGCCAGATAAACTGATAGACACCCGATGCGGCATCATTGAAACGATACTCATCCAGAGATTTGACAACTTCCGAAACGGTTATATTCAGGCGATGCTTAATCCATCTGTCGGGAAGAGATTCATCGTCCTTGCCGATATGAGCCCCGGAAGATGAGTAATCATCGAGGTTCATGAGGGCAAAGCGCGTCGCGTTCCAGATTTTGTTTACGAAATGCTTGTAGCCGGCAATGCGCTCCTCGGACATCCTGATATCCCTGCCCTGGGCTGTCAGGGCAACCATGGTAAACCTGAACGCATCCGCGCCGAATTTATCGATCATCTCAAGAGGATCTATAATGTTCCCCCGGGATTTGCTCATCTTCTCTCCCATTTCATCGCGCACCAGGGCGTGGAGATAGACATCCCTGAAGGGCACATCCTTCATCACATAGAGCCCCATCATCATCATCCTTGCCACCCAGAAGAAGAGTATGTCAAACCCTGTGATGAGGAGTGATGTAGGATAAAATGTCTTTAGCGATTTTGTCTTTTCTGGCCACCCAAGGGTTGAGAAAGGCCACAGGGCGGAGCTGAACCATGTATCGAGAACATCTTCTTCCTGCATGAGGCTGCTGCCGCCGCAGTTCGGGCATTCAACGGGATCTATGGTGGAGACTATTTCCTTTCCGCAACTCCCGCAATACCAGACAGGTATTCTGTGTCCCCACCAGATCTGTCTTGAAATGCACCAGTCCCTGATGTTGTTCATCCACTCAAAGTATGTGCTTTCCCACATCGCAGGCAGGATTCTTGTCTCCCCTTTTATAACCGCCGCAGTGGCCGCCTTCGCCAACGGTTTTATCTTCACGAACCACTGTGCGGAAACCATGGGCTCGATGTCCGTCTTGCAGCGATAGCATTGGCCGACATTGTGGCTGTAAGGCTTTTTTCCTAAAAGAAATCCTCCTTTTTCGAGATCACGGAGGACATTTTGTCTGGCTTCGTAGCGGTCCTGACCCTGATAGACGCCGCCGTTCTCATTGATGACCCCATTGCCATCCATGATGTTTATGATTTCCAGTTGATGCCGCTCGGCGATGGCAAAGTCATTGGGATCAGAGGAGGGCGTAATCTTCACTGCGCCTGAACCAAACTCCACACTTACGTGGCTGTCGGCAATGACCGGTATTATCCTGTTGACGAGAGGCAGGGTCACTTTTTCCCCGATCTTGTCTTTGTACCTCTTATCATCAGGGTTGACGGCAACCGCCGTGTCCCCGAGCATCGTCTCGGGACGCGTGGTGGCAACCACGATGTCGCCCTTGCCGTCTGCGTAAGGGTACCTGATCTCCCAGAGGGCGCCTTCCTTCTCTTCATATTCCACTTCGAGATCCGATATGGCCGTATGGCAGCGGGTACACCAGTTGACGATATAGTCGCCGCGATAGATGAGTCCATCATTGTACAGACGCACAAAGACTTCCCTCACGGCCTTGGATCGTTTCTCATCCATGGTAAAGGCTTCTCTGTGCCAATCGCAAGAGCACCCCAGCCTTTTTAACTGATTGATGATAACCCCGCCGTATTTCTCCTTCCATTCCCAAACGCGCTCAATAAATTTTTCTCTGCCTAAATCGTGCCTGGTGATGCCTTCTTTCGCGAGTTCCTGTTCAACTACATTCTGAGTCGCGATCCCCGCATGATCGGTTCCCGGCATCCACAGGGCGTTATAACCCTGCATCCTTCTGTACCTGGTCATGACGTCTTGCAACGTGTTATTTAAGGCATGCCCCATGTGGAGCATGCCTGTCACATTCGGAGGAGGAATAACGATGGAAAATTGTGGCTTGGGGCTTGAATCCTCGGCCTTGAAAAAATTGCGGTCAAGCCAGTACTTATACCACCTAGCTTCCGATGCCTGAGGTTCATAAGCCTTGCCCAATGACTTTTCAGCCATGAAACGTCTCCGTTAGAATATTTTTAATTCTTCTTTTAGTTTCCGGATAATCAAGAGAGCATCAACGCCCGGGACGGTACCAAGGGGTGCAAACTCGCCGCTGGAAAGATCCTGCGCCTCCATAATCCCTCTCGATGTCACAACCATCACTGCGTTAAAGTAAGGCAAATCGGATCGTAGATCGGGGAACGGTGACGTACTGCCGATAAATTTTGTTGCAAGCGTATTGTCTCCTGATACTTTGATCAATATGTCTTCGAGCATCATGGCATACGTTGCGCGATCTACCATGTCATTCGGGTGAAACGAGCCGTCAGGATAAGTCTCCAGTCCGCGAACACCTATCTGGAGAATCCCTTCAATGTCTGCCTTTAAGGGATAATTTGCTATATCTGTTGCCGTTACCGCGGGAGCGCCCGCCTGAGCCTTCGCTTTTTCCGGGTCTTTAAAGGACGTGTCGAAGGTCTTCACTGTTCTCTTTTTGTAGAGGACATCAATCTTTAATTCCTCCATGAAGAGAGCGGCGGCGTCACCCCTGTTGATCCTTTCAAGTATCGCAATCTTCTTTCCTGTAATCGTCCCCGGCATAGCCCTCTGGATCTTCTGGGTCAGATTCCATTCAGCATCCGCCTCCTTGACGTAATCGCGGTTGAAGTCAATTACCTGCTTGAACATCTGTCCCGCATTAGCAAAATCCAGCGCGGTCTTGTAGGCAATGCCCATAAAATAATAGGCGGCAGGAGACTTGGGATCGATGGCGATGGCTTTGTCAAACTCGCTCTTGGCGTTATTGATCCAATTCTTTTCGGCTTTGCCCAATGTATAGAGCCTGATCCTGCTCACATGGACGAAGATCTTTTCATCATCCTTCTTGGCAAATTTCCAAGCCTGCTTCATGGAGTCGTTCGCAGCCTTGATATCTCCCAGATATGCCGCAACCAAGCCATTTCCCGCATAGGCCTTTGAGTACTTGGGGTCGAGCGTAATAGCCCGATCAAATTCTACTTTGGCATCAGGATACTTCCCTTGATCGAGGAATTTCATGCCTGTATAAAAATGATGCTCGGGTGTGTCCATTTCGCTCACAGGCTTTACCGCTTTAGCCCCGCAGGAGATAATGAAAAACCCCAGGGCAATAACAACAAAGAACATCAATAAACTCCGATAATTCAACCGTTGAATCATAACGTTCTCCTTTCATCAAAAAATTGTTTAATGTGACTGTCCGGGATTAAGCTATTCCCAGTTTAACACTAGCCTCATTCGCCACTAAAAGCGGCAGGTTTCTCAACATCTGAGAAATCACGCAATTAATTATATTCATACAATATCGAAGTCAAGATATTTAACGGAATGCACTTAAAACACAAAGGAAAACCAAGGCTTGTAATTTCCGTATGCAAGGACGTTCATGCCGATAGAAAATGGTCGATTCTTCGCCTCATAGCGTCAAGATCGGACGGAGCAAACCATTCAATTTCTCCATCTCTACCAAACCAAGTCATCTGCCTCTTGGCAAAATGACGCGTGTCGCGTTTAATCATCCTTGTGGCATCTACGAGATTGCATGACCCCTTTATCAGCCTGGCAATATGTTTATAACCAAGCGCCTGCATGGGCTTCAGGTTCTCATGGTAACCCAGAGAGAATAGCCTCTCCACTTCATCAATGAGTCCATCCTCTATCATTTTCTCCGTTCTTTTGTCAATTCTCTGATAAAGCTCCGTGCGCTCTACCGTTAGTCCTATTTTGATGAAGTCATAAAGGTTGTCGCCGAAGTGATGGGCCTTTTGTTTCTCGACGATCGAAAGGCCACATAGCTCCAGAACCTCCAGGGCGCGGATGGTCCTAGGAATGTCATTCTTATCAATCTGGGCCGCGGCCTGTTCATCCCTTTCTTTCAGCTTCTCATATAGATATGTCTTCCCGAACTGTTTGAGCTCCTGCCTGTATAACCTTCTCAGATCCTCATCGGCATCTGGCCCTTCAAAAAGTCCACCCAGAAGAGCCCTTATATAAAGGCCTGTCCCGCCGACCACAAATATGGGTTTCCCTCCATCATGGAGTTTCCTGATAGTCCCTTCGGCGAGCCTGATAAACATGGCCGCGTTGAACTGTTCATCAGGATTCACGACATCAATAAGGTGGTGTTTCACCAGAAACTGTTCTTCAAGCGTCGGTTTCGCGGTGCCTATATCCAAGAGCTTATATACCTGCATCGAATCGGCGCTGACAATCTCGCCGCATGACTCACGCGCAAGCGCCATAGCAGCAGCGGTTTTGCCGACCGCTGTAGATCCAAGGATAACGATCAGGCGGGGCTTTTTAACAATCGCACACATGCATTTATTTTCGTTTAAACATCCTTTCTATATCCCTCAGGTTAAACGAGATATAAACAGGTCTTCCATGGGGACACGTGGATGAAAACTTTGTAGCATCCAAGTCCCTGCAAAGCCTCATCACCTCGGCTTCCGATAGCTTCTGATGCGCCTTCACCGCCCCTTTGCAGGCTAACAAGGCAAAAATTTTTTCCTGCCGCTCTTCCAATCCCAAGACTCGTTCCGCATACGATAACTCCTCAAGGATGTCAAAGAACAATCCCTTAGGTTCAACATGAGAGAACATTGCAGGCACGGATTTCAGGATTACTGTCTTTTCGCCGAAAGGTTCCACCTCTATGCCCGTGGCTTCAAGGATTTTCATGGAATCCATAATTATAGCGAACTCTCCCGGGGACAGGCTCGCGACCTCCGGAATCAGGAGCCGCTGACTTATCATTTTCTCACCGCCCAGGGCCAATTCCATCTTGAGTTTATCAAAAAGAATCCTCTCATGAGCCGCATGCTGATCTACGAGGATGAGACCCTCAGACAAAGAAAAAACGAGGTATGTGCCGGCAAACTGTCCAATATATTCAAGGTCAGTAAATTTTAGCCCTTTTCCTGAAATTTCCTGCTCGACGCGGATTTCTTCCGGAGATAGCTGTGGTTGCTCTTTTTCCGGGATCTTTTCCTTAGCTGGGCCGGTTTGGGGGTAATGTGTAACAGTCTTGTTGAAAAAAAGCTTGCCGCTTCCCGATGTAACGGTGTATCGCTTCAACGCCTCTTGAACCCTCTCGCCATAGCCCTCGGGCATGGTTCGGCCTATCGCCCCTGATGAAACAGGCGCGATATTGGCAAGGGCATGGACGAGGGTCTCAGCAACAATATCATAAATTTCCCTGGGGTTCCTGAAGCGAACCTCCATCTTCGCAGGATGAACATTAACGTCTACATCCCCGGGGAGCAGCTCGACAAATAAAATTGTCGCGGGATATTTCTTCGCCTCAATCAGGCGTCTGTAGGCCGTCATTACTGCATGGTTCAAGAGATAATCCCTGATAAATCTCTTGTTCACAAAATAGTATAATTGTTTCGCACTTGATTTTGTGAAATCGGGTTTAGAAGCGAATCCCTCAACGGTCACGCTGCCCCTAACGCTTTTCACAGGCAACATGTGGTCCATGAAATCCGTCCCCAAGACCATAGAGACTCTCTCGGAAATACCTATGGTGGCCGGTACATTCAATATCTCCCTCCCGTGAGCGACAACTCTGATTCTGACCTCCGGATGGGAAAGGGCCGTCCTCGTAATCACGTCCATGCAATATCCCTGTTCCGTGACCTCCGTCTTCAGGAATTTCTTGCGTACGGGAACGGGATCAAAGATATGACTCACCCAAACAGAAGTGCCTACGGGACATCCCGTGTCTGTTATGCTCTCTAACTGTCCTGCCTCCACAATCGCCCTGGTGCCTGATAAAGAAGACTCCTTGCGCGTTACCATCTCAACACGGGAAATGGCGCCAATGCTGGGCAGGGCCTCTCCCCGAAAACCATATGACCTTACCTCATAGATATCATCGAACTGGTATATCTTGCTCGTCGCAAAGCGCTCAAAGGCAAGAGGAACTTCCGCACTCTCGATGCCCTCACCATTGTCGATGACCTTGATCGATCCTCGCCCACCTTTTTCAAGTTCAACGGTTATGTCTGTAGCGCCGGCATCGACTGCATTTTCCAGGAGTTCTTTCAGAATGGATGCGGGCCTCTCTACAACTTCTCCCGCGGCAATCTTACTCGACAGACTTTCCGGCAGAACAACAATTTTCGCAGCCAAGATAAATCACCTGCTATAAAAAATGAACTCTTACACGTTATTCCATGCTTGATACGGACGACATCTATTTTTTCCGAATGGCATCGACATAAACACTTCTTCAAACCATATAATAAAAGACCGCAGTCACCCTCACGTAGTAACTGCGGTCGAATATAGCCCGATACACCGCCGAGATCAGTCAAGAACTATCATGACCCTGCATTTTTTTAAGAACGTCATGTTGTCTGCAGCGCCTCTGATTTTGTCGGCATCGGCGTTGCTGATGACGATATCGGACTTGCCCGGACCTTCGGTCTTAACGCCTTTAACACTGACGGGATTATTCGTTACCCTCGGATTACTCTGGGCTGCCGTAAGATCCCTTGCATAACCGCTCATGCCCTGCTGAACGGCAAACTCTTTGTCAACATTCATGGAACCATAGACTTCCTTGCCATTCTCATCGAGAACCTTAGGCGCCATGGCCGGCCTGGCCTGGAGCCCTCTGGCATCAACCACCATACCGGTGAAGACATCGCCTGAGGGCGCGGGTCCTGCCGGTGGTGCTGGAGGAGCGGCCTCCGGTTTTTTCTCAAGGGCCTTGGGTACAATGACCTGCGCAAAACCGCCGGCCATCGGCATTCTCACAGTCACTTCCACTGTTCCATCGGACAGGTAGTCCTGATTCACCACCTTAGCCCCTTTTACAAGACCGTCTACCTGTGCATTGATTACATCACTCTCCACCGTAAAATCCTTGACAACTGTCGTAGAATCAACGCGCACACCCTTCGTCGTCTCGAGCAAATTACGGTAGGCATCTACCTTGGCTGCCCTCAAGGCCATGGGACGCGCCTGGGGTTTTCCTATGTACCGTTCGGGAGGAGCACCGATCCCCACTGCCTCGATATAGCCTTCCGACCAATTAATCTTTCCCTTATCGCCCATTTGTTCGACAATCTGAGTCCATTCGGACCCGCTAACTTTTTCCTGAGAAAAACCGATCTCTGTATAGAGGAGCAACATGCTTACGATAACACCCATTGTAACGATTAATTTCGACCTCATAAAATCCTCCTTACTTTTGGTTTAGGAAACTCACCCGCAAAACTACATAATCAACCCCTGTGCAGAATTGATGCACGTATCTTTCCTTCAAAAATACCAGCGTAAAATAACAGAATGTCGCAAAGGTTTCAATCACGAAATCATGTTACTTCTTTTCTGTAAATGCCTTACTCTCAGGAGCCTCTAACCATGGCTTAATATTGATATTTTTCTCCAGATCTCCCCAGATTACGTTCTGGTCGGGCCTGCTGCTGCCCCACCAGTTGTTTCTCGCATCGATATAAATCGAGGAAAATGTCTGGATGGCTACTGTGTTATCGATAAAATTATTATTATGTATGACTGGATTCGACATCCCTACGCACTTGATAGCACCCTCTCCGAGGTTACCGGCGAAAGTATTATAGAATACTCTGGGGGACGCGTCATTACGGGTGTATATGCCCCCCTGCGCATTATTTGCAATACTGCAAGACGAGATTTCCGGTGCGCCATAATAAATGTCAAAGGCGGTGTTAGCATATTTTACGATACAGTATGCAAAAGCACTGTTAACCTTTGTGGGTTTCATCAGTCTCACGGCATTATTATAAAAGCCGGGAGACGGAGAATTTCCGGAAGCTGTAAATACGATCGGATACCGCTTCGTACCCTTTGCCACAACACCGCCATCTTCGGTAACGATGGATGTATTCTGGTCGTATTCAATCGTCACACCAGGTTCGACATATAGGGTTGCCCCGCCATCGATAGTGACATCCTTGGCCACCCGGTAAGGACTGTTGGAAAGTATAAGAAAGGCATCCGCTTTGATAGGCCCACCAAGGACCTGATGAAGTATGGGCAGTTCCTGCGGCTTACCTTCAGGATAAGCTGCGTTCAGAACTGACTTGATGTTGATCTTCCCATGGATTTTCTTTAGGATTTCGAGACCCTTGGCAGAACCCCACCAATTGTTCAGGGCATTGACGGCTTCTCCCGTCATATCGCCCGCAATATCAAATTGATTGTTGTCATTTATATTGTTCTCCACAATTACGGACTGAGAATTCTTTACGATGATTCCATGCCCCTCATTTCTTGTAATCCTGTTGTGAGTAATTAAGGGTGCAGACGACTGAATCAAGATACCTTCCTTTAAGTTATCCTGGATATTGTTTTCCGCCAGTTTAGGCTGGGCTCCGTCTGTAATCAAGATCCCGGCTTCCCTGTTCTTATGAATTGTATTTTTTATGATCTGCGGTTTTGAAAACGCGCCCGAAATTTTTATGGCAACGCCGTCCTCCATAAGCGCAGAGGCTTCTATTTGCGGTGAGGATTCCTGGCATGTTATCGCCGTTGCCGCATTCCTGATGCGGCAGAACTTGACCACGTTATGCTTTTCCTTGACGTTGCTAAAAGTTATGCCGTCCCATGATTTGGCGCCTTCGGCCGCATCAAATACGATAATGTGCTCCTCATCCCCCTGCGCAATGAGTCTCCCTTCGATCACAAGGGCGCCGCCCTGCGAGCGTATCTCTGTGCCCGGCTCAATTGTCAGAAGGGCCTTATCTTTGACGGTCACTGTATTCTTGATTATATAAGGACTGGCCCCTGCGTACCAGGTGGTATCAGATTCAATGACGCCTGAAACGGGTGTCGGTCCCGGCTCCACAGGCATACCGGTTATGGTATCGGACCTGTCACTTTCGTTTTCCGCCCAGTCTAAGGCAGTGACCTGATAGTAATACTTCTGCGCATTGACGAGATTCTCATCACGATATTCGTTCAATTCCGTCTTCGCAATCTGCTGAAAACCGGAAAGCGGGGTGTTGCTGCGATATACCAGGTATCCCGCCAGATCCGGGGCTTGCGACTTTTCCCAGCCCAGAAGAACCACCTTATTCCTTCCGACAGCCTTAACGTTATTGATTTTGTCAGGAGGTATGGTGTCGAGCGTTACCGTTCCTACTGCATCAACCCATTGAGCGGTATTGCCTGCTTCATCCCTGAGATATCCGGTAATCACGGCCTTCGTCACGTTATCCCCTGGAATGACTTTATAGACACCCAGGTATCCCCCCGGTTCAACTTCCTGCATATCTATATTTCTTTTGAAATCACCGATATCGAAATAGGCCTGCATCTTGGGCGTACCCTGGATGACCACCTTGATTTCGACGCCCGCCTTTTTCGGCATATTCTTCGTATCCTGTGTGAGAAGACTGATGACGGGTGGCCGAAGGGCTTCCGCTATGGTCGGTACGGGGATTGTCTTCACCATGTCTCTGAAGAGGTCATCACAGGCTCGGAGCAATTGGATGTCCCTTATATTCATGGCCGTAGCGATGACCGTCGCAATGATGCCGATGGGAGTAGTGGAAATACCGCCCTCCTGAATGCGGGCGACATGCTGACCGCTCCAGAGAAAATTCCCCGTCTTGGTGTCATACATCTTAATCTCAGCTCCTACAGAGACAGAGGAATAAACAACGGCAAATAACTTGTCAAAATCTGAGATATTACCATAGATCACGGCATCAACGCCGAGGATCTTGCCTAATTCCTTGGGAGAGGTCTTATTGATGGCTTCGGAATCGGTTAATCCCGCCTTCCTCAAAGTATTATCCACGCTATAAGTTTTCATGCCTTTATAGGGCAATGAACTGAAGTGATTGTAGAATGCCTTGCGCACCTCATCAGACCCCTGCTGGCTTTTCGCAAGATTGATAAAGGGAAGAACCGCAACAGTTTGGGGTTTGTGCTTTTCCATATAAGGATCTACCTTGTACGTCCCCTTAAAGAGATCTCTGATCTGAGGCATGATGGTAGTTTCTTTTGTGGCAACTACGCAACTCTGAAACATAACCATCAAAGGCAGAACCAGAAAGATCAATACGGACATTCGCAATCCTCTTTTCATTTGAATCCTCCCCAAATGCTTTTCATAATATTAAACGTTTACCCCAGAAAGTGTGCGAACCAAGAAACATTAATGTTTTGTCACTCCCAAGAAAACGGAATAAGGTGCAAATATTGAAAGTTCTCGAATTATACCTAAATACTATTCATGCAAAAAGCTACGGCTTCTCGCCGGACGGCATGGAAGCTCCCTGAACACTCTCAATCAGGAATTCCGGATGACCTTTCGGCGATACCTTAATAAATTTATAGGGTATGGCAATAGGTTCCCTTCCGGTGGCAAGCGTACGATAGGTCAGCACCCATACATATCCGGTTGTCGTATCGACAAGATATGCCTTGTCATCACTGCCAGCTACAACCTGATATTTCATTGTTTCGTCTGCAAAGGATAATGTGGAGACGAGGATGAAGGCAACGATGAAAAGAATCACCCATTTCTGCCTGGCAGTAAAACTATGTAATCCCATTTCTTGCCGTAAGCGGGCTAACTGCCTTAACGCCATTGTAGATACCTCCTCATAACTTTGAAAAAAGACAAACGTCTTTCACATTGAGATATATGTTCCCGTGATGATAAAGCGATAGTACGTGCTGATTATCTTCCGGTAATCGTCACCTCCTGACTTGGTTCGCTCTCAAGATCGTCGTTATCAACGGCAGTCACAACATATGTCTTGCTCTTACCCTTTACCAATCCAGCTTCGGTAAAGCTGTTTGCCTTTACTGTATTAATCCTGTCAAGGCCATAGAAACGTTTCTCATAGACAGAGTAATAGGAAATATCGGGCTCACCCCCCCGTTGCCAGGTAAGTTCTACCTTACCTTGAACGATATCGCCCGCAAGACCCTCGGGTCTCTTAGGCTTCGGCTTTGTCTCTACACTGATTGCCTCAGAAAAATCACTAAGCAACTCGTCTTTGTCCTCCGCCCGCATCTTATATTTGTATATATGCCCGTCCTTCAGTTCCTTGTCTTCGTATTTGGTCTTGTCCTGAACCTTTGCAATCCGGGAAAATCCATCTTCGGAACCTGTGCTTCGGTAGATATGATAAACAGCAATATCCTTCTCCGGGTTTGGAAGCCACGTAAGTGGCACTTCTTTAACCTTCAGAGCCTCCCCCTTCAAACCTGTAGGCTTAGATGGCCGCGGTTTGGTAGTGGCAAAAACGGTCTCTGACAGCTCGCTTTCAACATCAACCTTGTTGAAGGCCGCCATGGCGTAATAATATACTCCGTTATCCGCGAGCTTGTCGAAGTCTCCTCCGCCATGTGTATACCTACTTATTGTCCGGCCGGCGATGCGCTTCAGCAGCAAGTACTTGCCCACCTTTTCCTTAGACCAGTAAAGATTATAGCCTTCAACTTCGTCATAGGGGCTCGCAGTCCATGTCAGTTCAATTTTTTTGACGAGCCCATTCTGCGCCGTGAGTCCCTCTGGAGTCGGCGGCTTACCTTTAGTAACAGCCGAAACCGTCATAGACGGCGACGTTTCCGTATCCTGGCTGTCTATGGCGGTTATCCGGTAAAAATAACGGGCCTTATCCCCCAGCCTGTCTTTGTCTGCATAATCCACAATCTTTCCGCCTGCTGTGTCTGAGACATCAACTTTCTTTATCTTGGCAAAATCCCTATTTTCCGATGAACTTCTGTAGATGTAATATCCCTTTATGACGGGTGAATCTATGGGATTCCACGATAATCTTATCTCCCTTATCATATCTCCCTGGGCGGAGACGGCGTTGACAACCGGGATTGTCGCGCCTTTAACACCGGAGGAAAAATCACTCTCCATGTTTTTGTCGTTGTAGGCTGTCAATTTATAGTAACATTCCTCTCCATCCCCGAGTCCTTTATCCAAGTATGTTGCCTTAAGCAGTTTATCGGAGGCTGTCGCGGAATCCGCGCTGATGCCCAAATCCTTGCCCGAAAGATTGGCCACTTCTTTATAAGGACCCTGCTGCACCTTGGACCTGTATAGTTTATACCCCTTCAATTTTGACGGGTCTTCGCTGGCTAGAGGACTGGGAGACCATATCAGTTCTATGCTTCTTACATGAGCATCCGCTCTCAGAATAACAGGCGGATTCGGGGTCAAGGCTGTTCCGGCAGAAATTGTGGATGAAAAATCACTTTTAATACCCCTCACACTGAAAGAGCGTATTTTATAATAATAGGACGTGCTTCTTTCCACGTCTTGGTCAAGATATTCAGGTCTTTCAACCTGTGCAATATTGCTGAAAGGTCCGTTTTCGGCGGCGCCGCGAAATACCTCATATCCGGATGCAGTCGTTCCCGGCGGATCTTCCCAGTTTAGACGAACCCATTTATTCCCCGATCGCTTTTGCACATTGACGGGTCCCTGTGCAGCTGCCTTTTCCCAATCCTTCTGTGTAGATGCATAATTTGATATAGCGGCGATAATCGATGCACCCAGATTCTTGATTTCGCTCGTGAGGCCTGCATCGCCGAGGGCCTTTATCTGATTCTCGAAAATGACCCGCCTTTGCTCAATATGGATCACTTTAGAGTTAACAACGATGACAGTGTCTTTTTTCCCTACGCTCCCAACAACGATCATATTGAGGCCTAATCTCGAACCGATATTGGCTACGCTTTCCATATTATCATTTTGTTGAAGGTCATTCAGGCTTAAAAAAGCCTCAAGTTCCTTGCGATCAAGCAAAGCCAGAGATGGATCACTGACTAAATTATTCATAAGCAGATTGGTGACCATAGTGTTGTAACCTGAGGCTTCGAGATTGAGTGTACCGTAATTAAAGACGGCAATCCTCATTTGGGAGGGTGCTGCGGAAAAAGATATGGACGGGCATACAGTTATCGATATTAGAAGAAATATACAAAAAAGGCGGGTTAATCTATTCGCCATATCTTCCCTCCAAATGCAGTTTCAGACTTCATTCAGTATTCTTTCAGTGAAACTTATCTGCTTTGAATCAATACATCAATCAGTTCAGCTGATTTCTGGGATATGGGTGTCGAGATACCTTTTAGTTTCTCATCAAAAATGGCGTCTGTGTATTTCTCAATGGCAAGATCGTTGTTTCGTCGTTTCAGTCTTTGCTGCTCGCCTTGGTTGAAATATTCGACTTCGAGGCTCTGATAATTTTTGAGAACGCTTTTCCCCATCTCGGAAATTTGTTCGTTTGTCAAATCATCAAGGACTTCCGGCTCTGTGGGAAGTTCTAAGGTTTTTTGTGGAATATTGGCCGCCGGCACGGCATCCTGATACTTATCTTCCTTTAGCATTTTTCCGGACACTGTATTCGTGAAAACGTTCTCTCCTGTTGCCGTATCCACAAGCTTATACGAAACCTCGATCATGGCGCTGATCCGGGTAACACCCTGCCTATAAGAAACGAATTGATAATTTTTCTTCTTGATTGTCCTGGGCGGGGCGGTTTTCAAATCCTCCTCCGTAGGTTTCTGATGCATAATTAGCCAGTCCGAAAATTCCGGATTACGGATATCTTCTTCATCCACAAGTACTTTGACCTGACTGGAGCTCGGGCTGTCTGTGGTTTTAGACGAGAAGTTGAGGACATCCCCCATGATGAAGGTGTCAATACCTCTCATCTTGGCTGTCTGTACGGATTTAACATCAACGATGCCCGTCTGCCCCAACTGCATCTCCCTCAGGATGGACTGCAGGTTTTCCCTTTCGATGATGCGAAGGTCACCGCTGGCATTCTTGTGAAGATAGGTTATCAGTTTATTGGCCGCGATCTTCCCTGCATCCTTGTTATTGCTGGGACTGCCAAAATCAAAAACGGCGATAGATTTCTTGATCCGCTTATTGATATAATCTTTGGTTTCGAGTATCTTCTGAAACAAGTCCTGGTAATTTGGATTTATCACCTCTGCTTTTTGGAACCATACCAGTGCATTACCCCACAGCTCCCGTTCATTGTATTTTTCAGCCCTTTCCATGAGCTTTACAGAGATCTTACTGACGAAACTTCTGTACGCAGTATCACCCAAGAAGGAAGGGGTGTAGGATTTAACAAGTTCGGCCCTTCTTAGGGCGGCATATAGCATTCCCTGATCGGCAAGCTTTACGGCTTCATCGAAGTAGATACGCCCGACCTTCTCCTTTAGGGTTTTAAGTGTGTTCGAGAGCGACTGGTCTTCCGGTTTATATGCCAGTGCCTTTTCATACATGGAAATGGCCTTTTCCCAGCTCTGCGTCCGTACAGCCTTATCAGCAGCGGCAATGTAATAGTCTGCGTTATCTTTCGATATTGCATCCTGATAGAGCTTTTCCACATCATAGTAATTGGGATTTATATCAATGGCAGCCTTAAACGCCTGGGCCGCCATTTTCCAATCTTCCTGTTTGCTTAATGTAACGCCCTGCTGGTAGAACAGCTTGGCACCTTCCTGTTCTATCTTGGCGAGTCTCGCACCCGTATCCTCGTAGCCGGGGAAAAGCTTATTGACCTGTCTTAATTTGGCCAGCGCCGCCATCCAGTCCTCTTTCTGCATGTCCGTTTCCGATTGGCTGTACAGTGATTTCGCTGTCGCATTTAAAGTGTTGATCTTTTCTCGCAGATTATCATGGAAACTCTTGATAGCTTTGTTATTGGGGTCCATGTTGTATGCAAGGGCGCTCTCTTTTGAAATCTGCTCGAGCGCAGGTATGCTCTCCTGAGACTGAGCCAATGAAGATTTCGCTCTTTCATAGTGGATTCTAGCCGCCTCTTGCTTGGCTTTAAGAAGAGCATCCTTGTATTCCTGATTGTCAGGACTCTCCTTCAGTGCGGTCTCGAAATAGCCAATCGCTTCGTCCCATCGATTTTGATTGCCCAGATCCTGGCCGGTCTTGTAGCTCTCACTTACTACACAACCCGAAAGAAAAATGACAGCAAGCAAACCAATAAGACACATCCGATATTTCTTTATCTTCATCACGGCCTCCCTGACATTAATATTCCCTGACATATACATATTATTACGGCAGCAATATTGCCTCTATCTTGTTTTGTGTAATTTTCAGTATCTTTATTTTTCTGCTGCCAAGCGCAATTGCGGCCATATCATCAGCCACGCTCTGCGTATTCCCCTTAATCTCAACATCCACTTCAACCTCGCCATTAGCATAGGACCGCTGGTGGAGCTCCTTGAATCCCTTTACTTTCGCAGCCAAAAGTTCTTTAAAGCGCGAAAGATCACGATACGAGTTTAGGCCCGACACCTCCAATTTTACTGTTGCCACATTTGTCAATTCTGAAGACCACCGCTCCAGGATCTCCTCCTTCATTCCGCGGGCCAGATCCTTTGCTGCATCCTCCACGGCAACTTTAATATCGCCTTTCCTTGTTTTGCTGTCCGTCGCGATAACTTCTCCGGTATCACCGTTTATGACCTTTCCCGATACCGTTACATCATTGGAAGTTACTTCTATATCACCCATCTTAACGTCACTCATCTTATATGTCTTGGCTACCACTTCCACTTTGCAGAGAATCACGACCTCGGCGCCATAGTTCTGTGCGATTCTGGCAACTTCTTTAGGATCACTGCCCAGGGTCTGTATTCCTACACGCGCCTTGCTTTTGTTGACCGAGTCGGCGTCTACAAGTTTAAAACCGTAAGACAGAAAATACCTGGACATGGCCGCTTCCGCTATAGCATCCTTCTGAGCCTTCTCGCTGAATATCATTATCAAACGGGGTTTAGACTTCCTCGCCATGATAAGGTCTATGGCAGCCATGCGGTCTCTCAATCTGCCGGTCCCGACATCGGCCTCAATTTGCACCTTGTAGTTATTGCCCGCCTTCCCTTCAGAAATTATTTCATACGAATTTATGAATCCCTTGGATTCAGAAAGTATCTGATCCATTTTTACTTGAAAATTTTCGACCTCTGTGACACTGGTGATCATGACGCCTGCTTTTTCTTCCACCGCATTCCGCTGGGCGTTATCTATTGCCTTATCTCTCGCAATATCAACTGCATTATCATAAATTGTAGCCATGCCAACTGCCCGGACCTTATCCTGGGCATGTGCCACGTGGGAAGAGAATGTAAGAATCATGCTGGCCGCACAGATGAAAATTAACAATCTTCTCATAGTAAATCGTCCATTTATTATTTTCTTAAGATATAGTGGCGATGGATATAGCGTGTGTCTTGCTGCAATATCTCAGGATTACGAAGATTTGCGTCTCTCAAGAAACATGCATCTATACTGCCGGAAGGAAGCATTGAAGAATATACTGAAATAGCTATAGGGTGTCAAGATTATTTCAGAAATTTTATTGAAGAACTCATGGCAGCGCTTAATTGCTGCAACAGCTTCGCGCTGTCAATATATCATGTTACCTTGCTGATATAGTCATCAACGGCAACCTGCCAATATCTCATTGTTTTTCCGGTGGACTGAGAAAATTTTCGACAGTTGAGAACACTGTAATGAGGCCGTCGGGCTGGCCTTGCCAGTTTATCTGATTTTATGGGCTTCACGGTTACACCGGTCATGCCGGCAAACTTTAATATCTTCTGGGCAAATTCATACCAACTGCAATTCCCTCTGTTGGTTATATGAAAGGTCCCGGTATACTGACCCTCAATCAACAGTTGGACGGCGCCAGCCAGATCCCACGTGAATGTGGGGGACCCTACCTGATCATCCACTACTTCCAGATATTTTTCTGTTCTTGCCTTTTCCATAATTGTCTTAACAAAATTTTTGCCGTTCTTTCCGTAAAGCCACGCCGACCGTATGAGGAGAAAGTTGTCAGAAAATTGCTTCAAATACTGCTCCGCTGCAAGCTTTGACTGGCCATAGACATTGATGGGATTGCATGTATCGTCTTCCAGATAGGGTGTTTGCTTCTTCCCGTCAAAGACATAATCCGTGCTGAAGTGAACGATTCTTATTCCCCGTTCTCCGCAGGATAGCGTTAAATTCTTCACTCCTTCCGCATTTACAGAAAAACACCTCTCTCTATTCGATTCGCAGCCGTCTACATCCGTGTATGCAGCCGCGTTGACAACAACAACGGGCGCGGTTTCTGAAATGACTTTTTCGCAGGCCTCGGAAGAGGCAATGTCGATATCCTCCATATCCAGACCCGCCACGTCATGAAAGGCAAAGAGCCGCAGAAAAAGATCGCTGCCAAGCATGCCCTTATGGCCCAATATGAGAATCTTCATCAGTGACACCCTTTCAATCAGTATTTCACTTCTTTTAAGAATAGTCCATGGGCAGGCGCTGTCTGACCCGCCCGCGTTCTATCTTTCGCTTCCACGATGTTCATCAATTCAGCTCTAGACAGTTTCCCTCTTCCGACATCAACAAGTGTGCCGACTATGTTCCTCACCATATATTTAAGGAAACCGTCTGCCTCAATAGAAAATTTCACCATGCCGCGGCGGTCCATTGCCATGTCAACAGCTATCACGGTTCTTACATGATTCTTGATACCGCAATTTGCAGCACAGAAGGAAGAAAAATCAAAAGTTCCTAAAAGAAGCTGAGCCGCTTCCTTCATCTTCTCGAAATCAAGTGGTTCATGGATGAACCAGGCATAATCCCTGTATAAGGCTGAGCGGACTGCGCCACGGTATATCTGATACAGGTATATTTTACTCTTGGCGTCATACCGTGCATGAAAAGATGCATCTGTCTCGGCCAGTTCCTTGACTGCGACATCCCACGGCAGAATGCTATTAATTCCTTGAAGAAGGCCTCTCGGCCCTATATTTGAACTAGTTCTGAAGTTTGCCACCTGACCTAAGGCATGAACGCCCGCATCTGTTCGGCCTGAGCCTGCAACCCTGATGTCTTCCCGGGTAATCGTGCTGATGACTTCTTCCAGAAGCTCCTGGACCGTGAGCCCGTTGGCCTGGCGTTGCCATCCGTGATACCTTGTCCCATCATACTCCAGGATCATCTTTATATTGCGTGTCATATACGCCGGGCACTTCCTAATGTTTGCCGTCCAACTCTCGCAATAAACAACTCAAAAATAAAAGGGGGGTTTTATTCCCCCCCTTTCGTTGTTCCAATTCATGATCAGGTCGAGCTTTTCGCACCATCGAGGGCCTCAATGGCCGGGAGTAATTTACCGGCAAGAAGATCGAGAGATGCTCCGCCTCCGGTTGATATATACGTAATTCTATCGCTTTCGCCGGCTTTATGAATGGCGACATCCGTATCTCCTCCGCCGACAATGGTGACGGCATAGGAATTTGCAATGCTGTGCGCCAAAGCCGAAGTGCCCCTGCCGAAGGCATCGATTTCAAACATCCCCATCGGACCGTTCCATACAATCGTTTTGGCGTTCCCGAGCACCTCGGTAAAGAGAGTGATTGTTGCCGGGCCGATGTCAAGGCCTTTCCATTTGGCATTGATTTCCTGCACCGGAACAATCTTGGTTTCCGCTTCGGCGCTCGCGTCCTCAGCGATGACACAGTCAACGGGCAAATAAAATTTTATGCCCAGTTTCTTGGCTGTCTCCATGACCTCTTTTGCTTTCAGCACAAGCTCCTCTTCAAAAATCGATTTGCCGATTTCATATCCCAGTGCTTTGAGAAAGGTGAAAGCCATGCCGCCCCCGATAATCATTTTGTCTACCTTTTTAATCAGGTGAAGCAGCGGTTCAAGTTTACCGGATACTTTAGAACCCCCGATTATGGCGACAAAAGGTCTCGCCGGATTATCCACAGCCTTCTTTAAGTAATTCAACTCCTGCTTAATCAGGAAACCTGCGCCCGATTCCTTTACGAACTTGATAATTCCCACATTCGATGCATGTTTTCTGTGAGCATTTCCGAAGGCATCGTCAATGTAAACATCTCCCAGACTGGCCAGCTCCTTAGCAAATTCGTCAGAATTCTTTTCTTCTTCAGTGTGGAATCTCAGGTTCTCAAGAAGGACAACACTCCCCGGAGTCATGCCTGCGACTAATTTCTTGACCTCGTTACCAATGCAGTCTTTTGCCAATATAACCTCTTTATTCAGGAGCCGCGATAACCTTTTCGCCACAGGAGCAAGACTGAACTCAGGAGAAACCTTACCTTTGGGGCGTCCCAGATGAGACATGATTATCACTTTTGCTCCCTCATCGAGGGCATAATTAATCGTCGGAAGTGTGGCCCTTATTCTGATGTCATCGGTTATGTTCAAGGTACTGTCTAAAGGAACATTGTAATCAAACCTGAACAAAACCTTTTTACCCTTGAGATCGATCTCGTCAATAAATTTCATAGCACCCCCTTTCTTCAGCATCTAATCAGTTTAATATCTTTCCTGGTAAGAGGATGGCAATATATATCTTATTGGCCTATCTTGGTCAAGACAGAAATCCCCCTTTCGCGTCTCTAAGGGTTCATATTTTTCCTTTACGGGGACTGTTCTCTTCGTTCGTGCAATTGTGTCGTATCAGCAGGGGCCATAATTGCCGGATCCTGTTGATGTGGGGAGCCCGAAAGCCGACATACGCGGTTTGAGAGAGCGGATGAAGAACACTAATCGACAAGCATGAGGCAATAAAGGTTTTGCGTTTCCGTTTTTTCTCGGAGGGTCTGAATGAAAAAGCCGCTGTTCCTCGCCGTCTGGAAAACGTCGATTCCGCATGCTTCCATAGACGGTCTTGCCTTAGCCGGGAATCGGCAGGGGATTCCTTGAACCTTGCCGCACTCCTTGCACAGCGCACAGGGGCCGGCAAGTATCGCAAAGGCCTTGTAATAGCCGTCTTTGAACAGGTCGCCCTCCATCGTCAGGAGCATGTCGAAAAATTTCATGTTTTGCTCCCCACGTTCTTTGGTCCTTGGGGCTTCTCGATGAAAGAGGATGGCACGTTGATAAGAGTCTAAGACCTTTCTTGTCTGGTCGTGCGTTGGCGAATGGGGAGGACAGCAGAAACCTGCCCTATACTGGCATCCGAACAGGCATTTCATAATGACCCAGGGGGCCGTAACGACGCTCATGGGATGAATCTCTTTTGCGCGTGTTGCTCCGCCTTGAATGGCCTTTTCACAATATTTCTCCAAGTCCGATCCTTTCATGCGGCTCTCCTTAATATAAACTGGCGATCTTCGTGGAGTCTAAACGGGAACGGTAAAAATG
This sequence comes from Syntrophales bacterium, assembly GCA_049521775.1. Lineage (GTDB taxonomy): Bacteria > Desulfobacterota > Syntrophia > Syntrophales > UBA2185 > Fen-1135. The sequence goes on from JBEKOL010000013.1 coordinate 63,797, forward strand.
TCAATTCATAGTTGAGAACTTATCTTTCAGCGAGTGAATTGACTCGCGCAGTTGTTATTATCTCTCTCTGTACCGGAGACGGGAATGGCATCATATAGAAAAAGCTGGTCCACTCGGCCAGCTGTTCTTGTATGTCTGTTTCACGTAAAGTTCATTCTTCTATTTGCGAACTCGCTGTGAGGGTTTCCTCATCTGAATCATCGATTCTGATCAATTCGATGATAATAGCAAGCACGGGAAGGACATGAATGAATGAACTCATTGTAAACCCAGTCATCAACCCCAATAGCCATAAGACAATCAGTAGGGCGGTAGCCAACCGCAGCATTTGAACCTCCTTTTGGAATCATGAGATCCTCTCGGATTATAGATCGATCCATGAAATCGATTTCGCGCGACTCTCATCTTCTCTGCTTCTTCACAACAAAGGGTGATCGAGTGATTATAGAGTACAACAATATCCAGTTCCCACATACAGAACTATACAGTAATTCACAATCGGGAATATCCTGATTTGCTACCCCTAAAAATCTTGCACTGAACTTCCAAATTGCTGATTGAGGGGGACCGTCGGTGGGATGTCGTCACGGGAGTTGATTCTTGATATGCCTATGGATAACTGACGCAAACTGTGGCTGCAACCGTTAATCCGCTCTGCTCATAATGTTGTGTTTGTGGAGAGTCACAGGTAAGAGAGTTGGATCAACCGGTCTGTACGGTCAGGTAGCGATTTGAATTGCTCGCTCCAGCCGTCTCACGATTGATTCCTTACCCAGAATAGCAAAGACTTTTTCCAGTTCCGGCCCCGAGGTCCTACCCGTTATGGCTGCCCTGATCGGGAGAAAAAGATTTTTAGCCTTAAGACCCGTCTTTCTCCTGACGGATCTCATCAGATCATGGTAGAAATCTCGCTCAGAAATCTTTCTCTGCTCCAACTCCTCGTAAAGTACTTTCACGACAGCGGCAGCATCGTCCCTGAGGATTGCTCTCGCCTCGTCCGAAATTGAGTACTTGTCATCAATAAAAATATTTAAGTATAGACCGATGTCGGCTAATGTCACAAGGTTGTCTCTGAGAGCCTCAACAACCTGATGAAGCCATCCGCGATTCATAAGATCAACGTCATATCCGGCCTCTTTAATAAATGGGAGAAGCAATTCTGTAAGCTTATCCACATCATAATTCCTGATGTATATTGCGTTTAGCCATTTTAGCTTGGCTTCATCAAAGATGGCGCCGCTCTTGCCGGCCTTATCGAGAGAAAACATGTCGATGATCTCTTCCATGGAAGCAACTTCCTTTCCTTCCCCAACAGAACCTCCCAGAAGAGACAAATAGTTTAACAGCGCCGGAGATAGGATCCCCCTGTTCTTGAATTCCCGGACTGCAACTGACCCATGGCGTTTGCTCAACTTTGTGCGGTCTTTTCCCAGAATGAGTGAATGGTGGGCAAATTCTGGCGGTTTAAAATCAAGAGCTCTATAGAGAAGAATCTGGATGGCCGTGTTGGACAGGTGGTCTTCTCCGCGGATGACATGGGTAATCTCCATGAGGTGATCATCTACGACGGCGGCAAAGTTATATGAAGGAATGCGATTGGAACGGACTATAATAAAATCACCAATGGCATCGCCGTCAAATTTCATTTCTCTCCGAATGAGATCTTTAAATTCAATAGTACCTTTGTCCACACTGAAACGAAGGGCCGGCTTCCTGCCGCGGCTTTCAAGCGCTTCACGTTCTCTGTCCGTTAGCCTCTTGCACTTCCCCGTGTACCTCGGCATCATCCTCATGGATAGGAGTGAGGCACGTTCCGCCTCTAATTCTTCTTCTGTACAATAACAGGGGTAGACTTTGCCGGCGTTGACCAGTTTTTTCGTGTATTTGTCGTAGATATCGAGCCTTTGTATCTGATGGTACGGCCCCAGACTGCCGCCTTTCTCGGGCCCTTCCTCCCATTCTATAGAGAGCCACTTCAGATCTTCCAGGATATTCTTCTCAAAAACAGGGGAAGTCCTTTCCTGATCTGTGTCTTCTATCCGAAGGATGAAGTCGCCTCCATAGCGTTTGGCAAAAAGCCAATTAAACAGGGCCGTTCTGGCATTCCCGACATGAAGGTCCCCCGTCGGCGATGGAGCAAATCTGACCCTCGGTCTATGTGATGTCATCTGCTGTCCTTTTCGATAACTGTGGCTACGGCAAAGGCGGCGATTCCTTCTCCACGCCCCAAGAACCCCATTCCTTCGTTGGTTTTTGCCTTGACATTAACCCTCTCCGTCGGGATATTTAATGTATTCGAAATATTCAATTCCATATTATGCATATAGTCCATCAATCTAGGCTTTTCCAGGATGATCGTAGAATCAATATTATTCACTAAAAAGCCTTTTTCTCCTGCCATAACATAAACCAGATGCAGCAATTTCAGACTGGATATGCCTTCATACGCGGGATCTGTATCGGGAAAATATCTGCCGATGTCGCCATCCCCAATAGCGCCTATGATGGCGTCACATATGGCATGAACAAGCACATCCGCATCTGAATGGCCAAGAAGTCCCCTTTCATGGGGGATGCCTACTCCCCCAAGGATGAGTCTACTCCCTTCAACCAACCGGTGACTGTCATATCCAAAGCCTATTCTCATTTCAGTCCTTTTCTGGGCCGTCAAGGTTTCTGTCAAATTATGAGCCGGCGCAAATTGGTTCCTTATAAATTACATTATGCTCTCACTCATGGCAGCGCCCTATTGTTTGAGCCTTCTTATGATGACCTCCGCCATCATAATATCGTCTCTCGTAGTGATCTTGATATTATCGTAGGAACCGCGAATCATCATGACTTTGACACCTATCCGCTCCACAAGAGAGGCATCATCTGTCCCATAGTAGTTGTCTCTGTATGCTGCTTCATAGGCTTTCTTTATGACGTTCCTTTCAAAAGCCTGGGGGGTTTGTGCCAGCCATAGATGATTACGGTTGAGTGTCTCCACAACTATCCCGTGACCATCGACTGATTTGACAGTATCCTTAACGGGTACGCCTACCGTCACCGCTTGCGACCTGGATGCCTCGAGAATGGCCGAATGGACCAACTCGTCCGATATGAACGGCCTGACACCGTCATGAATAACAACGATATCATGGTCTCTTCCCAAAGCATCAATGCCGTTTCGTACAGAGTCCTGCCTCTCCTTGCCTCCCGCTAATACATTGCTGACCTTTGAAATGCCGTATCTATCAACAATGTCTTTGTGAGCGTAATCAATATCCATCTTGGGTACAATGAGAAATATCTCATCTATTCCCGACAATCTTTGAAATATTTCCAAGGTACGTGCCAGCACGGGAATACCATCGAGCAAAAGATACTGCTTTGATATATTATTCTGCATCCTTTTGCTTGAACCCGCGGCAGGGATAATCGCCACTGTCTTCATTGGAACGCCCATAATGCCGTCGTCAAGAATCGCAAATCTGTCTAAAACGGACGGTTTCGTAAAAGGTCAGGATACAAGGTGCAATAGGAGCGCCTCAAATCGCCTATCTTCCGAGGAAGGAACACATGATAACCTGTTTTGCCTGAGGGCGTGGTGTTGAACGCTCCTACGGCTTTTCTCTATAGCATGCATAAACACACATTGAAATATCGAGGGATGAAGCAGAACGCATTATATTGACTTTTCGGGAAGCTTTTCGATGCAAATAAAAAAGCCCGGCGATCTTCCAGTTCTCCGGGCTTCAACATGTCACTATTGTTTCGCACTGAACCCGTAGGTTTTTTTGTCGTTGACGACCTCTTTCATCTCAGAAAAGATCATTCTGCCTGCAGTAGTCTGCAATACACTCGTTACGATAACTTCGACAGTTGAACCCTGATACTTTTGCGCATGGTCAACAATTATCATTGTTCCATCATCGAGATATGCCACCCCTTGTCCGGGTTCTTTTCCTTCTTTGATTATCTTGACCGTCATTATTTCACCGGGTAAGACCACCGGTTTCAGGGCATTTGCAAGCTCATTAACATTCAAGATCTTTATGCCTTGCAATTCCGCGACCTTGTTCAAATTAAAGTCATTGGTTATAATTCTCGCGTTCATCTTCTTTGCCATAGCTACGAGCTTCGCATCAACACCTTTCAGCTTCGGAAAATCCTGATCAACGACCTCGATATTGATTCCATTGCTTCTCTGCATGCGGTTTAAGATGTCAAGCCCTCTCCTGCCACGGGAACGCTTCATGGAATCGGAAGAATCGGCAATGTACTGTAACTCATCCAGTACAAACCGGGGAACTACCAGCGTACCTTCGATAAATCCGGTATCACATATATCCGCGATCCTGCCGTCAATGATGACGCTCGTATCCAGAATCCCGTAATCGGCACTCTCCTTTGTCTGGCTGAGGCTAAATAAACTAAATTCTTCGATTTTCTTTGATCCGATAACCAGTCCGAGATACCCCATGATACCTGTAAGGAGAGCATATATCCAAGGGGCAACCTGCTGCTTTTCCCAGGTAACTCCTACAAAAGTAAGACCGTAGGCCAGAAAAAATGCTATGAAAAGACCTATGATCATGCCTACGACGCCACCGAATATGACCCTGAGCGACACCTTCCTTATGGCCTGCTCAGCTCGTATGACAGAAATGGCAATTAATAATCCTAAAAATAATCCTATCAATGCTATGGGAAAATCGTAATAGGTAGAAGCGATAAAATAACCACTAATTGAACAAGCAGCCATTAAAAGAATCTTTATAATCAATAGTTTCACCTCCTTTCTTACCTAAATTGCTTTTATACCGGCTCACTTGGCGTGATAATTTTCTTTTTTCAAAGAGAGGAACTGAAGACTCCGACAGGGTTATTCCCTAATGCTCATTGGACAGTCAGAATTATTCTAAGGTCTTGTTCCACCTTGGTTTCTTCGGAGTTACTTGCAACTGATATTTCTTTGACTAACAAGCTTTTCGCTGTGTCCATCATCTTCCTTTCACCAAAGGAGAGATTCTTGTCGGATTTCAAAATAATAAGGTCCCTCAGCACTCTCGCAATCTCGAATACCGATCCCGTCTTGATCTTATCAAGGTATTCTTTGTATCTCTTGTTCCACGTCTGCTTATCAATAGTAACGTCCTTATTTCTAAGAATTTCATATACTTTGGGAATTTCTTTTTCAGCGATTACCTCTCTGAGCCCGATGGATTCTGCGCTATTGATGGGAATCATTATTTTCATGCCGTTGCTCATGATCTTCATGACATAAAACTTTTGTTTACTGCCCATATACTCTTTGTGCTCAATAGCTTCGATAATTCCGACGCCTTGCGCCGGATAGACCGCCAAATCTCCTACTTTAAACATCTTGTCCACCCACTAATTATTTTAAAGCTGTTCTTTATATCACGCTTTTGACTAATAGTCAAGACAACCATTGTCTGCGGGAAATCGTCATTGTATGTATCTATTCATTATTTTTAGTAAATTATTATCGAGATGATCCCGGTCTTGTGTACTGTATTGATCGATTATGCCCCTCACGTTCTTATACATGCCCTCATCTGAGAGATCGGCCAGTCTCCTGTAAGCACCGATTCTCCTTCCAACCCTGTAAACGAGCCTTTCATCATCCGGTAGAGAAAAATATCTGTCAATGATTTCTAAGAGACTGTCTTTATCTTCCGGAAGCTTCCCGTTCAACTCTTCGAGGAGATTCAAGATATGATCGCTGACTATGGTTGTTTCAATGCCATCAAGACATTCAATGAATCTCCTTATCTCTCTCAGTACCTCCTCATCGCCTATGGGAATGAACTCACCACTCTGCACCATCTCAAAAAGATCCGTCCCTGGAACAGCGTGAAATGTCCTCAATCTGACGAATTCTGGATTTATCTCGTTGATGACGTGCGCCGTTTCCTCGGCATGTTCTTTTGACCACCGATCCCCTCCGAGGCCCGGCATAATATATTCACACAGTGAAATGCCTGCCTCCTTAATATTGTGCCCTCCCTTTATGTGCTCGGCTGCTATGACTCCCTTCTTTACAAATTTTAGAAGAGGATCGTATCCGCTTTCCATACCTATGTGAATTCGTGAAAGGCCGGCGCTTTTCAGCATCTTGAATTCTTCCACAGTTTTCCTTGCTGCTGTTTTTGACCGGCAGTACGAGGTAATCCTTTTCACAGATGGAAACTGGTCCTTAATGAATGATAGTATCTCTACAAGATCATCCGTCTTCATGATGATCGAATTCGCATCCTGTATGAAAACGGACTCTCCGCCATAATAAAGCCAGGCAGCTATCGATCTCACTGTGTCACTATACGCCTCATCATGACCGTATATGATGTTTACTACGCTTTTGTCGATGCGTCCACCCTCGCCATGCTTCCACGAGAGTTCTCTTATTTGGTCCGCAATATCCTTTGCGTTCTGAATATTTTCCTTAATTTCGCCTACAGGTCTTAGTTCAAATTTTGTATCGCGATAGGTGTGGCAAAAGGCGCACTTATTCCACGGGCAGTTCCTTGTTGCCCGGATGAGAAGGCTTGTCGCCTCACTGGGCGGTCTTATCGGCCCCTGTTCGATGTTGTGCCTCATTTTCATCTTCTTAGTTCCCCAAGGACAATATCTCTTACTCTATCTATTTCCCCGGATACCGGGAATTAGCCATCCGACCCCTTAAGTTCATTTCCTTTCAGATCTCTCATCAAATTATCGAAATACGATCTAATATCGGCTGTGCAATTAATCTTCAAGATCACGGAAGAAAAAATAGGGGGTTGCGGGCCTTATTCTTGTGGCGGATTTCAAATCTTAAAGAAGCTTCTCCTTTTTTCTCTGTCTTGCCCAGGAAGGCTATACGACTGCCTTTCTTGATCTTATCGTCCATTTGCGCTATCCTGCCGCTCAAATTGGTATACACAGTGGCGAAATTGTCTTGGTGCTTTATAATTATTGTTTCTCCGTAATCCTTCAACGAATTGGAAAAAATTACCGTACCGTTCGCCGCAGCCAGCACGGGCGCCCCTTCCTTTGCCGCTATGGTAATCCAATTATTATACGTACCGTCCCTCTGGAAACCAAACCTTGACCGTACCTTTCCCTTCACCGGCCATATGAAGCGCTCCTTGTCGAATTTTATCTTTGTAGACTCTCCCCCAAGATCCTTTTCCTTGCCTTTTTGCTCGACCTTCCGTCCCGTTTCCTCTCTAGGTGTCGCCCAATCCGTTGATGTGGTCAATTCCTCCGCGCTTTTGGCCTTGACCCCCTTTGATTCTTCTCTTGCCGCCATCCCGTCCTTGCCCCTGGAAGGATCCCTCATTGATAGAATCTCAGGTGTCGCCTGTACCTTATCACCCGTGCTTTCTCCTTTACGGGTCTTTGGCTCTGATGTTTTCCCTTCCTTCTTCGCTATTTTTTTTGCAGATTCCATTTCGCCGACCGCAGACATGACATCATCGATAATCTGATCTGCATCAGGAATAAACAGGATGGTGTCAGCTCCTATCAGCTTCGGGTCCGTGATATTATTCGCCTCAGCGAGCTCCTGGATATCCATATTATAGGCATTGGCAATGCTCCAGAGGGTGTCACCGCTTTTAACTCGATAGTATATACCTTTAGTTTTTATATTTCCGGTATAATGCCCATGGCATGCATACAGGAGATTTAATACGAGAATGGGGATAATGATCAGGCGCCAGGACATATTAGTATTAGTTGCATCACTTTCAAACACGGCGAATGGGTAATCTCAATTCTGACTGCACATAAACAGTTACTTCATACTATATATTTTCAAATATTTTCGAGGCCGTCAGAATTACCATCCGTAATCCCCGATAAGATCCACAAACCGACATCCACCCAGGTCTTCTTTTTTTACATCGCTAACATCCTCGGATAATCTGGTTATTTTAATGAGCGCCTGAGAATGGCGGCTGCCAACAGGGATAACGAGTCTTCCGCCGACAGAGAGCTGCTCCACCAAAGTCTTGGGAATGATTGGAGCACCGGCTGTAACAATAATGGCATCGAAGGGAGCCTCTTCCCGCCAACCATATGTCCCATCCCCCACCTTGATTGCTGCGTTAAAATAATTAAGCGATTCCAGAAGTTTTCTTGCTGCATTTGCGAGCGTTGCAACTCGATCGATGGAAAACACATGGTCCGCGAGTTCCGCCAGTATGGCAGTTTGATAACCTGATCCTGTTCCGATTTCCAGAATCTTGTCATTACCCGTAAGCTCCATAGCTTCCGTCATCAGAGCCACTATATAGGGTTGAGAAATAGTCTGCCCGCCGTCTATAGGGAGCGGACTGTCATTGTGTGCCTGGTCTCTCAAAGCCTCATTGACAAAGAGGTGCCGTGGAACAGTTTCCATAGCCGCGAGTACGCGCGGATCACTGATCCCCCTTGCTCTTATCTGAGATTCTACCATCTTCTTTCTTTGTTTTACGTAACGGTCCATCAGATGTCCCAAAAGTGCGGTTTCCTCGGAGGAATTCTGTACCACTCATCTACCCAGTGATGACGACGCATGCCCATAGCCTCTCTCGTCACAATAAGGTAGTAATATCTCAGCTTGGCATATTCTCTGGCGCGGTTGAATTTAGCAATCTCCCGATTGATTTCTTCCATCATTTCCTGCTTCAAAGAAGCAATTTCGTTATCGCCGCCTCTTTCCCTATATTTCTCCATGACGAGGCGGAAATGCTTCAGCCGATCATCAATGCCCTGCTCTACGATTCGCATCTTATCAATCGCAGCTGCCAATTTTTCACCGGCACGGCCGAGGACTTCCGCTCTTTCCTTCAGCATTTCCTCGCGCAGTATATTTTCCGGATCTCTTTCCCTTCCTATCTTTAGCACGGCCAACATTTTCCATTATTTTATCTATTTAGTATATCATTGAAACGTGGAATTTTCAATACAAAAGGCCCTTTCGTGAACGAATCACAAAGTTTCACTTTACAGTTCTTCGATATTTAGCTAGAAAATCAGATATCATCATGTATTCCTGCAAGACACTATGCACTCCGAATTGATGCAGAAATCTTTATTGACTAAGAGAGAGAAATCCGTGGCGAGTATCACGTCTATCATGTCTCGTGCAGTTAGAAATGCATACGGGAATGGCAAGGATGACGAAACACTGCCTCCCCTTGTCTTATTTGATAGCAACGCCCAGCCAATGGGACGATTGAAGAAGGGGGACGCAGTTATATATTATAACATCAGGGGAGAAAGGGAAGTTGAACTCACCCAAAGTCTAACGGGCGCCGGCTTTGACAAGTTTCCGGTGGAGAATGACCTGCCTCTGTCCTTTGTCACGATGATAGAATACCAGAAGGATTTGAGGGTTCATGTTGCCTTTCCGCCGGAGGGCTCCATCGAAGACACCATGAGCGAAATTATTGCAAGGCATAATCTGAAACAAGCCAAGATTACGGAGTCTGAAAAGGCGAGTCACGTGGGTTTCTTTCTCAACGGGAAAAAGACGGAAGTCCTGCCGGGAGAAGAGAGGGTAATCGTTCCGTCACGAAGAGATGTCATACTCTTTGACGAGGCTCCGGAAATGTCCATCTATGCCGTCACGGAAAAAGCTAAAGAAAAAATCCGTGACCCTTCCTATCATTTTATTTTTATAAACTTCCCCAATGTCGACGTGGTAGGTCACATAGAAAATGAAGAAGCCATCGTCAGGGCAGTCGAAGCTGTAGATGCGTGTATGGGCGATATTGTCGCCGAGGCTAGAAAAGAAGGGATGGTTGCCATAGTCAGTTCCGACCATGGGACCGTTGAAAAGTGGCTTTATCCGGATGGGACCATCGACACAGGACATACAGACAGTCATGTCCCTTTCATCCTTGTCCATAGTAATCATGACATATCTCTCCGCGAGGACGGAGAGCTTGCAGACGTTGCTCCTACTGTTCTCGATTTGATGGGTATTTCCCAATCGCCATACATGACAGGGCGTTCATTAATAAAAAACGCATCCCGGCAATGCATAGATTCACCCGGAAAAGAAATCCAACGCGTCCTCCTTTTGATTCTTGATGGTTGGGGTGAAAACAAGAACAGCGAGGGAAATCTTATAGCCCGTGCCAAAACCCCCACCATGGACGGGCTCAAGAAGAAGTATGCTCATACACTGCTTGCTGCCGCTGGTGAAGCTGTCGGCCTTTCCGAAGGGACAGTCGGAAACTCCGAGGCCGGACACATCCACATAGGGGCGGGGAGAAGAATCTTATCCGACAAGGTGAGGATCGATCAATCCATTGCCGATAGATCTTTTTTTCACAATGAGGCTTTTCTTCATGTCATACGTAACGCAAGAGATACAGCCAAAGCTCTACACCTTATGGGAATCGTGTCGTTCTTCAGTTCTCATGGATCTGTCAATCATCTTCTGGCCCTGATGGACATGGCAAAGCAGGAGGGCATGAGGGATGTTTTTATTCATGCAATGCTCGGCAGGCGGGGAGAAACGCAGGAGAGCGGGGCCAAGTATATAGAGATAGTGGAACAAAAATGTAGGTCGCTAATTCTCGGCAAGGTAGTCTCAGTCATAGGAAGGTATTGGTCCATGGACAGGGAGGAGAACTGGAGCAGAATCGAAAAGGCATATCGGATGCTCGTCTATGGTGAGGGAACCCCCGTAACCAAAAGGAGTTGAATCATAGAAATGAAGATTAACAATTCAATATTATCCCTCGTTGAAGGAGATATTACAAAGGAGGAAGCAGATGCAATTGTCAATGCTGCTAATTCGAGACTCGCGGGAGGTGGAGGCGTAGATGGCGCAATACATCGGGCAGGCGGTCCATCCATCATGCAGGAGTGTCGAAAAATCGGAGGGTGTCCCACAGGACAGGCGGTTATCACCACTGCGGGAAATCTCAAGGCAAAATATGTCATACACACCGTGGGACCCGTTTACCAGGGCGGCACAAAAGGTGAAGCAGCACTCTTAAGAAGCGCCCATCTGGAGAGTCTCAAGCTCGCTTCATTAAAGAAGCTCAAGAGCGTCTCCTTCCCGGCAATCAGCACCGGCGTCTACGGCTATCCCGTTGACGAAGCCGCACACATTGCCCTGAGAACAGTTACAGATTATCTAAAAGAACATGCCGATATTGAACTGGTTCGTTTCGTTCTTTTTGGTCGCAATACATACGAAATCTTTGCGGAGGAACTGAGAAAAATCACATATGAATAAATCTTGGATGAAGTCACACATTCTTGACCCCATCAAATGACCATGAAATTGTAAGTTATGCGCAAGAGAGGCAAACAGGCAAATCTGCAAAAGCTTGGTAATGTCCTGCAGGGCATACTGAAAAAGCACAATATTTTCTTTGACTCCGAGGAACAGCGTCTGCTCGAAGTCTGGCAAAAGGCTGTGGGGCCGCAGATATCAGTCCAGACTCGCCCCGACAGGCTCAAGAGAAATACCCTTTTCGTCAAGGTATCTTCTTCTGTATGGATGCACCAGCTTCATATCCTCAAGCAGGATATTATCGAAAAGATCAACCAGATCTTTGGGAAGGATTTGATAAGAAACATCCACTTTTCCATCGGTGAGATCCCCTCGACTATGCCCACGAATTCATATAGTTCATCATTTTCACCGGAGTCCTATCCCCTGAAGGATAAGGACAAGAAATTGATTGAGAAAAGCGTTTCTTCTGTGGCGGATCCGGAATTGAAGGAAATCCTGAGGAGGGTAATGACAAAAAATATCATTCGGCGGAGACTTTCGGCAAACAGGAAAACTCTCTAAAAAGGGATTCCATTGCTTCCGTATATTGACCATCCTCCGAATAGACTATCAAAGGCGGCAAGACTTCCAGCTCTTCCCGTCCATTCTTTATCCCTTCCACCAAGACAAACTCCCCGCGAGAGGCACTATGTGAATGCACTATTCTCAGTCTCTTCGGCTCCATACCGGCCGTTCTCATGGAAGAGAGAAGCCCTACCATCCTGGTCGCAGGGTATATGATGTAGATGCGTCCTGATTTTTTTAAAAGATATGTCGACGCTTTCAGAAAATCGTGCAGCGTTCCCCTGATTTCGTGACGCGCTATAGATTTCTGATCGTTCGGATTAATGCCGCCCGATTTCAGCTTTCTATAAGGAGGGTTAAAAATTGAGACATCAAAAGATTTCGGTTTAAAAAGGGTTTCGATTTTTCTGACATCTCCATGGCAGATGTTAACCTTTTCCGGGAGATCATTCAGCATGACGCTTCTTATGGCCATGTCGACGAGTTCTTCCTGAATATCAATACCAACGACTCTACCGCAGCCTTCTCTCTGTGCCAGGATGATGGCAATCACACCACTGCCGGTTCCGAGATCAATAATCAGGTCTCCTTTTTTCACGCGAACAAAATGAGCTAAAAGAAGGGAATCAACGGAAAACCGGTACCCCTTCTCTTTCTGAAGAATCCTCACACGCCCACCAAGTAGTTCATCGGCGGTTTCTCCCTCCCTCCTTAGCTTTGAGATGTGGGGATCATTCTTTTTCATGATGTGAGGAGATGAACAAATATGCCGCTGCGGAGTTTTGGCTCAAACCATGTGGATTTAGGAGGCATGACTTTGCCGGTATCTGACACGGCCATGAGTTGTTCCATACTCGTCGGATACAGAGAAAAGGCAACGGCAAATTCACCTGAACCGACCAGCCTCTCTAATTCTTGCACCCCTCTTATGCCGCCTATATATTCTATCCTTTTGTCCGTTCGGGGATTCTGAATTCCCAGGACAGGATTCAACAGATTATCCTGAAGAATCGAGACATCAAGGATCTTAATGGGATCATCTTTATCATAGCTATTATCTTTCGTATTTAGTTTGTACCACCTGCCGCATAGATACATTCCCATTTCGTGATACCGGGCCGGGGATTTCCCTTCAAAATTCTCGGACACAGAAAATTGTCTGCGAACCTGACGAAGAAATTCGGCTTCAGCCAAGCCGTTTAAATCGGTCACGGCTCGATTATAGCTCATGATCTTGAGTTGATTATGCGGAAACAAGACAGCCATCACATAATCGTATGCTTGATCTCTGCCGCTTCCAGGATTTGTTTCTTTTTTCAGTCTCCTCACCGCTGCGGCTGCCGCAGCCCGGTGGTGGCCATCGGCTATGTAGAGAGTAGGCACATCAGCAAATGCCTTTTTAAACGCCGCAATGTTTTTATCGGCGCTTATAACCCATACAGTATGAGATATTTCATCATCAGCAACAAAATCATATTCGGGGTCACTCTCGACTATTTTTTTGACCATCCGGTCGATAGTATCCTGGGCTTTGTATGTTACAAATACCGGTCCTGTCTGGGCATCTACTGTCATGACATGCCGAATACGATCAAGTTCCTTATCTGCCTTTGTAAGCTCATGTTTCTTGATCTCGCCCGATTCATATTCAGCAAGGCTAATCGTAGCAACAATACCGTACTGCGCGTGGGAACCGGCTATCTGTCGATATATATAAAAGCAATTCTTTTTCTCCTTAAATAAGATGTTCCTTTCGATCAGCTTATCAAGATTTGATTTTGCGATATTATATTGACTCTCATCATTTGATCCTATCGAAGATGGCAGATCAATTTCCGATTTCTCCACATGCAAGAAATTCAGGGGATTGTCTTTAACAATCTCTCTTGCCTCCTCCAAGCTCACAACATCATAGGGGTAAGAGGCCACGGACTTGACAAATTGTCTATGAGGCCTTAGCGCCTTAAAGGGAATGACGACAGACATAAGAGAATCTCCTCTTGCGAAATTCCTAACATACTGACATATCGTCCAGCAAGAAAAAAGAGAAACCTTGAATCTGTTTCCACACTGTTGTATCGTTTTTCATGCCATTTTTTAATATTATGGTCACAATTTGGTCACAAATTCTTGACCTGAATTATTTATATGAGGCCATAGGGTAGCACCCGAAAAGCCGGAAATTTCCGCCGGCATGGGCCTCATTAATCCCCAGGGAGATTACGAGGGAAGGCAACGGGAGAAGGAAAGTCAAAGTTATCAAATTTTGTCAAAGCATGGGCGGACTATAAAATTGATGTCATATCAAGGTATTTACGGTTCAATGATTTCAGATATCTGAAGCCAGAGAGGGCGTCGAAAACGAAGGCATATGTCGTCACAGATTTAGAGTATGTGTAAACCTTTCTTTTGTCTTCCATCACCAACTCACCCATTTTCATGAAATATTTGCTTTCCCCGCCACAACTCAACTGCAGCCACTCACCTCTCTTTTTTGATACATCTTTCATCATCTTCGCAACTGCTGAGTTTGAAACTTCCATATCCGTTGCCTGCCAGCTATCTATATCTCCATGCCCAACCAGCACAACACTCTGGCAGTCCTTATCTTTAATGACATTCTCTAGGTCATTGCTTTTTGCCCGAAAAAACCATTTCACCTTCATGTTTCTGTTGTTGAAGTAATGTGTCCAAGGAATGTAGGACCCGAGAAAGGCGCATGGAGATGCCCAGTAGTCATATTGCCAGAATGCACAGTCGGAAAGGAGTACCGCAGCATACTCATTATTGTTTATACTCATGTTGCGTATCGTTGTCATAATCCCGATGCAAATATAAATAAAAAGCAGTGGAAGGATAATCTTTCTAAAAAGGAATCTAATCCGTTCTTTTGTTAAAAATGGCTTCCCAGTTAGCATAATCACCAGTCAACAATTCTTAATATGGAAAAGATTTGAGTATTACCAACATGGAATGATTTATACCTATATTTCTCTCGATCGCCGGGGTCAGGCTGCAGGAAGAAGCAATTAAAAATTTCGTCCATTTCTTTGTGCGTGAGCTATACAAGTGTTCGTTGCGAGATGTTGCCGGGACAGGGATGGGAATTCTTGAAAAGATCGACCATCCCTTCGCGAAAACCCTTGTGGAATATCGGAAGGTTTCAAATCTGCTCCCCGCCTCCGTTAAAAGCTGCCGAACTATATCTATGAAAAAACTGGTCGGATTCACACTGAATTTCTTAAGCTTGGAGGAGAGGCCGGGCGCTTCACCTGTAAAAACCCGGACCTTCAGCAGATACCAAAAGAACAGGAATGGCATGCACTGTTTTCTGCATCGCAAGGATATTTGATCATCCCGGTGGATTACAGCCAAATTGAGACGCGGATTCTAACCGAATTCTCTCAAGACCCTGCTTTGCTTGATACCTATTGCACAGGCGAGGATCTCCAGCCGGACAGCGGCGGAAATGTTCGGTTTCCTCATTGACCAAGTCGGCAAGGATCAACGGGATATCGCAAAAACCATCAATTTCGGCCTCTGCCATGGGATGGGCAGCAAAGGCTTGAGTGAGAGGTCGAATATCACCGGCGAAAAGGCAGAAAATTTTATCCAGAAATATTCCCGCGCCTATCCACAGCTTAAAAACACATTACAGCAGCTCGGGACGAAGGTTGTTGAAGAACTGTATTCGGATATGCCAAGAATCCGGAAAAGGCATTATCACGCTGCCCAATCCAATGGTTAGGATCTTGTGTCACAGTAAATGTCTGCCCGGCAATGGTCATCGTCCCTGTACGCGGGTTCGCGTCGTTGTTGGCAGCCACCGTGAAAGCAACTCTTCCGTTGCTTCCTGGCTCTCCTTCTGGTACGGATTGCCGACAGAAAAACGCATATGACCTGGGACAGGATTAAGGCCCAATGATAAAATATCCGCTTTCTGTCACAGTAAATGTCTGCTCGGCAATGGTCATCGTCCCCGTACGCTGGTTCGTGTCGCTATTGCCAGCTACCGTGTAAGCAACTGTTCCGTTTCCAGTACCACTGCTGCCAGAGGTTATAGTTATCCAGCTTACATTGCTCGTGGCCGTCCAGTTACCATTGCATGAGGTAGTCACACTCACAGTACGAGTTCCTCCGGTATAGTCAAATTGCGCACTTGTTGGAGAAATTGAGTATGTACATGATGATGGTGGAGATTGTGTCACAGTAAATGTCTGCCCGGCAATGGTCATCGTCCCCGTACGCTGGCTCGTGCCGGTGTTGGCAGCCACCGTGAAAGCAACTGTTCCGCTTCCAGTACCACTACTGCCAGAGGTTATATTTATCCAGCTTACATTGCTCGTGGCCACCCAGGGGCAACCGCTTGAGGCAGTCACACTCACACTACCAGGTCCTCCGGTTGAGACAAATGACTGGCTTGCTGGAGAAATTGAGTATGTACATGATGATGGTGGAGATTGTGTCACAGTAAATGTCTGCCCGGCAATGGCCATCGTCCCCGTACGCTGGCTCGTGCCGGTGTTGGCAGCCACCGTGAAAGCAACTGTCCCGTTTCCAGTACCACTGCTGCCAGAGGTTATATTTATCCAGCTTACATTGCTCGTGGCCACCCAGGGGCAACCGCTTGAGGCAATCACACTCACACTGCCAGGTCCTCCGGTTGAGACAAATAACTGACTTGTTGCAGAAATCGAGTATGATGTACATGATGGTGGTGGAGATTGTGTCACAGTAAATGCCTGTCCGGCAACGGTCATCGTCCCCGTACGGGAGCTGGAACTTGAATTTGCCAGCACCGTATAATTAACATTCCCATTACCGCTTCCGCTGCTGCCAGAGGTTATAGTTATCCAGCCTGCATTGCTCGTGGCCGTCCAGTTACCATTGTATGAGGTAGTCACACTCACAGTACCAGTTCCTCCGGTTGAGGCAAATAACTGGCCTGCTGGTGAAGATTGCGGCACAGTATATACAACATTTGGAATGTTTAATGTGCCGCCTGCAGTGCTCTTAACGGTCGTTATGAGGTAGTTTGGAGATGCCACCGAAAACGCGTATGCCGCGGGTGTGCCCAGGAACCCGACCGCAAGAGCGGAACCTTTAATGCTTATTGTACCATAACTGGGAAGCACAAGGGCAGAGAGGCTCCCGGATTGAGCAAGCGCATTTCCATAGACATCCCAGGCGCTCACGGTAATGGCCGCCCCTGAACTGCCAAGAGATCCGTTCAAATCGCTAATCTTGATCGTATCTCCGGAATCTACAGAATTAGTAGTGAAATTATTAGTGCCGCTCGTAAACACGGTGGGAATGTTTATCGAACCGTCCGTACTGCTCGTGACGTTGGTGATTATATATTGTGACGATGCCACGGCAATCTGGTATGTTGTGGGTGTTGTGCTCGTGGTAAACCAGGCCGCAAGTTCGGTACCTTTAATGGTCGTGGTACCATGATTGGAAAGTGTAAGAGAAGGGGCGCTTGCGGATTGGGTAAGCGCATTTCCATAGGAATCCCAGGCATTCACGGTAATGGTTGCCCCTGAAGGAAGAGAACCGGACATGTCCGTGATCTTGAGCGTACTGAGAGATCCTACAGAATTAGTGGAATAGTTTGTTGTCCCGCTCGTAAACGAGATGGGAACACTGATCGTACCATCCGTACTCTTCTTGACATTGGTGAAGATATACTTTGATGATGGCACGGCAAATTGGTATGTCATGGGTGTGCCCTGGAACCAGTTCGCAAGGTCGGTGCCTAGGATGGTTGTCGTCCGATTGTTGTATAGAATTGGAGAAGAGGCACTTGCGGATTGGGTAAGCGCATTCCCATTGGAATCATAGGCGGTCACGGTAATGGCAGCACCTGAAGAAGAAAGGGCGCCGGACATATCCGTGATATTGACCGTACTGAGGGGGCCTACCGTGTTTACGGCAAAGTTGCTTAATCCATTCATGAACGTGATAGGAAAGTTGAGTAAACCGTCTTCGCTCTTCTTGACATTCGTCATTACCGTCATGGGAGAGTTAATAACAAAACTGTACAACATGGGTGTAACGCCGGGAAACCGGGCAATAAGGTCGGTGCCTACGATGCTTGTCGTACCGTAGTTGTTTAGCGGAATAGGAGCGGCGCTTGCTGATTGCGTGAGCGCATTTCCATAGGAATCCCAGGCATTCACGGTAATGGTTGCCCCTGAAGGAAGAGAACCGGACATATCAGTGATCTTAACCGTACTGAGGGCGCCAACAGAATTTGTTGACTGGATTATTGGAGAAATCGTGTATGTATATGATGGAGATTGTGTCGCAGTAAACGTCAGCCCCGCAATGGTCATCGTCCCCGTACGCTGGCTCGTGCCGGTGTTGGCAGCCACCGTGAAAGCAACTGTCCCGTTTCCAGTACCACTGCTGCCGGAGGTTATAGTTATCCAGCTTACATTGCTCGTTGCCGTCCAGCTGCAACCGCTTGAGGAAGTCACACTCACACTGCCGGTTCCTCCGGTGGAGGCAAATGTCTGACTTGTTGGAGAAAGGGAGTATGTACCAGAACATGTGGTCGTCGTCGTAGTCCAAGCTCCGGGTTCATTGAAATTGTAAGCGTCGTAGTTGTTAAACTGCTCAGTATTGTCATACGCCCTTCCTAATCCTCCACACGCCCAATCAGCCGTGCAGGTCTGTATATCTCCACTTGAACTGCAGATGTGTAACCACCAGGAGACGATATTCCCGTTAGCGTCGGTTTTTACGTCAATTAAGCTATTGGCATTTATTACGCTGGAATATGTGATGTAGTTACTCATGTTCCAGACGGATCTTCCGTCCGTGAAACTTAAATTAGTAATTGTACCCCCTACAGTGCTGGGCGTGAGGGTGTAGCTTGTATTTGCTGCGAGGGCAGACAATACTGTGAAAGAACCCGAGAGATTCGTCACATCCGGCCCTGTGCCCACATAGGAAAAGTGGTTGCCGGTGTATTTGTAGATAGTGTCCGCCCTGGCGGATTGCATCTGACCAAAAGCTAACAGCGCACCTGCAATCAGTACCGCTTGGGCAACTCGGGTAAGTGATCGAAAGTTCTTAACTGTGGATTTATTCATTGTGTCCTTCTTTAGTCATCCTTAACGTTCTGTATTTAAAGCTAATCTACATGATTTATACGCAATAAATATGCCATAATGCCATCTATCTTCCTGAAGCTCTTGAACGTTCTTCGCCATTCATTGATAGTTAAGGATATGCAAGTGTTAAAAGATTTTCTGTTTGAAAGAAAAATAATTCCTGTAATTAATAATAATACACTTATCTGCATGGACAGTCAAAAGAAAAATCTCATCCCGTAATTTACCCCACATTGCTGATTTTCGTTTGAAATGTTGCGTTCTGAACGACAAAGGCAAACCAATGCTCTGTAACGGATACATACACCGACCATTTCGTAAGGCCTTGAACGAATCAGGTTGCCCCAAGATAAGATTTCACGACCTAAGACATACCTATGCCTTCTAATTGCACATGGAAAAAATATCAAGTACATCCAAACTCAGTTAGGTCATGCAACTCCTATGATGACCCTGAACGTCTGTTCTCATTTGATGAAATCGGAAAATCAGGCGGCGGTTTTGAGGCTTAAAAATGCCATTTTCTCAGAAAGTGGTCAAGAAATGGTCACAAATACAGGGTTGTAAAATTATAATTACTTGATAATAAAAGTAATACTTGCTTTTTGCTAACATACTGACATATTGAAATCAATTCAAAAGCGCCATTGGGATACAGCTCTATTTTGCTCTGGAGCTTAGGGTGAAGAAATGATGGACCAAGGAATTTACGTGAAGCCGACGAGAGTCTTTATCCATGGACTCGAAAGTTCCAGTACGGGAACGAAGGGCGTATTCTTCAGGGACAAATACCCTGATATGATCATTGAAAATTTTGTCGGTACTTTCAAAGATAGAATGGAAAAGTTGAACAAATTACTCTCCGGCAAGACGTCTCTGGTATTGGTTGGTTCGAGCTACGGCGGATTAATGGCCGCCGCATATGCATACAACAATGAAAAGAGCACAAAGAAGCTTATTCTCCTGGCCCCTGCCCTCGATCTAAATGAATTTAAGCCATACTTAGGCAGGCAGTTCCTTCCTCCTGCTGTTATTTATCACGGCAGAGATGATGATGTGGTTTCCCCTTCATCCGTCCAGGATATCGCTTGGACGGTCTTCGCAAACCTCGAATATCACCTCGTTGATGATGACCATTCTCTCCACAGGACTTTCAGTCTCATGAACTGGGATGATCTCCTGGAAACTTTGTAAGCAGTTTCAAATATGTAGGTATTGCAACAGGTGACTAATTACTGGTGACTAATTCCTGTTAGCAACAAATAGATTTGTCCGGTTTTGTAGCAAATGAATTGTCCGCTTTTCTGTCTTGGGAGAGTTGGTGTCGGCAGAGCACGAAGCATCTCACACGAGACAGAAGACGAGCGGCGGACTTACGCTGCCTTTTTCTTTTTTATTTCTTTCAGTTGTCCTTGTTTGTCATAATCAGCCAGCTTGCGCGGGCCATGGAAGATGGCAAGTGAACCGTCCACGTACCGATGGACCCGCACCCTGACCTTGACATAATGGCATCGATACCTGTCAGCAGGGATTTGCAGTGTTTTTCCCTCAAAGCTGACACAGTTGTCAGCAGTCACTGTCCGTTCATACTGTTCACAAAGGATATCGTCGAGATTTGCGCCAATCCACTTTACAAACGCAGTCCCCTCCTCTGCCGCCGGCTGCATGAACTCGGCATTGAATGCCGGCAGATACACGTCGGACAGATAACGGTTGGCAGCATCCATCGTGATGATGCCCTGCAAGGCCAGCTCCCTGGGGAGTCTCTCCTGGTGTGTACTGAAGTTTCGTTCGCTCCGGCCCCTTGCTTCCGGAGAATAGGCGGGGATCATCTCAATCCCCAGGTGCTTCATGGCCCTTCCAAACTGGGTAAGCTGCGTTTTGCTTACTTTGCCCCCCGTCTCCGGAGTAAACCAGTAATGACTCCCACGGTCGGTGTAAAGAGAGCTGAATAAACCATGATGAACAATGACCTCCCTGATCCCCTGAAAACTGCTGACCGTTCCCTCCTCGGCAACAAAAAACATGGAATAATGCTCGCTGGTCGCGTCATCCATCGTCACGATCAGATCCCACTTCTTGCCAGGAACCCACTCATGATTGCTCCCGTCCTGATGCAGCAGCATGCCGGGAATCGGGGCTCGTTCCCGACGCTTCCGATGGGCACCACGTTTCCTGGCTCTGGAAACCAACCCGGCCCTCTGAAGAGTATTCTTCACCCAGGTGTAGCTACGCTGTCCCCCATCACGCCGATACCACCCATAAAAATGCTTCACGTTCCAACCACGGTGCCGCCTCCTATACAAATCTGAAACAGCCATCACCTCATCCACGGGGGCTCGGCGAAGTGATGCCTGCATCAAACGCTTGTCCGACAAACACGCCATACCACCATGCTCGTACCGATCAATGTAACGACGAAACGTCCGATCGCACACACCTAAAATCCGTGCAGCTTCCTCCTGCGTCAACCGGCTCTCACTCCAGCCAAAATACACCTCTTCAAATCGCGTCTTCCGGATCTCCTGTAACATCTCCGTCCGTCTCATCGGGCACCTCCATCGGCGACCATATTAAACCGGACAGATTACGTGCTACAATACCGGACATATTACTTGCTTCTAACA
>JBEKOL010000014.1:0-79981 GCA_049521775.1 Syntrophales bacterium
GTAAGTCCGCCGCTCGTCTTCTGTCTCGTGTGAAATGCTTCGTGCTCTGCTAACACCAATTCTCCCAAGACAGAAAAGCGGACAATTCATTTGCTACAAAACCGGACAAATCTATTTGTTGCTAACACCATTGATATTCAAGAATGGCAATCCGAAAAACCTTGAAGCTCCTGATACCAAGATTGAATGAACCTAATGATATTGAGATTTTACTTTGCACAGCAGCGTAACTATGCTAATAACGCGCTTAATTAGCTAGGTTTGTAAGAGCTGCTTTTCACATTGCTAAAGTGGTGTGATATCTTAACGAGGTATAGTTATGGGCAATCCGTGTATGAGATTTTTCTATCTCATTCTTATTTCCTTGACCATTCTCACCGTAACACCTCACGACTCTTTTGCCGAGGAGGATACCGCTCATCTTTCCTTTCAAAAGACAGCAACACTAAGTGCAAAGACACGCCCGTACATAGTTAAAGAAGGGGAGTGGCTGTTACATATCATAAGAGCCCAAACGGGAATGACGGCACACCGACTCACAGTAATAAAAAAACTAAACCCTGAAATAAAAGATCTAAATAAAATAAAACCCGGCCAGGTTGTTATACTCCCAGAAATAGAACAACCCGCTGTTCCAGAGGGGGAAGAGATCTCCTCAACAACGAATTATACGATAAGAAAAGGCGATTCCATAAGCCGGATCGCCATGCGTGAGCTGAACGTAAAGTTGCCCGAGCTTAGAAAAGCTGTAGACGATATCAAGCAAATGAACCCGGATATCAGAAACTACAATGTGATTTATCCGGGGCGGACTTTGCAGCTGCCGCGCAGAAGTATAGTCATTACTAAACAGGACGCCAAAGCTCAGGAAGCCGAACCATCCTCTAAAGTTGTTAAAGATCAAGCCAAGGACAAACCCATCATACTGCCACGAAAGCATCTCGATATTATAAAAGTCGTCGTCAATAGGATGAATGGAGCGCTCATAACGCTTGGCAAATACTATATTCCCATTCCGGACTTAGGGCAGGTTACGATCGACTGTTCCACAATACCTATTGTTGAGCTGGATGATGGAAGTTCAATTTTTTTGGATTTCTCCAATCGGATACCGGATACATTGAAGAATATGATCCAGTCCAACTGGAAGAATTATCATTCGGTTGAGATAGCAAGTAGCGACGATACTGTTGCAATTCTCCAAAAGATTATCAATGCCTCGAACACGTATTCAATAACGAGAAGGGCGACACCTTACACCATAGGCGCCATCCCGCCGCTTCAGCTCTCCCTTGACTGGATCATCACAAAAAAAGCGAAAGACAGCAAACCTTACCTGCAAGGTCTGTCATTTGTGCCAGATAATTCCCGACTATTGCCCAAGCCAATGACCCAATATGCGGAGAGAAACGGCATGGTTATGACAGAAATATTAGATGGACACGGTGTGGCGAGCGCACCGGATGACAAATATACTTTGCCCCAAATGTCAAATATGAACGTCAGCACTAACATGGAGCTGATAAATTCCCTGCTAAATGAACTCGGATATCAGACAACCAGAGATACCGAAGTCGGGATACTTGACGGCTCCGCAAGCGGCGCCTACCTCTCCACAAAGGCCGATGCGCTTGCAAAAAAGGGGGATAAGGTAATAATAATCCTCTCAAAAAAAATCCCCCAACAATTCATTGACGGTTTGAAAACCCGGGGCACGGAGACAATCATTCTCGACGGCGGAGAAACAAAAAAATCGGTTATCGAAAGAGTCCTGCAGGCTGCGAATATTCCCTTCTCATTCAGTAGCTTCTCCTTCTCAGTCCCTGAAAAGACCGATAAGCCGACAGGCACCATCAGTTTTCCTGCCTTTAAAATAACGCGAGATAAAGGAAACTTTTATCTCATCGATTTCGATATGGACCGTGAAATATATGGGCTGCTCAACAATAAGTGGGAGGTGAATCTCATTAGATATTGAAAGTAAAAGGTATAGGTCTATTCTCAGGGGGGCTTGACAGCATCCTTGCAGCAAAAATTATCATGGCACTTGGTGTTGAAGTTACGGGGGTTACGTGCACGACCCCCTTTTTTAGTCCTGAAAAGGCTAAATCTGCCGCGAAAACAATTGGGCTCCACCTTATTGAAGTAGACATTACGAAAGAACACCTTGATGTGTTAAAGGCACCCAAATATGGATACGGAAAGAATATGAATCCATGCATCGACTGCCACACCCTTATGCTGAAAATTGCCGGCAGGATGATGGAAGACAGGGGGGCCGATTTCATTTTCACAGGTGAGGTTCTGGGCCAGCGCCCCATGTCCCAGACCAGACAGTCTCTTTACACCGTCGCGAAAAATTCAGGGTATCAGGAGTATATTCTGAGACCTCTGAGTGCACTGCTTCTCCCTGAAACAAAACCGGAAATCGAAGGCAAGGTTGACCGTCAAAGGCTCTGTGCGCTCAGGGGGAGAGGCAGAAAGGATCAGATTGAGATGGCAAGGCGCTATGGAATTGACCATTACTCCGCTCCTGCAGGGGGATGCCTGCTCACGGACCCCATGTTTACCAAGAGACTGAAAGATCTCTTTCGGCACGGTATGGATTTCCGCATAAGAGATATAGAGTTCCTCAAGTATGGCAGACATTTCCGAATCAATGAGTTTTCCAAAGCCATAGTCGGGCGGAACAGCGTCGAAAATGAGACCCTCCAAAGACTATCTCTCGAGGCAGACACCGTTATCCATGTGGAACAATTTCCCGGACCGACCACTATCGTTCCTTACGGAGGCGACGAAACGACGATTCTCTCCGCCGCGTCCCTGTGTGCCTTATACAGCGACGCTCCAAAAAATGAGGAAGTTATGGCCCTGTGCCGGAGAGGAAATTCTATAATTCATATCCAGGTAAAGGCGGCACTTAGAGAGGATATAGGGTGTTGGCTGATTTAATGAAACTCACGGTAGATGCTGAGGCCTTAGTAAATCATGGATCGTCTTTACGGGATTGAAGGTCTCGATTGGGACTTCGACAAAAATGGTGATCCAGAACGCCATTGAGCCGTTCCACAGACCGGGGAGTTCAAGCGCTTTAAGGTCCCTGCCCTTTTCGGCTTTCTGTGAAATAAAATAGGCGTCGCCATTTACGAACTCACGGAGATCAAATTTGTCCGACCGGTAGTTGCGAACACCACAGACAAGATCGACAGGATTAAAATGGGTTGCCCGTGACCAGATTGCTCTCTGTTCTGCCGATCCCGAATCTATCTGTGACTCCTCAATAATCTGAAGCGACTGCGTTTCATCTTCCCCGTTCACCCAAAAAGGACCTCCGCCCGGCTCGCCTTGATTTCTTACCATACCGCATACTCTGATCGGCCGGCTGAGTATTTTGAAAAGAAAGGAGCATTTCTCCGCAAGTGGTAAATTTTCAAACCATGGCGGCATGACGAGATGAAGCTTCTTCTCACAATATAACCTCAGTTCCCGCAGAGTCTTCTCTTCCGGTTCAGCTTTGTCCAGGTGCCGCAGGTATCTGAATATCTCGTTTTGAAGGGAGATGAGATAGCCCCCGAGAACCTTCTTGTAAAATATGGTGACCGGCTTTAACCTGTCAGGTACTATATTGTCAACATTCTTCAGGTAGACTATATCTCCGCCGGTGCCGTTTAGATTATCCAGAAGGGCGCCGTGACCGCCTGGTCTGAAAACAAGCCCCCCCTTTTGATCCCGAAAAGGGCGGTTATCCAAATCCACGGCAATTGTATTGGTAGATGATTTCTGCGTCGAGAGTGCAATATCAAAGGTTACATCATAGTATTTCTCATAATACCTTTCAATCACGTGCAGGTAATCCATCACGTCGCTTTGATGCTCCTCCGAGAGAGTGAAATGGAGCCTGCATATGCGGCAGGCATCTTTCGTATAGAGAGCCGCCTCTACCAGATGCTCTTCAAGGGCAGTGCGGCTGCCGTTAGGATAGGCATGAAATTTCAACAGCGCTTTAGGGAGGTTGCCATAATTCAAACCTTTAGATGTCAAGATGTAGGCCAAGATATCGGCATGTCTTTGGACTTCCAACATCTTTTCAAGATCTTCGCCTTCACGCATTATTACGTCATGCAAATCAGGATAAAATGCGAACCTTCTTAGCTCACCGGCAAACTCATCTCTATGTCTAGCATCCAAACTTCCTTTCTCCAGATATACGTACCAATCCCTGAACATGCGACTGGCAGCCCCGGAAGCTGGTACAAACTTCAGCACTTTCTTTCCCATCCGGAGCTCTTCTTCGTATAATGCCGCCATTTTCGCGAGCTCTTCATCCGGAAGGGTCACGATACCATCATTAACAGTACACGGCCTGTTGAGTCTGATCGGGCGAACACCTCTCTTGAAGAGGTCGATTTGCGCCAGCACTTGGTCGGAATTGAGGCCTTCTTTCTCAATTCGTCTTACATCCGCTTCCGTAAAAATCATATTAATTTGTAATGCACATTCCCTTCAATCAGGTTAGCTTGAACTGGAGCTGATAAATTTCTTCCGCCAAACAAAAAAGGCGCCCCTTCCCTTCTGCCATTCCGCGCGAGAGCACCTCCGGTAAATTCTGTAAGCGCATTAATGCATCCAAAACGCTATTTTTTCTTGATCTTTTTTACCGAGCTTTTGCGCAGCCGGTTCCTTTCCCTCAATAGCCTTGATATGTCCTTCTGTCTTCGCGTGGGTCTTTCTCTTGTCATGGTTATCTGCTTTAAGTTATTCCTTCACATAATACTGCAACTTTAACCCGCCTGCTTCGACAATATCACCGTCTTTCAGGTCGTATTTGTGATCGACCTTCTGGCCGTTTACTTTCAACGTTTTTCCACCTGCAGGCGTGATAAAATACCCTTCCTTCCTTCTATTGACGAGGGCGGCCACTTTCGGGGCGAAGAAGCCCCTAAGATGAATACCGGCTCCGTCTTCCTTGCCAATAGTTATAACTCTTTCTTTGAGAAGATAATCCCTTTTTTCCGTCGATCCTTCAATAACTATGAAGCCACCCAGGATCTCGGGCTTGTCTTTGTCCTGAGAAGCCAGTATTTTTTTCTGATCTTCCGCGGCAATTACGACAGTTTCATTCATCGAACGCCCCCGCACGGCAAACCCCTTGGTCTCCGTATCTCTTGCCCTTCCCAAAATAACATCAAGCGTATGAACACCGATTAAGACCACATCCCCGTTATGTAATTCGCCTTTAGATATTTTCTGGCCGTTGATATAAGTGCCGTTCAGGCTACTGGCATCCTCGATGAATAGAGAATTCCCCTCCTTCTTTATCCGCGCGTGATAGCCGGACACGGCCTGATTATCGATGACGATATCATTATCCGTTTTTCTCCCTATGGTCATGACGTCCTGATCAAGCGGTATCTCTCTTATTACGGCTTCTTTAAATTTGAGCAAAACCTTCGCCATATATCACCTCCTGAACCATTCCTTAAAATTTAATAGAAAAGATATCCAGCTTTTCTTCCTGACATATCCCACAATAACCGTTATGTTGTCCTTGCCGCCCTGTTCATTTGCGAGTTTTACCAGCCTGTCACATACCGCCGCCGGATTTCTCATGGACACCGTGAGATTAAGTATAGCATCATCGGAAACCATTGAGTTGAGACCGTCGGTACATAGCACCAGAATGTCACCTGCAGACAAAGTCAACTCACTGACATCAACTTCAACGTCCGAAGCCACACCGAGAGCCCTGGTCAGCAAATTTCTCATTTCAGATTTCTGGGCCTCTTCTCTAGTTAATAGATCACGTTTCACCTGTTCATAGACTACCGAATGGTCGTCGGTCAGCTGTTCAATATCACCAGCCCTCACCAGATAAACCCTGCTGTCACCGACGTGGGCGATACTCAATCTATTCCTGTTGATTACAACGGCCGCCACCGTCGTGCCCATACCCTGCCAGACTGCATTGCTTTTTGCAGCTTCATGTACCGCTTGGTTGGCAAGTCGAACCGCAGAACCGATCGCCTTTGCCATTTCGGAATGATCTTCGTCGAATTTCCCGACCAATGCCGCCCGACCCTCGTAAAACGCCTTGAAATAATCCCTTATTACATCGATAGCCAGTTTGCTCGCAATCTCTCCGGATGCATGCCCTCCCATGCCATCGGCAACCACAAAGAGGCCCGTCTTCTCATCAATGTAGAAACCGTCTTCGTTGTTGGGTCTGAGAAGACCCTTATCTGTTCTGCCGCAAGCATTAATTTCCAATGTTAGCTCCTAGAGAGAAAGGGCACTGAAGAGTTCCCTCCCCTGTTGGTATCGCGCCTCTCGGTCCTTGGAGAGCAATCTCTCAATAATGGAAACAAGATTATCCGGCACATCTGGTGCCAGTCCCTTAAGCGGCACGGGTGTCGAGTTCGTTATGTTGAACATCAGGGTAGTGATATTATCCCCCTGGAACGGCTTCTCACCGGTCAGCAACTCATAAAATACCACACCGAGGGAAAAAAGATCCGACCGGCCATCAACATGGTGGCCTACGATCTGTTCCGGTGACATGTAGCTCGGTGTTCCGATAACTGCGCCCGTCTTGGTACTTGAAGAGGTCATAACCCTGGCAATACCGAAATCGGTAACCTTAACCTCCCCGTTTTTCAAGATCATGATGTTTGCAGGCTTGATATCCCTGTGGACGACGCCACTACAATGGGCATAATCAAGGGCCTGGGCAACCGACGTGATAATCTTCGTTACCTCACCAAGATGCAACAAATTTCCCTTCTGGCAATATTTAGTAAGGTCGCTGCCGTCAAGAAGCTCCATAGCCATGTATGCAAGGTCGTAGTCTTCGCCGACATCATAAATAGTAACAATATTAGGATGAGAAAGTTTGCCCGCGGCCTCAGCTTCCCTGAAGAATCTCTTCTTCACTTCCGCAAGCTGCTCCTCATCGACCTCTTCATATCGCAGTGTCTTAATAGCGACTTCCCTGTTGATCTTGGGATCCTGGCCCAGGTACACAACTCCCATAGCTCCCCGGCCCAGTTCCTTTATAACCTCATAGCGTCCGAGAGTAGGCTTGGTCTCCGCGCCGTCCATGAGTAAGGTTGTATCTTTCTTGGCGCCTCCCAGGCCGAATATCATCGTATCACCTGCCGCTTTAAGCTTCTTGGCCCGCTCCTCAATATCCTTGAAGTTTCCCGCCTGCGCAATATATTCATAGACAGCTACGGCTTTGTTAAACATCCGCTTTCTCTCAAAATCAAGGCCTAAGTTATACAGCAGCTCTTTAACCGACTTATCATCAACAGGACATTTGCAGAACTTTTCGAAGGCCAAATCAAGCATACCTTGTCCTTGGAACGATAGCCCCAGCATCTTATTGGTTTCGTAACTGTCCGCCTCAATGCGCTCCTTCGCTTCTTCCGCAAAAAAGTATCCCTTAGTAACCACCATGGTATAGCCGATCAGCATAAGAAGGGACGGATGGACAAGTTTGACCCAGTATCTGTAATTTATCAGGAGATACGTCCCCGCTCCGATCCAGATCAGCAGGATGATAAGCGATGCTATGGCACTGATCCTGATCTTCAGCCTGGGTATAACCAATGCCAGGAACAAGCCAAAGAAAACGGTGACCCCTATCTCCAAAGGGAATGCCCAGGCAGGGCGCACGATATAATCACCTGAGAGGATATTGTCGGCGACATTGGCGATGATACCCCAGGATGGAACATTGGGTCCAATGGGCGTAACCTCTAAAGCGCCGAGACCGATTGCGCTCTGGGCGATGATAATGATCTTATCCTTGAATGCCTCCGGAGGTGCCTTGTTGTTGGCCACATCATAGAAAGAGAAATAGGGAAAGCTCTTGCTGAAGCCGATGAGCATCTCACCTTTGTCGGATGTGGTGATGCTGTTGTTTCCAAAATTCACTCCACCAGTGATACTCACATCTTTTATATCGTAGTTCAAATATTTCAAGGATAGCTGCAGCCCGAATGACGGGTATGCCCGTCCTTCGTAATATACAAGCAGCGGCTCACTTCGTACTGTGCCGTCAACATCGGGAACAACATTAATGTGCCCGAGAGCCAAAGCTTTCATCGCAAAATCAGGGATTGGCGGAACAATCTGTCTTGCCGCCATGCTTCCCTCCTGGGACGCTGCGGGCATAGAATTCTGTTTCAGGTAATCCGGAATTTCAGGTCCTTTGCTGTCGATTGAGCCGCCCAGGATGAAAACCAGGGGCAATACTACCTTCTTACTCTCTCCGATGGCTGCCCCAAGTATTGCATCATTATCCAGTTTCTTTTCTGTTTCTTTCAGCGTGGTATAGATATTGTTGACCTGCGTGTTTTTCAGCACGCCGGCATCACTCTCTATATTCTTGAGAATATCGCGCACCTCTGTCAGACCTTGGTTCATATCACTTTCAGAATAGATGATATTTACCCCTATCACTTTTGCTTCACACTTGTTGAGAAATTCTATCATGCGTGCAATATAACCCCGCGGCCACGGCCATCTGCCCATGTTGGCGATGCTCTCATCGTCTATCGCTACAATCACAATAGGGGAATTGGAAGCCTTCTCCTTCAAACTGGAAACCGCGTCATAAACCTTGTATTCTAAATATTTCGTCGGCTTCCATTCAAAATAGAAAGCGGCAACCGTCAAGACCGTAAGAATCGTCCCGATTAAAATATCTGAAATAACAGATCCGATTAACTTGTTCATATATTCCCTCATTATTAATTATCGCATAAAGACAGGAAAAGATACGCTAGGCCGGTCGCCCGCTGTCAATACCTGCGAAATTCGTAGACACTATATCATATTTTTTACCAGAGCATCGGGCAAATTCCAGAAAATATCGCTACAAATTAAAATTTTTTTATTCTCAATCTTGTAAAGCACAAAAAAACAATTCCCCATGCTTTGAAAACTTCTTCCTGCCTTAGAAAGCAACCATTGCATCAACAATAACCGCATGCAATATTATTAATGTTTAATCGCGAAATTCGTCATTCTGTGCTTGTACTTACCATCTATTTCTATATGGACGCACATGCCCCGCTGAGCATGCTCCTGCGTGTGGGCACACCAAACTGCAGAGCCTGGCTTTAGGAACGGAATACTGGCTTAAGCTTAGCCGCGATAACGGTGCAAATATCCCCGCACTACTTTCTGGAATGAGTCGAGATAGATATATATGACGGGAGAAATATAAAGGGTCACTATCTGTGAGAATAAGAGACCTCCGACTACGGCCATTCCCAGAGGCCGCCGCGATTCGGCGCCCGCGCCCAAGCCAAGGGCAATGGGTAATGTTGCCATGAGGGCCGACATAGTTGTCATCATGATCGGACGGAACCGAATGAGCGCGCCCTGGAAGATCGCTTCCTCTGGCGTCTTGCCCTCCTTCCTTTCCGCATCCAAGGCAAAGTCAATCATCATGATCGCATTCTTCTTGACAATCCCTATGAGCATGATGACCCCTACCAAGGCATACAGATTAAGGTCAATGTGAAAGATCAGAAGTGTCAGAAGCGCCCCGAGTCCAGCAGAGGGCAGTCCCGAAAGTATTGTAATCGGATGGATGTAGCTCTCGTAAAGAATGCCGAGCACGATGTAAATTACCAGGATGGCAACAAGAATCAGAATACCAAGACCTGCCATGGACGACTTGAAGGCTTGTGCCGTACCCTGCAGGCTGCCTGTTATTGTTGCAGGAAGAACTGCCCTCGAAGTCTTCTCCACGCCAGCCACGGCATCGCCCAATGACTTCCCGAGGGCAAGATTAAATGATACCGTTACAGCCGGGATCTGTCCAAAATGGTTGACCGTAAGGGGTCCTACGGTGCGCTCCAAGGTCGCCACCGTGCTCAAGGGAACGAGGTTGCCGGATGATGATCGGACGTAAAGAAGAGAAAGGGCGGAGGGCTCCAGCTGGTACTCTGGCTCAAGCTCGATAATGACCCAGTATTGGTTTGTCTGTCCATAGATCGTCGATATCTGACGGGATGAGTATGCGCTGTATAGGGCATCCTCCACCTGACCGGCACTGAGACCGAGGGCTGAGGCCTTATCCCTGTCAATCCTTACGTAGATCTGGGGACTCTTTATCTGCAGGTCGCTCGTTACATCCAGGAAGCCCGGCAGCTCTCTGAGCTTCGCCTCTAGGACAGGCGCGTGTTTGTAAAGCTCGTTCATGTCCGAGCTCTGAAGGGTATACTGGTATTGGCTCTTTGTTAGGAGTCCACCGACGTTTATGGGTGGCGGGTTTTGCATAAATACCCTTATTCCCGCAACCGGAGCCAGCTTCGGTCTGAGCTCCTGAATTACCTCATCGGCGCTTAGACTACGTTCGCTCCTTGGCTTAAGGCGTATGAACATGCGGCCAATGTTGGACGACACCGTGCTTCCCACTGCTCCCACGTTGGACATGAAACCACTGACATTTGGATCTTGCGCGACAATCTCGGCGAGTTTCCTCTGATGTTGAACAAGGGATTGAAAGGATATCTCCTCCGCCGCCTCTGTAAAGCAAACAATCTGACCAGTGTCCTCGCTAGGAAGGAATCCTTTCGGAGTTATGAAATAGAGCCCGATAACCCCGATCAGAAAAATGAAGGAGGCAATGAGGGTCGTTCGCCTGTAATGCAAGGCCCATTTCAGGCTTATTTCATATGCACCGCGCATCCTTTCGAAGAACCGTTCGGAAATCTGGTAGAGACGGCCATGTTTCGCTTCGCCGGGCGGGTGGAGAAAACGGCTGCAGAGCATGGGCGTCAAGGTTAGTGATACAAACCCGGAAATGAGAACGGCAACAGAGATGGTAACGGCAAACTCATGAAGCAGTCTTCCGACGATGCCGCCCATGAAAAGAACGGGAATAAAAACGGCAACGAGTGAAAGTGTCATGGAAAGTATAGTAAAGCTAATTTCCCGCGATCCTTTATAAGCCGCCTCCATTACACTTTCACCGTGCTCCATGTGTCGGACAATATTCTCCAGCATGACAATAGCGTCGTCGACCACAAACCCAACGCACAGTGTGAGGGCCATCAACGACAGGTTATCGAGGCTGTAGCCGCAGAGATACATCACTGCAAAGGTCCCTATGATCGACATGGGCAGGGCGAGGCTCGGGATGACAGTGGCGGAGACGTTGCGTAGAAACACAAAGATTACCAGGATGACGAGAACAAGTGCCAGGATTAAGGTGAACTCAACATCATGGACCGATTCCTTTATGGGAACCGAACGATCATAGAGGATATCAAGGTTCACCGATGCCGGGAGATCGTGCTGGAAGCTGGGAAGAATATCCTTTATGGACTGCACAACCTCAATGGTATTGGTGCCCGGCTGGCGAAGTATGGCGAGGACTATGGCGCGGTTGCCATTGTACCACGCGGCAATCTTGTCATTTTGGACGCTGTCAATTACATGCCCCAGCTCACCCAGCCTCACCGGTGAGCCCCCGCGATAGGCCACGATGAGCGGCCTGTAAGCGGCCGCATCGTTGAGCTGCCCCGTGGCCTGCACGGTAAACGCCTGATGCGTTCCCCAAAGAGTGCCTGTTGGGATGTTCACATTGCCCGATGCGATTGCGCTCGCAACCTCGTCGATGCCTATGCCCCTTGAAGCGAGGGCCTTCGGATCAAGACGGGCGCGGACGGCATACTTCTGGGACCCATACACCATGACCTCAGCCACGCCGCTGATCATGGAAATGCGCTGAGCAAGGATGTTCTCCGCATACTCGTCAACTGTCGACAGCGGCAGAGTTGCCGTGCTCATAGCGAGATAAAGGATTGGCCAGTCTGCCGGGTTCACCTTCCTAAAGGTCGGAGGAGTGGGTAGATTTTGGGGGAGCTGGCTCGCCGCCGTAGCTATGGCGGTTTGAACGTCCTGGGCCGCCGCATCGATGTTACGGCTCAGGTCGAACTGCAGTGTGATCTTGCTGATACCAAGACCATTCGTCGAGGTCATGGAATCGAGGCCGGCAATGGTGGAAAATTGTTTTTCAAGGGGTGTTGCACAGGTAGAAGCCATCGTTTCTGGGCTCGCGCCCGGCAGGTTGACAGTAACAAGGATCGTAGGGAAGTCGACATTGGGAAGATCACTGACCGGAAGGGATCGATAGGCTACAAACCCAAAGAGCAGTATCGCCGTCATGACAAGGGTTGTCATAATTGGCCGGCGTATAAAGATGTCTGAAAGATTCATGTGGGCGCTTTCCCGTACTTACTCAGGGCGTCTCTTTAATCGTCACTTGGGCCCCCGGTATGATCCGCAACTGGCCATCCGTAACTACCCGATCTCCCGCCTGGATCCCTTTCACTATAGCAGTTTCTCCATTGATGGTGACTCCTATCGTGACAGGTCTCATATCCGCTGTGAGATCCGGCTTGACGACAAAGATGTATTGCCCTGATTGCCCTGTCTGAATGGCTTGTGAAGGGACCATTATGGCGTTGGGCTCCTTTCTCAACGTCAAGACCACGGTAACGAACTGACCGGGCCAAAGAGGCTTTTCACTGTTGGCGAAAGTTCCCTTGAGGATGATGGTCCCCGTCACTTTATTTACTGCGTTGTCTATAAAGGTAAGCAGACCTTGCTCTGGTCGTTCATCTTTGGAGATAACGGCTTCCACTTTTAGTTTTTCAATCGCCTGGTACTTCTTAACTGCGGGCAAATCATTTTCGTTGATGGTGAATGTGACATAGATAGGCTGGACCTGGTTGATGACAACCAGTTCCACGTCATTGGCCTTGACAATATTTCCCTGATTCAGCTTCAGTGACCCCGTTCGCCCGCTAATAGGAGAATAAATAGAGCAGTACTGGACCTGGACGCGATTATTCTCAATAACGGCCTTATCTGCCTTCAAAGTAGCTTCCAGCGCGGCCGCATTTGTCCGAACCTGATCATACTGTTGCCTCGTGACAAATTGATCCTCCAAAAGGGCCGTATACCGCTCCAAGTCCAACTGAGCGTTTTTTGCCTGGGCCTCATCCCTTGCCAGATTGGCCTCTGCCTGCTTTACCGCCTCCACGTACGGTCGGCAGTCGAGTTCATAGAGAAGATATCCCTTGCCAACGTCCTGACCTTCCTTGAAATTGACCTTCGTTATTTCTCCGGTAATTTGTGCTTTCACCGATATGGTCTGATAGGGTTCGACATTCCCGATCGCATTAATCTGCACGGGAATTGTCTTCTCCACTGCCGAAACTACTACAACCGGCACCGGAGGGGGTACGGGTTTTTCCTTTTTAGAACAGCCATAAATTAAGCCGGCAGCGACAAATAAGAGAATCAACCACCTTCCCAAGTTGACAACCAAACTTTTTGAAGAACCATCAGTCATTGTTTTTACCTATATTGCCTCATATATTATTCACCACATTACCTCTTGTAATATAAGGATTTTTCTAACGGCGAAGGCCTGCGGCAATTTCTTTTCTATTGTCCCCTCACGGACAAAGACACCGGGCTAATTGACAGCTCTTACGACTGATCACCTATAACTGCTTTCAGAAGTGTCCCTGTCGCTTTCTTCATCTTCAAAATGGCAACCTGATAATTATACACTGCCTCTGAGAGATTCCTTTCTGCTGTGACGAGCAATGTGTTCGCATCCATTACATCGAGGCTCTGCGCCAATCCAAACTCGAACTGCTTCGAGACCGCATTAAAATTGTCCCTCGCATAGACAACCTGGTCTTCCAGGTATTTGAGCGTTCCCTTCTGCGTTAAAAGGTCGAGATACGCACTTGCGACTTCAATTCCCACAGACTTTTTAAAGTCTTCGTACGCAAGCGTAGACTGACGCTCCCGTGCCCGCGCCTCCCTGATGTCCGCCGTTCTGAGTCCCCCCTCAAAGAAAGGGAAGTTCAATGACAGGAGTCCGTAAGTGCTGTCTCGCACCAGTGTTTGTGTATCCGGCGACTGATCGGAAGATGTATAGACCCCAGAAGCGGAAACTGTCGGCCAGAATGCACCCTTTGCATACTTGACCTGGTCTTCCGCCATCTTCTTTTGTACCTCAAGACTCTTGAGATCTGCCCTGCCGGCGTATGCCATCTCCTCGAAGGAAGATTCAGGTGTAATCTTCATCTCCTCCGGGGGCGCTTCTTTCAGTTGAAAATCTCCTTCGATACCGACCGTACGCGCAAGGACGGCCTTTGCAAGCTCCAAGGCATTTATTGCCTTAATAGCATCAGATTGAGCGCCGGAAAGTTCCCCCTGGGCGCGAAGCAGCACTGTTTTTGTCACTTCCCCTACCTTCAAACGCTTTTCCGCGGCATTTCTATATTTGACAAGCCTCTCCAGATTCGACTCAGCGATGTCGAGAGCTTTCTTTGCCTTCATAACATCATAGTACGCAGAGGCGATGCTCAATAGGTAACTTTCCCTCGTGGCATAAAGGTCATGCTGGCTCTTTACAATGTTCGCCCTTGAGATCCCAAGCGCCGTAAACTCTCTTCCGCTCAACGACACGGATTCATCAGCCCGGACGCCCCAGGAGGTTGCAGTATCCGGCTGAAGAAGCGTGCCGACATCGTTATATCTCTCGGCGCTATATTTTGTGTAATTTCCGAACGCCGATAGTTTTGGGAGCAACGCTGACAGGGCTCTATCTTTGCCCGTCTTAGCTATGTTGAGGTCTTCTACCGACAGCTTAATCCTCTCAGCACGCTCAAGGGCGATACGATAGAGATCATCAAGAGAATATTCTTTGGCATGCACAGAGATGGGCATGATAGATGCGGTCACGACCAATAAAATACCGACCACTAAGGAAAGACGCCAATCGTTCATTCCGTCAACTCCAGACCCACCCCTTTGAGAAAGATGTCCGAGACACAGCCCACTTTATCACTCAAAGGAGCATCCTGATTTGTAAGCATCCAGTAATAAAAGAATGACCGGATGATGCCCAAAAGCGTATAAGCCATCATGCGCGGATCTCCGCTCTTCAGGGTTCTTGTCTCCATCCCGAAGCGCATGATGCTTTCCACAAAAGAGATATGGTTAAAATAGTCCGCTATAAGTTTATCCCTCAAAATCGTCCCCTTATCCGAGAGACTCAAACCTTCGCCGCGTATTAGAAGGTCGCAGAAATCGACGTTGTTTTCTACGAAGTGAAAATGTGATTCCACCAGCTTCTCGATCTTATCTGTCAGTTTTTCTTCCCTGTTTGCAGCGATCCTGATTTCGGAATACATCCTGTCAATCTTCTCGCTTACCATGACATTGTATAGACTTTCCTTGCCCTCAAAAAATTGATACAACGTGCCCGTGGCAAAACCGGATGCGTTGGCAATCTCTGCCATGGTGGCATTATGGAATCCCTTTGCAGCAAATATCCTCTCTGCCTGATTAAGAATTTCAGTCCTGCGGAACTGAAATTCCATTTCTTTTCTTTTTAATTTTTCCATGTTCGGGCCGTTGTTCAAAATATAGAATGACCGTTCATATTATGAATTGCCGCTCACAATGATACTAATTGCCTGTCATGTCAAGAAAAATTATCTATTTATAACATCACAAATTTGCAAAGGACTTCTATTTTTGCTAAGAGAAATATTGCAAGAGGGCTCGGGCAAGACAAAGGGCAAGAACAGTCCAGAATATCGGGATTTCATAAATCACTGTAAGCGGAAAAATGAAAAAGACGTTTTTAACCATCTTGACAATTACGATTTTGACATTCTTGTTTTTTCCATCCTGTCAGAAAAATGAAAAGATGACGGTGGCAGAGAAAAAGCTCAAGGTGGTGACTACCCTTTTCCCACTCTATGATTTTGCAAGACAGATCGGGCGTGAAAAGATACAAGTAAACTTACTGCTGCCGCCGGGGGTCGAAGCTCATGCTTTTGAGCCGAGGCCTGCTGACATAAAACGAATCCAGAATTCGGACATCTTTCTTTTTACCAACAAATTTATGGAGCCCTGGATTGGCGGCCTGTTAAAAGGCATCGATACCAGAAGCCTCACCGTTGTCGACACAAGCCAAGGCATCACCTTATTGCAAAGAACGGATAATCATGGCGATGAGGAACACGCCCGTGCAGACGATTCAGGGAATGCTGATCCCCATATCTGGCTTGATCTTTCCAATGCAATGAAAATGGTTGATACGATTGCATCTCAGTTTATTGCCAAAGATCCTCGGAATAAGGATTTCTATTCGAAAAACGCCGATGAATACAAGAAAAAGCTTGAGGAGCTCGACAAAAAGTATAAGAATACACTGTCGCATTGCAGAAAAGAAGTGATTGTCCATGCGGGGCATTTCGCTTTCGGTTATCTCACAAAACGGTATGGCATTACGTATGTATCTGCGTATAGAGGTTTTTCTCCTGATGCTGAGCCAATGCCCAAGAGACTTGTTGAAATCACCAAGAGTGTAAGAAAGTACGGTGTCAAATACATATATTATGAAGAGCTGGCAGCACCAAGAATCGCCGATGTCATTGCGAAGGAGACGGGGTGCGGCTTGCTGATGCTTCATGGCGCCCATAATGTGACCAGAGAAGAAATGGAAAATGGGGTTACATTTACTTCGCTGATGGAAGAGAATTTGGGAAACCTTAAGGCGGGATTAGAATGCCGGTAGATATACTCACTGTTGAAGATCTTTGCTTTCGGTATAATTCGTCAGATGTACTGAACGGCATTTCATTTTCGATTATGAAAGGCGACTATATAGGCCTCGTCGGACCCAACGGTTCGGGAAAGACAACCCTAATAAAGGTAATGCTTGGCCTGTTAAAACCGTACAGCGGCCGGATTACACTATTTGGCGATGACATTGCCTCATTTTCCCGATGGGATAAGGTAGGGTATCTACCGCAACACATTTCCGCATTGAATCCCCGTTTCCCTGCTACAGTCGGTGAGATTGTCGCGATGGGGCTCCTTTCCAAAAAGAGTTTCCCCAAGCACATGAACATATCCGACCATGCAAGAGTCGATAATATACTCGACCTCCTCGATATGAAGAAGCTCAAGAATGCTCCGGTGGGTGAACTTTCGGGAGGCCAGCAACAGAGGGTCCTCGTTGCCAGGGCTATCGTAAATGATCCTGAATTCCTCATTGTCGATGAACCAACAGATGCATTAGATCCGGAAACGAGGGATCGTTTTTTCGAAATCATGCAGAGCCTGAATAAGGAGAAGAAGGTCGCCATTGTGATTGTCACCCATGACACGGGCAACATAGGAAAATATACCTCGAAGCTCCTCTATGTTGACAAGAAGATTATTTTTTACGGAAGCTTCGAAGATTTTTGTGAATCCCGCGAGATCACCCAATTCTTTGGAGAGTTCGCACAGCACGTCATCTGCCATAGACATAATCAGAACCTCGATTGTTCCTCCGGTGACCATGGAACTGACTGAATTCTTTCGATACGGATTTCTTCAGCGGGCGCTAATTGCCGGTTCGTTTATAGGGATTCTCTGCTCCACGCTGGGCGTTTTTTTGGTACTGAGAAGATTTTCCCTCATAGGTGACGGCCTTGCCCATGCAACGTTCGGCAGTGTGGCACTGGCGCTGCTTCTCAAGATGTCGCCGCTATATGTATCAATACCCATTGTCATGATATGTTCCGTTGGCATTCTCAGGCTGACCGAAAGGGCGAGACTTTACGGAGATGCCGCCATCGGCGTTGTCTCTTCACTGGGCATTGCAGGAGGAGTCATGTTATCGAGTCTTGCCGGCGGCTTTAATATCGATCTGTTCAGCTATCTATTCGGCAGCATCCTGTCAATCAGCGAATCAGAAGTCTTCATTTCCATCGGACTTTCCATATTTGTTATCCTGATGATCATCCTTTATTACAATGAGCTTTTGTCCATAACCTTTGACGAAGACTCGGCAAAGGCCTCCGGCATAAAGACGGAATCGATCAATACGATGTTTGTTCTTCTCACCGCAGTGACAGTCGTCTTATCCATGAAAGTCGTGGGTATCATGCTCATCTCCGCATTACTTATATTCCCCGCGGTAACTGCACTCCAGATCGCAAAAAGCTTTAAAGCGGTAATGTTTACCGCCTCGTTATCGGCTATGGTCTCAGTAGTCTCGGGAATTCTCGTCTCCTTTTCCCTTGATCTCCCAACTGGTGCAACGATTGTCCTGATAAATTTCATTTTTTTCCTCACGGGTCTCACTTATAGAAGAATAATCAAAGCGTGAAACTAGTGGAGTTGTGTGGTGGCTAAAGTCAGAGCCCTTCTACATAATCGAAATTTCATCTTGCTGGCGGCCATAATAGCCGGTCTGCTCTTTGATGATGCGGCGCAATGGACGAGAGTGCTGGTGCTGCCGACTTTAACTCTCATTTTAACATTGGCCATGACAGATTTGTCAGTCAAAGTTCATGAATACCGGAAGCCTCCTTTAATTCCTGCCCTTGTCGGCGTATTCATGAGCTATGTAATACTGGGAAACTTCATTGTCGGCTTGAGCGCTTTCTTGATCCATGATGAAAGACTGTGGATCGGGCTCATCATCATGGCGGCCGTTCCCCCTGCCGTGGCCGTAACCCCTTTGGCCAATTTTTGGAGAGGAAGCGAAATCAACGCTGTCATCGGTACCATAGGGGCTTATATTGGCGCCCTTGCCATAATTCCCGTAATAGCCTTTGGCCTTATGGACATGCACTCCATCGACATAACCAAGCTCAGCGTAGTGGCAACTGTATTGATTTTACTCCCCCTCCTACTTTCCAAAATCATCGTGAAGGGAGGGTTGCATGGCAAAATAGAGCCTATCAAAGGAGTTCTCGCCAAGTGGTGCT
Organism: Syntrophales bacterium; assembly: GCA_049521775.1. Classification (GTDB taxonomy): domain Bacteria; phylum Desulfobacterota; class Syntrophia; order Syntrophales; family UBA2185; genus Fen-1135. The sequence goes on from JBEKOL010000014.1 coordinate 18,822, forward strand.
TTTTCCTGATTCTTTATACGATTGTGGCATTGAATCGAGAAACAATTATAGGGCAGCCATCTTCACTCTTTCCCGTCGCTGCAATCGCCCTGTCAAGCACATTCTTGTTGGGGTTCTTGATAGAATTGATCGGTACGCTGCTTCGCATAAGTAAGGAGAAACTGGCCAGCCTCTGTCTGCTTGGCACTCTTAAGAACTATGCGCTCGCTGCCGGTTTAGCATTATCTCTTTTCAGTAAGGAAACAGCCCTGCCGGCAGCGGTATTCATGATTTTTATGATGATTTACATCGCGTGGCTGGATTTCAAATTGCGATGGGCATGAACCATTCATTTAATATCAGCGAGAGAAACACGCCTCTGCCGCTCGAATTGATATGATTCTGACCTTCAACGTCATCTATATCCCCGAAGTTGGTTAATTTTTTCCATAGTCGCTACTTGCGCGGGCAGACCCGGATGTGCTATGATCTACATAAAAAAAGGAGGATAGCACTATGGCTATTCAATTACCCGATCTGTCCTACCCAAAGGACGGACTCGCACCATTCATCAGCGCGAACACTCTGGAGTTTCATCACGGAAAGCATCACAGGGCATATGTTGATAACACGAATAAACTGATAGCGGGAACGGATCTCGCTAACGAGTCGTTGGAAACTATTATCAAGAAGACCGTAGGCGATGCGGCCAAAAGCGGCCTCTTCAATAATGCGGCGCAGGTCTGGAACCATTCCTTCTACTGGCAGTGCATGAAGCCGAACGGAGGCGGCAAACCTGCCGGAAAGGTCGCCGACAAGATCAATGAGGCCTGGGGAAGTTTTGATAAATTCGAAGATGAATTAAAGAACGCGGGAGTCACCCAGTTTGGCAGCGGCTGGGCCTGGCTGGTACTCGACGGGGGCAAATTGAAAGTGATAAAAACAGCCAATGCCGACACGCCTATTGCCCATGGACTAAAACCGCTGCTCACCGTCGATGTCTGGGAACATGCATATTATCTTGACTACCAGAACAGGAGGCCGGATTATCTGGCAACATTTATTGAGAAGCTGATCAACTGGGATTTCGTCAAGGCTAATCTGGGCTGATTTACCTGAAAGATGTAAGAACAAAAATTGTCGTGAGCATATCCTCCCATATGCCTCACTATAAGGATCATCGTCAATACCTGAAGAAGAAATTTTCCGAATCAGGTGTTGCTGCGTTCCACGGCTATGAGGTCTTGGAACTGCTCTTATCATATGCCATCCCTCGGAAAAATGTCAAACCCCTGGCAAAGGTACTCCTCACTAATTTCGGCTCTCTCAAGTGAATCATGGATGCAGAGAAAAAAAGCTTGGAGAATGTCGAAGATGTCGGCGCGCATACTGCAATCCTGACAAGACTCATAAAGGAAACGGAGATACTGTACCCCAAAGAGAAGGCAAAGGAGAAACCGCAAATAACCTGTACGAGCGAGCTACTCGATTATTGTAAGACCCGCATGGGCGGTCTCAAGGATGAGCGATTTTGCGTCATATACCTGAATGCACAAAACAGGATGACGGATATTGAGACTATCCAGGATGGCATTGTGAACCAAGCTGTCGTCTACCCGGGGAAGGTCCTGGAAAACGCCCTAAAACAAAAGGCGTCCACAATAACACCTCGGGACACGTGACGCCATCGGATGCGGACATTCGCTTGACGAAGACAATCCAAGAAAACGCGAGGATGTTGGACATTATTGTCCACAATCACGTCATCATCGGTGAAAACAGATTTTTCAGCTTTCGTGAAGAGGATTTGATCTAATTCAGAACGGTACGGGTGTGAAGGTCATAACGAAGACAGCTATCGTGAGCCAGCCGATGACTTTCCTTTTTCTATCGAGAGGGATCCAGTCATAAATAACCGGCGGGTGATATATTCCCATAAAAAACATGATGCCTGCCCACACAAGCCAGCCGACCCAGCCGGTTGCCCCGAGTATAACAAGAATGACAAGCGCCGCCTTTGCTACAATGCCCTGTTTAGGGCCGATGACTGCATAGGCCACGTGCCCCCCGTCAAGCTGGCCCACAGGTAAGAGATTCAAAGAGGTAACCAGCAATCCAATCCAGCCGGAAAATCCTATAGGATGAAGAATGATATTGGCATTGTCCGGCAAAGAGCCGTGAACTATCCAGTTCATAATTGAGAAAAGCATGGATGAGCCCAGACTGAAGCCCGTCTCAACTGTTTCATACCTGACCTCTGATAGAGAAAGGCCGACCAGTAGAACCGGTACAGTTACGCACAATCCCGCCAGAGGTCCTGCCGCACCAACATCTAAAAGGATTCGGCGATCCATGATTGGTGATTTCATTTTGATGAACGCCCCGAAAGTGCCGACAAGCGAAGGCGCCGGTATGAAATATGGAAGGGTTACATCGATATGGTGTTTCCTTGACATGAAATAGTGGCCGAACTCATGGGCGCCAAGGATGAGCAAGAGTGTAAATGAAAACGGTATCCCCTTCCACAGGAGCGACGGGTTTTCGATCGGGTTGATATTCTGCTGCAGTGTACCCGCAATGAGGGTACAAAAAAGAGTTACCAGAAAAAGACCGATATGAAGAACAGGCAATCTCCGCATAATTTCTTTCATATGCTGAATTAGTCGAGGGCTGATTATTGAAGGTACCAATCTTCTTTAAAAAGCACCCCCCAAGCATGGGCCTGTCGCAATGGCCTTATCGGCAACCGCCTTTCAGCCATCGAGGAGGGACAGGAGGAACGCGAGTTCACGCTCCGGCAAATAAGAGAGAACTCTAAAAAAAAGGGGCCATAAAATGACCCCTTACGCTTCAGCCTTGATATTTGTGAGCTACTAATCTTATGGTTTATCTGGACGGTACGAACAATCTACTTCTTAGCATCAACTTTAGCTTTAAGTTCTTTACCTACTTTGAAGAAGGGCAGTTTCTTCGGCGATACCATTATATTCTTCCCCGTCTTGGGATTCCTGCCGGTATAGGCCGTATAATTTCTTACCACAAAACTGCCAAAGCCCCTGATCTCAATCCTGCCGCCTTTTTTCAGCTCGTCAGTAAAACCCTTAAAGACCAGATTAACGACATCAATTGCTTTCTTCTCCGTCAGGTTCTCTTTCCCACTTAATGCCTCAATGAGTCCAGACTTGTTCATACCTCCTCCTTCATACGATTCACGTCACAGCAATTCCTGGTAAATGTGCTGTCTGAATGGCTCATTTCAAAATAACATGATAATTTATATGTATATTTTGGGACTATGATTTATTTTCGTTTTAATGTCAAGACAAATTTTCTTTCGAAATTAGTGGCCTCGAAAGGAACATATATCTATGAGAATGATAATAAATGCTGGACTTCTTTCTTGGTCAGGTGCCTGAATGCTCCTGCTTTCATATTGCCCAAACTTATATCTGCAATCGCCGTCCGGATTAGTCTGACAACCGGGTGGTCCAGCGAATCCAGTCCCCTGCGAATCACCCTGTTTCTGCCCTCTGCAATTGTCAGGGTGAGCCAACTGCTCTTTTTGTTTATTCTCTCAATTTGCAGATTCTCCGGTTTAAAAATTCCATCGCTCAGCCTTATGCCTTCTGATAATGCACGAACGTCGCTCTTCGTCAGATTCCCTTCAATCTTTACCATGTAAGTCTTGCGAAGCCTAAACCGGGGATGCTGCACTCTTTGGGAAAAATCACCGTCATTGGTCAAGAGTAACAGGCCTTCAGAATCATAGTCCAGCCGACCAACAGGAAAAATCCTTTCCGATATGCCGGAAAGCAAGTCCGTAACGACTGCCCGCTTCTCCGGATCATGGAGTGTCGTCACACACCCTCTGGGTTTATGGAGCATCAGGTAGATTTTGGATACTTCCGGCAATATCAACTTGCCGTCAACCCGGATCTCATCTGCACTGATATCGGCCTTAGCGCCAAGCCGCCTTACTACGGCATTATTTACAGTTACCCTGCCCTCGACGATCATTTTTTCTGCTACTCGCCTTGATGAAATCCCCGAGGCGGCTATGATCTTTTGAAGACGCTCCATCATGCAATCCCCAAACAAATCCGAAATTGAAGCTCTCCACAGCAAGCTGTTGAAAATCTTCGATTTTTAAGGAGCAGTATCGTTCAGCATGCGCTCGCTACCGAATTCAAATATTAAAATCACGAGACTTTCGGACAATCAGTTTTCCACATTATCTGGTATTTGGGATTCAGCGCCAAGGGCCTCCATTCCATCATGCAAATCATTCAATTCCTTCAGGGTCGGCAGTTCCGAGAGGTCCTTCAAGCTGAATATTTCAAGAAACTTTTTTGTCGTACCGTACATGATGGGTTTGCCCGGAACATCCTTTCGTCCCATAATTCTCACAAGTTTTTTATCCAGTAATCCTTTCAACGAGCTGCCGACGTCCACACCGCGGATCCTGTCTATTTCCGATTTCACCACGGGCTGTTTGTATGCAACAACAGCAAGGGTTTCCATAGCGGCATTCGTCAGCATCGCCTGTTTCGCCTTCATCAATTTATTGATCCATAAACTCAATTCTGACCTTGTCCTGAAGTGAAGACCCCCGGCAACCTCCTGAAGGAGAAAACCGCCTTGCCTCTTTTCATATTCATTAATCAGATCTTGCACTAGGCGAGCGATTTCACTTCTATCAACTTCACGTAAAACTTCTCTAATCTTATCTACAGTAAGTGGAGATTCTGATGCGAAAATGATAGCCTCTATTATTGCCTTTGTCTCTTCCATCTGCAGTAACCTCTAAAAAGTGGCAAACAGTCTATACATGGAAAGCTTCACAAATAAGTTCCGCAAGCATGATGCGTAAATCGCCACACCCTACGAAACCTGAGAATGAAGCGCAACTTGAGCCCTAACCTCGTCCTGCACAGGCACGGTGATCTTTTAGCTAGTCCCCATTTATGACTCCGCGGCAAGAACGATTCTGATCACACCAAAGGAACTAACCTGATAGACCTTGATCATTCTCAATTTCATGAGCTCTAAAATAGCGAGGAAAGTATACAGGATCATTCTTTTATCCGGGGTATCTCGCAACAATTCAACGAATGAAAGATTTTTCTTCTCCGTAAGCTGTCCCATAATCTCATTTATCCTGTCGGTGAGAGAGAGCTTTTCCACGTCAATCTCCATGAATTCCGGCTCTTTCATGGAAGAGATGATTCTGTAAAAAGCTTCTACCAGCGCAAAGACGCTAACTTCCACATCTGCCTCATCTTCGCTTCTCTCGGCACATCCATTCTCAGCAGAGAGTCCTCTCTTAAAAATATCCCTTTCCAAAAGAGGCCTTTGCTCCAGTTGCGCCGCTGCTTCTTTGAAGACCTGATAGTCGAGCAACTGTTTAACGAGTTCCGCGCGGGGATCTGGTTCATCTTCGGTCTCTCCGGCGTCGCCTTCCTCAACGGGAAGAAGCATTTTCGATTTAATATGTATCAGTGTCGATGCCAGCAGCAGATAGTCCCCGGCGACATCCAGATTGAGATATTTCATCATTTCGATGTGCTGAAGATACTGTTCTGTAATGAGCGCGATAGGGATATCATAGATGTCGATCTCATTCTTCTTGATGAGATAAAGCAAGAGATCCAGGGGGCCTTCAAATATATCGAGTTTGACCTCGTATTCCATAATAACACTCTTACAAATTACAAATAACCACTGAACTGGAAAATATTGTAGGACGTAAGTCTCATTGATGCGGGCAGGAGCGAAGATTCGGTGCCATCAACCATGTCCCTGTGAAAGAAACGCCAGCCTGCGGGGGAGATTATCAGATTCTTATCGTTGCCCTAACCTCCTCCATCGTCACACAGGCTACCTTCGCTGCCCTAACATTCCCGTCCTCGATAATGCTCTTGACTTCATCGATATGCTGTCGAAAATAGTCCTGACGTTCGTGAAGGGGCCGCAAACCTTCTGTTATCCGATCAGCAAGGCACCTCTTGCAATCTGTGCAGCCTATGCCTGCCTTCTTGCATTCTGCTGATAGTTCCCTGACAAACTCGGCCGGCGAATAGATCTGATGAAAAGTGAAAACATTACAAAGTTCCGGCCTGCCTGGATCACTTTTTCTCATGCGTTGAGGATCAGTAAACATGGCTTCAATTTTTGCCCTCAATTCATCTCCCCGATCACTGATGTAAATGGCGTTATTGTATGACTTGCTCATTTTTCTCCCGTCAATGCCTAGGAGTTTAGGAACCTCTGCCAGCAAGGGCACCGGAATGGGAAATATTTCTCTGTAGAGAAAATTGAAGCGCCGGGCAATCTCCCTGGTTAGTTCCACGTGGGGAAGTTGGTCCACCCCTACGGGCACTCCGTAGGCCTTGTACATAATAATGTCCGCTGCCTGGAGGACGGGATAACCCAAAAATCCGAAGGTGGATAGGTCTTTTCCCGAGAGTTCCTCCTTCATTTCCTTATACGTGGGATTCCTTTCCAGCCACGGCAGAGGGGTTATCATGCAGAGGATTACGAAAAGTTCAGCATGCTCTTTTATGCAGGACTGGATAAACAAGGTACTCTTTTTAGGGTCCAAGCCTACACTGAGCCAGTCAATACTCATATTGAGTATATATTCCCTTATCATGTCCGTATTATTGTATTCACTGGTGAGCGCGTGCCAGTCGGCAATAAAATAAAAACACTCATAATCGCCGCTGTTCTGGAGTTCTATCCAGTTCTTGAGAGCCCCGTGAAGGTTTCCCAGATGCAGGTTGCCTGTGGGTCGCATGCCACTCAATATTCTCTTCTTTGCCAATTTATATCCCTCTGGTTAGCTGCTAAGAATGGACTTTAAATTATTTTAGATTTGCTCAACTCCCAGCGTGCCTGCTTTCGCATTTGCATTAGGCATCGGTCCTCAAAGCCTTCACTCTTTTTGAAGACGTTCATAACAAAAAGCAAAGTTCCTGTCAATGTGCCATGATGCCCCAAACGCATTGAGGCCCCCGATACTAAATAACCGGAGACCTCAATTGCGAAATAACCTTATATTATGATCTCCTATTTTACTTTATCTGCCAGTTCCTTTCCTGCCTTGAACTTTACGACTTTTTTAGCCGGTATCTTAATAGCTTTTCCGGTCTGCGGATTTCTTCCCTCTCTTGCCTTTCTCTTTACAAGAGAGAAGGTACCAAACCCTACGAGACCTAATTTTCCGTTCTTTTTGAGCTCTTTGGTTACTGCACCTACATAAGCATCTAATGCCTTCGTCGCTGCCGTCTTGGTGATTCCCGCCGCCCCTGCTATTACCGCTATTAATTCCGTCTTCGTCATTGTCTAAAATCCCCTTTCAATAAAATATTTTCTTGAAATAATCCTCTACCGGCGGCGCAACTACCTAAGGGAGGCCACCGACTAATAACTTCAATACCTGACGCTTAAACACTGCGCCCTCGGTATCACAAAGAAAAACAACAAGCAAGGCAATTCTATCTTTTTTAAAGAATATTCTCTTTGCAAACACGTGTGCACCGCGGGTTTGGAAGGGAGGCACATTATCAACATGCGCCAATCTCACGTTAAGAGGGGCGGCTTTTGTGTTTCAGTTTTGAATGTGCAAAAAAAGGAGCCTCGACATATAGGGATCAGCGGTGGACACTGAGGGCGTACAGTTACGCGGACGTACGATCATTTCGCCCGGGATACGTTTTTTTCAGGAACGGCAACTGCCGGGGAATTCATTCGCCGACATTGCTAACAGGCGGGGCGCCTGTTATGCCTTCTTTCTTTTTCACCAGGAAATAGAGCTCCCCGTTTTCCTTAAGGCTCCCTGCCAGCATCTCCGCGGTGCTGCCCTTTCCACAAAACAGATCAACCCGCCCTGGCCCTTTGATCACACCGCCGGTATCCTGATTGAGAACGAAGCGGGAAAAGGTCTTCCATGATTTGATGTTTCCGTCCTTTTCAAAGACAGGCTTCCGCAGCCTTATAAAGGCAAGAGCACCTCTCGGGAATAAATCAAGGTCTGTCGCGATAGACCGGCCCGAGGTAAGCGTAAGGCCCAACGCGCCTATGGGGCCGTTTTCGACAATGCGAAAAAATACATAGCTCTCGTTGTAGTTGAGAATATCGGAAAGTTCTTCTGGATGCTCCCTCAAATATTGTTTTATAGACTGATGCGTCATCTCACTCTTAGAGAACTTCCCTTTATCCAGAAGGTATCCTGCCATCCTATTCGGGCGGCCATTCGTCTGAGCATAACTGACCTGCACGGACCGCCCATCCGTTAATTTTATTTCTCCTGAGCCCTGGATATGCATGAAGAATAAGTCAACGGGATCATTCACCCAGATAAGTTCAAGGTTCCTTCCCTTGAGAGCTCCAGTTTCTTCAATATCAGCCCTATTAAAATAAGGGACTAACTCGCCGCTCTTCAACCTGCCGATAATTCTTTCATTTTTGTATTTCTCACTGAATTTTCCCAAATTGGCAACCACAATGTCCTCAGGGGTCTTGTATATCGGATACCGGTACTCATCAGTCCTCTCCAGGGAACCTTTCAAGACAGACTCGAAATATCCAGTGAAAAGTACCCTTCCCTGATTATCAAGTCCAGTGGCTCTGTACAAGTCAAATGCATTCAGTATTTTTTTCCGTTTGACCTCGTCCGATTCAGAACCGTCCAGAATCTTTCGAAATGCCAGAAGCGACTCTCTTAATTCCTTGCCTGTAATATGGCGCTCGCCAATCCTGTACATATTATTCCTGGCAATTCTTTCATAGTACTCGAGACTTCTTTCGATTGCCGTCCCCAGTAATTCACCATCAAGATCATCAGCTAACGGTGGAGCTTTATCGGGAGAAATCAATACAAGGGCAGGAAGAATCTTTTCCGGAGGTTTCACAATTCCAGCCGCACAGCCGGCGATCAGGAAAAACCCTATGAGCAAGCAAATAATTCGTAAGGGTCCCACGTGCACCTCAAAGTTCAACGATCATCGCCACTTCGTCACAGTAGTCCGGGTATTTGGAACATCTAAAACAGTCAGACCAGATCTTTTCGGAAAGGCTCGACCGATCAACCTCTTTAAAACCGAGCCGTTTAAAAAATTCCGGCCTGTTTGTAAGCGTAAACATCCTGTAAAAACCCAGGGTAATGGCCTCGGAGATGCATCCCTCGACGAGTTTCCTTGCGATTCCCTGCCTTCTGTATTCTTCTTTCACATAGAGAGAACGGATCTCCGCCAGATTGTCCCAGATAATATTCATGGCACAGATGCCTGCAACGACTTTCTCGTTCTCATCAAAATAGATTAAGAAATCTCTCAGGCTACCGTAGATATCCATCAGGGAGCGGGGAAGTATTTCCCCTTTGCCTGATGATAGATTGATCAGCTTGTGGATTGTTTTTACATCACTGACCCGGGCCTTCCTTAGCATCTTTTTGCCCTTTCACTTGCGGGAGAGCTCCAGCATCTCCCGCGCATGCTCCCTGGTTTTTTTTGTGAGCTCCGCGCCGCCAAGCATCCTCGCAATTTCATCCAGCCTGTCTTTGTCAGAAAGGACGCCTACGGATGCAATTGTCCTCTCGCCGGAGACGGTTTTCGTAACGCGGTAATGCCTGTCCCCAAAACAGGCAATCTGCGGAAGATGGGTTATGCACAGGATCTGGTGATGCTTCGCCACACCCTTGAGCTTCTTGCCCACGTCCTCCGCCGTCGCCCCGCCTATGCCGCTGTCCACCTCATCAAAAATGATGGTCCCCACAGAACCAGTTCTCGCCAGGACATTTTTCACGGCGAGCATGATGCGCGAAAGCTCACCCCCGGAGGCAATACGGTTCAGCGGTTTCAATGCCTCTCCCACATTCGTGGCAAGAAAGAACTCAACTTCGTCGATCCCTCTGGGATTAAACGAAGCCGAGACTTGGCGATCATCCGGCGTCTTGAAGGTAACCTCAAAGGCAGTATTCTCCATTCCCAGTGAATGAATCTCTCCTTCTATGGCCTTTTTCAGAACTGATGCAGTTTCACGGCGCCCTTTGGACAGGCTGTGTGCCTTCTCGAGCAGTCTCGGACTGAGCGCTTCGAGGTCTTTCGACATCTTCTCAATCTCATCGTCAACGAACGAAATGGACTTCAACTCCTCCTCGATTTGCAGCTTCTTCCGTGAGACCTCTTCCAAAGTGCGACCGTACTTTCGCTTCAGCCTGCCCAAAAGCTCCAGGCGATCATCGATAGACTCAAGTCTCGCAGGGTCGTATGACAGGTTCTTCATGTAGTCTCTGAGCGCCAAGGCAATTTCTTCCAGCTGATAATATATATTGTCCAAATCCCCATCAGACAATCTTAACCCTGTATCAATCTTCTTAATCTCCCTTATGCTCGCAATTGCACCACGAAGTTCGCCAAGGACAGAATCAGCCCTTCCGTAAAGTACATCATGGGCAACCGTAGCGTAGTCCATCAATCTCTGCACATTGTTTAAAACCTTCTTTTCCTCAAGGAGAACAGCATCCTCTCCCACACAAATCCCGGCATCGCCAATCTCCTTAAATTGAAAGCGGAGAAGATCTTCCCTCTCGCCTCTGGTCTTTTTGACTGACAGAGATTCTCTGATTTTTTCCTTTAGAGAGAGATATTGCCCGTACATTTCCGCATATTCGAGCCTGATAGGAAAAAGATCGCCAAACTCATCAAGAATATCGATGTGGTTATCTACATTCAGAATCACCTGATGCTCGTGCTGGCCACAGATATTGATGAGAGATTCACTGATGGCAGAAAGCATGCCTAAGGTGGCCAACTGCCCGTCGATATACACCCGGTTTTTCCCTGTCCGGGAAACGATCCTCTTGAGGATCAGTTCCTTCCCCACATGGAAGCCCATTTCCCGTATCTTTTTCTTTAGGTCCTCCTTCTCACCAATGTCAAAAAGGGCCTCAACTGTTGCCGATTCTTCGAAAGACCTGATCATATCGGCAGATGCCCGGTCTCCCAGCAGGAGACTTACGGCCCCTATGATGATAGACTTCCCCGCCCCCGTCTCTCCGGTAATCACATTGAGGCCTTCGGTAAAAGAGACCCTCATTTCATCGATGATGGCAAAATTTCTGATGCTAAGTTCCGTTAACATGTCACAGATTATTTGTTCCTGTGGGCGATCCGCCCCATCCCAGCTTCGTCCGCAGGATCTCCATATAGTCCCTGTGAGGTGAAGACACGAGATTGGTCACATAGGGGGATTTCCTAATGATTACACTATCGCCTGACTTTATGGTATACGATACCTGTCCATCGAGAGTCACCGTCGCGCCCTCTTCCTTCGTCCACATGATTACCTTTATCTCCGCATTATTCGGTATAATGATCGGACGATTCGTGAGTGAAAAAGGACATATGGGATTTACGATGAAGGAATCCTGTTCAGGAAAAACGATGGGGCCTCCTGCGGAGAGGGAATACGCGGTAGAGCCTGTCGGGGTGGATATGATGATACCATCGGCCCTGAAGGTGGTTAGATACCTGTTATTTACCGTTGTCTCCAGATTGAGGATGCGCGAAAGATTACCGCGGGTAATCACCACGTCATTCAAAATGCTCTGTTCCCTGATCGTTTCTCTTCCCAGAAAGATCGTAATATCTAGCATCATCCTCTTTTCGGTCTGGTAATCGCCTTTGACAATCAATTCCAGCGCGCTTGTCATCTCACTCAGATTGACTTCTGTCAGATAGCCGAACTCTCCGAGGTTTATGCCAACGACGGGGATGTTATACTCACTGACAAAACGCACTGTCCTGAGGATTGTCCCGTCACCGCCCAATACAACCAGCAGATCGACCTGCGCTGCCAGTTTTCTTCTATCCAGACCCTCACCCGAGCCGATCTTCCGAGCAATTCCCTCTTCCAAAAAGACCTGGATCCCTTCTTTCATAGCCCAGTCTCTCAGCTGAACGGTACACTCACCTGATTGCTCTTTTTCGATATTTGCAATGATACCGATCTTTCTAATGCTCATCGATAACCCTTAGGTACGATTTTGCAATTTTTCTACCATAAAATCAGATAGGTGTCTATGTGCAGTTTTTTTACCTGGATATATACGAAAATCGGAAGTTGTTCGGAGCAATATAGCAGACCGAGAAGTATTGAATGTGGGTGGGAGAATTAAATTAAGGAAAATGACGCGCTTGTAGATAATTGCTGTTTCTTAGAGAAAGCATTTTTTTCATGACCAAACCGTTAATCCATCTTCATGCTCAAAATTCTCATGTTCATCAGATGGTTAGTTCTAAGAGCCAGGAGATTCAGCCTTCGTGAGTTCACCTTTTATCGCGAGACCGATCTTTTCCAGCATATAGGGCTTTTTTACATAGGCACCCGCCCCAAGCTCCAGGGCCTTCTTTACGCGATTCGTCTCCGAAAAACCACTCACGATTATTGCCTTCTGCTTCGGGTTGATGGTGAGAACCCGCCGGTACGTCTCCAAACCGTGCATACCGGGATCCATGATCATGTCCAGGACAATGAGATCGGCCTTATTCGACCTGAGGTAGGCAATCGCCTCCTCTCCGCTGGAAACAGTCTCTACCCTGTAGCCAAGCCTGGTCAGCATGCTGGTTGCCACCTCCCGCTGCTCCTTCAGATCATCCACCACGAGAATAGTTTCACCTCTGCCCATGTACTGCTCGGGAGATGTCTTCTGCTCATCCCCAATCAGTTCCTCACTTGTGGCCGGCAGGTAGATTGCGAAAGTACTCCCTTTGCCGTCCTCGCTTTGCACATCAATGTATCCGTCATGATCCTTAACTGTTCCCCAGACGACGGCAAGTCCCAACCCTGTCCCGCTTCTTCCCATGACCTTCTTCGTATAGAAGGGCTCGAATATCTTCTTGATGTCTGCAGCCGAGATTCCCCTGCCGTTGTCGGAAACCGTCAGAACCACGTAATCCCCTTTCCGTACGTCATCATAGCCCCCGATGGGTTTGTCGATATAGAAGCTCTTTGTCCGGATCATCACCTCTCCCTGGCCGGATATTGCCTCTGACGCATTTGACACCAGATTCATGAACGTCTTCTCGAGATGCACTGGAGAACCCTTAATGTTCGACAGGTTCTCTTCGAGATCGCTCTTAAATGTCACATACGAATGATATTCCTTCAATTTCTCAAACTCCGGGGCCTCAAAGTAATCCGTAATCACCTTGTTGAGATTGACAACCTCGGAAACGGCGACCCCCCTCCGCCCCAAAGTCAAAAGATCCTGGATGATCGTAGCGCCCCTCTCACTGGATTGCAAAATGCCCGAAGCGTAACTTCTTAAGGGATTTCCTTCGGGTATTCTTTCCAAGAGCAACTCCGAATAGCCGACAAGAACTCCCATGACATTATTAAGATCATGAGCGACACCGCCCGCGAGGGTCCCCAGAGCCTCCATCTTTTCGGCACGGTTCAAGCGCTGCTCGAGTTGCAGATGTTCTGCCTCTGCCTGCTTGCGCTCTGTGATGTCTTTCGAAACAACTGTTACGGCAGTCGTTCTTCCTCCCGGTCCTCTTACAGGTGTAAATGTCCGAAGGAAATATTTATTATCTCTTTGACTCCTGTGTTCGCATAATAAGAATTCACCACTCTCCAATACTTTCTCAACACTCTTCGTGAATGCTCTCGTGTCTCCCTCTGAATGAAGGTCCCCATAGCTTCGGGCAATGACCTCTTCTTGTGAAAGCCCCAGCCGCTGTAAATGTTTTTCATTCACAAACAGGTACCTGCAGTCACGGTCGATAAGGTACATTGAATCTTCGGTCGAAGCGAGCGAGCGATATTTTTCCTCCGACTCGCGCAACGCCTCATCCGCCCGCTTACGTTCCGTGACATCGCGCGCAAGACATCGAAATCCTGTAGGATGGTTGTCATGATCTCGCATCAGAGACGCAGACATCTCGAGGGTTATGATGACACCGTCTTTTGTTATAATCTCGAAATCAACCACCTTCGCAGATTTTCCCGTTCCATATATATCATGGAAGATTTCAAACATGCGGTTGGCCGCTTCCGGGTTGCTGTAGCGCTGGTAATTCATGCCGAGGAGTTCTTCCGGCAGGTATTTTAGCGTTCGCTGGGCTGCATGGTTGAAAAAAGTCATATTACCAGAAAGATCGAGCTCAAAATAGGCATCTTCAATGCTTTCCAGAATCGTCCTATATTTCTTCTCGCTCTCCGTCACAGTCTCTTCCGCACGTTTGCGATCCGTTATGTCACGGGCGATACCGCGATAGCTCAGAAGATTTCCTTCCCCGTCTAATATCGGCACGCCGCTCGTCTCAAGCACCACTCTCCGTCCATCTTTGCATAGATTTATATTCTCTAATCCCGCAAAAGGCTCGCGCGACTTTATGATAGCATCTGTTAATTTCGCTAACCTTTGCGCCTCATCCGGGGGCATTAAATCGAATGGTTTCTTTCCTATTACGTCATCCGGTTTATATCCCAGCAGTGCATTGACTTTGGGACTCGCATAGGTAAAGACGGCGTTCTCGTCGACCTCCCAGACCCAGTCGCTGGTTGTTTCTACCAGGGAACGAAAACGCTCCTCGCTTGCCCTGAGGGCAGCCTCCGTTTTCTTTCGTTCGTTGATTTCCCGCTGCAGCGCCAGATTTGTTTTCCTCAGCTCCACTGTGCGCTCCGCAACCATTTGCTGGAGTTTGGCGGTCATATGCTGACTTTGATCTTCGATATTCTTACGATCCGTGATATCGCGACCTACACCGATGACTCCCGTGAGCTTGCCGTCCGGTCCATAATAAGGAATCCTGCGGGTTTCTATCAATACACGCCTGCCATCGGGGTATGAAATCCATTCTTCATCATACCTGTGCTTTTCATGAGTAAACGTCATCTGGTCTTTTTGATGATATAGTTCAGCTTCCACGAGTGGAAAAATGTCGAAGTCCTTCTTGCCAATTATCTTTTCCTTCGCGAGACCCGCACGCATTGCAAACGCTGTATTACAATCCAAATATATTCCCTCAGTATCTTTACAAAACATAATGTCCGGAATAGAATCAATCAAGCTATTGAAAAATGGGTTTCGCAGCATAAGTTCTGGCAGCGTGTCTTCACACAATTCTCGTACGCTATTGATTTCGTACCCGGTATCTATAGTTTTTGTCTCTAACATTGAAATCACCCTTCAATTTGCCTCGAATCTCGCTTTTCTCCGGAGAGCTGAGGGTTTCAACCGGCATAAAAGCAAAAAGTATACCTCCCGTAGGCAGAAATACACTCTGACATTGTTTCAACGTCTCGATTACATGCTGAAAGGAAAAGATTATCAATTCCACGGCACTGCAGGACAAATTTGCCGGGGTTGAATTCAAGATCGTTTGTCAAATGTAAGATATTGATTTATCAATATATAAATCAGAAATAATATAATTTCGGCATTTGCTATCACTTTCGGGTTCTTGCAACTGACAGGAAATCCCCCTTCAGCATAGCTCACGGTCATCGATTCGGCGTAAGACAGTACGGCTATAGATAGACGTGATAGTGCCGGCCTCCGTGGATGAAATTGATACGGCAATTTTTTCTGTCTCGTCCTTTAGAATGGGATTTGTTTTCCACCTATAGCTCCGGCTTAAACCCCACAGTCCGAAAGGGCTATTCTTTTGAGAAAATAAATGAAGCAAGCCACTGAAGAAACTAGTGATGGTCATGCGTAGCAAGCTCGCATGTCGCATGGGTCAATGACTCCGCCGAAATCCCTTGACAGTTTTTCGATACTGATGTTAGCTAAAAACAGATATGTTCGACAAAGGCCAAAATAGCAATGGCAGGTTTCTGAGAAGGGCTACTGTTATCACAGTGTTCGTGGTATCCATTTGCCTCAATGCCTGCTCGACGGTACGCCTAAATGTAACCCCACCGCCGCCTCCTACCGCCAAGCTGCGGGTCTTTGTGCAGGTCATTTCCGAAGAGAAACGAGACCCCCGCCGTCCTTACATAACGCCAAGTGATGAATGGGAAAGGATTAGGATTGCTACTGTGGATCAATATCTGCGGGCGACGGGAGTATACGAAGTGGTACCCAAAGAAGATGTGCGGGCTGTCTTGGGAACGCGTACGTCCGGTTCCGAACAGTATTGGTGGGTGAAAAAAGACTATGCATTACTAAAGGAAGCCGGCAAGGCATTATATGCCGACTATGCCATAATTATTATAAGGAGTGTCCCGGCTAGTGTGACGTACAAAATGGTACTGATCAATATTGAGACAGGCACGCAATATTCGGCATCAGACACCCAAGCTTGGACTACCTCGCCAGAGCTAAACCTTAAACGCGCTAAAATATTGTTCCAAAATATATACAGGAAAATATTCTATGATGCTAAAGGGGATTTGTTGGCAACGGCTATTCGCAAAGGACGGCTTATGCCCGAAGAAGAGACAAAGAAACCGGAACCGCGTGAGACGAAGATTGCCTTAGCTCCGCCTCCGGTCCCTCAAATTGCCCCTGCAACGCCAGAAGTTGCAATTGAAAAAAAGCCCGCTCCCATTGCAGAAGTGCTGCAAAAGCCCATTCCTCCCGTATCAACAGCGCAAGAGGAAGCAAAAGCACCAATTCAGCCACCTCTAAAACCAACGCCAGAGCCACCACCGGCAACCAAGACTTTACCTGTTCCAAAACCACCTGCACCTGAAGCAAGACCAGCCTTGCTTAAGGAACCTCTGAAAGCAAAGGCTTCTCCTGAGGAATCCGTACCGACGTCACCACCTGCCGCAAAACTGCCGGATACTATAGTCAAACAACCCATACCTGATATGAAGAAGGATACGGAAACCCCAAGAGTTATCGCAAGAATTGCCCCTGTCCCGCGGCCTGAGTTAGAGGCTGCCGATAAACGTAAGGAGTTTGAGAAGAAACTGGAACAGGAGCTGCAGACGGAAGCGCCGGCAACAGAGAAGGCCAAGCTTGTAGTCTATGATTTTGATACCGTCGAGCGTCTCAATGTTGTTGCACTTATTCTTACTGACGCTCTCCGTGAGGAGCTTTTCATATTGGGCCGTTTTTCGCTGGTCAATCGTGAAAATATAATGCAGGTCATGCAGGAATTGAAGCTGCAGCACTCGGGGCTGGTTGATGATAAAGAGATCGTCGAACTCGGAAAATGGCTTGCGGCAAATCAGGCCGTTACAGGAAGACTTGCCGTGCTAGGAAAGTCATACGTTCTCCAGGCGAAACGCACGGATATAAAAACGATGGGAACCCTGGGTCTCGGCACTCTCAAGTGTTCGTCCGGGCAAGAGGAGGAATTGCTCTCCGGTATACCGGTCCTTGCCAGGAAGCTCATCGGTATGAAAATGAACGTCCCATAATCTTTCTGCCGCGCTGTCCGGCTCAGGAATTCTGCTGCTCCCCTAGTGTATCTCAATTTTTGCCTCGCGACTCCTCTACAAGATCTCGGCACCTCCAAGCGTCGATTTTTCCTTCAGATATGATTATATAATGTTTGCCTTGAACGCGATTATGGGCCACGGGCAGTAGGATAAGTAACACGTGAGAAGATTTTCTTTCATGTTGAAAAAAGTGACACCCGTCATAGATGTGATAAATACCGTTTTCTGTTTGGGAGGGGATGGCAGGACTCGATTTATATATTTTGATTCAATCAAGGGTCGTGATTACGAATAATTCTGTTGAACAAAAGTTGATCCATACGTACAACGTCGAGAAAATCAACGTGATATTAACTAGTTCCACTAAATCATTGATTATTTTGGATATTTTTTGTTACTTTAACCTCTGGTCTTGATTAAGAATCAATTTTTTTTCAGATAGTTAGTGAATTAATTAACAGGTATATTAACAGGTTTATCCACATCTGAGATCGCGCCTTCATCCATAGAAATTGACTACATAGTTTGGGCGATTGAATATTCATGATGCGTTGTGTAGAAGGGCAGTGGAAAATTGGGAATCTTGACTGCAAAAGCTTCTCATCTTGATTCAATGGAAGGATCAATCAATAAATCTCAAAAATTCAACATCCCATTAATCAGGGGATTGGTCAGGTCCACAGCCTTCCTCAATTGTGCGGGACTCATGAAGAATCGTATTGTGGCAGCAATGATCTTTTACATCAGCAGACATCCATAATTCTCTGCAGAAGATGCGGCGACACACTTATTTTACTTCACTGACTAGGTGCCGTATCGGTCTCAGTACTCCTTTCTGCACCCGGGGATTGCAGTTCACTGTTCGGGGCATTGCTCCGCATCCGCTCTCCACTGAACCCTCCGATGGGTTTCGTAAAGGTAAAATTGAAGGGTTCCGCGACAAGTGTCCGTGCTATATGACCGGCACTCTGGCTTAGAATCGAAAACGGTAATAAGACGATGAAAACTGCCGTGCCGACCACCGTTGCAGCCAGACTCACCGATCTGATAAACAGGATATCCACAGTAGCATCAAGAGCCTCATCGTACCCGAAAGCGGGCACTGAAGTCATGACAATACTGATAGCAATAAGCATCGTTACAGTTAGCTTCTTCAGGGAAGCACCTCCATAATTCCTTGCGATCCTAATTCTGAGTCTCTCTTAGGATGACTATTATCCATAGGAAACCTGTCCTTGTATTGCCATTGGGAAAGCTGCATATAGAGAAATATTCTATCAGGCCTACCCGCAAATTGAAATACCGATAAGCCTGCTTTACACCGTCGAAATTTCATAATCATGTTTGGCAAAACAATTAGATAAATATATTCACGACAAATGCAAAGTGCCGGCCGGCAAAGAATTAAAGGAGCTGTTCCGGGAAAATCTCCTCGCCTGACAAAGAACTGGAATCAATTTTTTATATTGCAGTTTGTATCACTGCCACTTATATTGTTTTTGCTGCGTCTCGGCGAAACAGGATATTAATTCTACTCCAGCTCAAATCGTCTGAGATATTTATCGGGTTGAATACATAATAGGTACGTTTCATATGTGAAACTTATGGGCATAAAATACTGCTGCTGCAACCCAGACCGCGTCTGGCAACGGATATGTTCTCAACTCCATTGGAAATAGAGATCCTAGTGTTAGGATGTTCGATCGCCTGGGCGGACAGGCCAGACATCTGTGGTCTTTCTAAGAGTCGGATTCTTGAGAGTGGATTGACCCTCGATCTGGACTCTATACGACGAGATCAGATGGCAGCCGTCATCGTCGGGAAGATAGACTTGTTACAGACGAAGAGATAGAGCAATATTGAGCTTGTCGCTTGTGATTCAAGCGATGCAATAAGCAATGTGGACCTGAGAGCAAATGCAAAATGGCGTCACCAACTTATTATAATAATGACCGGAACGAGAAGTCGGCAAATCAATCTATGGCTACGGCTCTTATTGTTGAGGGCGGTGCGTTGCGCGGAGTCTTCTCAACAGGGATCATGGATGGCTTTCTTGAGATGCGATTCAATCCTTTTGATTTCTATATGGGTGTTTCCTCAGGTGCATCCAACCTTGCGGCTTATCTCGCCGAAATGATCGGACGCAACAAGAGAATATATACCGACTATTCGCTGCGGCCTCAGTTTATCAATATAGGTAGGTTCCTCCGTGGCGGTCATCTGATGGATCTCGACTGGCTCTGGGGTACTACGATTCGGGAAATTCGGCTCGACTTGCAGAGGATGTATGAAAGAGGGAAACCTTTCATAGTGGTCCTCACCGATGTGCAAACCGGCGAGGCCATATACAAGCAAACCAGCGCCCATGATCTTGAGCATGTTCTCAAGGCTTCCAGCGCCATGCCTCTTTTCTATCGGTCTTACCCGATTGTTGATGACCGCCCAACGACGGACGGCGGAGTTGCTGACGCCATTCCCGTAGGCAAGGCTATCGATCTCGGGGCTCGCCGGATTATGGTAATTCGCTCCCGGCATCGAGGCTACTCGAAACGCAGCGATCCCTTTGATTACCTTATACGCTGGCGCATGCGGCGTTACCCATTGCTGCAACAGGCCATGACTCAGCGCGTTTGGCGCTACAATGAATCGGTGAAGCTGATTCGCAATCCGCCAGAAGGCGTAACTATTGTTGAAATTTGTCCGCCCGTAAAGTTCCGCGTATCACGACTCAGCCAAAATCTTCCTATACTGGAGGAAGGCTATAATCAGGGCCGCGCCCTGGCAGCATATGCAATCACATGCTGGGAAATGGCTTAGTCCCTCATATTCCGTTCGATAATACAAATGTCCGGTATATTAAATTAAGAATTTGCAACAGAATCAAATTAGCAAGAAAGGCAGAAGTAGAATACTTTGGACGGCGAGCCCATTTAGTGGTCTTCGCCCATTTCCTGTGGATTGCCCTTGTCATCCTGGGATTTCCGGTATTCTTCAGCCTGAATTTTTCCAGATGGAGGGTGTTTCATTTGCTCGCCATGGTCGTCATGCAATTGACTAAAACTATCTGTCCCCTGACCTATCTGGAAGCTTATCTCAAAGCTAAATGTGTATCGAATCGGGTCTACCCCGGCCAGTTCACCATATATATATATAATTGAAAAGCTGATCTATGTTGAAGATCTGACCCTTGAAAAAATTACCTACGCGACAATCGTATTTTTTGCTTTGGTATTGCTCTCATTTTGGTTGAAGCCTGTCCATTTCAAGAGGCAAACCAAGGGTTAGACATTGAATAATCGCCGTATTTCTGATAAAGGCGTCCATGTGATACTAACATTATTTCATTTTCCTGCTTTTCCCCCCTCGCGGGGACAGGATTGAGATGGACAGGCTGACACCTATCTCCCCATTTATCGCGCTATGATTGAAGAACCGATACTCAGAATAGGCATCCTGCAGGGATACAGTGAAGTGGCAGGGAGGTTAGATGGCCCATTCATGATCAATGATGCCCGCAGTCTGAGCGGGAAGTTCAGTGCGCATGTACGGGAGGGCCGCATTCTTCTTACCGATGCTGCGGGACATGACATAATCTATGAAAAGGAGGTCCGCTGCACTCCTCTCGATAATTCAACCTTCACCCTCCTTGAAGTGACGATCGGTGTAAATTTCCACTGGGAAAGAAAACAGGAGCAAACATTCCATGGGGAACTGAGACTTATCCTAAACGAAAATGATACGCTAATTGCCGTTAACAGAATTCCTTTGGAAGATTATTTATCGAGCGTCGTTTCTTCAGAGATGAACACTGAAGCGGAGCTGGAATTCCTCAAGGCCCATGCAATTGCGTCACGTAGCTGGCTCATGTCCATGCTGGGAACGGCAGGCAAAGCAAGACGTGCAGAAAATGCATCGCCCGGCCCAGCCCAGCAAACCAAAGAGTTTATCAGGTATTACCATAGGATTGACCATACGCTTTTTGATGTCTGTGCGGATGATCATTGCCAGAGGTATCAGGGCATCACCAAGCTGATTTCGGAAAACGCTCGGCAGGCTGTTGAGAGAACACGCGGCCTGTTTCTCGTCTACAACAATGAGATCTGCGATGCCCGCTATCATAAAGCCTGCGGCGGTATGACAGATAATTTCGCAAATGTATGGGAAAATATTACCGTCCCCTATCTCACATCCGTTTCGGACTTTACCACCCCGCACGATCCGATCCGCACTGAGGCCGAAGCCAAACAATGGATTATGGGAGATCCGGAGGCATATTGCAATATTAGAGACGGTAATGCCCTGCGCCGGATTCTCCCCTCCTTCGATCAGGACACGACGGATTTTTTCCGGTGGAAGGTGACATATACACGCATGGAACTGGAGGAGATTATCAGAGGTAAAACGGGCATGGACTTCGGTAATCTCCTGCATCTCACTCCCCTTGAGCGCGGCCCCTCCGGCCGCATAGTGCGGCTGCAGATCGCCGGATCGAAAAGAACCATAACCATAGGCAAGGAGCTCGAGATCCGCCGCTGCCTCTCCCGGAGCCATCTCTACAGCAGCGCCTTCGTCGTATCTGCGGAGAATGATACATCCGGCCTTCCAGTCCGCTTTATCCTGCAGGGCGCCGGATGGGGACATGGCGTCGGCTTATGCCAGATAGGGGCAGCCGTTATGGCTCTGAAAGGCTTTACGGCAGAATCTATTTTGAAACACTACTTTCGTGGTACGGAGCTTCAGAAACTGTACTGAAGAAAGGTTATGCGAAAATCATCTATCAGAACCTCTTTCATTCTCGGCGCCGGGCTGGGAACGCGCCTGCGCCCTTTGACCGATAACTGTCCGAAACCGCTCTTGCCCGCCGGCGGACGCCCGCTGATTACCTATGCAATGGATCATCTTGTTTCTGCCAGCGTAGAACGCTTTATCATCAATACCCATTACTTTGCAGAGGCATACCATCAGGCATTCCCGGATCGGCAGTGGCGCGGGCTCCCCATAATCTTCCGGTATGAACCTGTGCTTCTAGATACAGCGGGGGGTATAAAGAACATCGAAGATCTCCTTGATGGCGATGAAACGATCCTGATTTACAATGGCGACACCTTTACAGACCTGCCGCTTGCTCATCTCATCGATGCACACTACGTAAAACGGAAGGAAGTCACCCTGGCTCTTAGAAGCAGCGGTTCTCCATTGAACGTCAACCTGAACAACGAGGGCGACATATGTGACCTGCGCCACACACTGGGTGACGGCGGTGTTAAGAGCTGTCTTTTTACGGGCATCTATATCGTGGAAAAAACCTTTCTCCGACGTCTTGCAGCGGGCCGAAAAGAATCGATTATCCCTGTCCTCATCGCCATGATCAGGGAACAACCTGGATCGGTGGCCGGGATAATCATCGATGAAGGCCGGTGGTATGATATCGGATCCTTAGCGGAATATGAAAAAATAAATACATTGCTCGCAGGACAGAGGTAAGAGCTGCCCATCATTGCAACACCCGTTGGACTCAAGCGGATACCCGCTGAGAATGCCTTCCTCAAGCCGGTGCCTACGACGGAGGGCAGAGCAGAGGAATGATATTTCGTAAGGTATTTTAGAGAAAAATGACGCATCAAAATGATGAAATCCTCCAATTTGTGCGCCAGGCACTTGGGCTTGGAAAATCAGATGTTCTGACCAGCACGCCCTTGGCAAAACGCGGATCAAGCCGGTCTTTCCATCGAATCACATATGAAGATCACGGCTCCGTCGTTTTCATGCATTACGACCGCATTCGCAAAGAGAACAACTACTACGCAGCAATTTCCGACTTCCTCCTGAAGATCCGTGTCCCCGCCCCCCGGATTCTGGCACACGATCATCTGAGGGGCTTTATTATCATGGAAGACATGGGAGATAGAGACCTGTGGTCCTACAGGGATGAATCGTGGATGAGAAGAAGTGCGTATTACCGCGCGACCCTCTCCATCGCATATAGACTCCATACCTTTCCAGTCGAAGATTTCCCTTTGGACAAAGTCCCCTTAATGGAAGGATTCAGTCCCGACCTTTACCGATGGGAGCACGACTACTTCCTAGAGAATTTTGTGCACGCTGTCTGCGGCATTAAGCTTAATCCATCGGAAGCAAATGCCTTAGAGGACGAATTGAAGAGCTTATCTGGGCGTCTTATGGATACGGGTCTCAGCCTTATGCACAGGGATCTTCAGTCGCAGAACGTGATGATATGCAAGGACCGGCTGGTACTCATAGACTTTCAAGGCATGCGCTTCGGCAATCTATTTTACGACCTGGGATCATTGCTCTACGATCCTTATGTCTTTCTGACGGAGGATGAACGGATGGAGTTGCTCTTTTATTACTACAACCTTCCGGCTTGTGACGGGACAGATACGTTACAAAATGACATATCTTCAGGCGATAAAGTCATTAAGGTCTCGCATGTGAAGGCTGATATACTGCGAACAGACTGGAGTGAATTTCAGGACAGATTTCGGGACGCTTCGGTACAGCGTCTCATGCAGGCCCTCGGCGCATATGGATTCCTGGGGTTGAAGAGCGGTCTTACTGATTTTCTCGCCCATATCCCGAGAGGCATCGTAAATCTTGTTGACAGTGCTTCCCGCTCAAAACGGCTGCCACTGCTGAAAAATCTTGCCCTGAAATGTCAGCAGTATCTCGGCCGCAAATTGTGAGAATATCCTGAACAGTCTTGTCATAGCAAGGGACCTACTGATACAGACTGTCTAATCATAGATCGGCTCTCTATCGAATTCTTTGCCGTTGACATCCAACTGCAATCGTTCTATATAAAAAGAGCAAAAAGACACTCAGCAGTATTGAGTAAATTAATATATGGCAACCGAATTGACATACGTGGTTATCACACCTTACAGCCTCATTAAGTCGAGGACCGGCAATATCATAGCGCGGCTCATGTCTCTCTCCGGCTGCGACCTGGTCGGTATTCGAATGATGCGGCCGTCTGATGCATTTGTAGACGAATATATAAGGCGCGTGAAAAGTTTGAGCATTTCTCCCAGCTTAGGCGAGGCGCTCGTTGATTATATCGATCAGAATCTTCGGCGTGAAAATATCCTCAGACAAGATAATCGATGTCTATTTCTCCTTTTCGAAGGCAAAGACGCTGTGGAACGCATTTACGACGTAGTCGGTGAACTCACAACAGCGGCAGAATCGGAAGCAATTCGCGGAACCATTCGCGGGACTTACAGCGACTACATAACTACCTCCGACGGTACGGTCCGGTATTTCGAGCCGGCTGTCCTGCTGCCGACAAATCTTGAATATGCGAAGAATAATCTGGAGCTTTTCGCCGAACTCGGATTTAACGACTCTGGCATTTACGAAGAATGCTCCGAAGGAGAAACAACACTGGTCATCTTGAAGCCCGACAATTTCTTCAAGCATTCTGTCCGACCGGGAAATATGATCGACATGTTTTCCAAGACCGGCCTTCGGATTGTTGCGGCCCGGATGATCCGGATGAGTGCCACTCAGGGTGAGGAGTTCTACGGTTTCCTGCGCGATGTCTTTAAGAAGAAGCTGAAGCCGCGGATTGTGGCCCAGATCAAGCAAGGAATGGAGGGTCTGTTCAATTTCCAGATAACGGATGAAGAATACAACATCATAGCTGAAATCATCAACGAAAAAAATTCTCTCTACGAGTTTTCCCAGATCGTAAAATATATGACCGGGCTTGATCCGAGAAACGTATCGCCTTCCGACCGCGACAAGCCTGGAGAACACCGCGCATTGGCTCTTCTTTACCGCGGCCCTAACGCGGTTGAGACAATCCGTGAGCGCCTGGGCGTGACCGATCCCGCAACAGCTGCAGAAGGCACTATCCGCTCTGATTTCGGCCAGAACATTGTGCAGAATGCCGCACATGCATCCGACTCCACCGAAAACGCCGTCCGTGAAAGAAAAATCATCTGCCTTTATAATGATGCCGGTGACGACTGCAAGAGAATAATCCAAAATTGGCTCAAGGATGATCGTGGCAGTTCAGTACGCTTGAAGGAAGCGGTGAGAATTCAAGAACAACGCTAATCGTGGAGGCCTCGATAGAAACGTGAGTTTCAAGGAGCAACTTCGCCTAAGTTGGGGGTAAACTGACCTTGCTGAACTCCGGCATGCACTTCCAGTTGCCCTGCAGGGTCTCATGTTGCAACCCTGATTTTAGAAGACCGATGAACTCATCGCGTGAAACGTAGCGAGCACCCAGGCTTTCCAGATGCGCTGTATAAACCTGGCAATCCAAGAACTCAAATTTAAGTTCTTTTAATTTGTAAACCAAATCGATCAGCGTCGCCTTTGATGCATTGCTCAAAAGCGAAAACATAGACTCGCCAAAAAAGCATCGCCCGAGCGATACGCCGTAGATGCCACCGACAAGTTTTCCCTCATGCCAAGCCTCTGCGGAATGGGCAATTCCAAGTTCATGCAGTGTGCAGTATGCCTCAAGCATGTCATCCGTAATCCAAGTGCCATTCTGTTTTCTCCGCAATTTCTGACAGGACAGAATGACTTCACGAAATTTATGATCGTACGTGATCCGAAATGTTCCCCGCCTTAGCACTTTCATCATGCTTCGCGAGACCCTGAGTTCTTCCAGGAATAATATAAATCGCGGGTCGGGAGACCACCAGATGATTGGATCGCCTTCTAAATACCATGGGAATATGCCGTTGCTATAGGCCGTAATTAGCCTGTCCGGCGAAAGGTTACCACCTATGGCAAGGATACCATTTCCCGATGCCAGATGCACGGGAGGAAAGATTGTTTCGTCACCAAGTCGAAAAATCGGCATGGAATTTTACTGCCAAACTCCCATAGCCCGTTGGTCACCATGAGATATGAAGCTATGACGCTGAGGTTTTGACAAAAGAGAATCTGTTCTCACAGTAATAGTTAAGTGACCTCGGCTTCTTCAAGGACGCGGACATTGACATCATCACATTCTATATCCGCGAGAGCAATGCCGCCCTTTTGCAGTTTCCCGAAAAGCACCTCGTCCACAAAAAACCGTTTCATCTTGTCCTGGATCAGGCGGGCAATCTCTCTTGCCCCAAACTCCTCGGAGTAGCCTTTACGGGCAAGCCATTCGTAACACGGGTCGGTGACCTGGAGGTCTACGTTCTTCTCCTGCAATTGAACCGCGAATTCACCGATCGCCTTTTTTACGATCATAAGCACCACCTCATGGGTAAGGCTGTTGAAGTTGACAACTCCATCGAGACGGTTCCTGAATTCAGGCGAAAAGATCCGCTCCACCTCCGTGAATACGGCGTCCCTGTTGACGCTCTTGGCCTCGAATCCGATTATCTGCCGACCGATCTCCCGCGCGCCGGCATTAGATGTCATGAGTATGGTGACGTTACGAAAATCGGCTTTCTTTCCGTTGTTGTCCGTCAATGTCGCGTAGTCCATGACCTGCAGCAATGTGTTGAAAATGTCAGCATGAGCCTTTTCGATCTCGTCAAGGAGCAGGACGGAATGGGGATTTTTCCTGATTGCCTCGGTAAGCAGTCCACCTTCTTCGTAACCCACATAGCCCGGGGGTGCCCCCACAAATTTTGCAACGGTGTGCTTTTCCTGATATTCACTCATGTCGTAACGGTTCAGCGGCACCCCGAGGGTCAGCGCGAGCTGGCGCGCCAGTTCGGTCTTACCCACACCCGTTGGTCCGACAAACAAAAGGGAGGCTATGGGTTTGTGGGGTTCGCGGAACCCTACGCGTGAACGTTTGATGGCCTCCACGACCAACTCAATAGCCTTGTCCTGCCCGAAGATCCTGCTCTTGAGGCTTGTCCCAAGATCCTTAAGCTTGTCCAACTCAGACGAAGAAACACTCTTTTCCGGAATTCTCGCTATCTTTGCAATCACCGCTTCGATGTCATGAAGATCAACAGCCTTCTCCGCACCCTCATCGGCATCCTTCATATTAGCCAGAGCGCCGGCTTCATCTATCACATCGATAGCTTTATCGGGTAGCCTTCGGTCATTGATATATTTATCGGATAATTCCACAGCGGCGCGAAGGGCCTGTTCAGTATATGATACGCGATGGTATTCCTCATACCTCTTCTTGATACCTTCAAGAATCTTCACGGTGTCGTCCGTTGTCGGTTCCATCACCTCTATCTTCTGGAACCTGCGAGAAAGAGCTCCATCCTTCTCAAAATATTTGCGGTATTCGTCATATGTGGTCGAGCCGATACACCTGAGTCTGCCTGAAGCGAGCGCCGGCTTCAGGATATTCGAAGCATCCAGAGATCCCCCTGAAACAGCCCCGGCGCCGACGATATTATGAATCTCGTCGATGAAGAGGATTGTTTTTTCCTGTCTCTGAAGTTCGGCTATTACGCGCTTCATGCGCTCTTCGAAATCACCCCTGAATCTGGTGCCTGCAATGATAGCGCCCATATCCAAGGCGTAAATCTTCGAATCCTTCAGACGTTTCGGAACCTTCCCATCGGCAATGAGCTGCGCCAGGCCTTCTGTTATGGCCGTCTTTCCCACTCCGGGCTCGCCGACATGGACGGGGTTGTTCTTGAATCGCCGGCAAAGAACTTGAATGGTCCTTTCAAGAACATCCTCTCTGCCTATCAGGGGATCAATCTCTCCCGCTTTCGCCTTGGCCGTCAGTTCTGTCGTGAATGACTTCAGTATTTTACTTTGATCAGAATCCTTTTCCCTAGACTCTTGCTCAGGCTCACTTTCCTCCCGCTTCTTACCCCGCCTTTGCAGTTCCGTCGTATCGGGAATAACCGAGACTCCGTGAGAGATATAATTAAGCAGGGAAAGTCGCGTGATTCCCTCTTTCTTGAGGAAAAATGAGGCATAGGACCCCTTTTCATCAAGAATTGAGACCAGAACATCTCCCAATTCGACAATATCTTTCTGCGCAGAGGTCGTATGCCATACGGCACGCTCCAGGACATTTTGGAAACCCAGTGACTGCACGGATTGAGCTCCGTCCACGACCGGATTACCCTCGCGGAGATGTTTTGCCAACACCCTTTTTAAATGCTCTGGGTCGCCGCCGCATCTTTGGATGATATCAGATCCATCATCAAAGAAAAGCGCGGCATACAGAAGGTGTTCCGGCGTTACAAACTCATGAGACCGCGTATTTGCCTCGGCATACGCAGCCATGATGATTTGATTCAGACTTTCACTTATCTTCATTACATTCCCCCTATCGATCAGGCCTCTTCCAATGAACATTTCAGAGGGAATTCTCTTAACTTCGCCATCGTATGTACCTGGGCTACCTTTGTGGCGGCAATATCGTATGTATACACACCACATGCACCGGCCCCTTTTTTATGGACGTCGAGCATGATTTTGGTGGCTTCCGCAGCCGGTTTATGGAACACAAGTATCAGAACTTCGATGACAAACTCCATTGTCGTATAATGATCATTATGAAGTATAACCCGATACATCTTTGGCTCTTGAAGGACCGTATCGGGATCTAACTTGACATCTCTGTCATCCATTGAATCAGGATCACGATATTTCGACATACCAAACCCTCAAACTGCACATCAGTAGTTTGCCTTTTAGTCAATTTTATGAAGATAATATAGAACACGGGAGGCTGACTGTCAATGTCGTTATTGCGCTCACGGAAACGCTGTAAACTTGAATAATTAGATATTCAGATAATCTTGGACTGTTTTCACGATAGCCCGGACATCGTCTTCGCCTGATTCCGTGTCGAGTACGTCTTCTCTATTCTTTTGTAAGGTTACATGATGCCGACCCTCACATGCCGCAAAGCGTCGGCTTCGCAAACTCGCCATGATATAGGGCATGATAACGAATCTCTTGGACAGGTATTTAAAAGGAAGATATTTTATCTTTGTCTGTGTCAATTTCTATGCTAAAAATCAGACCCGTGAAAAAAGTGCAACAAAAATCGTCGGCCTTTGGATTCTTTTGCCATCAGAGTCTGTGCTTGCAACAAGGGCTGGCGCGGGATATATTTTCTTTATCTAAGGTTAGAGCGGCTTTGCAACTGGTTTGCGACATAACAAATTCGGCTTAATTGCCCATTCAATCGCAGAACAGGTTACATAGTTAGTGTGGAGATAAGACAGGTCTTTAGGGGGTAACCCATGGACAAGCTGACCGTCGCTATGCCGTTCAGTTTGCAGTCTGGTTTTGAAAAGACGCTGCGGCTTTTCATTCAATCACCGCTGATTGAAGAAGTAATCGTTATCCATGATGGCGCTCTCAAGCCACCATGGCCGAAGTGCAAAGTCATAAGAGCCTCATCCCTTTCCTGCGGCAAGGTACTGAACGACCTCATGGAAAAAATCAGGACAGATTTTCTCATGATAATCACAGAGCCAGCGGAAATGGAGATTCCGTCCACAACGCTCGAACGTTTCATTGACATAGCGGAATCTACGGATTCAGGCATGGTCTATTCCGACTACCAGGAAATGGAACAGGGGAACCTCGTTGAACATCCCGTCAATGACTATCAACTGGGAAGCATCCGTGACGAATTTGATTTCGGATACTTAATCCTATTTTCTTTCCCCGCAATCAGACGCGCATTAAAAAAATACGGCCCCATACCTGCCGTCGTTCATGCAGGATTGTATGACCTGCGGTTGAAGGTTTCTATCGACCACAGTATTTTCCATATTCAGGAGTTTCTCTATACGAAGAAAGAAACAGACTCCAATACGGATAAAGTAAGATCGCAGCATGAGGATCAGTTCAATTATGTCGCCCCCCACAACCAGACCGTACAAAAGGAAATGGAACTGGTTGCCTCAGAACACTTAAGAAATATCGGCGCCTTTTTGGAACCGCACTTTAAGAATGTGCCCCAATCGGAGTATAATTTTCCTGTCGAGGCAACTGTCATAATTCCCGTGCGGAACCGGGTGAGCAAAATCAAAGACGCAGTGCATAGCGCCTTGACACAGGAGACGAACTGTCCGTACAACGTGATTGTGGTAGACAACCATTCGACTGATGGAACATCTCCTGTCCTGACTGAACTTGCCGGGCGTAATCCGTCTTTAATACATATTATTCCTTCAAGACTTGATCTCGCTATCGGCGGGTGCTGGAACGAAGCAGTCTTCTCAGAATTCTGCGGCCGCTATGCAGTTCAATTGGACTCAGACGATGTTTATGAGAGCCCCAGGACGTTACAGATGCTCATCGAGGTAATGAGAAGCGGAGACTTTGCCATGGTCATCGGCTCCTACACTCTCGTTAATGAATCTCTGCAGGAGATTCCGCCCGGTATAATAGACCACAGGGAATGGACAGCTGACAACGGACGCAATAATGCGTTGCGCATCAATGGGCTGGGAGCGCCGCGCGCCTTTGATACGGCGCTTCTTCGTAAAATCTGCTTTCTCAATGTGGGTTATGGAGAAGACTATGCAATGGCCCTCAGATTATCAAGAGAATATCGCATAGGCAGAATTTATGAGAGTCTCTATCTATGCCGACGGTGGGCGGGCAATACGGACGCGCGCGTCGCCATAGAGAAACGTAATTGCTATGATGCATTCAAAGACAAGATTCGAACTGTTGAAATCATGGCGCGCCGGAAGCTGAAGGCAAAGTGAGCATCTGAATATGGACGCGCTCTTGCAAAAAAGAATATCGATTTCATTTGACGGGAAAGCATCTGGGCCATCTCTATCGGAGCTCTGCCGCAATCTTCTCAAAGAGCAAAAGGCCTCGTGGGCTGATCTTTCTCTCGGATATGAGGCTCTGAAAAGTGTGCGAGTAAAGGAACTCCGTTGCAACGGCTTTTCTGTGAGACTCCATCATAATCCCAGAAGGATCAAGAGCACTACTGCCCCGGTTGACCAAGAATCCATCGATAAGAGACCTTGTTTTCTCTGTCTCGAAAATCTCCCCCAGCCACAGCGCGGCATCTTATACAAGGAGGATTTCATTATTCTCTGCAATCCCTTTCCTATCTGTCCGGAGCACTATACTATTGCACATATTATTCATGGTCCCCAGTCGTTTGAAGGAATGGTTTCAACATTTCTGAAAATGGCCAAGGACTTCAGCCCGGATTTTAACGTGTTTTATAACGGCCCGGAAAGCGGCGCATCCGCGCCGGACCACCTGCACTTTCAGGCGATAGCTCGGGAAATACTGCCAATCGAAAGAGAAATCGGAGACAGGGCAAGACTCGCATTCCTCAAATGCATTCAAGCCACTCTTATTTTCAGGGCAAAAAATGTGGGAAGGGAAGCGATTATTATGGAAGGACAGGATTGCATTGCCATCTGTCAGGCCTTGGCGAGTATCGTCTCGGCCACGAAAAGCGTCCTGTCGTCACCGGCAGAACCTCGCATGAATCTGCTCTGCTCATATAATAGAAATAAATGGCGAGTCGTAATTTTCCCGCGGCAAAAGCATCGCCCTTCCGTCTATTTTTTACCCGGCAACGAAAGAATTTTAATCTCACCGGGACTGGTGGAGATGGGAGGCATCGTTGTAACGCCCATAGAGAAAGACTTTGATATAGTCAATGAGGAACTGATTCGGAAAATTTATACAGAAGTCTCAGTTAACAAAGAAACCATTCAAAAAATACTGGCGGCTCTATCCTTTTGAAGCTTATGAAAATGACAGCCATTATCGACAGCAGGATGACCTTTGAGGCAGCTACTGCCGGCACAAGGGCACCCCGGGAGATAATTGACAAATTATATCTCGTCGACGTGCGCTACCGGGCATTCGACAGCCGATTACACCAGGGACAAATCATCATTCATCAAGAGGTGAAAGAGGACGTCGTAGAAATTTTTGCGCTAATGGAGAGGACGGATTTTCTTGTTTTTCAGGTTGTACCCATCGTGAAGTACGATTGGTCTGATGACCTGTCTATGTCGGACAATAATACATCCGCCTTTAACTACCGATTGGTTCAGGGCACCGACAGGTTATCAAACCATGCATTTGGAAAGGCTGTCGATATTAACCCTTATTTGAACCCTGTCATAGATGAGGATGGCCGGATTGATCCTCCGGGCGCCAGCTATGTTCCCGGGAGGGCAGGAACTCTCGACGATTCACATCCCGTAGTAAGAGAATTCCTGAATCGGGGATGGCGCTGGGGAGGGCATTTCAAGCCGAAGAAGGACTATCATCATTTCGATAAGCCGGGATAGCGCGCCCAACCATAATTCCCGTCATCATCTTTCGTTTCGAAAGGTACTGATGCAGGGTCAGATCGGAAACAACCACCTTTTTCTCGACTTCCGATGCGTGCAGGAGATGAATCTTGCTTCCCAGGCTGACGGCAAGGCCAACATGCATGACGTCCAATCCCTCGATGCCCGCGGTAATCGCAATCAAGTCTCCATTCTCGACCACGTCTCCCAATTTTCCTATAGCAGCTTTCGGGATATGATGTAGCAATCGCCGGGAGAGGCGTTTTTCAATAGCCATCATATCTCGATAAGATTTATCCATGCTCAAGGCGGAATAATCTTCCCGATGACTTGTCATAAAATTGAAATTCTTTCGGAATGGTTCCCCACCGTACCTGCGTGTAACATCTATCACAATCTCTTTTCTCTCGTTGTCGCAGAGCCAGTCGGAAAAATAGTGGAGGCGCGAGGAATATCCCTTTAATATGCCACGACGGTAACGGATTTTCTTCAGCTGCGCGGCGTAACTCATGAAGTGGGATTTGCTTTTGCTTATCAGCCCCGCCAGGACCACGACATTTTCCACAAAGGTAAAGCAGTCAAATTCCCGTAAATTTATGACGAGTGTCTCCCTGCCTTCCCTCTCCAGCGTATGGCTCGCGTAGGGAAAGCCAAGAAAATACTTGCCCACACCCAGAATTAACTCACTGATGGATCTCGCTCTTTCCCAATGGTTACGAAAGGAGCAGACAAAATCATCATAAATGGCACGGTCTTCAGGACGATAAATCACGATTAGACCTCTAATCCGCCGAATTCTAGCGAAGCATTGGAACCATCTTCGGGAATCACGAAAGACAGGAACCTTTTCTCATAATAGGTGGAACCAGGGTTGATTGATATCAAGGATCCTTTTCTCACCACTTTCTGGTCATGCGTGTGGCCACATATATGGTACCTGACCTTTGGATGATTGTGAAGCATCTCTCCGAGTCGCTTGCTTCCCATAAAGGCATTACAAAAATTCCACGCAGGAAAATCTTCCCTCACGGTCAGCATTTCGAAAAATCCGATATGGTGCGTAACGGCGACGATCTGATCTGCCTCGGCTTCCAGCGTCCTTATATCTGCTTCCAGTTTTTCCTGGAGTTCATTGGTATAGTCCAAATCCGTTTTGCCGAGCCTCACGAAATGGACATCATTCCAGATGATATGACCGCCGAATATCTTCTTTTCGTATGACGATCGTGGAGGAAGCAGAGCGGGAGAGAAGGAATAATCATACCAAAGACAATTGCCCGCAAAGCCGATGCCGCCTATGATTACGGGCTCTTCCTCTAAGAGCTTGAACCCGCAACCTTCGATTCTTGACTGCAGTTTTTCGAGATTACCGAGCGTATCGCCTCCAGTGCTCCAATATTCATGGTTGCCGAAAACCTTGAGCCTAACGGGAGCCACCCCTCTGAAAAGATTCAAACATTCTTCCAATTTCGAAGAGCCAAGTCCCACGGTATCTCCCGCCAATACGAGCACGTCAGGCTTTTCCTTCTCCATCCTTCCTATAAAATTTAGGAATTTATCATGCTCGGCCGGGTTTCGTATCAGATCATAATGGATATCACCGGTTGCTGTAATTTTCATAGTTTTAGCAATATCACTCGTTGGAAACTTATGCGGCATCTTAGATTCTTGTCAAGAAAATAGCACATCTTGCGGTGAAATTGAATTGTAATCTACCGTTCAATGAAGGAATAGCCAGGATGCGTCGATTGCCGGCATAATCATAAACGGTCGCCCTTATTCCAAAAACTCGAACCGCATAAGTGGGTTGGTATCTATCATTGATTTTTGGGTTGTTATGCGTTAATAATTGACATCCTTTCAGGGAGAGGTATTCGTGGGAAGAAGCAGGCTGAAAGTTTTTTCGCTACCTTAATTGAGGAGATGCTTTAGACTTATCCGGTTATATTATCGGTGAGGAGGGAAAGAGGGATACATGAAGATACTTGTGACTGGTGGAGCCGGCTATATCGGGAGCCACGTCGTAAACGCCCTTGGTGAATGCGGTCATGACATAATTGTATTCGACAATCTGTCGACAGGTCATGAGTGGGCTGTCCTTTACGGAAAGCTGAAACTAGGAGATCTTGAGGACAGCTCTCACCTGAATGCTGTTATGAATGCATTTCGTCCCGATGCAGTCATACACTTTGCGGCCTCGATCCAAGTTGACGAGTCTGTCCGGGAGCCTCTCAAATACTATCGCAATAATGTCGCCAATACCCTGAACCTCCTTGACGCCATGGACCGTAATGGTATTCGCAATTTCATTTACTCCTCGAGCGCTGCCGTATACGGAATTCCAGACAAATTGCTCGTCGACGAGGCTGTGCCTCTCCACCCGATTAACCCGTACGGCGCCTCCAAAGCCATGGTCGAGACAGTGCTTGGAGATATGTCCAAGACCGGGGATTTTCGCTACATGGCGCTCCGCTATTTCAACGTGGCCGGGGCTGATCCGCAGGCCAGAGTCGGTCAGGCCTATCTCGATGCAACCCATCTCATAACCCGGGCATTGAAAACTGCGCAGGGTGTCTTTCCCAAGTTGTGCATTTTCGGGACGGATTACCCGACTCCGGACGGGACTTGTATCCGGGACTACATTCACGTTGTCGATCTTGCCAACGCCCATCTTTTGGCTCTTGACTACCTGATTGAAACAAAGAAATCCGATGTCATGAACTGCGGATATGGCCGCGGATTCTCTGTCAGGGAGGTAGTGGCAGCGGCAAAGAAAGTTACAGGCATCAACTTTACCGTCGAAGAAGCACCAAGGCGAGCAGGCGATCCGCCCCGGTTAGTGGCGGACAGCGCCAAGCTGCGCAGCATCACAGGTTGGCAGCCACGCTATGACGACCTGGAGTTTATCATCAGGACGGCATGGAAATGGGAAGTGAAACTCAAGCAGCTGAAGAAATAGCTATAATGAGCGTATTTATTTAATGCCCATGACTGTAAAAAGAAAGATACTGATATACTTTCTCGTTCTTCTATTGTTGGCCATTTTTTTTGTCGCACTTAATTACGGCCCCCGGTATCTCACTTACGCCGATGAGCCTCTAAGGTCAGACGCAGTAGTACTCTTTGTGGGGCCCGATAACAAAGCCAGGCAGGAAGACGCGAATCGTCTCATGAGTGAAGGTTATGCGCGCTACCTATTCATCCCCGCCTACAGAAGAATCACGGAAGCCTCATCTTTGCCACCTATGGCAGGCGCAAAAAAGGCGAACCCGAAACTGATTATTTCCGGTCTAAAACCCAGACCATATTTTGAAAATACCCATGTCGAGGCACTTGAGGCAAAACGCATGATGGAGCAGTACAGATTAAATTCTGCCATCTTCGTCAGTTCGCCTGATCACATGCGCCGCATAAAGATCATCACTGAGAGAATCTTTCGCGAAGAACCCGTGAGAATCGTCTTTGTACCAATTCGAGTCGAACCGGCGCATCAAGATCTGACACTGTCCGATTATAAGCGCATGGGAAAAGAATATGTAAAGATCATCTGGTTCTTGATGTACTCCCCGTTTTGGTCAACCTGAAATCTTCTATAATTACTTTCGAAATATGTAAGATTTCAACCGTTGATCGTTCCACGCATTACTACAAAGGGGGAAATGGCAAATTTCGAAGCCATGCGGGTGTCTCATTTAAGCCCGTACTACTGGATGGACTGACTGCATCTGTAAGGAATGGCGCAAGATGAACAAGACGGTTGATGGCAATCACTCAACCCCCCAGAACATTACTTAAGGGAGCTGTCGCAGGTCTCGGTGCCATCGGGACGGCAGGATTTAATGCCGCAGGAGCAAAGACCATAAACCTGCGTCAAGTCCCTAAATGGGACTATACGACCGGCGTGGTGGTTGTCGGGTACGGGGCGGCAGGCGGCCCATGATGCCGGAGCGCAAGTCATCATTTGATGCGGCCGATTTACGACAACAATTTGTTTACGTTGGAATGCAGGATAATGAATCAGATCGTCGATGAGCACAGTGCCGTTATCATGGGCCGGGGTGGATTTCACTCATTGAGAGACCGGCTGGAAGTGATTCGCATTTTTGTCCATGCCCCAAAGGAGTTCCGAGTCAATCGGATAATGATGGTGTGTAATATAGGAGATATGCGAGAGGCACGGGATGAGGTGGGAGAATCAGACCGCCGAAAGGCCAAGTTCATACGGGACATGGTTGGCATCCATTGTACAGACGCACGGAATTACCACCTCTGCATAGACTCAAGCGCTGTAGATTTTCCTACGAGTGTAGAGATGATCATCCGGATGGTTGAGAAAAAAAGAGTCATCTGAAAAAAGTGCAACAGCTTCATATAAGACAATCCCGGAGTTTCGGATGCAACTAGTTATTATTCATTGCTTAGTCTCTCCGTGTAACATCTAACATGGATATGCAGGGCCATCAAACAAACGTGAAAATACATTTAGAAAGGGAAAAAATATGTGCAGGAAATGCGTAGTCTCCTTGTTTACTGCGGGGTTCTTATTGCTTGCCTGTATAAGCCCCGCTGCTCAGGAAACACTCTCCACGGGGCAGGAAGGGAATAACCCCGGTGCCGATGTCAAGAAAATAGAAGAGGCGACAGTCGTCACGCTCGCGGGAGGACTGCAGACAGTGACCGCCGAAAGCCATGTCGTCAAGGTTGCCCAACAGGATGAGGCCATCGCCGAAGCGGACTCCCTGGTTGCACGAGCCAGACTCCTTCCCAGCGTTAACGCATCAGGCTCCTACACATCCCTCGCAAACCAGCCTGCTGACTTGTATCTTGGGCAGGCGATCCCCATCTCTGACCGGTACTATAAATCCTATGGCATAAACATTCAGCAGATCCTTTTCGACTTCCGGGGCAATCTCTCACGCTACGAAGCAAGCCGCATGCTCTTGGAAGCTCAAAAGTTGAACACTGCCAGTATCAGGAACGCCATCTCCCTCGAATTCAGCATCGGGTTTTATGACTTCCTCGAATCGCAGCGTTTGGTGGAGGTAGCGGGCAAAGAGGTCGAAAGTGTTGAATCCCACCTTAAGAATGCGCAAAACCTATACGGCGCGGGCGTCATTACGAAAAACGACCTGCTTCAGGCCCAGGTCAGGCTGTCCGATGCCCGCCAGAGGCTTCTTTCAGCCAAGAATATACAATCTATACGTGCCTCACAGCTGAATAAGCTTCTTTTGAGGCCATTATACTGGCAGGTTCACGCCATTGAACAGCAACGGGAGATATCGGCGCCGGGAAGCCTCGAAATCGATAAGGCTTGGCAGACGGCTCTTGCGGGACGTCCCGAGATCCAGATTGTCGACAGGACACTGCAATCCCTCGACTTCGAGAGTATATCAAAAAAATCGGAGTTTCTACCAAAGCTATTTGCAAGGGGTTCTTATGATTACATGGAAAATTCCTACTCGGTTCATGACGACAACTGGTCATTAATACTCGGTATCGACATTAACCTGTTCGAAGGCGGGAGATCCCTGGCAGATCTTAAAAAGACAAAATATCGAAAATCGCGGCTTGTCGAACAGAGGGCGAAGCTTGTGGATGAAATCAAGATCGAGGTTCAGAGGTACATTCTTGACCTGCAGGACGCATATGAGCGCATCCAGGTAACACGGGATGCCGAAGGTCAAGCGCAGGAAAATCTGCGCATCAACAAAGCGCGCTACGATGAGGGTGTGGGCACGGCAACGGAGGTCCTTGATGCCGTTACCCTGCTGACGACGGCAGAGGCAAATTATGTCCGGTCCGTTTACGATTATAGGAAGGCAGAGGCGGCCACCCATTATGCCGCGGGTGAAGATCTGGTTCAAGTTTACAAATGATGTTCTTCTCCAAATCATATGTTAGATGGAATTAATATGCTGAACTCGCTGACGGTATGACTGATCTTATTTTGACGCCCCGAAACGTCACCTACGGCTATACTAATTTTCTTGAAAAATATTTACCCGCCTCTGGCGCAACAAAAGCTATTGTCTTCAATACGTTCAATGTTCCATTCAGAAAAAAATTGATGAATTTAACGTCCATAATCTGTTCCGGCGTCATAAGAAGCTAAGGTTCACCATTTATCTCCTCTTTAATTTCCTTTCCCGCCTTAAAGAAGGGCAACTTCTTTAGTTTGATAATTCTGCTGCCTTCCGAATTTCTTCTGTTTTTGTATTGTCTCACAGAGAAATTCCCAAATCCCCTGATTTCAAATCTGCCGCCATTCCTGAGTTCATGCATAAAACCGTCAAAAATCAGGCTTACGATGGCTGCTGCATTTTCTCTTTGAGTTTTTCTTTGCTGGATAAAGTTGCGATAAGAGAGGACCTATTCATCGGGACATCCCTCAAGGTAAAATGAGAAAAACAACAAAGCATTTCTAGAAATGCCCTGGGATCAAACAGCTTAGGTTAGCTCCTCTTGAAACTTCAAGTGACTCTATTCATAATCCGTTCGTTGATTTTTATTGCAGAAATGCGTGTAACAGATACATAGAGTACGCCGTAAACGCAATACTGGAAAAATACGGTAATAATACCAGGTAAAATTAAAATATAATAAAGAAGCGCGGCAACAAATGCATGTGCATACTTCAACTGCCCACTATGACAGGCTGTTTAGACGGCCCGAATTGTTGAAACGGGATTGCTATAGTCCACCTATCGTCAAGCCCCGACAGAATTTGTCAGAAGTGTTCTTGGATTGACTTACTTTTTTAGAATAGCCTTCCTAATTGCATCACCCATTTCATGGGTTTTGCTTTTCCCCCCCATGTCAGCGGTCTTCACCTTTCCCAGAGTCAGGGTTTTCACCACGGCTTCTTGTATATTCAGGGCTGCCTGTTCCTCTCCGAAATGATCCAACATCATTCGAATCGATTCAATTGCTGCAATAGGATTGACTATTGCTTTTCCTGCATATTTTGGGGCTGAGCCATGAATAGGTTCAAACATGGATGGATAGATCTTTTCTGGATTGATGTTGCCACCGGCCGCAAATCCCATCCCCCCCTGAAGCATGGCTCCGAGGTCAGTAATAATGTCACCAAAGAGATTAGAGGCCACGATCACGTCGAAGTATTCGGGGTTCTTCACAAACCACATAGTCATAGCGTCGACCAATGCCATATCGGTCTTTATGTCTGGGTACTCTGTAGCCACCTTCTGATACACTGAGTCCCAGAAGACCATGGAATAGTTGAGTGCGTTAGATTTCGTGCAGTTAGTCACCATTCCAACGGGCACTTCATCGCCAAACTTCTTCCGCTTTCGGGCGAGTTCAAAGGCATAGCGGATCGCCCTCTCGCACCCTTTCTGTGTAAAAATACCGGTCTGAAGGGCAGCGGCATCAGGAGTACCCAGCTTGAAAAACCCCCCTGCCGCCGAATATTCTCCTTCCGTATTCTCGCGGATTACAATCATATCAACGGTTTCAGGTGTAGCAGTTTTCACCGGCGATTCAACCCCGGGATAAAGTTTGATCGGCCGCAGATTTATGTATTGATCGAAGCCTTTTCGAATTGCAAGGAGCAGAGTAAGCGATACATGATCAGGAACCTTATTGGCATCACCGATACAGCCTAGAAATATTGCACTAAATTCCTGCAATATGTCGAGGGCATTTGCGGGCATCATAATGCCATTCTTCAAGTAATAGTCGCACCCCCAGTCAAAATCTTTCATCTCGACTCTGAATCCGTGCTTGTCCGCAACGGCACGAAGAGTTTTGGCAGCCTCGGATGCCACCTCAGTTCCAACCCCATCCCCCGGAATAATTGCAACTCGATAGGACGACATATGCTTCCCTTTCAATCTGAATAATTATTTCCCTTTTCGGTCATGTTTAATCATTTTATACAACCGTGAGATTATGTCTAATATCCCCATCGATATCATGCTTTGATATTGAGCAGATACGGTGTGCCAACGGCTAAGAGCACAGTAAGAAAGATCAGTCCGAAAATGAGTCCCATGATCCAGAAATCTTTGCGATTGACGTAAGCACTCCCGAAATAGACTGGGCCAGGACCGGTGGCGTACGGAGATATGACACCCATTATCCCCAAGCTGTAACAGAGAAGAAGGGCAAAAACCTTGATAGGAATGCCCGGCACAAGTGCACCTGCGGCCAACATTACAGGCAGAACTGCCGTTACGTGCGCGGTAATACTCGCAAACATGTAATGAACTACAAAAAATACTACTACGAGGCTGACCATAATGACTATGGGCGACATCCCCGTCAGGAGTGCTGATGCGCTTTTGGCAAACCAGGTTACAAAGCCTACCTTATTGAGGCCGTCTGCCAGGGCCACTAGTGTGGCAAACCAGACAAGCACATTCCAGGCGGCTTTGTTGCTCAGGATATCGTCCCACGTAACAATTCCCGTAATCACCATCAAAGATATGACTACTCCTGCGACAGTTGTGGCATCAACGATGCTTCCTCCGAATATCCACAGAGTCAGGGCGAGAATGGCCAGCAGAGCCATCACCAGTTCCTTGCGGGTGAACTTACCCATCTTGTCCAGCTCCTGAGATGCCCAGGATTGGACATCTCCGCTCGATTTGATTTCCGGAGGGTAAATCTTGTAAATGAGGTACGGCAGAACAGAAAGGAGAATGACACCAACAGGCAGGAATCCGATAAACCACTCAGTCCAGGAAATGCTTATTTTCGCCGTCTTATTAACCAACTCAAGGGCCAGCAGGTTCGGGGCCAAAGAGGTGATGAACATAGAACTGGTCACACAAGTAGTTGCAAAGGCAGTCCACATAATATACGCCCCGATTTTGCGGCTCGTCTCACCCGGAGCAGAACCGTAAAGGCCTGGGATGTTGCGGATGATGGGGAAAATCGTGCCCGCACTCCGGGCGGTGTTCGAGGGGGTGAAGGGGGCGATAATCAGATCAGAAAAGGCTACCGCATACCCTAAACCCAGGGTCCTTTTGCCTAAGAACTCGACTAGGACCAAGGCAATGCGTTTGCCAAGGCCTGTCTTCTCATAGCCCAGGGCGAACATGAACGCCCCGAATATGAGCCAGACCGTCGTATTGGAAAAACCGGATAATGCCCACTTGATTGAATCTGCCGGCTTCGGTCCTGCAAGACCGATAACTGCGACCAGAAATACGCCTATAAACCCTACGGCCGCAGCCGGAATAGGCTCCAGGATCAGAGCAAGAATAACAGCAGCAAAGATAGCAAAATAATACCAAGCAGTCAGGCTCAGCCCCTGGGGCACCGGGAGCAATGCGATGATGATTCCCAGGAGCAGCGTCAGGATAGATTTCCCGATGAGCGATTTCATTTTAGCCTCCTTGTGTTGCTGACTTAAAGTGATAAGCAGAATTCAGTGAGCATAAAGCACCACGAGACCTTTCAATGCATTTCTATATTTACGATTACAAGTAATCTTTCGACTGCTGATGATTCTATAACAAGAAGAACTGCATTTCAATAGGGTCTTTCAGCTTCGTTCAACAAACTCTACAATATTTCCGTCAGGGTCTTTTGCCATGGCGATGTGCACGCCCGGCCGAATCTCCATTTCCGGCAACGTAAATTCAATACCCTTATCTTTAAGTTCAGAACATACTTGGGAGATGTTCTTTATGACGAAAGTCACGTAGCGATATCCCAATTGATTTTCCAAGCCAATGGTTCCCCGGGGAGGAACAGTCTTGGGTTCGATCAATTTG
The DNA here is from genome assembly GCA_049521775.1 of Syntrophales bacterium. Lineage (GTDB taxonomy): Bacteria > Desulfobacterota > Syntrophia > Syntrophales > UBA2185 > Fen-1135. Next base: position 61,156 of record JBEKOL010000014.1, read on the forward strand.
AAGTCACTGGAACCGAATCTCAGCCGGTGCATGGTTCCAAACCATACCGGGGTGATTCCCGCAAACTCCAATCCCAGGATATTCTGGTAGAAGTTGAGACTGGCCTTGATGTCACTAACTACTATACCGAGATCCAACGAATCTTTCGCAGGCATCATCATCTTGTCGGGCTCCTTTCCCACGCGTCCGTGTGCCACAAATACGCGTCAAATATAAAACATGTACCACATTCTAAGTAATACTTCCGCAGTCTTCTTTGCCTAATTTTGATCGAAGTTTATTAAAAAATGGGCGAACAAGAGTTCTAACATCAGGGAACTAAGGAGATAATGCTGTAATTTCATTTGCTGTGCTTCTCTGCGCATGGAATGCATATAAGGCCCCCATCCATCTGACAAAGACGAGTCTCCATTACATACTCGCCGCAGATGGCGCATGCCGTCGGCTTGGCGATCCCGGCGGCTTCGGGCTCGTCGATAACCGCCTCGGCCCATGCTAAGAGATCATCTTCCGGCGCCCCCAGGATGAACCTGGCACGCGCTGATCGATCGTCACGAAGCTGCTCGGGGATTCCCTTCCCGTGGAAAACAACGCGTACCGCCATTTTTGATCCGCGGGAATAAAGCGTATATACCTGCTTTCCGTAGTCCCTGAAGATGAGGTTTCCTTTTCCGAATGTGCAGCCGCTCACGCACTGGAGGGCATCCACTCCACAGGCATTATTTTCGACGATTGCGACCAACTCCTCATCGGATGAGCGGTCAGCATTCAATGCCGTCATGGCAGTGCAGGACATCCGATAGCCTATTGCGAGGCCCGGACATTCATGACCGTGGAAAGCTACTATGCTTAAATAATCCACGACTCATACCTCTTGAGTCATTATCTGCCAGTTCGGGGCTGCTTTTGAGATAAGAACAATGCAGCTCCACCATAAACAGGAAAGGGTGGGGAACATCTCCCACCCTCTCATGTTTCATAAGCTATGACTAAATACTTGCAGTCTCTTTTACCATAATAATAAATCACTTAACAGCATCTTTCAATGCCTTACCCGCCGTAAACTTGGGTACCTTCTTAGCGGCAATTTTAATCGGTTTGCCGGTTTGAGGATTTCTTCCTGTTCTGGCAGCTCTTTTAGAAACGGAGAAGGTGCCGAAACCGACGAGAGTGACCTTGCCTCCTTTTTTCAGCCCCTTCTTGATTGCATCAAGGACGGCATTTACTGCATTGACTGCCTCTGCCTTGCTACAGGTATTTTTTGCAACTACATTGACGAGATCTTCTTTATTCATTCTTCATCCTCCCTTTTTAGTATTATTCTCAACCCGCCGTAAGTGCCAACATCGATCATTCAGGATCGATAAGACCTTTTATGGATGTATATATATAAATTTTGAACGCCAAAAAAGCAACATTAAATCGCATCTATCCTAATATTTTTTTTGAAACGCATGCAACCCCTGGGGCATTCCATACCGCAGCCATGGCAGAGTATCCGTCATCCTGTCCCGCCAGCACCTTTTACTTTTCGCATTTATCGCGGCAAACGGCATAGACTTTGCCGCATGCATTCCGGGATCGCCCTAGGCAGTATAGAACTTAAATATGCTTTCATTTACGCTGACGTGCTATTTTTTCAGCTTGGTGATTTTCGAACCTTCTATGGTTGCGCCGGCCATGAGCCCTTTCTGGCCGAACACAAACCCGATAATGGGTTGATTGATTTTGGTTGTATCGACAGAGCCCTCGGCGCCTGCATTGACCAGCGTCACAGTGCCATCGACGCCGGCTTGCCAGTTGTCGCTGCTGTAGAATTTCTTTAGGGCTGCCGCATCTATGAATACGAGAATAATGTCTTTTCTCTGGGCCCCTATCTGAAGGCCGAAAGAACCTGCCACGATGTTATAGTAATCGACGGTTTTTCCGTCGATTCTCAGGGCGCCTTCGCCATACTCACCGCCGACGATAAAACCGGCCTGAACGACGTTTGCAATGACAAGAACACCCTTGGCGGCTTTAAGATACTCCTGGGCCCCGTTCACCTCCCTCCCAAAGCGGTCGAGTGCCACATCAACACTTACATCGATTTCCTTGGCTGTGGCAGCGAAAGACGTATGGACCGGAAGCATTCCGATGACTAATAACATAGCAAACATTATATTGGTGTTCGTCCTTACCTTCATTATAGTTCCTCCTGTCTTTTTATAAATTAACAAAGTGGAAATGTACATGCTTTTTATACTGGATAAATCATATTCCTCTTATGGCCATTGTGCAATTCATGAAAAGAATGATTTACGTGTGCGTAATGCCGTATTATCCGCTCAGGGAAAAGATACCCAAAGACGATCACGCATACACGAAGCTCAGACGACTCTTCATGGACAGCAGAATATCGATCTCCTTCAGAAAAAACTCTTTAATGCGAAATGATTGAACTGCCATGTGGAGTGCTGCAGCGGAATTTTAGCTTGAAATTTAGTGCATATGATGGCAGTAGATCAGAAATATATTAAGTTCGCTCCTGTATCAGGACCCGATACATGAAGCATCTCGCAATCAACAACGAAAAGAAAATTATCCTATTCACCTTCACTGCGCACTTCCTGTTTCATTTTCACGAACTGGCTTTCCCAGCGCTCGCAATGCCTCTCGTCCTTTCATTAAACATGAATCTCGAAGAAGTTTTGATGCTCGGCTTTCCCATGTATCTTGGCTTTGGCCTCTTCTCCCTGCCCTGGGGCCTTTTTGCCGACCGTTTCGGCAACCGAATTGCTCTCATCATATGTTTCTTCGGAACAGCCATTGGGGCAATCATGACGGTTTTTGCAAGTTCTCCTCTGCAAATCATGCTGTTTTTGGCTGTGATCGGCATCTTCGCCGGCATTTGTCACCCCGCAGGCATGGGTTTCATCTCCCTGGGCGTGAAGAATCGCGGGATGGCCTTGGGTATCAATGCAACTGCCGGAAGTATTGGCCTCACGGCCGCACCTTTTCTTGCGGGCTTACTCAACTGGATAGCGGGCTGGAAAACCGTGTACCTCGCTGCTGCTGCATTTGCAATCTTCTGGGGTATTGCGATGATGTTTGTCAAGATCGACGAAACCCCACTCGTCCATGTGCACGAAACGAACCCGACTTTCAAGAAAGGCAATGGGGCTTACCTACCCTCTATCATCCTTTTTTTCGCGATCGTGACCATGGGAGGCCTCGCCTATCGCATCAATATCGTGGTTCTGCCCGCCTACCTCGAGTGGAAGGCATCTTTCCTTTCCGACCTGCTTCATTTCCAGGCGCCAGCGGCAATCACGATGGCTGCCGGTATACTGACGTCCGTTATCTATATAGTCGGGATTGGCGGTCAATTGTTCGGCGGAAAAATGGCAGACCGCTTTGAACTGCGCTGGTTGTATCTTGTATTCAACATCATCAGCCTGCCCTTCGTGATCATGATGGCATATGGGACTGAGGAGTTCCTTTTCGTTGCCTCAGCTGTCTATGTCTTTTTTGCGTTAGGCATCCAACCCATCGAAAACAGCCTCATCGCCAAATTTACGCCCCAGCGGTGGCGTAGCACCGGCTATGGTTTAGCGTCTATCTTAATTTTCGGAGTCGGCTCCCTTTCGATCTATCTTGTCGGCTGGGTGAAGGATACATGGCATCTCGGTTTCGTCTATATCTTCTCCGGTATCATGATCATCATGATTGTTGCGGGAATTTTGCTCCTAATGCGGATCACGCAGGATGCCTCCTTTAAGAACTTTTGACTATCGGATAGCGCATTCCAGAATATCCTGCCAATTATAGAATTACCTTCTTGATGCAATTTTGATATTTCTGTGTTAGCCTTTTATCCGGAATTGCAGTCAGAAAGAGACCTGAATGATAGTGATTATCAGCAGATCATAAAGTGCGTCATCATCGTGATAGTCGCTGGTTTCCTGGGACAGTTCGTAAAATCGTTTGCCACGCATTTGATTGAGAGAACAAGAGAAAAGAAAGCTCATGCCACTTCTGAAAAATTGGAGGAAGTCGTCAGCCCGCCGACAGAGCCAGCCCCGCAGGCACCTATATTTGAAACCGCCAAGGCGGAGAAAAAGAGAAGGATTGAGTTTTCTGAATGCCCGCTTTCCCGGTTTGCTCTTCCACACAAGGGGTTCACTACAATCTTAGACAAAAGCCGGGAACTCCGGTTCAAGATATTGATCGGGCACTGTAGAGAGATTTTTTTATGATCATAACAATCATCCCAACTGGACAGCGCCAGGTAAATGCAGGAGGCCGCAATGGCACACACTAATCCTGAGCGAACTGCCAAAGGGAGCGGATTGCGCCATAAGATTATAGCTCTCGTACTGCTTATGTTGGCATGCGCGCTTGCCATTGCATTCCAGAGAATGGCAGAAGGTCACAGGGTCATCCCTGTGGAAACATATATGCTTGCGCCTTTCGTCCTACTTCTGCTTGCTATAGCCATTGTGCCTTTTATAAGCAGCACCTGGTGGGGGAGGTATTACCCTCATGTTTCCTTCGTCCTTGCAGCAGTAGTTGTGGTCTATTATTTATTTTTCCTCAATAACGGCCCCAGATTGTGTGTCACCACACTGGACTATTTCAGTTTCATGGCTATTACGGGCTCGCTGTTCGTGGTGTCCGGTGGAATTCTTATAAGGATACCCGGGGGAGCGACGCCCCTATGTAACACATTGATGCTGCTCATCGGATCGACCATCACAGCCGTATTCAGCAACACCGGCGCATCAATGATCCTTATCAGGCCCTACCTTCGAATGAACAAGGGACGTCTCTCTGCATACCATGTCGTCTTCTTCATCTTTACCGTATCAAACATCGGAGGTCTCCTTACTCCTGTGGGTCCGCCCCTATTTCTCGGTTATTTGAAAGGAGTGCCTTTTTTCTGGGTAACTCTCCATTTGTGGTTCATATGGGTGTTGGAAACAGCCCTCGTCCTTGCCGTGTTTTATCTCATGGACAGGCACTTCTACAAGAAGACAAGGTATCTGAAAGAGCCCGTTAAGAAGCCGGTTAAAGAACGTTTTTCCGTGAAGGGTTGGCACCACAGCATTTTTATTGCGGTTATCCTGACGGCCGTGTTCCTGGAGACACCTGTCCGTGAAATAGTGATGATTGCGGCCGGTTTTTTGAGTTACATAGTGATGAAGGAAGAAATTCACAAAGAGAACGAATTCAACTTCATCCCCGTAAAGGAGGTCGGGATCCTGTTCTTCGGCATATTTGCGACGATGGTGCCTGTCCTCGACTGGCTGGAGCTGAACGCCGGCAAGATCGGACTTACCGAGCCGGGCCAGTTCTACTGGGCATCGGGCATACTGTCCAGTTTTCTCGATAACGCCCCCACATACCTGAACTTCCTGAGCGCCGCCTGCGGTCTTCACGGCCTGAGTGTCGACAACGTCGCCCACGTGAAAGCCATGCTCGGACTCTTGCCCGTCGATGAACTGGCGAAGCTCCAAATAGCTGCCGACGCGCCGTGCCTACTCAACAATCTCTCATGGAAGTATGTGGCGGCAACGGCTGCAGGGTCGGCCACGTTCGGAGCGTGCACATACATAGGAAACGGTCCTAACTTTATGGTCAAGTCGATCGCAGAGCAGGCCAATGTAAAGATGCCAAGCTTCTTCGGCTACATGATCAAGTACTCGATCCCGATCCTAGTTCCGATTTTTACGCTCGTTTGGTACCTCTTCTATCACTAATAGGTGCAGACAGCCACGTCTCAAAAGGCAGTATTTTGTCCCTCTCCTATCGAAATTGTTTCGGCACTTTATACAAGCCGCCTGACCATGCGACAAGATCATCCATGGATCGGGCGGCAAGAACGGAAGTGTTCGCCTGAGCAACATCGATCCCCAGGTCTTCCGGCGTCTGAACGACCTTACGCCTTCTCAATTCTGCAGTCTCGTCTGCTTTTGCCGCCTTGCCGAGGTCTGTATCACCGGCAACAGCCTTTATGGCAGCTTCTCTCTCCGCGAGCGTGGCGCACTTGTGCAGATGGGCGATTCCTTTCTCGGAGACAATCTGCGTGACTGCATCGCCGTAAATCATGACGGGCGGCACTTTAAGGCCGGCCCGCTTCATCAGCTCCCAGGCGTCGAGTTTGTCAACAAAGCACTGTATGCCCTTCGGCCCGCGGGTCTCCAATATCTGGACAACAAGCTTGCGGCCACGGGGCATATCGCCGATAAGGCCTGCACGCATACCGCTCTCCTTTCCCACCTTGACCCATGCCTCGCTGGAATGGCGTCTGCCGGGCGAATCGCAGCCCATATTGGGTGCGCCGCCGAATCCGGCGATGCGGTCGGCAACAGCAGTGGAGCTGTTCCCGTGCCTGTCGATCTGGAGCGTGGAACCTACGAAGGCATCCACAGCATAGTGCCCGACAGCCTGGCAGAAGGCTCGGTTAGACCGGAGATTGCCATCTGGTCCCACGAAAAAAATATCCGACCGGGCTGAGACATAATCCTCTGTTCCCACTTCAGAACCAAAGGAATGGATTGATTCCACAAATCCCGCTTCAATCGCCGGAATCATCGTGGGATGTGGATTGAGGGCCCAGTGTGTGCATATCTTGCCCTTCAGGCCGAGACGTACAGCATAGGTGGGAAGAAGAAGCTCGATGGCCGCTGTGGCATAGCCGATCCCGTGGTTGAGGGAACGCAGTCCGTATTCCGCATAAATCCCCTTGATCACCATCATGGCCGTGAGGACATGCACATCCCTGATCTGGGCCGGGTCCCGGGTGAAGAGTGGCTCGACGTAGCACGGCTTTCCGGTAGGGACGACGAAATCTACCCATCCGCCCGGAATATCAATCCGGGGCAGCTTGCTTGTAACCTTCTCCACCTGCGCCACAACTATGCCCTGTTTGAACCGTGTGGCCTCCACGATGGCGGGCGTATCTTCCGTGTTCGGGCCTGTGTAGAGGTTGCCATTCTTGTCCGCCATGACACCAACTACTAAGGCGACTCGCGGTGTGAGATCGAGAAAATAGCGAGCGAAAAGTTCGAGATAGGTATGAATCTCTCCAATCTGCATCTTCGATTCATTCACGAGCTTTGTTACCTGCACAGCCTGGGGACCGGAAAATGAGAAATCGACCTTATTTGCGATACCCCGGACGAATAACTCGCAGTGGGCAGGAAGTGCAATAACCGACTGTACCATGTGAAGACCGTTCACCTTTGCAGGATTGACCTTGCAGAGACAAGCGGCGAGAAACTCTGCCTGTTTCTGATTGTTCCCTTCCAGGGCCACACGATCTCCGGGACTGATGATGGTCTCCAGGAGGGCCACGGCGCGGGAGGGCTCTATAATCTTGCCTTTGCCCCCTTCCGTCAGTGCCATCGCCTTGGCTATTCGCGTCTTGTATTCCTTCTTGCGGCATTCCCAGCCTTCTCTCGCGTGTATAATCTGTGCTCCCATAAATTCACCTCCGGGATGTGAAAAAAATGGTGCCCCACCCTCAATGTGCGGGACACCATTCTGATTAACAACATGTAACTAGCTCGCCTTTGTGTGGAAGACGTGATCGAGATGTTCCTTGTCGGGAATATCGCTTGCCGTCAGCTTGCAGATGATGAAGTAGGCGATGAGAGAGATAATGAAGCCCGGTATGATTTCGTGGATATCCTTCATTCCGGGGAGATAAAAACGCAGGCCGAAGCGCCAGATCACGGTAGTGGCGATACCGATGATCATCGAATAGAAGGCGCCCTTCCCTGTTCCCCACCGCAGGAAGAGGCCACCAAATACGGCAGGGAAAAAGCCTGCCGTAAACACGGCCCCCGAAAAGGCCGTCAGCTCCACAATCCCCGCCGGCGGATAGAGCGTGATAACGAAAACGATGCCGCTATAGATCCACATTAACAACTTCGTGTATCTTACCTGCGCCTTTGGCTCCAACGGCTTTACAACTGCCCATATGTCGCCTATGAAGGCTGTCCCGACGATGATCGACACCGCAGCGTAAGAGGACATGCCGGCAGCGAAAAGACCCGCCATGACGATCCCCGTTACCCAAGGATTTCCGAATTTCGCCAGCATGAATCCGACAACTTCATCCGTGTGCCTGATGAGATAGGAGGCTTCCTGGTCCGTAGCCATCCCATGTACTAGGGCGCCGACCGCGAAGACACAGGCAAGTGAAACGCCCAGGAAGATCGGGGTGGCGATCATCGCGAACTTCATACTTTTCGCGTTGTCAATGGAGTAAAAGCGGATCAGACAGCGTGGTTCGGAGATCTGTTTCATACCCACGGCAAGGCCGATGCTGGTGATGTATGCGAAAGAGACGAGGGTGCAAAAAGTCATGAGGCCGTTTCCTATCGGTTGACCCTTCGGCGTCAGGTGTGCTGTATTGGCGACGCTCGCCATGAGAGGTTCCCAGCCGCCCACGTACATGGCCGGAATCATAACCATGAGAATGGCCACAAAGAACATGATGATACCCTGCACGGCATCAGTCCAGAGGACGCTGTACATGCCACCCATGACTGAGTAGAGGGTCGTGATAAAAATAACCAGGAATGCACCCCACGCATAAGGTATGCTCAGCGTGGAGGTCAATAGATGGGCGCACCCTTTGGCAATCGCCGTCATGTACCACAGGGTCGCGAACAGGATGATGACAGCAGAAAAAATTCTGATGGCCTTGGAATATGAGCTCTTGTAGCGGAAGTCAAAATAATCCGGAATCGTAACAGAGCTCAGCTTGGCCGTCTGTACCCTCATTCTCGGACCCAGGAGGAGCCAGGATATCATGCAGAAAACCGTCCAGTAGAAGCCGACCCACGCCCAGGAGAGACCCGCCTGAAACGAGAAGCCCGCCTGCCCGATGTATGTATTTGTGCTGATGAATGTAGAAAAAAAGGCAAGGGAAATGGCCCATCCGGGTATTTCCCTCTTGGCTACATAGAAGGCGTCGACACCTTCAGCAGCCCGCTTCTTAAACCACTGGCCTATCCCCAAACAGCCCCCGGTATAGACAATCATGACTACTAATATGGCCCAATGTTTCGCTAAATAATCCATATGACTGTTCTCCTTTTAAATGAAAAAACAATGCAGGTGTAAACGACCGCCTGTGGAGCCGGCAGCCGTAATTCAGCAGCATTGCGGATCAGCCCACACTGCACGAGCCTCCCTTTTCGTCATCACCCTCTTCTTCGCCATGAATCACTACCTTCATTTGTAAAACAATGATCGCATTGATGACGGCAAGAAGAATGATCCCCCAATAAGCCATGCCTGTCAAAAAATCCATAACCGCACCCCCTTAGTAAGATTAACCATGATCTATAAGGCTTCAATTCCCCGAAACCTGCTTCTGCCTCTGTTCTGATCTCTACTCGCGCCCATAGACGCCCATCAATGTTCCTTCCGCGAGGATGTGACCTTTCATAGCCTCTACGAGCTGTTCCTTTTTTGCGCCTTCCTTCAGATTTGTGAGGCCGTCCAAGGCATAAACCCTGAAGAAGAAGCGATGCTCGCCTGCCGGCAGACAGGGGCCGAAATAGCCCACCTGATCGAAGTCGTTCTTTCCCTGTCTGGCGCCGAAATCGAGTTGTCCTGTCTTGGCAACGGCTTGAGGCAGATTCGTCATATTGCCAGGGATATCATAGATTATCCACTGTACCCAGTTGCCCGTCGGGGCGTCAGGTGTTTCAGAGATGATGGCAAAGGACTTTGTGCCTGCCGGGGCATTCTTCCACTCTAAGGGAGGCGATATGTCCACGTCGTCACAGGTATACTTGTCCGACATCGACTTCGCGTTACCGAAGCCTGTACTTATTACCTCCAATGCAACTCCTTTTTTTGCATCCCCACCTGACCTGGAGCAAGAGACGAACATCATAAGAACTAATATCGTCACAATCATCACACAGAAAACGAAAGGTTTTTTGAAATGCATCTGTCACTTACCTGCCTTTTATTGTATTATTTCTCAGATATATGCTGATACGACCCGGAACGTTTTTACCATGACGGCACCTGCATTCTTGCTGCAACGACTTTTCCATTGAAAATCAGTTATGACTACCCCGTCTTTCTGACAGCAAATGAGAGGAGAGGTTATTTCACGTAAACGGCGAGGTATTTTTAATATACCAACAAATGCATTCCGAAACAAGTGCGAAACAGGGCTTTAATTCACCATACATACGTGAATAGACCACAAGCGTAAATCTCTATTTTGCCCTTTTTAGCTAAAACACGGCGGCAGATTATTCGCAGTCATCATGGGATCTCAATTACAATATCAAAAAAACTTTAAATTTGTCATAAAGTTAGCTGGGCAGATCACCGATAATATGATAGATAATGTATAATTACATTAATGGAATGCAACTTGCGATTCGACAGGAAGTCGATACGTCGTTGCATATTTTCATGTTTAACAAGATAATTGAGACTTCCAGGCGTCTCTGTGGCTGCCTTATCGACTCTTATTTAACTATGGCTGAAAAACAGGAGCCATTGAGGAAATCCGTATGCAAGGTCTAACCATTTATATCATAAATGGGGTCTTATTGCTGGGCGCATGTCTGCTTTGTATTTCCTTCTTCCCGATACAGCGTCTCGTTGGACAACTGCCTGAGGGCGCTTTAAAAAGAAGATGGAACGACCTAAGAGCGCTGATCCTCTTTTTCATTATGGGGTATGTATGTTTCACTTTTCTCTATTGGATGGAATACAATAACGCCTTTAATCTCGTTGTACCTGCTGTATTCTTTCTCGGCGCCGTTTTAATACTGTTTGTCGGCACACTCGCTCTGCAGACGGCCATCGAAATAAAGCAGATATCGGCCCTTCAGTATGAAAGCGTCACTGACCATTTGATTGGCATCCACAACCGCAGGTATCTGGACAGGAAGACGGAGGAAGAGATTACCAGGGCTCGCAGATATGATATGCAGCTTTCCCTGCTGCTGCTTGACATTGACCACTTCAAAATCGTCAATGACAATTACGGACATCAGATTGGAGACCGTGTCTTAATGAGCCTGGGCCAGCTGCTTTTCAGAGAGGTTCGAGATACGGATATCGTCGCCCGTTACGGGGGAGAAGAGATTGCCGTGCTTGCACCGCACACTTCTGTTCCCAGCGCGATTGAATTAGCTGAGCGATTGCGCCGGTCAGTAGAGAAATCAATCATGGTCCCAGCCAACGAATACGAAAATAGGCAGGCAATAACCATAACAGTCAGCATAGGTGTTGCGGGATTAGATAAGCAGATTGTTGATTATCAGGCCCTTATCCATCAAGCCGACAAAGCCCTCTATGGAGCCAAGCAACAGGGGCGCAATAGAGTCGTCGATTTTGATAGCATAAAGGAATCGTCATAGGTGACTCTCATTGGCATAGAGGAGATAAGCCGACCTGAGAAGACTAACCGGTTCTGGATATGCTGTTTCCGCGGAATGATAGTTTTGTGCGAGTATATTAACAGTATTTTTCCAGTATTGTGTTTGGGAAAATAGCGTAATAGAAAACATGAATGAAAATGACCGCCGGAGAAAATATGTCCAACGATAGTATCAAGAAACTGTATGTTGACGAAGCCGGCATGGTGACCTTCCTCTGTCCGAAGTGCGGAGATTCACGGAAGCAATCCGTGGTAAAGTATAGAGACCATGTTGGATCGGTAAGAATGAGTTGTGTCTGCGGATACGACTCTGAAGTGAAGCTTGAGTTCAGAAAATTCTTCAGAAAAGATACAAAACTTGAAGGATTATACTACAGAACCACTCCTGGGGGTCACTGGGGAAAAATGATCGTAAAAAATCTGTCCATGGAGGGGTGCAGGTTTGAAATGATCAGGAAAGACCCCTTGGCTGTGGGAGAAGAAATAAAGATCCAATTTGCGTTGGATGATCCAAGAAGTTCCATTATCAGGAAAAAAGCCGTTGTCTCTGAAGTGGAAGAGCGTTCCGTCGGCTGCAGATTTTATGAGCTTCCAGGTTACGTTGATTCGGAACTCGGCTTCTACCTGAGAAACCCCTAAATATCATCCCCGGCTAAATCTCCAGATATTTTCACTCTGCTCTATTCCGTTTTTAAATAACAAATGGGAGACGGATATTGAATATCCCCTCTTCTCCTGGAACCAGCGTCGTTATCCCCAGTAAGTCGCCGTCAAGTGATTGGAGGGGAGACCCCTCTTTGCTTTTTCATGTTGCCGCCTACTTGTTGATCACTCCTCATGACGCAAGCCATCCATATATTGCACCATGAACTTTTGATATGAAGTCATAGCCGGTCATTGTTATGAGTGCACTGAAGACAAGCTAATGCCCCATTAAATTTGTGGCATTATTAACAGCATCCTTGGTATCATGTCCGTTAATCCGCAATAATCAACTTCTGAGAGCCCAAAGGTAACGCTAACTCGTTCAAAGTAACCTCCCTGATTAATCCTTGACATTGGCCTCAGAGAAGCCTATATTACGTTCTACGGTTTTGGTTCATGTCCCCAGGGCCTGACAAAGGCTTTTCGGGGATTTTTTTTAATGTGAAAAGGATTTACTTAAGATGTATCAGCGATTCCTGTCGAAGACAGGCGGAACATAGCGAAGCAAAACTAAAACAAGTTTATCAAGCGCAAAAAATAACTCGTGCGCATGCGAAACACGAAGCAAAAAAATGGCGAGGAGGCAGGGTGAGCAGAATAAAACGACGGAGTCCGACGGATCCCAAATATTCTAACAGCCCAGGGAGACCTCGAACGATTGAGCATCATCAATCAAGCATCCGTCCCAAGGTTGTACTTGGCAATAAAGAGAAAAAAGGAATAACAATGAACTTTGAGTCGTTTAATCTACACCCCCACATCGAATCGGGTATCAGGGCTGTCGGCTATACGGAGCCCACACCGATTCAAATACAAGCTATACCTCCCATTCTTCAGAACAGGGATGTTATGGGACAGGCACAGACCGGAACGGGGAAAACCGCTGCCTTCGTCCTTCCAATCCTACAGCGTATGATGGACGGGTCACGAAAGCATATCCGCGCGCTAATCATTGCACCGACGAGAGAACTTGCGGAGCAGACGCATGAGGCCATCGGTCAGCTGGGCCGCTATACGAAATTGAAGAGCGTCACAATCTATGGAGGCGTGAACCAGAACCTCCAGATCAGCAAGCTCCGCAGCGGAGCGGATATTGTTGTGGCCTGCCCAGGACGTCTGATCGATCTTATGGATAAGGGCGTGATCGATTTAAGGCGCATTGAAGTGCTTGTCCTGGACGAGGCGGACCGAATGTTCGACATGGGATTTCTCCCGGATGTCCGAAATATCTTGAAGCGTCTTCCCGTTCAGCGGCAGACTCTTCTTTTCGCGGCGACCATGCCCGCTGATGTTCGGGACCTGGCAGAGAGCACACTCCGCAATCCCGTCACCGTTCGGGTCGGCGATGCGGTCCCGGTATCTACCGTCTCCCATGCCATCTATCCTGTCGATCCGCACCTCAAGACACCTCTTCTGATGAAGATTCTGGACTGCACGGAAACAGCGTCGGTGCTCGTCTTTACGCGCACCAAAGACCGCGCGACGCGCCTAGCGAAGCAGATGAAAAGATCCGGGTTTCTTGTAGCCTCGCTGCAAGGCGATCTGCCCCAGAACAAACGGCAGGAAGCGCTTAACGGTTTTCGCAATGGCAAATACCAGGTACTCGTGGCCACCGACATTGCAGCCCGCGGCATCGATGTTTCCAAGATATCGCATGTAATCAATTATGACATGCCTGACACGGTCGATGCCTACACGCACCGCATCGGACGCACCGGCAGGGCCGCCAGAACCGGGGATGCGTTCACTTTTGTGACGCGCCCAGACAGGGCTTTTGTGTGGACCATCGAAAACGTTCTCGGTGAAAAGCTGGAAAGGCGAATACTGGCGAATTTCGATTACACAGTGCCAGCGCCGGACGCCGGCAAAGGATCCGGCCGTTTACGGAACTCAGGGGAGCGACCGGGCTCGACAAGAGTCCCGAAAGGTACTCCGGCAGTAAATGCCCGCTCTTCCTCGCCCGCTTCGCGGCCCCCATCAGGCGCGAGGAGAGGACGGAAGGATCTTTCCCAGTTCCCGTTTCTCGTTGGCTCGCCCCAAATGAAATCGCGCCGATCCCACGGCATGCGTTAACCGCGTCTATTTTCAGCGGATGCCAGCGGTTCATTTCATGTGGTTACATACAGGAAAGAGAAACGCTGATTTCTGATCCGGCTTTATCTCCAACTCCGGAAACATTATCTTCCCAAGGCAAGGCCTTGTACTTTCAAAGTCATCAGGGCCTTCCACGGGAGTAAATTTAATCATCTCTACCAAAAAGATCTCACTCTTTGCCTGACCCCTTTTTCATCACTTCCTTCATCCAATACTGACTTCTCGATTTTTCCCGTTCATAACACATTCTGCGCATAAATTATCTTGACAATGGTTTGATATCAAACTATATTGCCTGCATGAAAAAGGATCACATCATTTTTCTCATCGGGCGAATCCAGTATAAGGCCAATCGCTTTCTCTCCCAGGAAATGAAGGCCCATCGAATCAAAGGATTGGCCCCGTCTCACGGTGAGATCCTAGGCTCTTTGATGGCACGCGGGCCCTTGCCCATGTCCGAAATCGGGAGAATTATCGACAAGGACAAATCCACAATCACAGCCCTAGTGAACAAGTTGATTAAGGTGGGTTACGTGGAAAGGAGGAGCGATCCCGCCGACAGTCGCATCAGTCTCATCGCCTTGACCAGGAAGGGAATGGCGTTGAAACCCGACTTTCTTCTCATCGCTCAGAAATTGCGGGCTCATTCATACAAGGGGGTCTCGGATGACGAAAGGGAAACGTTGATTTATCTGCTGAATAAGCTCAACGCGAACCTCTGATTTTCTTACAGTCAGGGCTTGATGCCAAACCATTAACAATCAGGATTGAAGATCCAAAACAAACAAACGAGGAGGAGGCACATGCAGTTTGACAACATTATTTTCCAAAAGGCGAACCAGGTTGCTGTTATAAAATTCAACCGGCCCAAAGCGTTTAATGCTGTTAATGTTGAATTATTCAGCGATATCATCAGGGTCTTGGAAATCTGCGCAGATGACAGGGATGTAAGGGTAATCGTACTTACGGGAGAAGGCAAGGCTTTCTGTGCGGGAGGCGACGTGGCGCTGTTTGACAGCTCCCCCGATACAAGCGAGACATTACGGCAACTCACGAAGTTTTTACACTTTACCATCGTTGGTATCCGCCGGACTTCGAAGCCCATCATTGCCATGATCAACGGAACGGCTGCCGGGGCTGGAATGAGTATTGCCGCCGCGTGTGACCTGAGGATATGCGCTTCATCTGCGAAGTTCAGGCAGGCTTACACTTCCATCGGGCTTGTTCCTGACGGCGCATGGACCCTTCTGGTTCCGCTACTGATCGGATTTGGCAAGGCGTCAGAACTGGTATACATGGACCCTGTATTCGATGCTAAGGATGCTCTCCAAATGGGGCTCGTCAATAAAGTCGTCGATGACAGCGAGCTTGAAAAGACTACCATGGATATTGCGCTGAAGCTTGCCTCAGGCCCGATAGTATCTTACTCTATCGTGAAGGAGAACTTGAATAGCGCCTTCTTTGGACTGTTGGAGCGGCAGCTCGAACTGGAGCGGCGGGGAATGATCTGGGTTGGCAAAACAGCGGACGCGAAAGAAGGAATCTCCGCTTTTGTGGGAAAAAGAAAACCCAGCTTCAAGGGACAGTAAGGCCTGAGAGGAACGCGCGTGTTTCTGATTCCCGGCACTGCTCAAACCACAAGGCCGGCAAGATAGCCGGGCAATAATTTCAGAGCCGCACCGCCCGTGCACACAGTCATGAGCCGTTTCATCTTCAGGTGGAACGGCTTATTATTTCTATCGATAATTTTCCATTTTCAAATATTCATTGATTCTTGCAGTCAAGACTCTCAGCCCGATCTCATTGCCACTTAGAATTGCCATTTTCTGATGATCCGAGCAAACGAAGAGGAACAGAAATGGCAGAACCATGTCAGGAGATGTGCGATTATGGCAGTCTGCCCAACTGCATTTAAAGATTGCAATTTTTCATCTTTTTATGAGATAAACTGCTTAGGGAACAGGCCTCAGCGTCATATTTGGACCGAAAAGAGATATCAACCTTAACTGTTTTCTCGTGCGAAGAGGTATAGAGGAGAGGTTAGAATGAACATCTTCTTGATCCTAGTCCTTGCTGCTCTGGTTCTAACTCTATTTAATATATCGTCGCAGAGAAATAAATCCGGCCGGAAACCACATCACCATGCGGCTGATACGAGAAAACGTCATAAAGAAAAATCGCCGGCGCCGGCGCCGTCTCACGCCAAGGCTCAGGGCGCGGAAGCACAACGAAAAACCCTCCTGGAATCTTATCCCGTCCTAAAGGAAGTCTCCTATTTCCCTATCGCCGAAGGTGTTGCGCCAAAATCTACGCAGGACCTGAGTCAGGAAGTCATAGAAGCAGTCAAAGAAAAAATCTCCGCCATTAAGCCTATCCCTGTGAATTATTTGAGACTGATGAACTTGTTGCGGAATCCGGAATCGAACCCGGGAGAGATTACGTCAGTTACCGTGACAAACCCCGTTTTTTCCGCCAGGATCCTACGTGCGGTGAATTCCGCATATTTCAACCGTCCTGAAAAAATCACGTCAGTAGGCAGGGCAATAAGCCTTTTGGGATATAACAGCGTAAGGGCATTGGTCCTACAAGAGACCCTTAGTAACGTATTGCCCCGGGAGCAGTACGGCAATGCTGACGTATACAGCAAGATCTGGGCCCACTCTGCCGTGGTTTCGGTCTGCTCTGGACATCTCGGAAAGAACATATTTCAATTCTCCGAATATGAAATGGGCACGATGGGACTTCTCCATGACATAGGTAAGTATTTTATTCACATGTTAAAACCGGTGGGAGAGGCAGCGACGGAATCGTCCCTCTTGATAAGGGAGGAGCAACAGTACGGGATAAACCACGCGTGCCTAGGAAGCCTCATTGCAAAGAACTGGCAACTCTCGGAGAGCATCGCAAAAGGCATCGAATACCACCACTATCCCGCATTTTTCCCTCCCGAATTCATCCCCGAACCTCATATAAAACAGACTTTTGTAATTTGTCTGTCAGACCTGATCTGCAAAGCATTGGGATACGGCGCTAATGACGACGAAAAACTGCCCATCAGAGACGAATACTATGAAATGTTTAAGATGCGTCCTGCCCTTGAGGAGAATGTTACGTCCCACCTGATAAAAGAAATAGAAAAAGCACACATCACCGTGCAGTCCTACATCCAAACGCCATAATCAAATCCAAGGCCGCCGTCAACCCGACGATAATGAGGGCTGATCACAAAAAGATCGCTGCAATGGCAATAAAATAGACAGTAACGTGCTTTAATCAGTGACCGCAATTTGCCCACTTTTTTTCCAAAGAAAGTATAATAGACCATGTTTGTACATTTCTGGATGGCAAAGTCCCCCGTTCTGGCGACTGAAGAAATGAGCCTTGAAGATGCGCTGTATTTAATGCACAAATACAAGATCAGACGGTTGCCTGTCGTCCGCGGGGAAAACGATCTTTGCGGAATGATCGTCATCTCGGATATCTATCCCTATGTCGGTCCGCACGCAATGACGAAAGCCCTATTTTCTGAAGAAGTTACTGAGCAATTGCGAAATGTCCGTGTAGCGTCGGCAATGACCAAGTCGCCGATTACCTGTGATCGCAATGCGACGATCGATGAAATCGGATTAATAATGCGACGTAATAAGATAGGGGCTGTCCCCGTCGTTGAAGGAACCAAAGTGGTTGGCATTATCACGGAGTCTGATATTCTGGGCGCATTATCTAGTATTGCCCAGATGGGATCCGATAGCAGGCGCATATTCTTCCGCATTCCCGTCATGGACAGAATAAACACCTTTTATAAAATCGTATCTTTGTGCGAACAGAACGAGCTTGAGATTTTGACCATCCTCATCCACCCCATTCCGGAAGAACAAAGCCATCTGGTCATGCTGAGGGTACGCGGAAAAAAGGTATCTGAATTTGTCGATATGTTGTGGCGTAACCATTATGAAGTGCTGGTTACATCCGTAAAGCAATAAGCGAATTAGGCGTTTTTATGCTGCGTAATTGAAGGCTCTGAAAGGGGTAATGTAAATATGAAAAAACTGTTGCACTTTTATCATATTATGTTCTTATTAGCATCATTTTCCCCTATCAGGTGATTGCGCAGGCAACGGCTGATTCCGCATTGACAGCAGAAATATACAAGATCAGAGTTATTGATCATCATGCTCATCCCTCGGTGCAGTTAATGAGAATGAAAAAGATGCCGGATGGGACGAGTTGTGTCTTGGGAGCATAGGAGAAGCAGAAATTGAAAGGGTTCTCATTCCTGTCTGGGTACTAGATAAGATTGGCGTAGATACGATGTTTGCCAATAGGCGAGCTATGGGACGCGGATTAATAGCGCCGCGTTTCCAGTTGCTCACTTACGCCGATATGCTGATATTCCCGCTTGATAAAGTGACCTGCCCAAGAACTTGTTCCACCTTCAGGGTTAGAGCTCTGTCATTTTGAAGGTTCTCCATAACTTGTGATCTTTTTATTTGTTAGCAACAAATAGATTTGTCCGGTTTTGTAGCAAATGAATTGTCCGCTTTTCTGTCTTGGGAGAATTGGTGTTAGCAGAGCACGAAGCATTTCACACGAGACAGAAGACGAGCGGCGGACTTA
>JBEKOL010000015.1:0-77408 GCA_049521775.1 Syntrophales bacterium
TATTTGATCCCTTTTTTACTACCAAGAAACCCGGTGAGGGAACCGGTCTGGGACTTTCTGTGGTATATGGCATTGTGAAAAACTATGGCGGCACGATCACCGTGCAAAGCGAGGTGGGGAAAGGGACAGAATTCAACGTGTACCTCCCCCTGCTGACCGAAGTTGAGGATAAACAGGAAGCTAAGGTCGAGGCGCCTATTGCCGGAGGGAAAGAACGCATCCTGTTTGTGGATGATGAGGCAGCTCTCGTCCAACTAGCAACGAGCACATTGGGCGGTCTGGGGTATGAGGTTATAGGCAGGACAAGCAGTCTGGAAGCTTTGGAACTCTTTCGGACCCGCCCTGACTGGTTTGACCTTGTGATCACCGATATGACCATGCCGAATATGACGGGAAGCGAACTTGCCCAGCAGCTCATGCGCTTGCGTTCCGACATACCGGTCATCCTCTGCACGGGATTCAGTGAAGCGATGACACCGGAAAAGGCAAAGGCTCTCGGTCTAAGAGAACTTATTATGAAACCCATCATTAAGATTCAGATTGCCGAAGCAATCAGGCGCGCGCTGGACTATAAGGAATAACGGGAGACATTTTCAATGGCAAATGTTTTGATCATTGACGACGACCGGCTCGTTTCAGAAATGCTTTGCGATATGATCCGTAAAATGGGACATGAGGTTTCCTGTGCCTTCACGGCCAAAGAGGGGCTCAGTGCGGCCCTATCCAACAGCTTTGACGTTGTCTTCCTAGACGTGCAGCTTCCCGATGGAGATGGACTGATGCTCTTGCTCACCATAAATGCTATACCTTCTGCCCCGGAGGTAATTATTATTACCGGGTTCGGCAGCCCTGATGGCGCCGAGCTTGCAATAAAGAACGGCGCCTGGGATTTTGTTGAAAAGCCTCTGGTGAGAAACTTGATAGAATTGCCTCTTGTGCGCGCCCTCCAATATAGAGAAGCAAAGAAAATTACGACCCTCATACTGAAGCGCGAGGGCATCATCGGAAGCAGCGCAGCAATGGAGTCCTGCATCGAACTCGTTGCCCGGGCGGCTGCCAGCGATGCCAGCGTCCTCATCACGGGTGAGACAGGAACAGGCAAGGAACTCTTCGCACGTGCCATCCATAGCAACAGCACAAGGTCGGGCATGCCTTTCGTCACCGTAGATTGTGCCTCCCTTCCTCCCACTATCATCGAGAGCATCCTCTTTGGCCACGAAAAGGGCGCCTTCACCGGGGCAGATAGATCCCGGGAGGGTCTGATCAAACAGGCCGACGGAGGCACTCTCTTCCTCGATGAAGTGGGTGACCTTCCCCTTTCCGCTCAGAAGGCCTTTCTCAGGGTTCTGCAGGAACGTCAGTTTCGCCCCCTTGGAGCCAAGAGAGAAATTAAAAGCGAATTCAGGGTGATTGCCGCGACCAACCGTGACATCACTAAAATGGTTGAGGAGGGCAATTTCAGAGAAGACCTTTTGTTCCGTCTACGCGCCGTTACGATCGAAGTGTCACCACTGAGAGAACATGTCGGTGACATCAAGGAACTTGCTTTTTACTATTTGAACAAGATATCTGCGCGACTAGCCGCAGAGATAAAGGGCTTCTCACCCGAATTTATTGAGGCCCTTTGTACCTATAACTGGCCGGGAAATATCCGGGAGCTCGTTAATGCCCTAGAAGGCGCCCTTGTCACGGCACATGACGACCCTATCTTGTTTCCCAAGCATCTGCCTACACACATTCGCATCCGTTTGGCACGGGATGCCATTCTTAAAAAAGAAGATACTCCCTTACCCCAGCGGACAATGGGAACCCTGAAGGAATGCCGCGAATCTGCGGTGAAGAGGGAGGAACGGCAGTATCTCCAGGAACTGATGACCACAACAGGAGGTAACATCAGGAAGGCCTGCGAGATATCCGGCCTTTCGCGGGTCAGGTTGCACGTCCTTCTGAAAAAACATAGCATAAAAAGAAAATGACTATCCGATGTTTTGTGATCGGATACTTGTTTCGCTGGACGAAACAAGATGTAACTATTTGCATTCCATAGTAAATCCAGCCTCTAGCTGAAATCTGTTTCATAAAAGGAAACATTCTAAGCTTTCCCTTTCCTTCTCGCAGATCCTCAAAAAATGGATAATATATCGATTACATTAAGATAATGCCTTATTTTGGCATTTTGGCATGACTTTTGAGTACCATAAGAGTTAATGATTATCTTTTTTTCGACATCCTGCGGTGCAGCGGAGGAACGGCTTCTTCAGATTATCGAAACGATGGTTTCAGAGAAAGATATAAGAATTTACCGGACCATCGGTTCATTTTCCAGAGGACTTCGCCAGCCACAGAACGATACTGATATCGCTATACTCCTTGTTTCCAGCAAGGTCGAGCTAAACCACCTCAACCTCATTTCCTTGTGGAATCTCCTGTCGGATATGAAGACTATTGTCATTCTGCCGGACAGCAATCCCGACACTGTTGCAAAAGGGCATATTCTGAGGCCGAGATTCTTGAGTTATTGCGATGGTGATTTTCAGGATGTCGCCGCCGTGCTCAGCCGGATGATCGAAAATTCGGAAACAGATGAGAAAAGAATTGTGAAGTCCAAGCCAAAACACAGGGAAAATGCTCGTCGTACTGTTAGCGACATGCCACGTCATGGATAGGGCGGATGACAGTGTTCAGATGCTCTTTGATATTATCGTGGTTCACGACTTGGAAGGAGTTCTTGTTTTAGGGAAAAGAAACGTAAACGTTTTATAAATAATATTTTTTAGGGAGGATAGAATACATGAAGAAAAGGACGCTTGTTTTTAAATTGGTTTCGGGAGGGATTTTTGCTGTTCTGATTCCGCTCCTCGTTGTGGGGATATTCGCCGCGGTAAAGGCAGAAGATGCACTGGAAGCAGCCGCAAAAGACCGTGCCATGAAAGGCGCACATAACTTGGCCGACATGGTACAGGAAGTTCTCGCGGTGGAGCTCAAGGTTGCCAATGAACTCGCCATAAGCAATGACACGATAAATGCCGCTGCCAGTGGCAACGTAGAAGTAATGAATAAAAGCCTTGCCGAGGACATGGCAAAAATCGGCAAAGATTATGAGGCGATCCTGGTAACCGATGCAACGGGCGCTGTTGTCTCTGACAGCAGCAACGGCTCATGGAAGGGAATCTCTCTTGCGGACCGGGACTACTTTCAGAGGGCCAAGAACGGGCAAGCAAACGTGGGGGCTGTGGTCAAATCGAAAAAATCGGGTAATCCCGTTGCCACCGTCTGCGCGCCTGTCATGAAAGATAAAACGTTTGTCGGTGCGGTGGTCCTCGTCCTTAAAATCGATTATCTTTCGGAAAAAGTGACGGCAAAAGTGGGTGAAACGGGGTACGGATTCATGACCGACCAGAAGGGGCTGGTCATTGCCCATCCGAAGAAGGAATTTATTCTTGAGCTGGATCTCTCGAAAGAAGCAGGGATGCATGAGATTATAAGTAAAATGCTTGCGAAGCAGATAGGCGCTGAATCTTATGTTTTTAAAGGCGTCAAGAAGGTGGCAGGATTTGCTCCGGTAGAAATTGCTGGTTGGTGTGTCGGTTTAACACAGAATGCGGATGAATTTCTAGCAGCGGCCCATTCAATACGTAATTTCATTGCCATAACGGGTATCATATTCCTCGTTCTTACGATCATTGCCGTCACGTTTTTTGCCAGGAGTATTTCTTCGCCGATCAAGAACGCCGTGGATGAGATGGGTGAAGCCGCCCATCAGGTTGCCGCCGCATCAAATCAGGTTTCTGCTTCCAGTCAGAGCCTCGCCGAAGGGGCATCAGAACAGGCTTCAGCCATCGAGGAGACTTCGTCCTCACTTGAGGAAATGTCTGCTATGACAAAACAAAACGCGGGGAATGCCTCCCAGGCAGATATCCTTATGAAACAAGCAATCCAGGTGGTCCAGAAGGCGAATAGCTCCATGGAAAACCTGACCGGCTCTATGAAAGAAATTATCGCAGCAAGTGAGGAAACATCAAAAATCATAAAGACCATTGATGAAATTGCTTTCCAGACAAATCTACTGGCGTTGAATGCCGCTGTGGAGGCGGCCCGGGCAGGAGAGGCAGGAGCCGGTTTCGCAGTGGTAGCTGAAGAGGTAAGAAATCTAGCCATGCGAGCGGCGGATGCTGCAAAAAACACCTCAGTCTTAATTGAAGGTACTGTAAAGAAGATAAAGGACGGCTCTAATCTGGTAATAAAGACAAATGAGGCATTCGCCGAGGTGTCTGTCAGTTCATCCAAGATAGGTGAACTGGTCGGCGAGATTGCTGCTGCATCCCAGGAACAGGCCCAGGGAATAGATCAGATTAACAAGGCTGTGGCGGAAATGGACAAAGTGACGCAACAGACGGCCGCTAATGCCGAAGAGTCTGCCTCTGCATCTGAGGAGATGAACGCCCAGGCGGAACAGATGAAACACATATCATCCGAACTCCTTAATATCATTGGCGGAAGTGCAAACGGCGCCGGGAATAGAAACCGCGCCGATGTGCAAATGAAAAAGGGAATAGGCGGAGCTTTAGCTGCAGTAATCACCAGAAAAGGGATAGGCAAAAATGTGGTGCCCTATAAAAAAGGGAGAGAAGTCCGGCCTGACCAGGTGATTCCCATGGAAGAAGGTCAATTCAAGGACTTTTAATTGTAAACTTTATGGAAAGAAGATGGAGGGACTCTTCCCTCCATCAAGGTTTAATAATCCTTATTAATGCTAAGAGGCGCTGGATTTTATCAATACTAATATCTGCAGAATCAAGCATTAGAGCGGTGGAGGATACGAAATAATGACGGACTTAACTAAGACAACGGACCGGGTAAAGGTCATGACTGACCGGGAGGGAAAGTATCTGACCTTTTCTCTATCGGAAGAGGAATATGGGGTTGGTATCCTGAAGGTCAAGGAGATCATCGGGATGATGACAATTACAACGATGCCCCAGGTTCCAGCGTATGTCAAGGGCGTTATTAACCTGCGGGGGAAAATCATTCCCGTAGTAGACCTCCGGCTCAAGTTCGGTTTGGAGGAAAGGGATTACACGGACAGGACCTGTATCATCGTTATGGAGATCAAGTCGAATACAGACAGTGTCCTGATGGGGATTGTGGTGGACGCGGTATCGGAGGTATTAAACATTAAGGCAACCGAGATCGAGGACACGCCGACCTTCGGAGTTGATATGAAGACGGATTTCATTCTCGGTATGGCAAAGGCAGGAGGCGGGGTCAAGATCCTGCTCGATATCGACAAAGTGGTAAGCGCCCAGGAGACGGCAATTGTTTGTGAGGCAGCATAAGGTCGCCAACCAGTTTGTATTTTTCCTCCATAATAGAGAGATAACCTTTAACAACTGAAGCCGGAAAGGCAAATCTTTATTTGACCCAAGGGTAAACATCCGGCTGCAGCCTCGGGGGAGGGTTGGGATGCCCCCTTTTTCAATCCTTCCCCAATATCGATTTTTAATAGGCAAGAAATCTCCGTGCAGAAACTAAAAAAGATGTTTACTACATAAGTTCCTTTTCGCTCATAATTACAGCCCTTTCTATTTCTGCCTTCAATTGCAGTGGCAGCCCCGGGATGTCAACACTGAGAAATCCTCGGACTATCGTAGATGTAGCCTCATCTTCCGCGAGCCCGCGCGACATGAGATATTGGATTTCTTCCTGAGCAATCTTGCCGACAGCAGCCTCATGCGACATTTCTACACCATCCACTTTTCCCTGAAGCTCGGGAATTGCGTGGATGAGGCCACCTTTTAAGAGCAGACCCCGACACTCAAGATGGGCCTTTACGCCAGTAACTTCGCCGATCAGATCACCGCGGGAGATGATCCGGCCTCCGTTGCTGATTGCACGGGCGATTATTTCCGCCCGCGTATCTTCAGCTTTGAGGGCAATACGACAGCCTACATCGAGCTCCGATCCGGGACTTCCCACCAGTAGACTGTAAAAACGCGACACTGCCCCCTTACCCACGAGGTGGGTTGTCGGATACATCTGCAAGGACTTGACCGGCCTCATACAGATGTAATTGTTGAGGAAAAGGCCACCCTCTTCTACTATGCCCACTGAACGCGGACGGACCATCATCTCCTCTGCCCAGTTATGAATCATTGTGAAACTCAATTTGGCATTTTTCTTGATGAAGAACTCTGAAATGCCCACATGCAGCCCACGTTTTAGATGAGACGCTGTTGCACAGCCGGTAATAACATGGAGCTCTGCTCCCTCTTCAGCGATGATTAAGTTGTGAACATACTGACTCAGGTTTTCCTTATCAATGTACAGGCACGCCTGAACGGGATAGATGACCTTGCTTCCCGGCAAGGCACGGATAACATAGCCGTCATGCAGATTGAGCTGCGCCTGCGCTGTGTACTTATCCGCGTCCACGGAGACAAGTTTCCAGTAATAATCCTGTATCCAGTGGCATTCCTTGAGGGCCCGCTTGATTGGAAGAACCTCCAAACCACCCTGCATGGAATGTGCATGCACAACAGATGTGTCCTTCTGAAGATACGTTCCTGAACGCCCGGTTTCTGTGGCGTCCACGCCGGCCTGAATTATTCTCTGCTGGTCTATCGCAGGCAGTTTAGTGAGGTCATTCAGGTAGGCATGCTGTACGGCGTCGGCTGTGAAAGACGATAGGTCGATATCAGGCCCGATAGATGCCTTCTTGTCCTTGGCTTGAGCAGCTTTTTTATCAATTAGGTCGTGCATCGCAAACACTCCTGATATCCTGTATCTTTGATGCATCTGAAGATTTCCAACGGATTGCTTCTGCAACTCAAGTATCCATTATACAGCATCTGCCCCTTGTCCGCTGTAACGTAGTCCAGAATGAAGCCGGTGTGGGTTATAATGAGTCCCATCTTAGTTCGCTCCGCGCGCTGTTCTTTGTGAGACTTTCCAGCATCCGCCTTAAATTCTCTCTGCAAGAGCGTGCTGATGGAATTTCCGATGAGGGAAATATTCTCCAGGTCTACGCCCGATTCCGGCTCATCGAACAGCAGCAGATCCGCATCCTGGGCCATTAACTGCAGGAGCTCGGACCGTTTTATTTCGCCTCCGGAGAAACCTGCGTTGATATCGCGGTCCAGAAAGTCGGTTAAATGGACCTCTGCGGCGAGTGCTTCGGGATCAGCCTTTCCTTTTCCACATATTTCGACCATCTGTCTGGTCTTGAGACCGTGAATCGTCGGCGGACGCTGGTAGGACATGCCAATACCGAGTTTTGCCCTGTCATTGATGGGCATATGAGTAATATCTTCGCCCTTGAAAAAAATCTTCCCTGCCGTAACGGTATACTGGGGATAGCCCATGATCGTCATGAGGAGCGTCGTCTTGCCCGAACCGTTCGGACCGAACAGAATGTGCGTTTCCCCTGTCTTGATTTCCAGATCGATGTGCCTGAGAATCTCCCGGTCACCGATCTTCACCTGTAAGTCTTCGATCATCAGCATATTCAAGCCTCCTTCCATATTTGGAGACGGGTTTTATTTTCTAATCTTGGTTCTTTCTATCATTTGTCGTTTGATTTGCTTCTCAATTCTTAGCATATTTTAACTTAATTCACTGCCGTTTCCCATCCTTTTCTTAGAGAATACTTTCCTGTGCTGAAGTTGCAGGTCTTAAGCTATATCCCATGCAAAGTTTAGAGTTAACGGATCCTGCCCCCGGCAAGCGAAGCAAAAATACCGCTAAAACAGAGCAGACTGAGTATTATTAAGGAAGTGTGCATACTTCCTATGAACGATGGATATTCTTCCGGCGTGATAGGAACATCTCCAATGTGAAGAGCGAAGATCAGCATCACGATTCCCATACTCAACATCTGCCCCGTAATGCGCATCGTGGCCAGAGTTCCGGATGCGACGCCATAAAACTGCTGCTCTACAGAGCTCATTATGGCATTGGTGTTCGGCGAGGAGAAAAGAGCGAAGCCCAATCCCAGCGTAAAAAGGACGACCACAATGAAAAGAATGGATGCCTGATTGTTAAGGAGAATCAAAAGCCCCAGGCCGAAGGCCGTGAAGCTCATTCCGATGGAGGCGACGATGCGTGGCTCAATCCTGTCGGAAAGTCTCCCCGCAAAGGGCGAAAAAATAGCCTGTACGACCGGCTGAGCAACGAGAATCAACCCGGCATGGAGGGGGCCCAATCCTTTGATATATTGAAGATAGAGACTGAGGAGAAAGGACACGGCGAAAGTGGCGCTATAATTGATCAATGCCGCCAGATTCGAAAAGACGAAGACTATGTTATGACGAAACAATGTGATGTCGAGAAGAGGATTCTTTACCTTTCTCTCACGCGCGGTGAAGATAACAATCAGGATGAGGCCAATGACGACAAGATAGACTCCAAGAGTTCGTGTCAGCGAAGAAAACCCGTACATTATGGCTGAAAGTGCGGCCATGTAGAGGAAAGCACCTTTAAAGTCGAAACGTTCGTCTCTCGCTTCGGCCCATTCCGCCCTAATCTTCCACAGCACAAGGATTAAGATCGTTACGCCGAGGGGGACATTGATCAGGAATATGCTGCGCCAGCCGAAATGCTCTGTAAGAAAACCGCCCAAGAATGGTCCGGCAGAAAGCCCGAGATATACGGAGGCGACATTGATTCCCAGGGCACGGCCTCTCTCGCCCGCAGGAAAGGCAGATGTCAGAATGGCAATTGACGGTCCGAAAATCATGGCTCCGCCAATGCCCTGGAACAGCCTGAAAAAAATGAGAGAGTGAGATGACGCGGCAACAGCGCAGAAAAAGGAGGACAGTGTGTAGACGAGTAATCCGATAGAGAAGACACGCTTCCTTCCCCAGATATCGGCAATCTTCCCGACGGGAACGAGGACTGCGGCCGCGGCAAGTAGAAAAGAGTAAGCAACCCAGCCAAGGAGAACGGCGCTCATGGAGAATTCTTGGCCAATTGACGGGAGGGCTATATTGATGGAAGATCCCATGAAGGGGGTGAGAAAAGATGCTGCCGTCGTAACAAGCAGGGTGACCTTCTTACTCACATCAGTAGCCTTTCCCATGACACGATCCTGAGTCACAAACACGTCTTCCATAAGAATTTGAAATTTACCCCCTATTGACTTTCGCCTATCTTACAGGAAAGGCCGTTGGGGCTTGCCGCCATGCTCCGCGCTTCGGTCCGAGCCGGAAATTATAAAGGACAACTAATCATTTGTAGAAGACTTGTCAATTCCCGTTGAGATGTGGAATTGATTGTACGAATCAATTAACAGGATTACTGAAGTAAACAAACATCTTGAGGATCTATTTCTTAATTTCGATTGAGGAATTCTCATAGTCGCTGTAAATGGATTGCAGATGATATCCGGCAAGTTATATGGAAGGAAGAGAAAATAGTCTCATGTGGAATACTGCATGGGAATTTGATGACTAAGAACGGCAAGGGACGGGAGAAATTTCTAATAATTGAAAATTCAAATCCATGTATCTATGATTTGCCCTTTGCTTTTTATCCGAGGACTATCCGAATGTTTGTAAGTGATAATCTGCCTTTTTGCCAGCGAAGTCTTGCCTGTCTGCAGTTCTACACAATCGAGAACATCATCAGGAGAAACGGGAGCGAAAGTATGGGAAACATGCTGAAGCAAAGGGAAGGCCCGCTGATATTGCGCAGGAACAAGAATGGGTATTTGAGCGTTGGGTGATTTTACGTCCACATTTCACCTTGCAGCATAGGAAATTCAATTTCACTTATCACAACGTTCAAGAACTAGTCAACACCAAAATAACGTGACCAGCTTGGCCAACATGAAAAAAATGTCAGGTGGCGATGATTTTCTCTATAATTATTAGATGCAGTATCCCTGCTGGAAACTCACCTTCTCCACGTGCATTATAAGAAAATGAAGATTGTTCGTCAAGAACATTAATGATAGAATAATTGCCGCTGGGTATTCAGGTGCGAAGCGGCCTTTTCGGCTCTCTGGCAAGCGCAATGATACATGTATGCCTTTGATATTACTCACATTTATGGTCACGATGATTACCGATGGATGCACATGCGATCAGGACTTTCTAACTGTGAGGCGCGAAAAAGTAATCTATATTTCTGTTACGCTCACTCGTATTCTTTCGGCACCGCGCAGATCATAACCATGGAATTCTGTTTTGACCTGTTCTTATATTGATGTTTTTCGCCAGGCAGTACGAGGGCAAAATCCCCTTTTTCCACCGGACGCTCTTCACCGCTTTCCGTAACAAGAGCGCCTTCACCCTCTATGATATAATTTATATGCTCAAAGGGGTGGGTATGATAAGGGCTGTGACCACCGGGCATGATCGTGAATACCCTAAAAGAACAAATAGGTGTGCCGTCTGATTTCGATATGGGTACCTGCTTCAGGACATCCTTAGCCCCTTCCATTGCCATCTTCGTCTTTTCCACCTTATCGAGACTTGTAATTTTCATGTATCACCTCCGGGATAGAATAATAAACATTCGGTCAAAGTTCTGGTTAGTATTTCATATAGACTCTACAGGGGTCAAGTAATTATAAGCTCGTCCGGTTATGTCCCGAGCATTAGATACGGGAACTGCTGAATCTAGGTCAATCTTCTTGATAGCGGCAAAAAAATCAGTTGCAGGATCACGGCTCGCTCGCAAATCTGAATGCCTGCTCGGTAAGTTCGTTCGGCATGAGCTCCGTTTTCATCTGTCGAGTAAGTTCCGGCACCCCCAACCATTGCCCCGACGCTGCAATTACAGTTTCAAAAATGCCATCCTCATTGACGGCAGCGGCGCCGCCGGAAGCCCAGAACAATAGCCTGGATCTGGCATTCCCTCTAACCTTGTCACCTCGCCCGAAGGCAACAACCCTCTCCCCAACGCGGATATCTCGATAAAGAGTGTAAGAGATGCGAACAGTTACGGCTCCGCTCGCAGAGACCATGAAGCCCGCCCATCCCATCGTTTCATCTAAAAGAGCCAGAGATGCTATGGGATGGATGATGTTGTTTCTTTGAAAGAGGTAAAAGGTTTCGCTATCCCGCGAGTCGTAGCCGACTGTAGAAACGACTATTTTTCTCGATGGCTCGTCGCTATCCAAAAAATGGAAGTTCCTCTTGAGACCGGGGTGACTGCGCCCTACGCCGCAGACGAAACAATTCTTGTAATGTGGCAGCGGCATCAGCTTATTCTCAACATCTGAAATTCTACCCGGGATGTATGATGCAAAAAGGTCTCTCTTGTGAGATACGGCGTCTCTGTATCTGACCGAGGCCGAAATATATGGAGGGGAATCCGGCCCTGCGGATATTATACCCACTGCTCCACCTTCTCCCTCTGAGACCTCGGCGATCAGCCTGTCTCCGATCTTCACACTTGATCCTCCCATGCGAAAATCTGCTGACAATGGATAAAGAGATCCTGCATTTTGCGGATAGTTGTCAAGCATCATGG
Source organism: Syntrophales bacterium (assembly GCA_049521775.1). Lineage (GTDB taxonomy): Bacteria > Desulfobacterota > Syntrophia > Syntrophales > UBA2185 > Fen-1135. Next base: position 11,476 of record JBEKOL010000015.1, read on the forward strand.
CAAGCTCCATGATTGCACCCATACCAATTCCCCCATGAGGTATCCCGACCCATCCTTCGCTACGCAGGTCCATCTGAAGTCCGGCACGCACGCATTTGCCATCTCTATGAATATCAGAACCTCCGAAGAGGAATTTCCTGACAAAATTTCGTGCATCCCTATCGCGGGCGGAACAGGAGACTTCCGATGATTGTTGAGACATGATACTTCTAAAAACCTCTACAACTCTTTAAGCAAGGCATGGAAAGTATATCCATTTAAACTCCCCGAATTGCTACTTGACGAATTCAATAGGTTGCGGACAGGCAGTCCCTCCAGCATTGTAATCGTAGACCATGCGTGCCCCATAGTCAGCGCCGACGGACATTACTCCGAGAAGCGCAAATAGCAAGAGAACGAATAATGCCCGGCCCTTTCTCGGAAATGGTCTTGCGATTATTGCCCAGATAGCCAGGATAGCACTCACGCATAAAGTCGTAATCATGAAGTCTTGCTGTTTCGAAAACAGGTGTCCACGCACAGATGGGGCGAGTATTACACCGGGCTCAGCATATATGCCGGTGCCGACTGCTGAGGCAGCGCCCAGTGTGCCCACTATGAGGAGGGAGAATGCCGTGGTTGTCATGGTCTCCCTTGAGCTCAATAGCGCCAGCAGATAAAAGAGCGAAGAACCGAAGAGAAAGGCAATCGGAAAATGGACAGCCAGTGGATGTATGTTCTGCAGATACTGGATTCCTGGCAAAAGGGTTTGTGTCATAGCGCTCTCCTCATAGTTCCAGCAGTTAAGAACTGGCTTCCTGCAATGTTCTTCATGTGGTCTCCTTCTATAACGTGTGCCGTATTTCTTGAGTCAGGGCGCTGCTCTCTCTCACGGCGAACTGGAATATTCTCCTTTGGATTCACCCAAATAAAGCTTCACTTTCTCCCTAATCAGGTCGGGCAGTTTGACGCCCAAGTCCGCCAGACGGGCCTCGTATTTCATGAACGATTTGATGTGCCTAGACGTGGCTGCAAATATCCTGAAATATATCTGGAGGCTTCCTTCAATCTCCTTACGGAAGATCATGTCCTTGTTGAGCATATCTTCTAATGGAGCGATTACCCGGTAGTTTATGGGGCGGCATATAGATCTGTAAAACACAAAACGCTGGAGTGTTCCACATTCGTAATTTTTCTCCCGGATACTTTCATCAACACGATTCAGATCAACTGTATCAATAATCTGGTAGTCATATCTGTCCTTGAGTATCTCCGCAACCATCTCCTCGGCATTTTTGAGGAAGCTGCACACCTTGCTCCCACCATGGCATTTGCCGTCGCATTCCCGGTAATCACCGTCACACCGCAGATAAAGAACGAAGTCTAAATCCGAATCTGAACGCGATATGCCGAAATTTACTGAGCCCAAGACATCCATGGCAATATTGGCATGCAGTTTATCTTCGATGAGGGAAGTGGCCTCCTCCAATATGTCTAGCCTTTCCTCCGTTTCCGGGGTTTGAAATTTTCTGTAGAACTTCTTTATCTCGTTATACAGTGTTATTTCAGGGATGTGAGAATCTTTAATCTCTTTTTCATCATAGTTCTGCCCCTGCTTCAAGGCGTCGTATCTGTCCTGGTCTATGATTATTTCTCTTAATTTACCTTCCTCGATATAATAGTCGGCTACATCGTAAATCCTTCCGTTGGAGTATTTCCTAAAGATGATACCCGTTACCCGCTCATGTTCCACTTTGATAGAATAGTAAAATCCTCCTTCCGCGACATTTCCTGATGTGAGGGTCACTTCTCCAAAATTGGAGGGATTAAGGTAAAGGGTTTTCTCTACAAGATCGACCCCCCATCTCTGATGGATATGGCCAGTCAGGCACATCATTACCCGATTGGCCTCACAGTAGCTACGGAGCGCCAGAGAGCCGATGGGTCCATCTGAAGTTACCTGATCATGGATTCCATATGCGGGCTGATGGGTCACGATGATGTCCGGCTTTACGGCACTGAAAAATAGGTACATTTCACTGTACTTGTCATGATACTTTGCATTTCTCTGGTAATGAATCACATACCTTTCAGGGATACCGGGTGTCCAGACGGCGGCTCCGCCGTAACCGCATATTCTCAGATCACTCAATTCATACCAGTGCAGATGCAGGTCATGCTCACTCAAAGCCGTAAACCTGAGGTCCATATCATAATTCCCGGGAAGGAAGAAGACCCGCGACCTCTTTTTCATGGACGCGATGCTCGCCAGTACCTTATACTTTTGCTGCATAACTCTGCGGGCCCTTGCCGTGTACTCCTGGTATTCGGTACCAAGATCCTGTACGTCGTCCGAAACATCAGGCTTTTCCAGGAGCTCATCTACAAAATCCTCGATGAACATATCTTCCTTTGACATCTGCCTTCTCAAGCCGTGAAAATATGATTGCAGTTCGTGGTATCGTATGGACGCATCCATACTGTAGAAGGGAATGTCTATCAGGTCGCCGGAGATAATATATACGTCGGCGACCGTCTCGTTTAGGAGATCATTCAGCCTGTCAAAGCCTCCGTGGATATCAGCCAGATAAATGATTCTCATAGATCAATTTTCTTCGCCCTTTTTTCGTAAGATTAAGTGTCTTGCCATCGGTAATTGGCACAGCCATACAGCTTAATGACCGTGACATGCAACATCTACTTATGTCGCAAGAAAGTGCCGTATATCCCATTTAATGTTGATTCATGCCGCTCATAAGAGGTGTGGGATTGTGAATGTTTACAGCAATCGGTTTATTCTGTTGCCACTATGGCTTTTTTTCACGCGCTCTTCTTATGGTTACAGTTTCGCCGCCGACACCCCAGTTATCAGTCTCCACTTCGTCAATTACGACAACTGTAGTTTGAGGATTCTTGCCTAAAATATCCCTTAGCAGATTAGTTACTCCGCGGATGATTTCTTCCTTCTGCTCCTTGGTGACTCCGCCTTTAGTCACCTTAACATTTACATAAGGCATGATGCTCCTCCGTCAAATTCAATTGTATAATTATTCTTCATCTATCAGTTGGATTTCTTCTCTGTCCCTGTTCTCTTAATACAAGAGACCTCAGTTGCCTGCACGCTTCCCCTAATTATTTTCTGTTGAGAAAGCTCATGAATGGGATGTACTATCAGATCGTGATTTCCATAGATATTGGCCACCAGGCATCCTGCAATAATCACGACTGCGGTGCAATAAGACGTAGACGAGAGGTCGTTCACTTCGATAAGGCACGCTTCATTGCCGTGCTGTCGATTCCCAGTTCCTTCTCCAATCGCTTGTTTTTCTGGCTTTGATTATATAACCAAAATAATGCGACGATGACGATCAGACTTTCGCCGACAAATCGACCCGTCACATATACTAAAATGATGTTGAACAATATCAGGAAACACAGGGACATAATTATGTATGTTGAATGTTTTTCCGAGACGAATCTGCTTTGCTGGCTAAGTAAAAGAATCCCGATGAGAATAACAATCGGTGTGTCATAAATGATATTCCCAGTTGAACCATATGACTTGGTGTTTAATACAAGGTATATGATAAGTACCATGTAAACGATACCTCTCATCCTCATGACCGCTGCCTTCCACTCACCAAACCTTTGAGCGTCAACTCCAGGAAAATCGGATGCGACAAGATTCTTAAATTTCTTCATCTCAGTCCTCTTCTTGCTGGATAATTCCCATCAAGGATAAATTCGTTTCTTCGTAACAGGGGCTTCAGATACATAATATGTGGATTGCTTTGCGTAATCTGCATCTTTCCCCGAAATTTATCAAGAGCATAATTCAGTCAATGGCACCTAACGACGGGAAAATATCTATCCACAGCCTCTTCCACTTCCTTGAGCCACGTTGTCCGCTGCTTTCGCGTGCTTGCAACAACAACGCCGAATATCCTGCGATGGAAATTCTTCACGCCACAGAGGCCGAATATGCAGTTTTTCCAAAGAGTCTCAAGGGGATCGCCGAATACGTCTATCTCCCTTTCTTCAGGTGTATTAGACGTATTGAAGACGATAGCAGTATCGGCTCTCAGCAGGCCTTGGGGAATTCCTTCGCCGCCGTCACCTTCCAGAAACTCATAGGCCACTCCGGGCCTGAATACCCTATCAATCCATCCTTTCATGATTGCCGGCGGCTGTCCCCACCAGTTGGGATGAACTATTACAAATCCTTCCACTGAGGCGGCTTCTGCACAATGTGTTTCGACAGCCGGTGTGAGCAAGACGCCTTGAGGGATTTCCTCTTCCGGGAGGACAGGATCAAACCCTTCCTCATAGAGGTCGTGAAAAATTACTTCATGCCCATTTCTTCGTAACTTTCGCGCGGCCGTCTCAGCAACAGCCCGATTGAAACTCTTAATATTAGGATGTGCGACAATCACCAACACCTTCATTAATCGTAACCCTTTTAAGTTTGAAATAATGCGATTCTTGCAGACCTCCTGCTGCAAGACAGAACCGTGACGGCCATGAGGTCTATGTCCTCGTCAATTGCCGGTACTTGATCCGGTGTGGCTGATCAGCTGCAGCGCCCAAGCGCATTTTTCTATCCGCCTCATATTCCGAGTAGTTCCCGTCAAACCAGACCGTTTTGCTGTCACCCTCAACGGCAAGGATGTGGGTGGCGATGCGGTCGAGGAACCAACGGTCATGACTGATCACAACGGCGCAGCCGGCAAAGTTCTCCAGCGCTTCCTCGAGCGCCCTCAAGGTATTCACATCGAGATCATTTGTTGGTTCGTCCAGTAGTAGCACATTGGCCCCTTCCTTCAGCATCCTGGCCAGGTGGACCCGGTTTCGTTCTCCTCCGGAAAGCATGCCGGTTTTTTTCTGCTGGTCCGTACCGGAAAAATTGAAACGTCCAACGTAGGCGCGGGAGTTGACCTTGTGGTCACCCAACTCTATTTGTTCCTGGCCGTCAGAGATTACTTCCCAGATGTTTTTACCAGGATCAAGATCATCACGGCTCTGATCCACATATGAAAGCTTAACCGTTTCCCCTATTCTGATCGTACCGGAGTCCGGTTTTTCCTGACCTGTAATCATTCTAAACAGTGTAGTTTTCCCCGCCCCATTAGGACCGATGACACCAACAATCCCACCGGGAGGGAGGGAAAAAGACATCCCCTCTATAAGAAGACGGTCGCCGTATGCTTTGCCCACACCGTCTGCCTCAATAACTACCTGACCCAGTCGCGGCCCGGGCGGGATATATATCTGTAAGTCTCTGGCATGTTTCTCACCCTCCTTTTTTAACAGCGCTTCGTAGGAACTGATGCGGGCCTTGGACTTCGCATGTCGTCCCTTCGGTGACATACGTATCCATTCCAGTTCGCGCTGTAAGGTCCGCTGGCGCTCGGTTTCTTTTTTTTCCTCCACTTCCAGGCGTTTCTGCTTCTGTTCCAGCCACGATGAATAGTTGCCCTGCCAGGGAATCCCCTGCCCGCGATCCAGCTCCAGGATCCAGCCCGCCACATTATCGAGGAAATACCTGTCGTGGGTCACGGCAATGACGGTGCCGTGGTAGCGCCGTAGATGGTGCTCCAGCCAGGCGACCGTTTCGGCATCGAGATGGTTGGTCGGTTCGTCGAGAAGAAGTATGTCCGGCTTCTGGAGCAGCAGTCTGCAGAGGGCCACGCGCCGCCTCTCTCCGCCGGAGAGGACGTTCACAGGAGTATCTCCCGGCGGGCAGCGAAGGGCATCCATGGCCATTTCCAGCCTGGCATCCAGATCCCAAGCATCGAGGGCATCGAGTTTCTCCTGAACCTCACACTGGCGTTCGATGAGCTTATTCATCTCTTCATCAGACATGGGTTCGCTAAATTGCTCGGTGATCGCGTTGAATTCATTTAGAAGAGCGACAGTTCCCTGCACACCCTCTTCGACTATGGCCCGCACATTTTTTGTCTCGTCCAGGCGTGGCTCCTGTTCGAGAAACCCGACTGTGTGGCCAGGGGACAGGATCGTCTTTCCGTTGAAGTCCTGGTCAACTCCCGCAAGTATGCGCAAGAGAGAGCTCTTGCCGGAACCGTTAAGACCAAGTACTCCTATCTTGGCGCCGTAGAAATAGGAAAGATGGATGTCCTTCAGCACTGGTTTCTTGTCATAATACTTGGAGACACCGATCATGGAATAAATTACTTTAGTTGTTTCATTGGACATGGGCTCGATAATCTCCTTCCATCATCAACGACTATTATACCCCTCCACCCATTTTCTAAATGGGTCGGCTAAAAGTTATTACTATCCATCATCGGATCTAGCAAGATAATGGTCAATTATAGCTGATGTTTCTGCTATGAGATCAGAATAAGCCTTTTCATTCTTATTGTCTTCTATGATGAACGGAATTGCTTGCACTTCGGCAGAAAAAACCTCCTGCAATAATCTTATTATATCGCGTTTCCTCTGTTCAACTCTTTCCGGTGCGCTGTAGCTGTCATCTTTTTGTTCGTTACATCCGAAATCATCGATAAGCAAAACGTGCGTGACTCCGCCCATATAGAGATCTTGTTTCAGAATTTCCCAGAACCGTAAATTGTCCTTATGGAAACCGATGTCCGCGGAATTCGCCACTATGACTGATGTACTGCCGGGAGCGCCCATGGCTGCTTTTGCCGACACCGCCTGGATATGCAACTCTTCAAAAAATTGCAAGATGTAACCCGTTGCTTCGGCATAATGATCTGTAGCAATGATCGCTCTGACGGAAGGATACCTATTTAACTTATTCAATACGGGCTGCCAGCGGCCATTGATCCGGGAATGGCTTAGATAGCTGTCTACAAATAAAGATGCCGCGTCAGAAATCTTCACGCAGGTGACAACTGACATATTCTGATCGAGAATAGCGCTTATCCTATCCTCCATAACTTTCTTATATCCCACTTGCGTCGTGCTTCCTGCCGCCCAGGTGGGATTGACGATCTGTTCCCAGAATATTGTGGGGCTCGTGACGCCTAGGTCCATCAAACCGCTTTCTTTGAGTTGTTTCATCAAATAATCGGGCCGGCCGAATAGCGTCGATTCCGAACTGATAGTTCCCGAGTAGTCGAAAATGATCAGCTTTCTTGGAAGCATTTAAATGTCCCCTATGTCACTCGCTTCTTTAAGGCCGCCTGGATGATGTCATTAATTTCCCGGGAAGCGACCAAAGGATCGGGGGCCGCACAGATGGCAGAGACAACAGCAATACAGTCTGCTCCGGCCATGACCGCCTCTTTGGCATTGGATGCATTCAGGCCGCCTATTGCGACCAGCGGGTGGCGCGAATAGCCCTTGATCCTCGCGAGTCCTTCCAGTCCCCAGTTCCCTTTTGTGTCGGTCTTGGTGGGCGTCTCAAAAACAGGGCTTACACCGAGGTAATTGATATCGAATGCCTCTGCCTCTACCACGTTATCCCATGTTTCTACAGAGATGCCGATGATGGCCTTGGGTCCCATGAGTCTCCGAGCTTCGGCGTAATGCATGTCGTCCTGCCCGATATGGACTCCATCGGCGCCACTGGCAAGTGCTACGTCAATGCGGTCATTTATGATGAGGGGCACACTGAATCTGGCCGTTAGGGTCTTCATCTTCCGCGCCTCTTCCACAAAAAACCGGGTTGATACATCTTTTTCACGGAGCTGTATACAGGCTACTCCGCCCAGAAGGGTCTGGAGAGCTACATCTTCAAGTGATCGGTTGCCGCATAATCCGCGGTCTGTAACCAGGTATAATCCGCGCACGATCAGCCTTCTAATTTTAGGTAATGTTTTATATCCTTTTCTGACAACCCATAGAGGGCATCGAGAAAACGGACCTGAAGCATACCCGGACCCGCCGAGTTCTTTACAGCGATTTCTCCGGCTATGCCCATAACCGCCATTGCCTGAACCGCCGCTTCTGCATACTTGCGGTTGACGGCAGCGAATGCCCCGCATATTGCCGTTGCAATGCATCCCATACCGGTAACCTTCGTCATCATGGGGTGACCGTTCATGACCTTGGTGACATCGTCTCCGTAAATAATATAGTCCGTTTCTCCGCTTACACAGACAACACTTCCATAAGTCTTGTTTAACTTATGGGCTATGTCCACTGCAGAATGTGAGGAGGCCGTGCTCTCTACACCTTTTGTCTTTGCATCTTTCTCCATGAGGGCCATAATCTCCGAGGCATTGCCCCTGATGATAGCCGGCGGCGCTTCCCGTATCAGCTCCCTTGCCGTACTGGTGCGGTATGCCGTTGCCCCCGCACCGACAGGGTCCAGAACGATGGGGATCTTCATATTCTTAGCCTGCTCAACAGCCAGAAGCATTGCTCGTATCCAATGCGGGCTCAGGGTTCCGATATTGATGACCAGAGCACCTGCTATGTTAACCATTTCCTTCACCTCGTCTTCCGCATGGGCCATGACCGGCGAGGCCCCGATTGCCAACAGTGCGTTGGCGGAGTTGTTCATGACAACATAATTGGTAATATTGTGGATCACCGGCGAATTTTCTCTGATCTTCTTGACTGATGACCAGATGCTGGTCGCATAAACCTTCATATGGCAGGTCTCCTTGTTCCGTAAAATCGTTTTTATGTTGAGTCGTGTCCCCCGTCACATCAATATCATATTTTGAAATGTATCATATAACATATAGGAATGTAAACGGTATCAAGCTTTCGATATTTTTTCATCGGGTTGTGCAATTTCCTCAAATATAGTAGCTTCTATGCGGCTATGAATTACAAGCAGAAAAGAAAGATCATTTTTAATTTTCAGCAGTAGGATATCACGGATGAGTAAGATCAAAGAGATTATTGAAACGCTAAATCAGAATCAGGAGATTGCAAAAAAATTCTTCGAGATTGAAACGAGTGTTTTATCCATTCTCAATTTCAAGGACTTTCTGGAAAGACTACTCACAGAAATCCAAGACAAAATGGAGATTCCCTATGTGTGGATGTCGTTGATCGAAGAGAGCAACTTCGCAGAGATGCTTCAAAAATCGGCAACGTCGGAAATTGTGAAAGGGCGCACGGGCCTGATTAAGAGAGACCTGTTTCTCAAAGTTATCAGGAATAAGGCAGAACCTATACTTGCCAATGATGACTTAACGGCTTTCGATGCATTGATTCCCCGCCAGTACAAGCATTACATCCGGTCTCTTGCCATCGCTCCCCTGACGCTGGATGGCGGGATCATTGGCAGCCTGAATCAAGCGGACAGTTCTAAGTTCCGTTACCGCCCAGATATGGATGCGACTTTGCTGAAACGGCTGGCAACTATTGTTTCCATCTGTCTTTCCAATGTCATGGCTCATGAAAAACTCAACTTTCTGGCATCGAGAGATTCACTCACGGGATTGTTAAACCGCAGCGTCCTGGAACACATAGTAAAGAGGGAGTTTGACCGGGCAGTAAGGTACAGGACGCCACTGGCGGTTGTCTTTCTCGACTTGGATAACTTTAAGATGGTGAATGACCTCTACGGTCATGATGCCGGTGATGATGTGCTGAAGTATGTTGCGACTCAATTGCTGTCCATGACGCGCGCAAGCGATGTTGTCGCAAGATTTGCGGGTGATGAGTTCATCGTCATTCTTCCCAATACACCCGTCGATGAAGCCTCTGAATTCGCTACTCGCTTGCAGACCTTTTTTATCAATCACCCTCTGGACTTTGAAGGTTCTCCGATCCTGGTTTCCGTAAGCTACGGATTATCGCACTTGGAAGATGGCGCTTGTGATGCAATGTCGCTTCTGAAAAAGGCGGATAAGATGCTTTACAGAGCGAAAATGGAGAAGAATACAAGATATTCCTATCTATAATTCCGTTAACTCTTGCCGCCGCCAATCCTTTTCCGCAACTGTTCGATAAGTTTTGTGGCGGAGGAAGGCTCCTTCAGCCTCACGACGCCGATGATGTAACGTCCTGATTGCTCCACGAACACCCCCCCATACAAGGGATCGATAGCCGTAATGGAGACGTAATCTCGCTTCTCTTGCAGTTGCATGTTTTTCCCCTCTTCCTTCAGGTAAGAATGGTAGTGATCAAAGGCCTCTCTTGCAGCAAAGACGGAATCTTCAAGCACCAGGAATACCTGGACACGTTCGTCTTCCAGAAGCGCATCAGCCGTGATGCCCCGACGGAAAAAGGCATAGCCGAGGAGGCTCTTAGCTATATACCGCTCGGTCTTCGGAACAATACCCGGTATTTTCAGGGCATTAAGCTCCTCGGCGGGCCGTGCATTGAACGGGAGCTTATCTGATACAGACCGAGCGCATGCAAGAAACACATCTTGTCCCAGACTGGTCGCGCCCGTAACCTGAAGCCTCACAAAATACCTGTCCTGGTAGAACATCAACTGGGACGGAGACACAAATCCTTCGGCGCCTACTGTAACACTTGCGGCCTCTGCCTTTCGGTAGTTGGAGTAAATTCCAAAGGCATCGAGCATGGAGGCCATTCTGTATATATCGGCCACAATCCACACTTCCGAATTATTTCTGTTCATATATGTGGCCGTGGCAAGCAAATCGAAACCGTAAGGGAAATAAAGCTCCGCTTCGCCGTTGATATGATCGAATAGCGTGTCTTTGTCGAAGAGGGCTGCCTTGTCCTTTAGCTCCCAGCCTTGGGCACAGCCGCGAGCAGGCAGAAGATTTTCCATAGGTCCGTCCGCAGCAAAGGTCGGACCCGATGCATAGACGGTCAACAAGAGAATGCATATGCTGATTGAAGAGATCACTCCAGGGCGATTCATTGAGATGCCCCTTGTCCGGCGATAAACACTGCGCATCATCCCTTAAGCGAGTAACCTCCTTGCCCTATCCATCTTCATTGCAATGTCAAGTCCGTTCACGCACCTAGCCACACAATCCGGACAATTAAGGCATGCGGATGCAGAGATGGATGCGGGAATCTCAACGTATGTGGACCGTGCAAGCTCGGATTCTTTGTATCCTTCTTTGTACATGAGGCAACGGTTGATCGTGCTGATCGCCACCCCCTTAGGGCAGGTACTTTCACATACCCCGCAAAGATGGCAGTAGTAATGTTTCACAGCGGCACCGTAACGATTCAGGATAAGTTTGTCGAGGTATCCGAATTTCATACCCATTACCGCAATGTCTTCCCGGAGTTCCGCCATGTCTCTCATACCGGGAATGGCCGCCGTTATATGTGCATTCTGAAGAGCCCACTTTAAGGCTGCCTGGTGGGAACTGACGGGACCCAGCACACCGGTTTCGTAACCCCCTGCCTGCGTCTTCATAGCAATAATCCCTATATTCGCCTGGGCGGCCCTTGCTATCGCTTCCTTCACATCCGCGCTGCTCTTGAAGTTGTAGCCTACGAGAGCCGTGTCGAAGAATCTGTCGCGATCATCCACGAGGGCATTGAGGACCTCCGCCTGACCCTTATGTGTTGTGACCCCAAAGAATCGAACCTTGCCCTGCTCTTTCAGTTTCATGAATGCCTCTCGCGTCTCCGAAATTAATATGCGGTCTTTGTTTTCGCCGGTAAGATTATGGAGCTGGATGACATCGACATAATCGGTTTCAAGCGCCGTGAGACTCGTCTCAACATCTTTGAAGATGGCCTCTTTTGTATGCGAGTCAGGCTTCGTTTTCGTGGCCACAAATATCTTGTCACGTCTGCCTTTCAATGCCTTCGCGACTATCTCCTCATTCTTTCCGGCCATGTAACGTCGCGCCGTATCCACGTAGTTAACGCCGTGATCGAAAGCGACCTTCATGACCTCCGCTTCCGGTGTCAGCATCGCTCCGAAGCTTACGATTGTGATCTTCATGCCAGTTCTGCCGAGGGTTCTGTATACAGGCGGAGGAAAGACGAGGGATTCCGCCGATGCATATTCCATGGCATTGGCCAAGCCTTTCCACCCGATTAAAGCCGATGTTGTTCCTGCCACACCAACCTTAAGGAAATCTCTCCTGTTTATTCCCAAAAATCCTTTTTCTTTGTGCATAACGTCCTCCATGTCACTCAGCAATTATTATCCGTTACCCTTGTATGCCATGAGCATACGCAGTATTTCTCCGATATCTGGAAGCTCCCTGATGGGATAGACCTTGACGAATATGATTTCCCCCGTCTCATTGACAATCACATTGGCTCTTTCCGAAAATCCCTCCGCGCGGAGAAGGCCCATGGATTTCGCAACACCTCCATGAGGCCAGAAATCAGCCAGAAGTCCTGTTTTCTTGATTCTCAGGCTTTTGGCCCAAGCCGCCTTGGAGGGCACACTATCCACACTTAGACCCACTGCCACAGTATTGAGTTTATCTAATGACCTTTTGTTCTTTTCCAGAGACTGCATCTGCTTTGCGCATACGGATGTCCAAGCCAGGGGATGAAAGGACAAGAGCACCTTTTCCCCCCTGTACTCCGACAGGTGGAAGTCTTTACCGTTCTGATCCTTTAACGAAAAATCATTCACTTTCTTGCCTTGTTGTATCACTTTCTTTTCCGCCATAGGGAACCTCCCTTCTTTGTGTGCGTCAACAAAAATATGCTAATTTCTTGGCTAGAATAATCATGAGCAAGATACCGAATAAGATGGATAGGATTCTGTAATAAGTGTGACATATATTAGCTTGCAATGTAAAGAACAGTTTGAGATACGTCACTCAAAACTCCGCTGCGAGATTGAAAATATTCGGAGCAACTTGCCGAGAATCTTCGCTACATAAGGCATATTACCGTTAGACATTTATCCGCTTACCTCTTCAAATTTTGTGGGTTCCATTCACTGCCTGCCTCGGGGTATTGGGGGCGGCACATAGGGGTTATTCAGATATTTCCTTGCCTCCACCTGAGCCACACCTTCCCCCCCCTTCTCTGCCAGGGCCCTGTTATAGTAATCTTCCGCCTTCTCCCTTTCATTGAGAGCGTCATGTATCATCCCCAGACGCACGAGAGCCCAGGCGCGAACCCGGGCATTATAGGGCGCCTTATCCATAAATACCTTCTCAAGATATTCGGACGCCTTAGCATATTCTCCCTCGTTGAAAAAGATTCTTCCCATTAACTGATCGAGGCGCGGCTGGAGTTGGGGAACAAAAGGGGGTGTGCCCGCTTGAATCCCTTTTTCAATCTCACGGGCCGTGGCGAAAGCCTCCTGGAATTGGTTGAGCTCGGAGAGGGCACTGGCTAAGGCAAACGAAAAATTATAATTGCGGGGAAACCTTTTCCTTAACTCGCGGGCAATGGGAAGAGCCCGGGCAGGTTGTTTTTCAAAGTTCACATAGACCGATGCGAGTTCAGACTGCGCAAGTTCTTTGAGAAGATCCCCCTTCTGCGCAGCCAATTCCAGTTCCTGAAGCCCTTTCTTGCTGTCTCCGGAGGCGATCAGCAGGGAAGAAAAAAAACGGGCCACGGGAGGAAGCTGGTCGAGATGATAATGGAGCAGGCCCATGAGAAAATACGTGTCATAATTTTGTGGATCTTCTTTCTTCGCTTTTTCCAAGTAATCCCAGATATTCGATGTTTCCTGCGCTACGATGCGATACTGTTTTTGCCCGATGGCCCAGCGTACTTTGATAATCTTCGCCATGGCCATGGCAAAGTAAGCCTGACCGTCATTAGGACTCTTCTCAATCCTGCTCTGGCCTCTGGATACGGCTTCGCTGACGTAACGAAGCATGGACTCCTGATATTTCTCCCGCTCCTTCTGATCGAGACTAATCTCATAAAAGAACAGGTTCTCCAGGGCAGAAAAAGCATAGCCGGTCGGGTTCTCTCGATCCAGATCCACGGCTTTTTGCAGATAGGCGCTTGCACTCTGCGATTCCATATTGAAAACTTTTTCAATTCCTTGTCTGAGATAGGTATGGAGCTGGTTCGGCTGCAATTGGTCTGCTGCCGCCCCAGCTTCGGCAGTAGCGATTACGAGGGATAAGCAAAGTGCAATGAAAAAAGTTACCGTCCTTTTCTTGTTCATGGTCTGTCCTCTTGTTACAAGTTCTTGGAGATGAATTTCAGCATCTGCTTGAAGACCCCTTCGAGAATGTCGCGCCGAATAAAGTAATCTGGCATTTGTTTATAGAAATAATCGGCCACGGTCTTGCCGGCGGCATCGATATCGCCGCCATGCCTGCGGTATATATCCTCCATGACGGCCCTCCATTTGACGCCTTCCTGGAAGGTCAGATCGAGGAAACTGGAAGCCTCATCCCCGGTGATATAGCCGTAATGGTCACCGCAGAGGTAGGACACAGGCAAAGGCTTCAATTTCTCCAGGCTATCCAGATACTGAGTCATATTTGTATTCATGGAAGGGAAGCAGAAGTCTCTGTAAGGAATACCTGCAGCATCGGAGGCGAATATGGCCTTCATGCCAGGTTCGTAGGCAGTAATGGAACAGTTGGAATGGCCGGGGGTATCTAAGATCAGCAGGCTGACATCGCCAAGGTCTATTTTGTCCCCTTCGGCTAAGGTGAGACCCGCAATGTCATCGCGCCAGTCGAGATCATAGGCATCAATGGTGCTCTCGATGCCCCACCATTTCGCACTGAGTTTGCTGTAGCTGTTCATGACCTCGATAGCTTTAGGCATGGCAAATATCTTCCAGGCCGGCGCCGAGGCGTATACATCTATCCCGGGATATTTCCGCTTGAAATATGGGACGATTCCCACATGATCGAAATGCGAATGGAGGATCAGGATCTTCCTGATTTTTTTCGCGTTGATCCCAAATGTCTTCATCTGTTCCAGAACGTCAGGGAGTATGTAGCTCATCGCCCCGTTAATCAGGATTGCATCGTCTCGCCCTTCAAAAATATAGACCCCCGCTTCCTCACGGCCCAAGTACCAGAGATTCTCCGTGACCTTTCCGGCCTTTCTGAATCGCATAAATTATACCTCCAATGCACGACCATGTCTGTGTCAATATGTATTCTTCCAAATGTGCGTGGATTATCCTTTAGATTTTCCGCCTTTTTCCAAACGTGCAAGCCGTTTTTTCATTTCCTCAACTTCTTTTCGCGTGGGAATATTCAAACGATTAAGGAGACTTGTTACCGTCTGTTCCATCTTATCTTCCAAGTTTTTTTTTGCCTGCTTCGATTTTTCCACAAATTCACTGACGGCCTCTCGTGCCTCCTTCTCTGTCATCTCTCCTTTTTTGACGAGTTCATCCATAATCTCCTGGACTTTTTCCGTAGTCATTATTGCCAACCCGGCGCCAGCCAATGTCATTTTCCTGATATAGTCAAGCCTTGCCAGATCTCCTTTGTATTAGAATGATAGCATTTTAAATTCTCTACCAGGAAATGTCAATGTAATGGTTCCACGTCCATATGATATTTGCACTTAGCTACCACTTATGATAAACAGCGGTCACCATCAATGAGCGGGAATGGTAGGCGGGGGTATGTATGGAAGTCGCTGAACTTATAATGAAGGCAAGAACAGAAGGGAGAACTGCCCTGACTGAGGCGGAATCCAAAGAATTGCTCAGCAATTATGGCGTGCCTGTGGTTGATGAATCCGTTGCCGCAAGTGTGGACGAGGCAATTAAAGAGGCTGAGGCTGCCGGTTTTCCCGTCGTTGTAAAAGGTCTCGGTGCCCAACTTACACACAAGACGGAACGCGGTCTTGTCAAGCTGAATTTGAAAAGCGCGGAAGAGGTCAGAAAAGCTGCCGAAGAAATTGCCGAAGCTGCGGGTGATGACCTGGAAGGGTTTCTCATATACCACATGGTGGAAGGCCGACGGGAATTCATGGCGGGGCTGTTTCATGATGCCCAATTCGGTCCGGTTGTCATGTTCGGTTTGGGCGGCATCTTTGCTGAGGCGCTTGCCGATGTGGCGTTTCGCATTGCGCCCATCGATGAAACGCACGCGCATGACATGATAAAAAAGATCAGGGCCGCTGACTTGCTGGGACAGTTCCGCGGTGAGGCGTCGGTAAAAAGTGAACAGATCGTAAGTATCCTTCTCGGTTTATCCCGGCTTGGAATGGAACATCCGGAAGTGCGGGAGGTTGATATCAATCCCCTGCTCGTCGGACCGGATGGCCGGGTGACTGCCGTAGATGCGCTGGTCATTGTCGGTAACGTTCCTCAAAAAAAATCTATGCGTCCACCTGCGGATAAGATGGCGATGCGGAATTTCTTCCATGCCCGTTCAATTGCATTTGTAGGCGCGTCCGCCACATTCGGTAAATGGGGATACACTCTGTTAACCAACGTGGTTGCCGGGAATTTCCAAGGCGAGATTTATCTGGTTAACCCCAAAGGTGGCGAAATCGCAGGAAGGCCTGTCTTCAAATCTTTGGCAGATACTCCCGGGCCTGTAGACCTTGCCGTCGCAACGATCCCAGCGTCAAAGGTTATGGACCTCATTCCTCAGCTTAAGGCAAAAGGCATCAAGAGCGTACTCTTAGTCACATCGGGTTTCAGTGAGGCGGGGAAAAAGGGGTTGCGCCTGGAGGAGCGGCTGGTGACAGAGGCGCGTGAGGCCGGAATTACAATTCTCGGACCCAACACAATGGGAATTTGCAATCCACATGAAAATTTATTCTGCCTGTTTCAGCATGTGCGGCCGAAGCCAGGTTCGACGGCGCTGGTTGCTCAATCGGGTAATCTCGGGACACAGCTATTGATGTTTGCCGAGAATGAGGGGATCGGGATACGCGCGTTCATCGGATCCGGAAATGAGGCGATGATCACGATTGAAGATTACATGGAATTCTTTGAAACTGACGATCTGACAAAGACAGTCGTATTATACGTAGAGAGCCCCAAAGATGGCAGACGGTTTTTTGAGTCAACCAGGAAGGTTTCCCGAAAAAAGCCGGTTCTTATGCTTAAAGGCGGTCGCACACGCGCTGGTAACCGCGCCGCCGCCAGTCATACAGGCGCATTAGCTTCCAATATTGAAGTCTTCAAGGCCGCGTGCCGCCAGGCAGGAGTGGTTCTGGGAGAGACTTCCATGGATCTCCTCGATCTCTCCGCTGCATTTTCATCGCTCCCGTTGCCACAGGGCAAGAGGGTGGCAATAATGACCCTGGGTGGAGGCTGGGGGGTGGTTACAGCCGACCTGTGCATGGAATATGGGCTGGAAGTGCCTGAACTTTCATCTAATATAATATCGCAGGTCAATAAAGTCCTTCCTCCATACTGGAGCCGGTCCAATCCCGTTGACCTGGTTGCAGAGATGGATCTCTCCGTTCCCATGATACTCATCGAAGAACTGCTGAAGTGGGATGGGTGTGATGCGGCAATTCACCTCGGCATTCTTGGCAGATTGGTATTTGTGAAGCGCATGATCGAATCCTCTCATCTGGCTGATCAGACCTGTGACCGTAAGGTTTTAGAAGAAATTGTTCGTCGCGTCGCTGATTTCGAACTCAGCTACAGTGAACACGTGGTTCGCCTGATGGAGAAGTATGGCAAACCCGTTTTTGGGGTTTGCCTTCTTTCAGATGAAAATGCCCGTGCCATTAAAGAAATCGAGGGGAAGCAATACAAAGGCGTATCTTTCCTGACACCGGAGCGAGCCGTAAAGGCGCTTGCCGGCATGTATTCATACAAATGTTGGCTGGATCTTGAAGGGATTTCATTAAAGAGATGATGGATAGTTAAGCTATCTCTTTTTCCGTGGGCTTTTTCGGAAGTCGGGCGCTATGCCACACTACTACTATCCAGACAGTCTTCTGTTTCACACGGTAGATAAATCGGTACGGCGCAATCGCCACTTCCCGGAAGGGAAGATCGGGAAATTCCGGCAATGCCGTACCGGTTCCGGGAAACCTTCTAAGGCGTGACAGGATCTTTTCTGCCTTCTTTCGGAATGCATCTGCCGCAGATGTATCTTCACTATCGATGAAGGTGATCGCTCGAAGAAAATGGTTCCGTCCGGAAGGAGTAAAGAGAACTCTCAAAAAATCCTCCTATTTCAACAAGGCATCTGCATCTGCAAGGACATGACTGAGATCATAACCCTTGCCTGTTTCGATCTCCTTTTCGCCGCGGGCGAGTAGACGCAGAATTTCCATTTCCTTTTGCGATTTTTCGTAGGCCTCCATGCTGACAACAACTGCGGCTGCCCTCCCCCTTTGCGTGATGACAACGGGTTGTCGCGAGGATTTCACGCGCTTCAGCACGGATGACGCCGCCTGGCGTAGATCGGTAATTGGTATGATGTTGGGAATCTTGGTCATTATTGTCACTCCCTAAAATACGTCTAACAGTACTGCCAAATGCAACAATAAGCAAGCGGAAATTTTGAAAATAAAATGGGGCTGAATGATTCAGCAAGAAGACCCTTCAGGCTTTCTTGCGATCTTCCACCTTTAATTCGAGGACGATGCGCCCCCACCCTCCGCACGCTACACCGACATCAAAGCACCCGGCCCGTTTGAATCTCATCTCATTCGGATCGGCGCCTACGTAAAGGAACTCGGTTGCCGTAAAAATCTGAGGCATAATCACGCTTAACGCATAGATGCATATCCTTTTCGGAGAGAATGCCGTGAGAAGGTTTCCCGCGCTGTCGAAATAGAACCTGTCACCGACTTTATGCTGGCTGTTGCATCCATTCGAGTCTACCACTTCTGCTATGATTGTCTTATTCATCAGCTCCGGCACCATGGATAAGATATCCTCATTTCGCGGATTATCCCGAAATTTTTTCATCTCTTCATCGGTATAGCCCAAACGTTTTTGTATCATCTGCCACTTTTGGGTCTCCCATGTTTTGTCGCCAGTGTTCATACTTCTCCTCCTCACTTCACCTGCAAATTTATATTTTCACTTTTTCCCAAGATTCGATTCCGCCCATTATTACCTTGAAGAGTGGGTGAGCCCGCGGTTTCTTGATTGCAATAATTTTCTTGTATCGTGCTGGATCCCGCAACTTCAATTTTGGCTTAAGGTGATTCATTTCATATTTGAGTTGTTCGTCTGAAACGCAGATTTTCGAACATGGTTGCTTGGGGCCAATTTTGCCCACGTCAAAATGGTACCCACGCCTGACGGCTTCCTCGTAAACGTACCGAAGATAACAATCTATCACAACCGTAGGCTGCAGATGAGCATTAAATCTATCCACCTGAGGATGATTTCTATAGCCTTTTGTCTGGTCTTGCAAGACTTTTCGGGCAAGCAAACCCTCTCGCCAGAGGGCAACGAGTCCCCTCGCGTCAAGGTATTCAGGATGTAAAGACCACAAACGCATGGGTTGTATCTCCTCCTTCCGATAGCATCGGTGTCCCCGATATGCTTACGCTTGCTTCCCGGTCACATGTGCAATCACTACCTTGATTACCGCGGTTTTTGTTACCACGTCATCAGGAAAAATATATTCCTTGTCGGAATACTGAGCCAGCACAATTCCCAAGGCTTTCTTTTTATCTTCCTGATCATTTACGATTTCTGCGGTTCCAAATCCTATGACACTGCGATAATTGATTCCCCAGCGACAGCCCTGCTCGGCTTCCCTCATCCCTTCTGGGATATCGAACTCAAAACAAACGCGACTGTTCATGCGAAGAATATCGATCTTTCTACCCTCGGGGGCGCTGTGGAAATAAAGCGCCTCCCCATCATACCCGAAGCACAATGGGACGATATAAGGTTCTATACCATCAGACAACCCCAGACGGCATACCAGACACTGCCGGATTATGGCATCAATCACCACCCTTTCTTTAATTTCCCTCTCGCTTCGTCTCATCACGTCCTTTCAATCTTTTTCAAGCAAGGTGAGTTTTCGATGTCTTTCCAAAATGTGCCTGAGCTTTACCAGGCCCAACTGCTATACGTTCTCAGTTTATTGTAGCGCTTGCCGTTGAATTTCCAAATGCTTTGACGGGATCAGCCGGCATTCTCAGCCGATATGATAAGACCATATAATCCTTTGTGTTTTGCCTTGCCGATTGTTACAGAATAGCCCCCGTCCGATAGAACTATCGCAAAGGAATTCCCAGCATTACGGAGCACCCAGATCGGACCAAGGGCAGCACCCCACCCATTTGCGTCAGCATTGTGGCGATTAAATCTGTAGCCTGCCCATCTCCGTCAAGGTCAACGGCTTTGCCAACGGGCTCGCATCTCTGCAGGTCATCGTCTTTGACTTCGGAGTGACGAATTGCATCCTCGGCATTGTGCGGAACCGCAGGTAGGTCGTCGTCTTCAATGGTAAACGTCTGGTCAGACCAATAAGTTGATGCGCCCATTAACAAACCCAAGAGGAGCAAACTCAGTTTCATAACTTTCTTTCTTCGCTTTCACCAGAAATTAGCCGCGTGGCATTCGGCAGCCGTCTGGGAAATTTGAGGTCACGATGGGCTCCACATTGGGGGCAAAAACTCACTTATTTCTCCAATTTTTTATAACTTTATTCTGAACATAACCATTAACATAAGGGATTCTTAGTTTAAATTGATCCATGAACTTCAAAATACTATTTTTTTACAAAATTACAAGTATTTTAATTATATGCATCGCTATTGTTGCGTGCTCGCTTAATTATGGAGGGTGCGATGAGGTACTCTTTAAGGGCAGAAAAAGCCCCTTGCCATAGAAGGCGGCGCAGTGTATTTACCGATATCACCTAAGATTGTTAAAAAAACTTGTTCCTTGATGAAGCATTGGAAGACTTGTCTAGTATGAAAGAGGATAAAATTGCCGTTGTCTTTCCCGGTCAGGGTGCGCAGCGGCCCGGAATGGGAAAGGATTTTCATGACAACGTTCCTGTCAGCCGTGAGGTGTACGAAGAGGCATCTCAGGCGGCAGGATTGGATATTGCTGCCATGTGTTTCGGCGATAATGAACGCCTCAACCTGACGGAGCATACCCAACCATGTATTCTAACAACGGAAATTGCCATGCTCCGCGGTCTGCAGACCCTTTTCGGATTATCACCGGTACTCTTCGGCGGTCACAGCCTAGGAGAATTTACTGCATTGGTTGCCGCCGGTGCCCTTCCACTATCTCAGGCTGTACGCATCGTCCAGATTCGTGGCCACCTGATGCAGGAGGCCGTGCCCGCCGGTCGCGGGGCCATGGCTGCTGTTATCTCCGATAATATGGACATAGAGCTGGTTCGCCTAGCATTGAAGGATCTCCCCATCGACATCGCAAATATCAATTCGGCCAATCAGATAGTTATCAGTGGTAAAGCTGATGCGATGCCGGATGCAGAAACAATGCTGCAGGAGGCATTGGCTAAGGACAGACTCTTTCGCTTTATCCCGCTTAATGTCAGTGCACCCTTTCATAGTCGTTTCATGAGTACGATCATAGAACCGTTTGAAGATATGCTGCGGATGACCGGGCAAGGCATCGATCACGACAAGTCAATAACAGTAACTTCAAATTACCGTGGGGGATTTCATTCAGGCCTGTATGAGGATCTTATTTACAATCTGGTCTCCCAGCTGAACCACTCTGTCCTGTGGGTGGACAATATGAAGGCCCTCGCATCGCAGGCGGATACGATCTATGAAGTTGGCCCCGGTCGGCCCCTTCGCGATTTCTTCAAGACTATAAATATAATATGCACATCTATTACAACGCTCGCGGCGGCCGAAAAGATATTTAAGAGAAGCGGTTGAGGTCTATGAGAAAAACCTCTCTCATCGTGATAGTTATCTTTTTTCTTGTATCAGGTACCATTTTTCTCGTTTGCGAAAAGTTGCCTCTCCCGATCGGTCACACCTCGCCGGGATATGCGTCTTCGCTCGATACAGGTCCGAACCGTGCTCCAATCGATACATCGGGAACTACCCTTCACAATATCCGGGTAATCAATGTTTACCCACACGACCCTGATGCCTTCACGCAAGGACTCGTATTCCATAAGGGGTATATCTACGAGGGGACGGGACTTCCCGGACAATCGAGCATACGCAAGGTTGAGCTTAAAACAGGCAGGGTTTTGAAGAGTCACGGTCTCCCGGCACAATACTTCGGCGAGGGCATCACTATCTGCCGGAATAGATTGATCCAGCTGACGTGGCAGTCGCACACCGGCTTTGTCTATGACCTACAATCATTCCGCCTCCTCCAAACATTTTCCTACCCAACCGAAGGTTGGGGCATTACCTATGACGGCAATCACCTCATCATGAGCGACGGTACTGCCGTCCTGCGTTTTCTGGACACACGGACATATAAAATAGTAAAGCAGATCGAGGTGAGGGACCGGGGTAATCTTTTGCCGAACATTAATGAACTCGAGTTTATCAAAGGCGAAATATACGCCAATGTTTGGGGCACAGGTTACATTGTCCGCATCTCACCACAGACAGGGCAGGTGCTTGGCTGGATTGACCTCAGGGACTTATACCGATATGTCGGTGCAGGCAGAAACATTGACGTCTTAAACGGCATTGCATATGACGCGAAAGGCAACAGGCTGCTTGTGACGGGAAAATATTGGCCCAATCTCTTTGAGATCCGGTTAGAAACTCCCAAATAGACAGCATTCTATAGCAGGGGCGTTGTCCAGCCCTGCTCCCGGTCAGCCCGAATTTGGTTTTTCCTCAGGTGCTGTTCAATATTTTTCCGTGTATTTTCAAAGACTTCGCTATCCATACTCTCAGGAACATATATGGAGCTAACCCAACGTATGACCACCGTGCTGAACGGTTTGGGTATGCACGGACAAGATAGTAGGCAAAGGGCGTGAGGCCGTATTTTAATGCGAAGCGCGAGAGGTGCTTGATCATATAGTCCGCTTTCAAGCTTTCGTCACATAAATAGGGTTCGAAAATATCCATGGCCGGTATTTGCCGAGGACTCTGAGATAGGCTTCAACCCTATAAACTCCGGGCTCGCTGATGTTGCCCGTCAGATATTGACCGATCTCTTCCCTAATCACTGTTCCGTCTCTGATGATGCGGATCTTTGCGGGCCCGGAAAGTGTTGTGGTGAGGCAAGCCTCGTTTTCAAGTATGAATTCATCACCCATACAGGCAGTCCGGTTGTTATCCGCCAAAATGAAAGAGAATCCCTTTGATTTGCGGAAATACTCTCCGGCAACATACGCCCTTCCCTGTCTCAGGGCAGAAAGAAGCGATGCAGTATCCTTCGCATGATCTCCGACCAAAGGTCTTTCGGTGATCACGTGTGTCCTCATAAATTTGAATGCCTTAGCAAAGGGGAAAACAGATAGATTCAAACCCAGCACTCGCTTACGAGTGTCATGATTGTCGAGTTCGCCTATTCCCACTACCCTGGAGCTTCTATTCAGCAGATCCCAGCGTTCCAGGGTTTTCTTCCTCGGTCCTGTGAGGAAGAAGGCAGGAAAGAAAAAGCTTAATATGGACCGGGTATATCCTGTCAGGGTGTTCTGCCAGTCCGTCATGAAGTCCCATATCCCCATGCCTGTATACCCGGTTACCTTCCAATCTAACCAGGGGTAATGTTTCACGTGAAACAATTCCGTTCCCTCATGATCCGGGTGGGCAATGAACCCCATTCCTCCCTTTGCCCGAACTTCATCCACGTAAATCCGGGGATCAATGTCCGGTTCATCCTCGGGAACAATCACAGGCGTATCAATCTGGAAGGCCAGGTAATGGTTGAAGCGGGGCGCAATTTCCTGACCGACAATGAGCAGAGTATCGCCGTGCCACCCTTCAAATCCTTCTTCTCTCGCCCGCAAGGTGGAGTGATCCGTAAGCATGACAAAGTCAATGCCGTTGATCCTCGCCGCCTCCAAAATTTCTGCTATGGGAGCCCGGCCGTCAAACGAATAGGCTGAGTGGTTATGGATGATGCCCGTATAGTCGTAGAAGTTAGGCATAGAAATCTGCTTCGTTCAATAGACCTGTGACTGGAGTGGACAGCCTTCACAACGGGGCTTTCGGGTGCAAAAATGTTTTCCCGTATTAACGAAGAGGGCATGATACTGATTATACAGAGGGACACTATGCGGAAGGTGGGTCATAAAAAGATTCTGAATTTCCTTGTACGTCGCATCGCTGCGGATTATATCATGCCTCTGTAAAATCCTTCTGGTATAAGCATCGACGACAAATATGGGTTTCTCTCCCGCATAGAGGAGGATGCTGTCGGCTGTTTCCTCACCGATTCCCTTGACAGC
Organism: Syntrophales bacterium; assembly: GCA_049521775.1. Classification (GTDB taxonomy): domain Bacteria; phylum Desulfobacterota; class Syntrophia; order Syntrophales; family UBA2185; genus Fen-1135. The sequence goes on from JBEKOL010000015.1 coordinate 35,553, forward strand.
GAGCAGCTTTGCTCTCAGACGCCAGAGGTCTTCCGCAAACATATTGTCCAGTTTGCCGTCATACCTGCTATATAAGAACCGTATAAACGATTTTAATCTCTTGGCCTTGATATTATAATATCCCGATGGTTTGATGAGATCGGCAAGTATCGAATCGTCTATCTGTAAAATTCCCGCAGGGCGCAGAAACCCTTCTGATTTCAGCCTCGCTATGGCCATTTCCACATTTCGCCAGGCAGTGTTCTGGGTCAATATCGCCCCGACTATAACTTCGAAAGGGGAATTACCGGGCCACCAGTTGAGGTCACCGAAGTGGGCGTTCAGCGTTTTGTAGATCGCAAGAAGATAATGACCCCGCTTCATACAGGAATCCGGTACCGTCTTTCACACGAGGGCGCTGACTATTTGCGCAGGCTTACAAAAAAAGTCGAGTTACCCCTCCTGATCAAAAGAAGGATGCTTTTCTTTGCAATTTTTTTCGATATCTCCCGCACATAGTCCTTCATGGAGGAAATTTTCACTTTATTGACTTCCAGGATGATATCCTGGGGTTGGATACCTCTTTCATCAGCAGGGCTTCCGTCTTTGACATCAACTACAACTACGCCGCCCGTCCCGGCGATCCCAAGATATTGGGCGATTTCCGGTGTTATATCCTGTACCATCATGCCGAAGTTTTCCCTCGATTCTTTCGCAGAGGCTACCTCCGGTTGGTCCTTCCGTTCCGTAACAACAATATGAAAGGTCTTTTCCTCCCCATCCCTCAAGGCTTTGACCTCAATCTTATCCCCTACATGGAAAGAGGCGATAGTGAGCAGCAACTCGTGTGTATCCTTCATCCTCTTGCCGTTCACCTCTGTTATGAGATCTCCCGCTTTCAGTCCGCCCTTGTCAGCGGGATCCCCCTTGAAGACCTCGGATATCAGTGCACCACTGTTATCTTTAAGTTTGAGATTCTTGGCTATATCTTCCGTCACATCCTGGACAGAAATACCAAGCCAGCCGCGGGTTACTTTTCCTTTTGATTTGAGATCCGGCAGTACGGTCTTGGCCATATTCACCGGTATGGCAAACCCGATACCCTGTCCCTGGGCCACGATAGCTGTATTGATGCCTATTACCTTTCCTTCCATATTGAATAGCGGCCCACCGCTGTTGCCCGGATTGATGGAGGCATCAGTCTGAATAAAATTATCATAGGGACCCGCTCCTATCACCCTGCCTTTGGCGCTGACTATGCCGGCAGTCACTGTCTGTTCAAGGCCAAAGGGATTGCCGATGGCTAAAACCCAGTCGCCTACACGCAGCTTGTCAGAATCTCCTATTTCAGCTACAGGGAGGCTTTCGCTCTGTTTAATCTTTATGAGGGCCAGGTCCGTTTTTGCATCCTTGCCTATCACCTTCGCCTCGTATTCCTTTCCCGTCGAGAGCTTAACCAGTATCTTGTCAGCCTGCTCCACTACGTGATTGTTGGTAAAAATATAGCCATCATGACTGATTATAAAACCGGACCCAAGGCTTCTCTGTTTGAATTCCCTCTGCGGTATATCACCGAAAAATCTTTCAAAGAAATCATCGCCCCAGAAATATCTGTCAAAGGGCGTCCTGAATGAGCCTCCACGACCACTTCTTACCGTTTTCGTCGTACTGATATTTACGACAGAGGGCTTCAATTTCTCCGCCAAATCAGCAAAAGAAAAAGGTACGCGCGGGCTTTCCGGTGATGAAACAGCCGACACTGTCTGAACGTTAGATCCGACAGGAACAAAGGATGACCGCAATACTTCTATAAGCGAAATGATAAAAAAACCTATCAAAAAAGCAAGCAGAAACATGATAAAGGTTTTTCTGTTCTTATTTTCCATCTCTTACTTATTGACCTCCTTGGGCTTAAAACCCTCCACATTGAAATATTTGTGTGCCATTAGCATATCTATTTGCAAAATACCATTATTTTTCATTCAGTGGTGAGGCTGCTAAATATCACGGAAGCTGAGCTTTCGTCAACGGTCACCCTTCCTGTGTGATATCGACATTTGCTCGTGTAACCTCAACGCCTGCAACATAAACACCTCAAGTTTCGCCGTGATGACTTGCGGAAAAAGGTTCCCATCGCTTTCAATAGCCAGAAAAGGATGCTCCGTGCCCATCTCCTTCGACAGAATGGCCTCTGACAGACGGTTGGGCATACAGCCAAAAGGTCCGATTGCGATAACGCCACAGTAACGGTGCAGTGTCTCTGTTACTGCCGCCCCAATTGTCAACACGGCCTCGCCTGTCAGTTCCGGGTTGATCAAATGCCGACTTTCACTTATCAGATGGTCGACATCATCCAGCCGATATGTATACAAACCTGATCGCTCCATAATTTTTTTGAATGTCTTTTCATAGTCTCTCATCCATGCCGATCTCAGCAAGAGGGAAAGCCGTTCCCGGAAGTTGGGAGCAGCCGCTGACAAGCCTTTTTCGAAGCACCAGTCAGTGTAATAGACCCATTCGATGACACTGGAGACTTTGGTTGCAAATCCCTGCTTAGCCAGCTTCTCCACGAGGAATTGCCGGGACAGACCGTCATGGCGAACAAAGATCTCCCCCGTGAGCAGGATTGTGGGGATATCATGCACAGGCCTCTTTACGGGTATCTTTCGAAACTTTTCGGCTACGGTCTTGAGGGTTCTTTGAAGGTCCTTAAAATTGGGTGAGTGTTCAAAGATGCCAATGAGCCTTTTGGTTTCCTGGTTATAGATTTCCAGGGCTGATTCGTTGTCCACAGCATTCGCCAGAAGAACTGAATAAATGTCCTGCATAATGTCAGCGACAACCAGACATGACCACAGTTTCAGGGTAAAGTTATTGCCTCCGGTTTCCGTATAGCTGTTTTCGGCCTGAAGGGAAAATAAGGCAACATCCTCAATCCCGTTGCGAGCAATAAGCTGGCTGATAAAGGGAGAGTATTGACCGAACCGGCAGGGACCTGAAGCCGTTGGCATAAAATAAACCAACAGCTCTTCCGTTTTTTCCCTGTCCTTCAAGTATTTCAGTAGACTGCCTACGGTAAGCAATAGAGGCAGACATTCCTTACAGCTTGTGTTTCCTCTTCCGAGTTTAAGAACTTCGTCATCTGCGGGTGGAAGTACCGCTGCGCGGATCCCTATCGATCTGAACACAGCGGATGTAGCATCATTCAGGAATCGCCCCATAGACGGGAAAATGAGATGTATCCGAGGATGATCAAACGGGTAAACCCTTCCCTTGGAATCGATGAACTCTTGTTTCCTGTGATCAAAATGTGCTGCGCGCGATGAAAGATCATATGGAGCAGATATATCATTACGGAACTTTTTCAGTTCCCTCTGATTCTTAATGATATCCATAAATGCCTCAATTCTCGTTTCCAGACCTGCATCGGCTACATGAGAGTCCAATTCGAGGATCAGAAAGGGCTTTCCCCTCATGATATGACTAAAATATCCCCCGAGAAAAGAGTCCGGACCGCAGGAGAAATTGGTGATATAGCATGCGAAAAGTTGAGGATGTCTTTCTACGAAATTTGCCCCTTTGAGAATCGACTGTCCTGTTGACCAGTACATGTTATCATCGACCGCCTCTTCATCCAAAGGAAGGAAATCAAATGGTATCACAGTCACACCCCTGGAGGCGAATTTATGGGGTATCCCCATATTCGCCTCCTGTACAAAGGCATTGTAAGATCTGCCAAAGACAACCACGGCGGACCGGTCAGGATTCTTCTCAAGGTCACGTAAGAACCGTAGTCCTGCTTCCTTCATCTCTCTGTGAATGGATTTCTGGGCGTCGACTGCTTCAGAGAATGCCCTGCGAGCGAACTTCTTGCGACAGCCGAGTTTCCCCGCCATAGACACGAAAGCATTCTCCGCCTTCTCATAACCTGTGGAGAAGTCGATAACCGATGTTATTATCTTACCCTCTTTTCTCAGATTTCTTAATATTTCCGTATCCTTGAAAGCACTTAACAGATAATAGGGTTCCCCCTGCGACAGGGGGCATGTTAGGCCTTGCTTGCAGCCGTTTCCCACATATGCCCCCTTTACCTGGGGAAGAAAAAGATAATCCGGTTTTTTTCTCAATAGATTTAGAAGGTAGCCATGCGAAATTTCCGCGGGGTAGCAAAATGGCGCTCTCTGACGGTCGACACCTTCCTGTTCGGAGATGTCCGGAAGCAATACGCGAAAGCCAAGCCGCGAAAAGAAGCTGTAGTACAGGGGATAATAAGAATTTACCAGGAAGGATTTATTAATGCCTACCGTTTTCGAATTCTCTTTGACCCCCAATTCCTCCGGCTGAGAAACATACTTCTGAAAAACAAGATTCTCATGAATTTTTACGAGATTCAAATTTTCCGTATCAAAGTGAATATTGAAGCGTTGATTATACCATTTATTGCAGGCGCCACCGAAGGGGTATGTCTTCCCCTCTATCCTGATCCTGGCAATTTCACATTTCCGATCACATTTCTCTTTCCCCCCATTACATGTGAACGGATCTCCGTATGCGATGGTTCTGTCCCTTAGTGCCTTAAGAGAGAACTCTTTCTCCTTAAGGAGACTTAGTTCAAGCATGCGTTTTACTTCCAGGGCAACGCCGAAGGCCCCCATCAGCCCTGCTTCCGGCGGAACGATGATTCGTTTTCCCGTCAGGGCCGCCATGGCCATTGGCACTGCCTGGTTATAACAGACACCGCCTTGCATAAATATGTTATTACCTACAGGTCTATTTCCTTTGACTCGGTTATCGTAGTTCATGCAGATGGAATACACGAGACCGGCAACAATATCTTCCCTCGTCATGCCTTCATGAGAGGCATTTTTTATATCGCTACTGATGAAAGCCGCGCATTGATCATTGAAGTTTGGAGGCTCGTGTCCGGCTATTGCTATGCCGCCGATGGACTGCATTTCCAGTCCCATGGTTTCTTTCGCGGCTTCTTCAAGGAATGAGCCCGTACCGGCGCTACAGGCGTCGTTCATGGCATAGTCTGATGGTACACCATTTTTTATATACGTATATTTGGCATCCTGCCCCCCAATCTCAAAGATTGTGTCTACTGTCTTATCGAAAAACAATGCCCCCGTAGCATGGGCGATAATTTCATTTATGATGCCGCCTGTCATGGCATGTAATCCTGCTATCTGCCTGCCCGAGCCTGTTACACCCAATCCAACTATTTTTATTTTGTCCCCAAGTTCGCCAAGTTGGTCACAGAGATCCGCATAGCATTCTCTTGAGGCTTGAACAGGATTCCCTTGAGTCCGCAGGTACACAGAGGCCAGAACTCTATCATCATTCACCCTGAGGATGACTGCCTTCGTTGTTGTTGATCCTACGTCAAGTCCGATAATGCAGCGATCATTTTCTTGAGCTATCCCCCTCGCTGCCGTTTTGAAATCGACCATAGCGGCAGCACTGCTAAGAGGGGGCAGTAAGGAGAAGGAATCCCTGCCTCTCTTGAAGATGTTTTCCATTTCCGGCAATTTTATCGTTTCGTGATTGAGGGCCCACAGCGCCGAGCCCAAGGCTTCGAAGTAGGGAGCCTCTTCCGGAACTATCAGATTTCTGATCTCTTTTTTAAGATAGTCGATCATTACCGGATTTTGCGCGGTCCCCCCGATAATCATGATGTCGTTTCTGGGAATCTGTTTGATTATTTCAATGATCTTGCCGGCCATCATCTTGCACAGCCCGGCAGCTATCCTCCTTTTCGGCACACCTTTGTTTGTCGCATGGGTGCAATCACTCTTACAGAATACGCTGCAGCGCCCTGATACCTTATAAGGTCTTTCTTCGTTCGTAAAATTAGTTGCCTCATTTAACGACATACCAATTCTTCTGAGTTGTTGAAGGAAAAATTCCCCTGTCCCTGATGCACATTTATTCCCAGTCTGAACCGAACAGATTCTTCCATCCCTTCCCAGGACGTAGACCATGAAGGTTTCCCCACCGGCACTGATGACGGCATTGAGGTTCTGTCGGTTGCCATTGAATTGATAAAGTGCAGATTCGACTGCTTCCGGTTCGGAAATGGATGAAAGATTTACTGAGTGCCTGAATTTTCTGCCCGTTATGGCAATTCTGTCATAAGCGCTCGAATCTAAATTCGTGAGCGTTTCAAGCAGTGCCTGTCGAGGATTGCCATTGTGAGGCTTGACGCTTATGGATGTCTTATGGATGTGATCATCTCCGTCCCTGATAATGCCGACTGCTGATAATGTTGATGCACCTATACAAATACCAAGACTCTTCAATTTCCCAACCTCGAATAATTGTAACGGCTATCGGAACATTCAATCGACTTCGTCTCGAACCCCGCTCCCTTATACGGAGGATGACCCAGCGGGGACTAGGATAAATCTTTACAAAATATCTCTGCGTTTAAAATTTCGCGCCCTATTGGAGATGATTCACTTGATCATGTCATTTGTTATTATAATATACGGCTCTTCTTTTTTGTCAATAAGCTATGAGATTCTTCTTGACCTTTAATCCGAGAGCTTCAGCGACTTCTGAACTTCCTTGCTATCTAAGGTAACATTATCTCCGTGATCTTCTCTTTTCACAGGATTAGTCAATTGACCAATTCTTTCTATTTCTATGGTCACAATATCACCGTCTTGAAGGTATATGGGAGGTTGTCTGGTAAAGCCCACGCCTTCCGGCGTACCAGTCAAGATTACCGTACCGGGCAACAGTGTCATAGACCTCGAAAGATCGCTGATGATTGTAGGAACATCGAAAATCATATCATAAGTGTTTGAATCTTGTACAGTTGTTCCGTTTAATACGGTGCGGATACGGAGGTTCTGGGGATCAGGAATTTCATCTCTTGTGACCAGATAGGGTCCTAAGGGGCAGAAAGTATCAAAGCTCTTTCCCCGTGCCCATTGCTTTTTCTGCTTTTCGATCTGCCAGTCTCTGGCACTGACATCGTTGGCACAGGTGTAGCCCAAAATGGAATCCATTGCTTCAGAACGGGAGATGTTCTTGACCTTCTTCCCTATAATGACAGCTAGCTCCGCCTCGTAATCGACATTTGCGGGACCTGCTTGAGGAAGAAGAATGGGTGACATATGTCCGATTACACTTGTTGTCGTTTTGAGGAATAGGATCGGCATTTCGGGATAAGACACGCTCGTTTCGTCGGCATGTTGCCTGTAATTTAGTCCCAGTGCCAGGATATTGCAGGGATAAACGGGAGGAAGAATGCTCCCGATTCCTGCTAATTTTGATGTGACTTCAAAATCGCCAAACAGATCTCCCAGGATCACCAAGGCCTGATCCTCAAGTTCCGGTTCATATAGCCCGCACATTTCACGGTTTTCGTCTGAAAGGAAGCGAATGATTTTCATAGCTCATCTCCTAGAGCATTTTCTCTGATCTTATTTCTTTCTCCATTATAAACAGAAACAATATATATACAAGCGCATAGTGCCTTGTGATTTTGATTTTTTAGGAGAGCAAGTATTTGCGCTCCCATTTACATTATGTTACCATTCGTTGCAATTGTATTGAGAGCCTTGCGAATCTACCACAGTATCTTTACTGACTTTACAGAAATCTTGTTCGCAGGCCGGTCTATTGTGAATAGAGGCTCATTCAATCAGTCAAAATAAACGACCCCATGATTAGCAGCGATTTGCAAAGTATACCTGTTCGAGTTTACCAACGCCGTCCTGTTCTTACGAGGGCATTATGATTAATGCCATAGCAAGAATTGGCACAACGACGATAAGTGTAACAAGAACATTCCGCGATACCCTTTCTTTCGCCTTCACAATCATTCTGAAGATGTTTAACAAGAACTCATACAACAGTGCGACGAGGCAGGTCCTCATTCACCAGATATATTTTACTTCCATACAGATACTACCTCTGTTCATAGGCATTTCTATCATATTCGGCACTCTCCTTATGGGTATTGTTCTTCAAATCATAAAAAATCTGGGGCTTGCCGAACACATGGGCCGGATACTAATGGATTTGGTTGTTACGGAATTGGCGCCCTTTATTACAGTGCTATTGATTGCACTTCGTTCCAGTTCTGCCATAAATGCCGAAATTGCGGTGATGAAGGTTAATAAAGAATTAAACACGCTAGATAAATTCAATATCGACGCGGTCGATTACCTCTTTTTACCGAGGGTCATAAATGGCGTTTTATCCGTTGTGTTACTGAGTGCTCTTTTTTCTATCCTAGTTTTGACAAGCGGCCTGTTATTTTCAAAGCTACTTTTCGGATTGAGTTTGGAATCCTATTCAAATGTTTTATTAAGTTCAGCCAATTTTTATGATATAGTAATATCACTCGTAAAATGTTGTACATTCGGCTTTTTTATAACTTTAATCCCAATACGTTTCGGGCTGCGTGCAACAAATGATCTCACGAGCATACCGATATCTGTTCTTAACGGCATGGTTGATGTCTTTATAGCTATTATTCTCATTGAGGTGCTGTCATTAATCCTAATCTTCATTTGATGCTGTTTGAAGATGAAGTCGCGCTAGACAAGGGACTGAATGACTTCACTCTTAAACATAAAAAAAATCTGGGGCTCGTTTCGCTGGATGTGCCGCTCATCTCGAACTTGGATGTGTCGGTTAACATTGCTCTCATCAAGCAGTATCATGAGAATTTATCCGCAGATACGGCACAAAGGCTGGTTCTCAGCTATCTGACAAAGTATAGTTTGGCAGATATTTCTCATAAACGAAATCCCGCCCTGACCAATAGAGAGCGATTTTGCGCGATGCTTTTGCGAGCCGCCATGGTCAGAGATTCTATTGTTGTTATTGATAGACCGTTTACTATTATACCAGATGTCCAAGATGATAGATTTATATATGATGCTTTGAAAGTTGTTGATGATTCATTCAAAGAATGCCATATATTTGATTATCTGTGGTCCAAGGACAGGTACAGGACGATTGATTTTTGATGATTTGGCAAGAAGGCCGAATGGTGAAGTGCGCCACTTATCCCCTTTGCAAGCTCAGTGTAAGCTAAATAGGGTAGCGTGCGCATGACTCATCTTTCAGATGAATTTATACTGAGATTGTCGAAGGATGCGCATCGCTTCTGCTCTTTTTCCTGAGCAGTCCTTCTTTAGTTAGCTTTGCAGCTATTTACGAGAACAAGATGCCTAAGAGAGTTGAATTCAAAGTAGGTTTGTTTGTAGTACTCACATCATTATTGATCATCACGTCCATAGCTTATCTGGCTTACAGCAAAGGTTTCTTCACAAAAGAATATATTTATACCCTCTCATCAAAATCCGGTGAGGATCTGACTGAGGGAATGCCGGTCGTTTTTTCCGGATTTAAGATTGGCAAGGTTGAAGCACTAGAATTAAATGATGAGGGAATCCTCATCATAAAGATAAGAATACCGGAACAACATGTAAAATGGATCAGATCAGATAGCAAATTCAGCCTCTATAAGCCGCTCATAGGTTCTGCCCGCCTTATCGTCACCACGGAGAATTTGAACAGCCCGCCTTTGTCGCTAAAAGCTATCCCCGAGATGACGATGGTTAGTGATATAAACGAAACGATAAAAAGGGTCCAGCCTACCCTTGATAAGGTAGACAAGGTGGTTGCGCATATTGAAAGCATTACGGCGAACCTTGCAGACCCTCAGGGAGATGTGAATAAGATTCTGAGGCACTCGGAGAGACTGACGGAAAACCTGGCGAAAAAAGATACGCTCATCGAAATGGCCGTCGGATCCAAGGAGAGCGTTCAGTCTGTTAATGAGTCTCTCAAGAAAGTTAGAGACATCCTTGTGCATGCTGATGACCAGATGTACGGCCAAGACGGTGTCCTGCCATTAGTCAGGACAATCCTCAAAGACGTAATTATAAAGCTCCAAAAAATGAATGTGGCCGTCGATAATGTTGTAAAGATCAGCGCGGATACGGCTGAATCAACAAAAGATTTAAAGGTATTGAGAGCCGAGATCGATACAACCGTCAATACGATAGGCAATATGGTCAAAGAGATTGACAAAAAAATCCCGTTTAAGAAGCAACCGGAAGTAATAAAACTCCCATGAGAAAAATCATTTGCCTCATGATGTTCAGTTTCCTGCTCGTCGGCTGCGGCTCGTCAAAGCCGGTACCCGAGTGGACAGACGCATCATTTAATCAACTCGATAACTATAAAAATAGCTACTTGAGCGGCAAGGAACGTATTGCTGAAGCATACTTTAATAAGGCGATCGATGAGATAAAGAGCAGTGGCGATCTGGATATTCTCGCCAGGGCCTACCTCACAAAATACGCCGTCCAAGTAGCCGTTCTCGAGGCATTTGATGACAGCGAGTACCTGAGGATAGATGTCGTCGAACCGGTTTTGCAGAACAAGAACTTTTATAATTTCTTGAAAGGTGCCTTCGATAATGTCGATGAGAAACTGCTGCCACAGCAATATGAGGGTTTCTTGAGGGCAATTAAAAGCCGCAAAAAGGATGACGTTGCTCATGAAATTTCGAATATGGACAACCCCCTGTCAAAACTAATTGCGATCGGCCTCCTTGTGCAAAAAAATAAGGTTGATGAAATAGATTTGAAACTTGCCAGCGATATTGCATCGGAGAATGGGTGGAAAAAGGCCCTTCTGGCCTATCTGAGCAAGCTTCAGTCTTTTTACGTAATGAATAATAAACCGGATAAAGCGGCTCACGTGGAGGAAAGAATCCGGCTCATTAAGAATTAGGCACAGCCTGAAAGATTTCAAACAAGCCTTTTATGGCCAGGTTTTCGGTGGCACCCCGAAGGAAGCGCGAAAATCATACAGTAAGCATAAACTGCTGCTCATTAGAGAAAAATACGGAACTACGGGAGGAGAATAATGGTAGAGGAGACGAAGAAGAAAGAGCATAAGAAGGAAGAAAAGTCGTTAGAAAAAATGACAGTTAAGGAACTGAGAGCAATAGCTATGGAAATTCCGCGAGCCGTAGCAGTCAATGATATGAAAAAGGCGGAACTTATAGCCTGTATCAAGGAAGCAAGAGGCATCAAGGATGAGGGCCCTGCTAAGATAAAGAAGAAGGTCTCAGCAAAGATAAAATTGAGCAAGAGCGAGATAAAAGAAAAGATTAAACAGCTTAGGGAAGAAAAAAAGGCGGCCCATGCATCAAAAAACAGAAAGAAAATAGATTTTCTGCGCCGCCGTATAAGTCACTTGAAGAAGCAAACACGCAAATTTGCAGCTGCATGAAAGTAGCTGGCTTCAGTGTCTCGTAATTCGGGCTTGACGGGTCCAGCTCTTGCTGTTCCAGTCAGGATCTATGGCCGGAATTCTCTTGTGGTCAAGGGGATGGAAACCGCATTTTTTCGCGAAGTAGCGGTGGAAGGCGACACATCCGGTCAGCTCAGGATGAAAAACCGTTACCAGGACATTCTGACTTTCCGCGGCTGCAATGTAATCTTCCATCCGGAGTAACACGTTCACACCCTCACCCACCTTTAAGATCTTGGGTGCGCGGATGAAGGTGAGCGGTATTAGGTGTGGCGAGACCTGAGGAATGCAAGCTTCCGACACAAAACTCTCAAGCTGACTCCCAAAACTGTTGCGTTCTATCTCGATATCGATCAGGCTGAGATGAGCCGGCTCGCCGACTATGGCGTTTGCGAGGAGAATCGTCCCGGCACATGTCCCCCAGATTTTCATCCCCCGTTTGAATTCGCGCAGTATGACCTCTTCAATGCCAAAGATACGCATCAACCGGGACATGCACGTGCTCTCGCCGCCGGGGATAATCAGGCCGGACAGCTTGCGAAAATCGGCGGGGTCTTTCACGAGTATGCAAGGAATACCTAAACGTTCCAGGTGATCAAGATGTTCTATAACTCCACCTTGAAGATTAAGAACGCCTATCATTTTGTCACCATCCCCGTCCGGCTAATAGCTGCCCTTCCGGAATTTCGGCTATCTCAAGCCCCGGCATTGCCTCTCCGAGACCCATGGAGGCTTCCAGCACTTTGCCAGGATCGTTGTAATAGGCCGTCGCCTTGACGATCGCCCGGGCGCGTAATGCCGGATTTTCCGACTTGAATATTCCGGAACCCACAAAAATTCCATCGCATCCCAACTGCATCATCAGGGCGGCATCGGCAGGGGTCGCGATGCCTCCTGCGGCGAAATTAACTACAGGCAACCGTTCCAGTTCTCTCACCTGCAGGGCAAGTTCATAAGGCATGCCGTTTGCCTTCGCATAACCGGTAACCTCTTCGACGGGCATGCCGACCAGCTGCCTTATTTCGCGGTTAACCGTACGGATATGGCGTACGGCCTCGACGACATTTCCTGTTCCTGCTTCGCCTTTGGTGCGAATCATGGCGGCACCCTCGGCAATGCGGCGCAACGCTTCTCCCAGGTTACGGCAGCCACAGACGAAAGGAATGGAAAACTTCGTCTTGTCGATGTGACTCTCTTCGTCGGCCGGGGTTAACACCTCGCTCTCATCGATATAATCGATTTTCAGTGATTCCAGAATCTGGGCTTCAACAAAATGACCAATCCTTGCCTTCGCCATGACGGGTATTGATACGGCTTTTTTAATCTCGAGAATCATGGCAGGGTCAGACATCCGGGCTACACCCCCCTGTTTGCGGATATCCGCCGGCACTCGTTCCAGGGCCATTACCGCAACAGCGCCAGCCTCTTCGGCTATCGTAGCCTGTTCCACATTGGTGACGTCCATGATGACGCCGCCTTTTAACATCTGAGCCAACTGAACATTCAGTTCGTATCTTTTCTTGTCCACCTTATCTTGCCTCCCTGAGCTGATTCAAACTTTCTTACTTTAATATAATATCATCAAAAAGAATAATCAAGGGCGATGAATTAAATTCGAATATCACCATCTCATCCTCGTCCTTACACCGCTGCCTTGCAAATATTTTTTGATCTCCGAGATTGTATAGTACCGATAATGAACCATCGATGCAATCAGGGCTGCATCGGCTTTCCCGCGGGTAAGGATATCTTTGAGATGTTCAGGTTTACCGGCCCCTCCTGAGGCAATGACTGGTATGTTAACATTAGTGGATATGAGATGCGTAAGTTTGATTTCGTAACCTTCCTGCGTACCATCGGCATCGATGGAATTCAGGCAAATCTCACCTGCCCCCAGATTTTCTGCCTCTTTGGCCCACCATAAGGCGTCGACTCCGGTGAATACCCGCCCCCCATGGATAACCATTTCATAGCCTGAAGGTATCTTTACACTCGCTTCCACCTTCTTGACATCCATGCCCAGTACCACACACTGACTGCCAAAGGCCTTGGCGCCTTCAGATATCAGGGGTGGATTTTTCACTGCTTCAGAGTTAATGCTGATTTTTTCGGCTCCCGCAAGAATGACACTTCGCATGTCTTCAACAGTACGAATGCCGCCGCCAACCGAGAAGGGAATGAAAATTGTTTCCGCAACTCGTTTGACAACGTCTATCATGATGTCTCGCTCATCAGATGACGCGGTGATGTCATAAAAAACAATCTCATCAGCGCCCTGTTCATAGTACTCACGCGCCGCTTCGACGGGGTCTCCGATATCGATGTTCCCCTTGAACTTGATACCCTTTGTGAGTTTCCCGTCACGCACGTCCAGGCAGGGTATGATCCGTTTGCTAAGCATCTTCGCCCTCCCAACGGCAGAAGTTGGCCAATATCTGAAGTCCGGGCCTTCCGCTCTTCTCCGGATGAAATTGAACGGCCACTAAATTTCTGCGCGCCAAGGCGGCACAGAAAAGCTGCCCATAATCGGTCCAGCCGATAACCAACCGGTCATCAGCCGGAGATGGATAATATGAGTGGACGAAATAGAATTGAGCTTCATCGGGAATATCCCGAAAAACGGGGTGATCCTTTTGAAAGGCTACATGGTTCCATCCCATATGAGGAATTTTGAGAGGCATACAGTCTTCCTCCATATCCTTTGGGAATCGTTTTACGGCACCTGGGATAATGCCCAGGCATTGCGTGTCGTTCTCTTCGCTATATTCAAAGATAACCTGCGTTCCGAGACAGATGCCCAGTACGGGCTTTCCTTTATCTACCCATTCAGGTATCCATCGGTCCAGATGTGTCTGTCGCAGATTGGCCATCGCCTCACCTGCGGCACCAACGCCGGGGAAGATTATGCGACTGGCCTGCTTCAGTACTTTGGGATCATCACTGACCCGGCAAGGCTCGCCTAAATTGCGAAGTGCCCGTGCTACACTGGTCAGATTCCCAGCCTGATAATCGATTATTCCTATCATGATACTCCACCCAAAAGGGTCTTACCTAAATTAGAACGGTCAAAAAAAGTTTTTGCGGTGTCAATGTATACTAAATCAAACTTTCTCCAAATAAGCAATATATATGCCGCAACATCCGGCGCTGCCTGCTCATTGTCTGTATCCTCAGCAGATCAGATCTTTTTTACGCAATTTATCCCCTGGTATGAATTCCTTTCGTTAAGTTCCTTGTCTATTGCATTCAAGACTTCCATCTTGTTGACAGCCCACTTGGGCCCAAGGAATATATCACGGTAACCTTCGGCCGTCAGCCGCTGAATGACCATCTCCGGCGGCAGAATTTCCAGAATGTCGCTCACTGTCCTTACATAATCTTCCCTGCTAAACATGGTGATTTCTCCTTTTTCATAAAGATCACCAACAACAGTCCCTCTGAGGGCTAGGAGTGCGTGTATCTTGATCCCATGAATTGGGAGGGACGCAATCGCCCTTGCAGTTTCCAGGATATCTTCCCGCGTTTCACCGGGCAAGCCAACTATAATATGCGCGCAAATATGAATGTTACTTCCCGAGAGCCTGTGCAATGCGTCGAAGAAGGTCGCCGCAGAGTGTCCCCTGTTGATGAGCCGCAGGGTCTTATCGTGTATCGACTGAAGACCCAATTCGAGCCATATGTGACTTTTAATTGCATAGTCTCGAAGAAGGTCAATTATGCCGTCGGGTACGCAATCCGGACGGGTACCGATAGACAGACCGATGACATCCTCATTTGCCAGAGCTTCGTCATACAGTTCTTTTAGTTTCTCAATCGGCGCGTACGTATTGGTGAACGTCTGGAAATAGGCGATGAACTTGGCTGCATTTCTGTTTTTTCTATAATATTCCTTGCCCCAGCGGATCTGCTCTGACACCGAGGGAAGCGGACCAATCTGCCTCAGCCGCGAACCCCGGCCGTCGCAGTATATGCACCCTCCCGTTGACACCGTACCATCGCGATTTGGGCAGGTGAATCCCGCATCGATCTGGAGCTTGTAAACTCTGCGCTCGAAACGGTTCAGCCAGAAACTTTTCAGATCGTAATATCTTTTTGTGTTGTTCCAGATCGATGGCTTTGACAAGAAGGCCTCTTTTTTGTTGTAATTTTTAAATTGACATTATTAAATTATGTGCAAAACTGCAACATTTCAATTGCGACTCGATACCTTGCAACTGATCATTGGCAGGTTTCGTGTCTTTCTAAAAGTGTTTCGGGTTAAGGAATGAAAGATTCATCGAGAAATTACGATGTGATAGTCGTCGGCGCGGGTCATGCCGGATGCGAAGCAGCGTTGGCATCGGCCCGGATGGGCTGCTCCACGATCATGTTCAATATCAATCTGGATTCTATTGCCCTCATGTCCTGCAACCCCGCCATCGGAGGCCTCGCCAAGGGCCAACTGGTCAAGGAAGTCGATGCCCTGGGCGGCGAGATGGGGAAAATCGCCGATAAGACAGCAGTGCATTTCCGGCTGCTCAACGCCTCGAAAGGGCCCGCAGTTCAATCCTCCCGGTTCCAATGCGATAAACAGCTCTACCGGCTGGCCATGAAGGCCACAGTGGAGAAGGAAAAAAACCTTCATCTCAGGCAGGCTCTCATTGACCGCATTGTTGTCGAAGATGGCAGGGTTATAGGTGTGGAAGATCATCTTGGCGTCTTTTATCGCGGCGGTGCTGTTATCATCACAACAGGGACATTTCTCAACGGTCTGATCCATATTGGAACAGTGCACTACCAGGCGGGCCGGGCCGGAGAAATAGCCTCCATTCGCTTGGCGGAATCCCTCAGGTCTCTGGGTTTGGTAATGGGACGTATGAAGACAGGTACTCCTCCGAGGTTGCGTGCATCGACTATAGATTTTTCAAAACTGGAGCGGCAGGATAGCGACTCCGAACCGGAGCCCTTTTCCTTCGCCACAGAAAAGCTACGTCAAGAACGGCTTCCTTCATATTTTTCATATACGACGAGAGAAACACACCGCCTCATAAGGGAAAACATCATGTCGTCCCCGCTCTATTCTGGCACCATAAAGGGGATCAGCGCGCGCTACTGCCCCTCTCTTGAAGACAAGGTGATGCGTTTCTCCGATAAGGAAAGGCATCCGGTCGTATTAGAATTCGAAGGTCTGGAGACAGAAGAGATTTATGCCAAAGGCCTCGGAAACAGTATGCCTCAGGATCTTCAGGAGCTGATCATCCACAGCGTCCCCGGCCTTGAGGATGCGGAGGTTATGCGCCCCGCATACGCCATAGAGTATGATTTCGTGCAACCGACGCAACTTCGGCAGACCCTGGAAATGAAGCCAATCGCAGGATTATATCTGGCCGGCCAAATAAACGGCACATCCGGTTATGAAGAAGCGGCTGCGCAAGGGTTATGGGCCGGCATAAATGCGGCGCTAGCTGTACAGAGGAGAGCCCCTTTCATCCTTGATCGCTCGGAGGCCTATATGGGAGTCATGATCGATGACCTTGTCACGAGGGGTGTTGATGAACCGTACAGGATGTTTACGTCCCGGGCAGAATACCGTCTGATTCTTCGCGAGGATAATGCTGCGATCCGTCTCATGGCTAAGGGATACGACTTGGGGCTGATCCCGCGCAATCACTACGCTCACCTACAAGAAAAGGTCCATGAAATAAATGATAGAATACATCGGCTCTCTGCCGTGAAGATTTTTCCCAATGAGAATGTCAATAAGATCCTTCAGGCAATGGGAACTCCTCCAATTAAGAATCCTGTCACGCTCTATCAGCTTCTGAAGAGAAGCGAAATATCCTACGATGATCTGAAGGTTTTTGAGGGATGGGAGCCTATAGCGGACAGATTTGTTAAAAAGCAAATCTGTATAGAGTCCAGATATGAAGGATACATTAAACGGCAGCAGGAGGCCGTGGAAAGGATGAAACAGCTTGAGGGGAAGAAAATTCCAAGAGGCATGAATTACGACTGCATACCTGGACTTTCCACGGAATTGAAAATGAAACTGAACAAGATAGAACCTTCAACTATCGGGCAAGCGGAAAGGATTCCGGGCATGACACAGGCAGCCGTCACGGCCATCTTGATCATGATGAAAAAGATGGAGTTTGAAGCGGTCGTGAAACAAGAAAAAAAATCGCCGGCATCCTGATTACGACTGTAACTCATACATCCTGCTTCTAAATATCTTTCTTGCCGGAAAATTTATAATCTTATGTCCTTTCTTTGATAACATCAAATGAGAAAGAATGTGCGGAGATTTAAGTATGTCAGGCACTATTTTTCAGACACGGCAAATACATTGTTGAATCTGGCTTGACACTGAGGCAAAGTGAAACAGGAGCTTCTTGGGGTTCTTTGTGATCTGAGTTTCTCTGAAACACTTGAGCGCTTAGCAAAGGTATTCAGATTTCAGGCAGAAAATATGTAGTCCTACAGCGCGAAGCAATATGTTGTTATAAGCGCCTTGTTTCTTAATTTTAGTCACATTGTTGTCCCAAAAATAAAAATAAAAGTTGCAATTTTGTATTAAATAAGCTATAAATAATCCAGTGAACAGATAATCACTGGGCAGAACTTAGTGGATTTCACTATTAAGAACTAGGTTCTGGCATAAACCTCTTTACTGAGCAAACAGCCTACAGCAACGTTCTATGATTGCATAACGCTTATTTTATAAGAGGACAGGAAGGAGTTTTGTAACTTCTATGACCAAGCAAATATGGAGTCCGTCACAGGTTGGCGCTAAGGACTTAAGTGTACATAATTACGAGGAACTTGCTACCCTCCATGCGATTGCCAAGGCCTTGACACAGCCTCAGGAATTGCGCGAACACTTAGAGCAGGTCTTAAAGGAGATGAGCCTGCGACTGGGAATGAAGCGCGGCATGATATCGCTTCTCGACCGGGAGACAGGGGAGGCATGGCTCGATGTTGCACATGATGTCAACATCCAAGGGCTTGAGGTCATGTATAAACCTGGTGAAGGTATTACCGGAAGAGTGGCGCAGACCGGACGTCCCATGGCCGTGGCCAATCTCGGAAAGGAGGCTCTCTTTTTGGACCGCACGGGTGCAAGACGTTCACTTAACAGATCCGAGCTTACGTTTCTATGTGTGCCAATTATATACGACACCAGGGTCGTTGGCGTGATATCTGCAGATAAAGTGGCGCGTATTGTCGATAATCTCGATCGTGAGCTTGCTATGCTTTCAGCAGTTGCTGAACTCATTGCCAGAGCTGTCCATACCCGTGCCCTTGAAGAGGAAAACCGTCGTTTGAGGATGATTGTCGGCCGTTCAAAAGCGCCATCGGTTGACATCATTGGCAGTTCCAGAGCCATTCAGGAGATTTTTGGACTCATCGCTCAGGTTGCCGACACAAACACGACAGTATTGATAAACGGAGAAACGGGAACCGGCAAGGAGCTGGTGGCGCGGGCAATCCATATGAACAGCTCGCGAAAAGATAGCCCTCTAATTTACGTAAACTGCGCTGCGATGCCGGATACACTTATAGAAAGTGAACTCTTCGGCCATGAAAAAGGCGCATTCACGGGAGCCTCACACAACAGGAAGGGGCGATTTGAAGAGGCACACGGCGGAACAATCGTTCTTGATGAAGTGGGTGAATTGTCAGCAGCGGCTCAGGCGAAGTTATTGCGGGTCCTTCAGGACAAACAGATCCAGTCATTAGGTTCATCGAGGGTAGTGAATGTCAATGTGCGCGTGATAGCCGCTACCAATCGAGATCTTGAACAGGATATTACGTCGGGGCGGTTTCGCAGCGATTTATACTACCGACTCAATGTGTTCCCGATCTACTTGCCCACCCTGCGGGAGCGGGGCAGCGATATAATAATGCTGGCGGATCACTTTGTACTAAAATACGCGAAAGAGCTCAACAAGCCGGTTAATAGAATTTCCACTCCTGTACTGGAAACATTCCTGGCATATCAATGGCCAGGCAATGTTAGAGAGTTGGAAAACTGCATGGAAAGAGCTGTATTAGTGGCAACGGGAGATACCATTGAAAACATTCATCTCCCTCCATCTCTGCAGCTAAAGATAAAAGATGGCGAGAAGAAAGAACAGGGGAAGTTGAAAAATGTCGTGGAAAGTCAGGAGAAGTCACTCATTATCGACGCCCTGAAGGAAACGAGGGGAAATCAGAGCAAGGCAGCAAAATTATTGGGCACCACGAAAAGAATCACCCAGTATAAGATTCAGAAGTTTGGTATTGACCCTTGGCAGTTTCGTCCGAGAAGAACCGGAGCAACTGCACATGCTGTAAAAGAGGAAGAAATTTAGTTTGATTCGCAATAATTTACCACTGATACGTAAGAAAGTATATTTTTCTTTAAGCTTTAATATAAATTACGATAGCGGATGTGACATGCGATCTTATCTCTAAAATATCTTCTCGTGTCCCTGCTCCCAAAACATATGATAACGCTTTCGTTGAATGATATTAGATCTTTACGATTCAGCGAGAATGATCGTCAGGTGCATGGTTTATTTTTGTATACTCCACATTTGACTTTTCACAAAAATGCGTGTAGTGGAGGCTTTATTTTTTTCAGAGATAGAGAGGGTTTTAACAGTTGACAAGGTGTCCGCATTCATCTGAGAATTTCGCGGAGTAAATAAATAGAGAGGGAAAACGTATGTGTCGTTTATTTGCTATTACCAGTTCGGACCCGGTTTCCCCGATGGTGGCGCTGCGTGCCATTGACGTTATGAAGGAAGGGCATGATGGGTCGGGTACAGGAATGTTCATGACCGATCTGGCTGGTGATTTTGAAAAACTTAAGACGGAGCCGATTCTGTCCGGCACCTTTACCAACGAGGGAATCAAATCACTGGACCGATTCATGACAGAACGCGACTTTCTGGTGAAGCACGAGCTATCCATCCGCCCGAAGAAACTGCCTCCACCTGGTACACCTAAACGAGACTACTATTTGATTCGTGTATATGAGTATCCGCCAGCATGGAAGGACCTCAGCGAGGCGGAGATTCAATTTCGACTGATGATGGTCCGCTTGCAGTTGCGGCGGATGGGAGAAGAAGATGGGTCAATGATGATTTTCAGCTTCTGGCCTGACGTCATCATGATTAAAGAAGTAGGCGATCCCATGGCAATCGCAGATTATCTAGGGCTTGACCGAAAAGAATTGCAGGCTCGTGCCATGCTTGTTCAAGGACGGCAAAACACAAACTATGCGATAAATATCTATGCGTGCCATCCCTTCTTCATTCAGGGCATGGCTACTATGACCAATGGGGAGAACACGGCCTTCGTCCCCATCAGGGAATTTCTCACGTCGCGGAATTTCCCTGGTTACATCGGATACCAGTCAGACTCGGAAGTGTTCACCCATATACTGCATTACACGGTCAACCATCTTGCTCTTGGGCTTCCGATATACAAGCATGTTATTACGCCATTAATGGACGGGGAACTGGCAAAGCACCCCGATGGTCAATGGCTGCGCAGGTTAAAACAGGCCTGTCGCCCCTTGATAATCGACGGGCCCAACTGCGTTATGGGCTTTCTGCCGGACAAGACCCTTTTTATGGTTCAGGACAGCAAGAAATTGCGGCCGGGAGTCGCCGGGGGCCATCCCGGGATGTATGCCTTTTCTTCTGAAATGTGTGGGCTGGATGCTACAATACCAGCCCGTGATAAAAACCGGGATTTTCAACCAATGAAATATGACACGGTAATCGTCGGCCCGGAACGACGGGAGGTAGAGATATGGAACCAGTGGGATGCCTTACACCACTCACATTAAGTGTAAAAGATCTTCCTTGGATTATCCTGTGGGATAGAGAAAAGTGCACCCTCTGCGGCAGGTGTACGGCCGTCTGCCCTGTTCGGGCAATTGAGCTGGGTGTCCACAGGAAGCGGGCGATCAATATCTCCGTAGGGCTGGAGGAAAAGCCTAGCAATCTGTTTACTGTTTATCACGGTATCGACCAGCGTACAGACCCGGTCCATGCCTGCGTGGGCTGCGGAATGTGCAACCTTGTATGTCCCAATAATTGCATTATACCCGCTCACAATGAGGAAATTGACAAATTGCGCTTTCATAATAATGTGGGAGGTGTTCCCAGGCGCCGTGGCGGACGCCGCAACGTTCCCGGAGTCATTTTAGATCAAATAAAGTTTATACGCATTTCCATGCTGACCGACCCCGCACTGGACGCAGGTCGCCACGAATTTGAATTGAGGACACTTCTCGGGCGAATTCTGCCGCCCGAAGAGATGGTCCGGGTGACGCAGGAAAACGGCTGGACGCCTCCAGTTCGTGAGATTTACCCTCTCATCATCGGCAGCATGTCATTCGGCGCCTTGTCCCCTAATATGTGGGAGGGGCTGCAAATGGGCGTGGCCTATCTGAATGAAGAACTGGGGATGCCTGTACGGATGTGTACAGGTGAAGGCGGATGCCCACCGAGGCTCCTCAGGTCTCGATTCTTAAAATATGTTATTCTCCAGATTGCCAGCGGCTATTTTGGATGGGATGAGATTATCCATGCCCTGCCCGAGATGAAGGAAGATCCTTGCGCAATAGAGATCAAGTACGGTCAGGGCGCTAAACCGGGTGATGGCGGCCTCCTCATGTGGTATAAGGTTAACAAACTAATCGC
Organism: Syntrophales bacterium; assembly: GCA_049521775.1. Lineage (GTDB taxonomy): Bacteria > Desulfobacterota > Syntrophia > Syntrophales > UBA2185 > Fen-1135. The sequence continues at coordinate 57,503 of JBEKOL010000015.1, forward strand.
GGCAATTCGCGGCGTACCGCCCGGCGTCAGTCTGCCAAGTCCGCCGACCCATCAGACAAAATATTCCATCGAGGAATCGGTCGCCAAAATGATCCAGTCCATGTACATGGGGTGGGGTTTCCGTGTGCCGGTATATCCCAAAATTTCCGGAACAAGCACGGCGCTCGCGGTCCTCAATAACCTGACGAGAAATCAATACGCGGGTGCTTTAGCCATTGACGGCGAAGACGGCGGCACCGGCGCGGCATACAACGTGTCGATGGATCATATGGGGCATCCAATCGCGAGTAATCTCCGGGATGCTTACCTCAACCTCGTCAAGCTCGGCAAACAGAACGAGATTCCTCTTTTCGCTGCAGGCGGCGTCGGCAAGAGCGGCAACCTTGCAGCCAATGCAGCGGCCCTGATCATGCTGGGGGCAAGCGGAGTTCAGACAGGAAAGTACATGATGCAAGCAGCAGCCGGCTGCCTTGGCTCTGAAAGCGATCGCTGCAACATCTGCAACATCGGCATCTGCCCGAAGGGGATTACCTCTCAGGATCCCAGGGTGGATCGACGGCTCGATCCTGAGAAGGTCGCCGAACGGGTCGTGGAGGTATTCTTAAGTTTTGACACGGAATTGAAAAAAATCGTTGCTCCTCTGGGTCGCTCCACTTCACTACCCATTGGTATGTCTGATGCTATTGGCATCGCCGATCATCACGCTGCCGAGCGTCTCAGCATAAGATATGTGGTGTAAGGATAAGGAGTGTCCATGACAAAAAAAGCAAAAATCGTTCTTGCCGGTATGGAAGAAGGCATTCGGGTCGATTCGAGGATCCTGGAGGAGCGAATCCAGAAAGCCGTCTCTGACGGTCATCGGTCTATAGAAATCATCGCGCATGGCCAGCACGGGATTGGCGGCCGCCTGTGGAAGGCAGGAGAAAAACCCGTCCTTATCAGGGTATTGGGAACAGCCGGACAACGACTCGGCTCAATGGGATTCCCTAACACGTTTATTGATGCAATCGGGCCTGTCTCCGATGATGTGGGATGGCTCAACGCGGGAGCACACATCGTCGTTCGCGGCAACGCAACCAATGGTGTGGGAAATGCCATGGCTCAGGGCAAGATTTATGTTATCGGCGATACCGGGGCGCGGGGCATGACGATGACAAAACATAATCCCCGCTTCGATCCTCCGGAACTGTGGGTATTGGGAAGCGTAGGCGACTCCTTTGCCGAGTTCATGGCCGGTGGCATTGCAGTTGTCTGCGGACATGAGACGCCCCGCGTAGATAATATTCTCGGCTACCGCCCATGCGTCGGTATGGTGGGCGGAAAGATATTTTTCCGGGGACCACATAAGGGCTACAGCTCGCAGGATGCCAGGTTGACCCTGCCCGACGACGAAGAGTGGAAGTGGCTGACCTTCAATATGAAGGCATTTCTCGACTCCATAGGCCGATCGGAGTTGTATCCGTTACTGACGGGCGACCGTAGCGCGTGGCAGCTCCTCGTGGCGCTCAAGCCTCATGAAAAGCATAGCGGCCCATCAAAAAGTATGGGCCAATTCCGCAAAGAAGTGTGGGATCTGGAACTGGGGATAGGTGGACTGATCGGCGATCTCTCCGATTTGGATAGAAGCCCCATCGACGTCATAACGACCGGGATACTGCGTCGATTTGTCCCTATATGGGAAAATGATAAATACCTGCCGCCCTGTCAGGCGGGCTGCCCCACTGGAATCCCTGTGCAAAAGCGTTGGGCGCTGATCCGTGAAGGATTGATGGAAAAGGCCGTGGATCTGGCGCTGTCATATACTCCATTTCCGGCAACCGTTTGCGGGTATCTATGCCCGAATCTCTGTATGGAAAACTGCACACGGCAAAAAGAAAGCCTCCCGGCCGTTGATATTACCCTGCTCGGCAAGGCCAGTTTGAAGGCCATGCCGCCGGAACCCGCCCCTAAGACGGGCAAGAAGATAGCTGTCATCGGCGGCGGGGCATCCGGGCTTTCCGTTGCCTGGCAGCTGTGGATGAAGGGGCACGAACCTGTCATTTACGAAATGCGCTCTCGCCTCGGTGGAAAGATTACCGATATGATTCCCAGCAGCAGAATCCCTGACGAGGTAGTGGAACATGAATTGAGCCGGGTAAGCAAACAGGTCACACACATCAATCTGAAGCACCCTTTGACAAAAAAGGAATTTTCGGAAGTTAAAGAAAGACACGACTTTACGGTAATTGCCGTAGGTGCGCAAAAACCGCGAATGATTCCTGTTCCGGGCAATGAAAGGGCAATCCCGGCGCTTGAGTTCCTCAGACAAAGCAAGACCGGCAAAGCCATGGTCGGTGAAAAAGTGGTTGTCATCGGAGCTGGCAATGTCGGCTGTGATGCTGCTGCAGAGGCCGCGCGCCTGGGGGCCAAAGACGTAACCCTAATCGACATCCAGAAACCGGCATCGTACGGGAAGGAAAGGAAAGCCGCCGAAGCTGCAGGGGCAAAATTCCTGTGGCCCCGATTTACGAAAGCCATTACGGAAAAATCCGTAGAGCTGACGGATGGACAGATACTGCCGGCAGACACGGTCATCGTATCTATAGGCGATCAGCCTGATCTCTCTTTCTTGCCCGAAGATATTGCGACGGAAAGAGGATTTGTCGTTGTGGACGACCACTTTCAGACAAGCGATCCCCAGGTCTTCGCAATCGGTGACGCAGTGAAACTTGGACTCTTGACGGATGCCATCGGTGCGGGACGGCTTGCTGCAACCGCCATCGATAACGTGCTGAAAGGCTGGTACGAAACCTTTGACAAACTGCCTCCAATTGATCCGGGGCGTGTTAAGCTCGAATATTACGACCCCCGCATCCTCGCTTTTGATGATCCTTTGTATTGTGCATCACAGTGCGCCTCATGCGGCGCATGCCGCGATTGCGGACTCTGCGAGACGATCTGTCCCGTAAATGCGATATCACGCCAGCAGGGTGATGGTGATCAATATGAGTATAGTGTCAATGGCGACAAATGCATCGGCTGCGGCTTCTGTGCCGGGGCATGTCCGACAGGAATCTGGCTGCTCGTGGAAAACGAACCGCTGGAATAAATGGAACAAAGAAAGACAGAAACTTTTTTTGAGTGTGGTTATTTGAAATCAAAAAATTCTGAAGAGAGGGGTGTGTTATGTTTTCATGTAAAACGAAGAAAGATGTTCTGAAAGCGGTTAAGGACCACAATGTAAGTTTCATCCAGTTCTGGTTTACCGATGTACTCGGGATGCAGAAGATTTTCAGCATCACACCGTCTGAACTCGAAGAAGGCTTGGAAGAAGGGATGGGTTTTGACGGGTCTTCGATTCAGGGGTTCGCAAGGATCGAGGAGAGCGACATGATTGCCATGGCCGATCCGACAACCTTTCAGTTGATACCCTGGCGTCCTTCTGACCGGCCCGTGGCGAGGGTCATCTGCGACATCCTGAATCCCGATGGCACTCCTTATGAGGGCGATCCCCGTTACGTTCTCAAACGAGCCCTCAAAAAAATCGCCGACCAGGGCTATACCATGTATGTTGGTCCGGAGTTGGAGTATTTCTATTTCGCCAATGACAAGACTACGGACATCCTGGATCAGGGCGGCTATTTTGACGGTCTTCCCATAGACAGTGCCACCGACCTGCGGCGTCAGACCATATTTGCCATGCAGGATATGGGGATCCGTGTGGAATATTCTCACCATGAAGTGGCACCCAGCCAGCACGAGATTGATCTCCGTTATGATGATGCCCTGGCGATGGCCGATAAGGTCATGACCTATCGAACTGCGATCAAGGTAATTGCCAGACAGAACGGTGTTTACGCCACTTTTATGCCTAAGCCTATCTTCGGCCAGAACGGGAGTGGCATGCACACCCACCAGTCCCTTTTCAAGGGCAGCAGGAACGCCTTCTTTGACGGGAAGGACAAGTACCATTTGTCTGCTGTGGCTAAGAGCTATATAGCTGGTCTAATGAAGCACGCGCCGGAGATCACTGCTATCTGCAACCAGTGGGTTAATTCTTACAAGCGCCTGGTACCGGGTTATGAAGCACCTGTCTATGTCTCCTGGGCACGGCGTAACCGCTCCACAATGATTCGTGTTCCCATGTACAAACCGGGAAAGGAAAAGGCAACGCGCATCGAATACCGTTCACCCGATCCCGCATGCAATCCCTATCTCGCATTTGCAGTGATGTTAGCGGCAGGCATGAAAGGCGTCGAGAGGAAATACGTCCTCCCTGGACCTGTTGAAGAAGATATCTTTGAAATGGATGAGAAGGCCAGGGAAAAGGCGGGGATAACTTCTCTGCCCGGAAGTTTGTATGAAGCGCTTACACTCGTATCAAAGAGCAAACTCGTTCAGGAAACGCTCGGCGACCATATCTTCCAGAAGTTCATTGAGAACAAGAAGGTGGAATGGGATCGTTTCCGGACTCATGTGAGTCAATACGAATTAGACAGATATCTGCCCATACTTTAAAGATTGGGCGCCCCAAAAAGTTCCTGTCTGCGATACACATGTGCACAAGGGTTTTTATGATTCAAGATCCATTTTGGAGTCTTGCCATTATTTGAAGAATCGTGTAAGAACCTTACATTCTATCGTCATTGCTGATGAAAAAGAGAGCTGTGATTCCCAACTCGATAACCCTTGTGCACATGTTTCAAATTTCTCATATTGGCATTTCCCATTATCAGAAATTCATGAATAGTAAGACATCTAGGATTTTTATTTCCTGAGGGCAATTATGTCGTTGTTGCGAAAGAAACCACCTGCCATACTGGTTCTTGAGGACGGTAGTGTATACCCTGGATATGCCTTCGCCTCTTCCGGCGAGACCCTGGGGGAAGTTGTCTTCAATACGGGAATGACCGGATATCAGGAGATAATTACAGATCCGTCCTACAAGGGACAGATTGTAACTATGACATATCCCCTGATAGGCAATTACGGGATAAACCCGGAAGATATGGAATCCGGAGCTATCCACCTGGAAGGATTTATTGTCAGGGAGTATCAACCGCATCCGAGCAACTGGCGCAGCCGTATGACGCTGAAAGATTTTCTTGAATCACACGGAAAATTAGGCATCGAAGGCATAGACACCAGGGCTCTCACACGCCGCATTCGCCTCGAGGGCGCCATGCGGGGGATTATTTCAACAGAGACAGCGGATATCGATTTACTCCTCTCGCGTGTCCGTGCTTATCCCGGTCTCGTAGGCAGGGATCTGATAAAAGAGGTGACTTGCAAGAAAGCATACCGATGGAAGGATGGCAAACCTCAATCGCTTTCATCTCCCGGCTCAGTGGGGCCATCCCGAACCGAACAGCCGTTGCGGGTCGTCGTTCTTGACTGCGGCGTCAAATACAACATACTCCGCAATCTGGAGAATTTAGGATGTGAAGTACTTGTCCTACCTGCAACAGCAACGGGGAAAGAGATGCTATCATACAGCCCGGACGGTATCCTGCTCTCCAACGGCCCCGGAGACCCCGCGGCATTACCCTACATTGTGGAAGCAACCGAACATGTCTTGGGCAAGGTCCCCATCTTCGGTATCTGCCTTGGCCATCAGATCTTAGGACAGGCATTGGGCGGGAGGACGGAAAAGCTGAAATTCGGCCACCATGGGATTAACCAGCCGGTGAAAAATATGCAAAGCGGTCGGATTGAAATCACATCGCAAAACCACGGCTTCGTCGTAGTGCCGCAGTCCTTGCCTGATGATCTTGAAAAAACATATGACAACCTGAATGACCGTACCTCGGAAGGAATGTCATACGAGTCTCAGCTGGCGTTCAGCGTGCAATACCACCCGGAAGCAGCGCCAGGACCCCATGATGTCAATTATCTCTTTAAAAAGTTCGTATCTTTAATGGAGACGAAAAGGAAAAAGGCTGATGATTCTGATCATTGATTTCGGCTCTCAATACAACCAGCTGATTGCCAGGCGTGTCCGGGAACACCAAGTCTACTGCCAGATTGAGCCACCGGATATTGATATCGCAAGAATCAAGACCGTGCAACCGGAGGGCATTATTCTGTCCGGAGGTCCCGCAAGCATTTACGAGAAAGGAAGCCCGAGGGCAGATAAAAAAATCTTTGACCTCGGTATTCCCGTATTAGGCATATGTTACGGCATGCAATTCATGGTCGATGCCCTTGGTGGAAAAGTAATCGGAGCCGAAAAACGGGAATACGGTTTTGCCGAACTCAAAATCAAAATTTCATCAGGAATTTTCCCCGGTATAAACAAGGAGACGCGATGCTGGATGAGCCATGGAGACACCATTGGCGTCTTGCCGAAAGGTTTCAAAACCACTGCATCAACCCCCAACACGAAGATTGCCGCTGCTGAAAATGCATCCAGGCGATTATACGGTTTACAGTTTCACCCGGAGGTTGTCCATACACCTGAAGGGAAAAAAATGATGGAGAACTTTCTCTTCAGTATCTGCAACTGCAAGAAAAGCTGGACCATGAAATCCTTTGCCCGGGATGCCGTTGCAGAGATCCGCTCCCGGGTTGGCGGCGGCAAGGTGATACTGGGGTTGAGCGGCGGCGTGGATTCATCAGTAGCGGCCGTCTTGCTCCATCAGGCGATCAGCCGTCAGCTGCATTGTGTTTTTGTCGATAACGGCGTACTTCGGGAAGGCGAAGCGCAGAAGGTTCAGGATGTTTTCCGTAAGCATTTCCAGATCAACCTGCGATTTGCCCGGGCAAAGAAAATTTTTCTCCGCAGATTGAAAGGTATAGAGGATCCTGAAAAGAAGAGAAAAATTATCGGTCGTACCTTTATCGAGGTCTTCGAAAAGGAAGCCCGGCGGATCAAGGGTGTCAAGTTCTTAGCCCAGGGGACCCTCTATCCCGATGTCATCGAATCCCGCTCGGCCTTTGGAGGGCCAAGCGCCGTAATCAAATCGCACCACAATGTGGGCGGCCTTCCGAAGAAGATGCATCTCTCCCTGGTGGAGCCCCTCAAACACCTCTTCAAGGACGAAGTCCGGCTGTTGGGCAAGGAACTCGGTATGTCCGACGAGCAGGTCTGGCGACAGCCCTTCCCCGGTCCGGGTCTGGCCATCCGCATCATCGGGGAGGTCACGGAAAAACGTCTGGCCATCCTGCGCAAAGCAGACGTAATTCTTATGGATGAGATCCGCGCGGCCAATCTCTACCGCAAGCTGTGGCAGTCTTTTGCCGTTCTTCTGCCGATCAAGAGCGTGGGTATTATGGGAGATCAGCGGACCTATGAAAACATTCTGTCCATCCGGGCGGTAACCAGTGAAGACGCCATGACTGCTGACTGGGCAAGGCTCCCCCACTACCTGCTGGGGAAAATTTCCAACCGCATCATTAATGAAGTCAGGGGTGTGAACCGTGTCGTCTATGACATCAGCTCGAAACCGCCGAGTACGATTGAATGGGAGTAGGGGAGATGTGGACTCGGCCTTGCCGCTTAGTTCAAGAGACGAATTGGAAAAAATATGCCCAAAAGAAGTGACCTGAAGAAAATTCTTATAATCGGTTCCGGGCCGATCATTATCAGCCAGGCGTGCGAATTCGATTACTCCGGAACACAGGCCTGCAAGGCATTGAAGGAAGAAGGATATCAGGTCATCCTGATCAACAGCAACCCCGCAACAATAATGACTGATCCTGAGATGGCGGACAGGACTTACGTGGAGCCTATAACGCCGGAGGCTGTAGCAAAGATCATCGCCAAGGAACGGCCCGACGCCCTCCTCTCTACCATGGGGGGGCAGACAGGACTGAACACGGCTGTAGCCGTTGCGGAGAGCGGCGTGCTTGAGCACTACGGCGTGGAGATGATCGGCGCATCCCTCGAAGTTATCCAGAAGGCGGAGGATCGGGAGAAATTCCGCCATGCAATGGAGCGGATAGGACTACGTGTACCTAGGAGCGGGTTCGCGAGAACGATGGATGAAGTATTTGCAGTGGCGGCAATCATCGGATTCCCTCTCATTATTCGCCCATCTTTTACCTTAGGGGGTACGGGCAGCGGTGTCGCCTATAACAGGGAGGAGCTGGCGGAGTTCGGCAAGGTTGGACTGGACTCCAGCATGATTCATGAAATCATGCTGGAAGAATCCGTTCTCGGCTGGAAAGAATTCGAACTGGAGGTGATGCGGGACAGGGCGGATAATGTCGTGATCATCTGTTCCATAGAAAATTTTGATCCCATGGGAATTCATACCGGGGAGTCGATTACAGTTGCGCCCGCCCAGACCCTAACCGATGTGGAGTATCAGCGGATGCGGGATGCGGCTATTGCCATAATGCGGGAAATAGGCGTGGAGACCGGCGGATCGAACGTACAGTTCGCGATAAACCCCCAAAACGGTGAAATGGTTGTCATCGAGATGAACCCGCGTGTGTCACGGTCTTCGGCCCTCGCATCCAAGGCAACGGGTTTCCCCATTGCAAAGATCGCGGCGAAGCTTGCCGTCGGTTATACCCTTGATGAAATCCCCAATGACATCACAAAAGAAACGATGGCTTCCTTCGAGCCGACCATTGACTACTGTGTTGTGAAGATTCCCCGCTGGACTTTCGAAAAATTTCCCGAGACGGAAGATGTATTGACGACGTCTATGAAATCCGTGGGAGAGACCATGTCCATAGGCCGAACCTTTAAGGAGGCCCTCCAGAAGGCGATTCGCTCGCTAGAAGTAGGCCGATACAGCATAAACATTTCTTTGCCTGTTGACATTGGCAATGCAGAGGAATTCCTGTCTTCTAAGTTAAGGACGCCAAACTCCCTGCGGCTGTTCTACATCGCTGCCGCCCTTCGTCATGGGATGACCATAGAAGAAATCGCCCGTCTGACATGGATTGATCCCTGGTTCCTGCACCAGATAGAGGCCATCGTCGAGGCGGAAAAGATTCTTGAGACAGTGGCGCCTTCAGTCGAGGTATTGCGGGAAGCCAAACGGATGGGGTTTTCCGACAGATATCTCGGCGAACTCTGGAGAAAACCGGAAGCGAAAATCCGCGAAGAGCGGTTTCGTGAAAATATCCTGCCTGTCTTCAAACTCGTCGATACATGCGCGGCCGAATTTGAGGCCTATACCCCGTACTATTACTCCACCTATGAGATCGAAGACGAAGCACGGCCATCATCGAAGCGTAAGGTTGTCATTCTGGGTGGAGGCCCGAACCGCATCGGCCAGGGCATCGAGTTCGATTACTGCTGCGTCCATGCGTCCTTTGCCCTACGTGAAGAAGGTTATGAGAGTATCATGGTGAATTCCAACCCGGAAACAGTTAGTACCGATTACGACACGTCGGACAAACTGTTTTTCGAACCGGTGACGCTGGAAGACGTGCTTCATATACTCAAGACGGAAAATCCTCTCGGAGTAATAGTCCAGTTTGGAGGACAGACTCCTCTCAATCTTGCCAAGGGACTGGAGGCCGCAGGGGCGAGGATCCTGGGTACGTCTCCCGACGCGATAGATCGCGCCGAAGACAGGAAACGTTTCCAGGACATTGTTAATCTCTTGGACCTCAGGCAACCGGATAACGATACGGCAACGGACATCAAGGGCGCGCTCAAGGCAGCCCGGAGGATCGGATTCCCCGTTCTGGTCAGACCTTCCTATGTCTTGGGAGGACGATCCATGGAGATTGTGTACGATGAGGAAACCTTAAGCCAGTTCATGGAAAGGGCCATTGCCGCTTCTCCGGATCACCCCATACTGATTGACAAATTCCTCCAGGACGCCATTGAGGTCGACGTGGATGCAATAAGCGACGGCACGGATACCATAATCGGTGGGATCATGGAACATATTGAAGAAGCCGGCATCCATTCCGGAGACAGCGCCTGCGTACTTCCACCCATCACGTTTTCTCAAGAACTTCTGGAGACAATTGAAAAGCAGACAAAACTTATTGCTCGGGAGCTGAAAGTAGTCGGCCTCATGAACATTCAGTATGCCGTAAAAGACGGCATCCTTTACGTTCTGGAGGTCAATCCGCGGGCATCCCGAACTGTTCCATTTGTCAGCAAGGCTATCGGCGTGCCTCTAGCCAAGCTGGCAACCAAGATAATGCTGGGGCGATCATTAAAAGACCTGGGATTTACGAAAACCATATGGCCGGAACACATCTCTGTAAAAGAGGCGGTATTCCCCTTCAACAGGTTTCCGAATGTGGATGTCCTCCTTGGTCCGGAAATGAAGTCCACTGGTGAAGTGATGGGGATTGACCATTCTTTTGGAATGGCCTTTGCCAAGTCACAGATGGCCGCAGGTTTTCACTTGCCCCTCGACGGAGGAGTGTTTGTCAGTGTAAATGACATTCACAAGGATAAAATCGTGCCCGTCGCCTATTCATTTCAAAATATGGGCTTTCATATAATGGCCACGCGCGGCACTGCGGCCCATCTCGAAAGACACGGGATAAAGACTGAAACCATTTTCAAGCTTAGCGAAGGCCGTCCTCATGTTGTGGATCGTATCAAGAATGGCAATATTCAGGTGGTAATCAATACAAGCGTGGGGCGAAGGTCAAGCCTTGACGCCTATCACATACGCCGCGGCGCACTCACTTATAACGTTCTTTACACTACGACGATTGCCGGGGCCAAGGCTTTGAGTGAAGCTGTCATGGCTCTGAAGAAGGAGACCTGGGAAGTTTCTCCTCTTCAAGATTATCACAGTAATGCGAAGCTGTCACGGAAGAGAAAATCTGAAAACTGAGCGGCGGCTATAGAATTTTTAAGGAGTTTTTACGGTCAAGTTCACAGATGCGGACATGCGCAGACGAGCATGGCCGCATCTTGCATAGCTTGCAAAAAGAAGACAATGGTGTTAATTAGTTCCTTCAAATTTTAACGAAGCATAATGGGTAAATTGAGGTCATTTTAGATGTCTCGATATTTTATACCGGAAAGTAAGCCGAAGGAAGAATGCGGCGTTTTTGCCATTTACGGAAATGAGGACGCGGCGCGCGTTACATTCTTCGGGCTCTTTGCCCTCCAGCATCGGGGCCAGGAGAGTGCGGGCATCAACACAGCCGATGGTTGTCTTGTATATGGGCATAAGGGCATGGGACTGGCGTCTGAAGTTTTTCAGGAGGATATCTTCTCAAAGTTGCCGGGGCACTTAGCAATCGGGCACGTCCGTTATTCGACTACAGGCTCCTCCATTATCTCCAATGCCCAGCCATTCCTTGTTCATCACGCCGGCGAGCATTATGCCCTCGGCCACAATGGCAACCTTATCAATGCCCAGGCATTAAGGGCCGAACTTGAAGAGAAGGGCTCTATCTTTCAGTCCACAATGGATAGCGAAGTAATCTTCCACCTGATGGCCCATTATTTGAAAGACGGATTCGAAGACGCCCTTACGAGAGCCCTTGCACATGTTGAGGGTTCTTACAGCATCGTTATGCTGACAAGAGACAAGGTAGTTGCTGCGCGTGACCCCCGTGGTTTTCGCCCACTTTCCTTGGGACAACTCAATGGCGGGTGGGTGGTCGCTTCCGAGACCTGCGCATTTGATCTGTTGAGCGCCAGATATGTACGTGATGTAGAACCCGGCGAGATACTGATTATCGATCACACGGGACTAAAAAGCCTGAAACCATTTCCGAAGGTGAGGCCTGCACATTGCATCTTCGAGCTCATCTATTTCGCACGGCCCGACAGCCAGATATTCGGCCAAAATGTGTATATATGCAGGAAGCGACTCGGACACAGCATGGCAAAGGAATACAGGCCGGATGTGGATATTGTCATGCCGTTTCCCGATTCAGGCACCTATGCCGCTCTTGGCTATGCGGAAGAGAGCAACATCCCCTTTGAGATGGGCATGATCCGTAACCATTATGTAGGACGCACCTTCATACAGCCGAGTCAGCCGATGAGAGACTTTGGTGTGCGCGTGAAGCTGAACCCTGTGCGCCCCTTGCTTGCCGGTAAACGGGTCCTGATTGTCGAGGATTCCATAATCAGGGGAACGACCAGCCGCAACCGTATCCGCAATCTGCGCGAGAGCGGTGTCAAGGAAATCCATATGGCTGTCAGTTGTCCGCCGACAAGACATCCATGTCCATACGGGATCGACTTTTCTTCCAAGGGTGAACTAATTGCCGCGCAGAAGGAATATGTTCAGGCTGTTGCCCAGTTCATAGGACTGGATGGTCTGCACTATCTATCTTTAGAAGGCATGGTAGAAGCGACTGGCATGGATGCCGACAACTTCTGTCTTGCCTGCTACACAGGCAAATACCCTCTCACTCCTCCGGCAGGCTTCGGAAAATTCTGTTTGGAGAAGTGAGAACGTAAGGACACCGAAATTGCCATCTTTCCATCTTACGTCGCTATCAGCCGGCAGACATCCGGTAAGTGATCTAATTCGGTTGTCTCACCAGAAGTCCTCACATCTCCGAGAATTGAACTCATCCGGCTCAATGAGAGACAGCGGCAAGGAATAGTAGGATGAGCCTACATTTTTACGTACAGTCAACCATTATTGTTGTAAGCGTCGCTATGCTACATTATCAGTTAGAGTATGCTGTTAATTTAAGCAAGTACACCATTCGGATGGAGAAATTATGAAACTGAAGATCGCTGTTTTAACAGGCGGAGGAGATTGTCCCGGCTTAAACGGCGCCATCAAATGGGTAACGAAGACCGCTCTCGATCCAAGACTCGCCGAGAAACGTCCCGTATCCTTTGAGGTTGTAGGTATAAGCGAAGGCTGGAAAGGATTGGTAGAGGTTAATCCGGACGATCCGAGAAGTCGTGACCGCTACCTCCGACACCTGGATGAAGAGGTCGTACGAACATGGGACCGCCAGGGCGGGACATATCTTGGAACATCACGGACGAACCCGTTTAATCCGAAGAATGACCGTTCTGAAAAATTGATAGATAACATTAAAAGGCTTGGGATTGATGCTCTGGTTGTGCTCGGCGGAGAAGATACCCTGGGCGTTGCATATAAATTACATAAAGTGGGCGTCAAGACTGTGGGTATCCCGAAGACCATTGACAATGACCTCACAGGCACAGAATATTCGCTCGGGTTTGATACGGCTGTTAACGTGATCACAGAGGAAATTGATCGGTTGAGGACTACTGCCGGTTCTCATAGCCGGAACTTTGTTGTCGAAACGATGGGACGTCATGCGGGATGGCTTGCACTTCGCGGAGGGGAATGCAGCGGCGCTTATATAATTTTGATACCTGAATACCCCTTTGATATGGACGTGGTGTGCGAACTCCTTAGTGAACGGGAAGGACGGGAAATAAACTATTCAATTATTGTGGTCTCTGAAGGGGCAAAGCCCGCAGGGCAGCAGGAATTCGTCAGAGACGTTAAGGTCGATGACTTCGGACATCCCACACTAGGGGGCATAGCGAACTCTGTCGCGCTTGAAATTGAAAAGAGGACCGGTTTCGAAACACGATCTCTCATTTTGAGCCACTTGCAGCGGGGAGGAACACCTTCTGCCCGTGATCGGTTGATGGCCAGGTGGTTTGGAATAGCCGCAGTTGACATGATTGTCAATGAAGATTACGGTCGCATGGTGAGCCTTACGCGAGGTGACATTACAAGCATTCCTCTCAAGGAAATAATCAGCAAATTAAAACTTGTCGATGTGGAAAAATATTACGATACCGAGCGGTACAACGGCCGGAGGTCAATATTGTGAGACTGGTTAAATCGCGATGTCACCTTCTTTTGATGATCTCAAGTCTTGTTGTGTTAGGTATATTCTTGATCTTCCTTGGAGCATCTGCTGACGACGGAATTATCCAACAGAAGAAGGATGCAGAAGCGTTGACCCCGCGAGGAACATTGCAAGAGCTTCCATCTCTGCCACAGCAAACCCAAAAGCATCCTTCAGGGCCCGCGCCGACACCTTCCGCACCGGAAAATCAAGGTGCTATAAATCCGAGAACTGGTGAATATTATCCGCCTTCAAGCAAGGGGGCCATCAATCCCAGAACCGGGGAATATTATCCACCCAGCGGTCAAGGATTCATTAACCAAAGGACAGGCGCATATTATCCGCATATTCCCTGATATCATAACCGAGACGGCAAGAATTAAGTTTCTCCGCTTATGATGCCCCCGTTCCTTAACTGATCAATTTCTTTCTTCGAATAGTTCAGGATGTCTCTTAATATTTCTTCCGTGTGTTGTCCGAGAAGCGGGGCAGGCGCATACACTTCTCCCGGTGTCTCCGACAAATAGATCGGTGAGCCCGTAATAGTCATCTTTCCCACTTCAGGCTGGTCTATTTCCACCAGCATATTCCTGTATCTGATATGCGGATCCGCGCAGATGTCCTTGATGCTGTTGACGGGCGAATACGGCAGATCAGCCTTTTCAAAGAGTTCCGACCACTCTTTCGTTGTTTTCTTGGAGATATCTTCTGAAATAATGGAGATGAGTTCCCTTACATGTTTGGTCCTGAGGGGATTCGTTTTAAACCTCGGATCTCCTGTCAGGTCTTCCCGGTCAATCACTTTACAGAATCTCGACCAGAGGAAATCGTTTCCTATTGCGGCAATAATCCATGAGTCCTTTGTCTTAAAGCTCTGGAACGGGGTGATGGAGGGGTGCCTGCTTCCGAGAGGGCCTGGTACTTCTCCGCTTATCGTATGGCGGACGACGGCGTTTTCCAGCACGGCAAACAGGCCGTCGACCATGGCGCCGTCATAGTGCTGCCCTTTTCCGGATTTTCCCCGGTAGATTAGAGCGGCCAAGATTCCAATAGCGGCCTGGTGTCCGGCAAATATGTCACCCACGGAGGTGCCGACCCGGCATGGTTGTCCTCCTTCGGGCCCCGTTATGCTCATGAGGCCGCTGTAGCCCTGAGCCACCATGTCGTAGGACGGTCTGCTGTCATATCCGGCAAGAGAATGTTGGCCGAAACCGGAGATGGAGGCGTAAACGATGCGGGGGTTGATCTCTCGAATCTCTTCCCAGCTGAAGCCGAGTTTTCTCATAGTGGTGGGTCTGTAGTTTTCTATGAGAACGTCGGATACCTCAATCAATTGTCTCAGTATCTTTTTTCCCGCTTCCTTTCTCAAATCAAGAACCATGCTTTTCTTGTTGCGATTGAGACTGATGAAATAACCGCTGCGGTTCTTGCCGGCGTCGCCGACAAAAGGCCCGAATTCTCTCGCATCGTCTCCGCGCGGCGGTTCGACATGAATGACCTCAGCCCCAAGGTCGGCCAGGAACATGGTCGTTATCGGCGCTGCCAGGACGTGACTCAGATCAACTACCCTGATACCTTCTAATGCGCGACTCATCTTCTTAACTCCAAAAAGATTCGTTAGAGCAACAGACAGGCTGTCTATTGCTCTAATCATTACAATATGAACACAGAAACTACAGCGCCTGCAAGCACTATGTAGAGGATGTCCACCTTGCGGATTAAAGCAGCCAATGCGGCAAGTCCCAGGAGGATCCTCGCAACATCCCATGGAACAGTTGTCGCAAACTTAAAGCAGACAAATAGAAGGAGTCCGACGAAGGAGGCAAAAACTCCGTCTATGGCCCTCAGAAAATATGCCGAATTCTTCAACCGATCAAAAAATGGCGCGACAATAACGAGCATGAAGAAGGAAGGCGCAAAGATAGCGATGGTCGCGACAACAGCGCCGGAAAGTCCATATACCAGATATCCGACAAACGTTGCCGTGATCACGATGGGACCGGGTGTCACCTGACCTAAGGCTATTCCATCCATGAATGTCTCGCTGTTCAACCAGCCTCTGCCCATAACTATCTCGTGAAGCATAAGCGGGAGAGATGCAAAGCCTCCTCCAAAGGCAAAGATATCTATCTTGAGCATCACCGCTCCCAGGTCAAAAAGTTTACTATTCAGAAAATAAAGAGCGGCCAAGCAAAAGAGGAAGGAGATAAGGATCATGGTAACCTGTTTGGCCGCTGATGTTCTCATATCGGAATCAACCGCTCCTTTTGATGCGGACGCACGAGAGAAGGCCATCCCGGCAATGCCAGCCCCGACAATAGCCATAAAAGGGCTTATGCCGGCCCAGAAAACGGAGGCGGAAAGGAGGGCAATGATAAGGCTTTTGTAATTGTTTGCGATGTTCCTGCCAAAGGAATAGACAGAAGAAATGATAATGGCGACTACTATTACCTGCAGACCGCTGAAAAGAGAGATAAATCTGGGAAGGTCGCTGAAACGTACATAGATAAAGGATAGAATCAACATCAAGAGAAAGGCAGGCAATCCAAAACCCAGGTAGGCGGCGAACGCCCCGGAGATTCCACGAACCTTGAGGCCCACATACGCGGCAGTCTGCATGGCGGTTGCGCCGGGTATGGATTGGCAGAGCGCCAGACCGTTCTTGAAATCCGTCTCATCCAGCCATTGATAGCGCCGGGTGGATAGTTCTCTGATATGCGCCACCATCGCCGGGCCGCCAAAAGCCGTCAGACCAAGTCTGAGAAAGGATAAGAAGAGGCTCTTAGTTGTGGGTTTATTATTCAAGAAGCACCTGCTTTTCGTCTATACGCTGCTATCAATAGCGATAGTTCAAATTAACAATAATTTCAAATTGAAAAACTCTGCATATTTATTATCCAGCTGGATACATAACTGGATACTTGGTATCCAACTGTACTGAAATCATAAAGGCAGAAAATAGAGGTAATTTTATAATTATCAAGTGTTACAGCGGCTTATAACAGGCAAGCCATGATGGCACAATTCTTGTAGCACCATTTAAAGATTTAGTGTCAGTCTACTTTGAATATTACTTCTAACATGCAAAAGATAAAATAGACTATTGAAATAATTATTTGGAGGCAAAGGAAATGCTTTGGAAAAAACTAAAAGAGAAGGCAACAAAGTTCACGGCCTTTGCGGGTATTATGCTGTTTATCATTGTTGCTTTTGAAATTATGATTATGATCAGCCCCTTTGCTTTCTTCTTCTATTCCGTCTTCAATCCGGTATTCAACTGGCTCGGGCAGTTTCCCGCAACAAGATGGCTGACCGCCTTCTTCCTGCCTCATATGACATTGCCACCAACTCTTTTCCTCAAGACCGTCCGTATCGCAGGTTCCGCTTTTTTTATAATTGGCGCCGCCGCCTTCATCGTCTGCGCGTTGCAGGTCTATCTGGGTAAGTTGTTCAAGTGGGGCATAGCAGATAAGGGCCTTTATAAGTATATCAGGCATCCTCAATATCTCTTGCTTGGCATATGGGGCATCGGGATGAGCATTCTCTGGCCCCGATTCATAGTGCTCGCAAGCCTTTCGGTCATGTTCGTCCTCTACTATGTATTGGCGAAAGATGAAGAGAAAAGAATGCTGAATCGTTATGGAGAGTCCTATAAAAAGTATATGAGCAGTACGGGGATGTTTCTCCCTAAGAAGGTTGAGGGATATTTTTCTTTTATGAGCCATGTCATCCCCAAGAGCCCGCTCAGACATGTCGTTGTTTCCCTGCTGATCATCGCTACAGTGATAGGATCGGGTTTTATCTTGAGGACGATAACTCTAAGGTCGCTTCCCTTTACATCAGAAGCAAACATGACAATCCTATCCCTTCTTCCGGAAGAGACAGGCATGAATGCAAGCGTAATACAAGCTATTCTTCAGGGAGAGAAAAACGGCAAGATAAAATTATCTGATAACAAGAATTACCTAGCGTATATGATGCCTGCGGATTACATCATGCAGGGCATGATCGCGGATACAGGAGGGGACTTTCATCTCTTCAAGCAGCACAATACATTGGCCATGATAAGCGAATGGGTCTTGCATCCTTTCGAGCATCTGCGGAGCTCTCCAACTTTTCACATGGCTAAGATGCATAATGTCGATCCATCAATCGCAAGAAGGCGCCACTGCCCCATTAACATAGATGATCCTGGTCTTGACTGCAATTCTTGTCCGTATAGGCGGGTCATTATCGACGAGGTAGAGAATGTAAATGGGAAGCATCCGTCGGGACCCGCACTATTTTCATTCGGTGCGACGAGAACGCCGCTTTATGCAGTTGATTTAAACACCATGACAGGATCGATTGTCAATGTGGTCCCCGTTAAGAGGGCGACCGCCTGGGTAGATGTGCCCACACCGAGCATCTAATAGATTAATGAGCATAAGACCACCCTATCTTCTTGGCAGCACTGTTTTATCTGCGGTCAGAATGTAACATAATAAAGGCCTGACAGGATAATCGAAGTGATAAGAATAATGATTACCGGCCAGGTAATGTACCGGTAAGCACCGAATACGGTCACACAGAAGTATTCAGCGGTAACTACGAAGCAGGCATGCATTGGGGAAAGCATCATTCCCATGAATCCGAAGGAGTAGGCAAACGTTGTAGTAGCAGCCAACAGACCTCTTGTCGGCTCCGTTCCGATGAGGGCAAACACGATCGGAAAACTCGCGCCGACAAAACCGAAAGCCACACCCGTCACCATACCGGAGATGAAAGGAATCAGCATGATGACCGCTATCAAAGGGACGCCTGTTCGGATAAATTCGTCCCGCATCCCGGTGATCAATGTCGCCCCAGTTGCATCAACAGGACACACCAGAGCCGCTGAAAAGGCCTGAATTCCCACGACAAGAGCTATCATAAACCAGGTGTCCATGCGCATCAGCATGCGGAGCGACAGACGGAACTCAGCAGCATGGCCGGAGAAAATAACGACAAGCGCAACGATGAGGCCAACCAGCATGGCTATCAAATTTGCGAGCGTGCCCTCAATGCCCATGAGGGGAAGAATCGCAGATCCCACAAGTGATATCATGACGAGCAGTCCGATAGGCCCCATTGCTGAAAGGACTTCACTGGTGTTAATCTTTCCATAACCAACGCCCTCGTCTTCTTGTTTCTTAATCCTGCGCAGAATAAATATATACCCGCTGATCGCTGCGACGATGGTAAAGGGTATCTGCATGAGAAAAAACGCAATTGCCGGAAGCCTGGAATACTGCATCGCCAGGATGACACCGGGATAGAGGGGCCACCAATATTCCCAAAGATGCCGGAACCAGTAGTTGATAGCGACCTTGTGAGACAACTCTAGTTCCCCGCTTTCATCGACGGCGGCTACAAAAGGCGCGGAGAAGAGAGCGCCCGCGGGCATAGGAAGGAGTCCTACCAGCGCGGGGAGTCCCGCCAGGATGATATGTTTGCTCTTCAGCCATTCTTTGAGGGCCGCGATCGTGCGATCCATCCGCCCCGTCTTGCTCAAGGATTCAGTAAAGAACAAAAGAAGGAGAATGATGATAGGCAGTATATAATTCTGCGGCTCGCCAAAGCTTGCTATCTGGTAGTAAATACCGCCCATGCCAGTGCCTGCCCATAAGGGCAGAAGAATGGAAAAGAGAAGGATCGCCAGACCCAGTGGCACACCCGATGAGTTAAGCAGCAACATCCCCAAAAAGGATACGCCTACCTTACTATATGCTGGAAGATGTAATAACCAGTCAACCATTCTATACGCTTATACATTCATCAAGATATTTGTCCATGGAAACGCGCCGGTCACACAAGCCTGTCCCCAGCCAGGATGCTTTTACACTTTTTTCCTTCTGTATGCGAAGAATATTATGTAGCGGGTCTAAAGATTGTGGATAAACGTGAACTTAAATTACTTTATCGAGGGGCTGCACCGGCTCGTAAAAGTAGCAATGCAGCGGCACGGGGAGCAGGCGGTAATCAGCCGCCAGCGCCTCAGGCATGATCGAGAGAGTCAAGTGCCGCGAGATCAGTTCCAGAAAAGCAAAAGGGGCTCATGATTTCTCATGAACCCCTTTTGAATAATTTTTGCGAAGACAAGATTGAAGACAGTTATTTCTTTGGTTCGTCCATCTTCTTCTCTTCCGCCTTCTTCTCTTCC
>JBEKOL010000016.1:0-69711 GCA_049521775.1 Syntrophales bacterium
TTCAAATCGCATCTTCCGGATCTCCTGTAACATCTCCGTCCGTCTCATCGGGCACCTCCATCGGCGACCATATTAAACCGGACAGATTACGTGCTACAATACCGGACATATTACTTGCTTCTGACACAGGGAATCATTTTCTTTGACATAAAACTTTATTTACCCTATAATTAGCTCTAATATTGCAATATTTTCAAGATGCAGGCATAACTTTCATACAGAATTTGGATACATTAAAAGAAGCGCTTCAATGAAAGGAGATGTAGTCATGAAAAGGATTCTTTCATGGTTGATGTTGATTTTTCTGTTAGTAGCAACAGGCTGCTCTACGGTACAATCGCACTATATCGCTATCAATCCTCAGAGCAGCGATGAGGCAATTGTCTATTACACGAGTGGTCTAACCCTCGCCTCGCAAGGCATGCACAGAGACGCGATTGATCAATTTAAAAAAGCCGTCGCAGCTGATCCTTTTTTCACGGAGGCTTACCTAGGTTTGAGCAAGTCCTATTATGCCATAAATAATTACGATTTGGCCCTGTTTTACAACATCAAGCATTACGAACTTGAGGTCGCTAGGGATTACACATACAACTATCGCTTGGACTTAGACTAACAGCCGGAATCTCATAGAGATAGATGGGATCGGCGTGAAGTGGAGATTCAGGATAAAGTAATTTTCTGTGTCTCCATCCCGGAAGCGGGAAATTGCAGGAAATGACGCGGGTCCCCGGACGAAGTTCTTTCTCGAGTTTTTGAGCGAGCCTACCCATGACGTCAGGGAAAAGATAACAGAATACCACATCTGCATCCCCGACATTCACATCCCAGAAATTCCGCAACCTCACCTCAATCCCTTCCACCCCGATGGTGCGCAGGCGCGCAAGTGCATACGCCAGAGGGTTTACCTCGAACCCGAGCGCCCTGACACCATAGCGCCGCTTCGCAGCATGGAGAACTCTCCCGTCCCCGCACCCGATATCAACAAGAAGATCGCCCGCCTTCATCGGCACATGATCGAGGAATGTCCTTACCCTGACATGGGCGGAGGCGTGAAACATGGCTCCCTGCGTAATCGGGAATACAGAAAGAAGGGAAAAGGCGAAGAGAAATTTGCAGACAATGAGAATTCCCATTGCAACAAGAAGTATTATAATCCAGGATGGCATATTTATTCCCTTTATCATGGGAGCCCCGTCAGAGCTACAGTCATAGATTGGCGTAGCGCCCCCAGGGTAGATTTGTCTACTTCAGGATGCGTTCGAGCTCTTCATGATAGAGCGGGAAGTCGCCCAGATTGTTATGCCCGCCGCCGGGAATTTTGATTAACCGGCTTTGCGTTCTAATAAGTTTGAGGAGACGTTCACTTGAATTGTAAGGAACAATATCATCCTCTGCCCCGTGAAATAAGTGAACAGGACAGGGGACATCAGCAATCGACAAGTCGGTGCGCATTGGATACTTGAGGATCAAAGCGACGAGCGTTGACGGCATGAAAGGATAGTGGTACTTGACCAGGTCCCGCATGTTGAAAATGGGCGACTCTAAAATGAGCATGCGCGGCCTCGTCTCTTTTGCCAGATATGCTGCAATCCCCGTCCCGATTGATCTGCCATAGATGATAATCTGATTTTCGCGATAGCGCTCCTTGAGATAGTTGTAAGCGACTGCAGCATCTCGGTGCAGCATTTCCTCGTTGCGTATCTTTCCTGTACTTTTTCCATAGCCCCTGTAATCCGGTATGAGCACATCGTAACTCAGCCTTGTAAAATCAAGGGCAACTTCGCCCCAGCCGCGGAGGTTTCCCGCGTTCCCGTGAAAATAGATGATGGCCCCTTTGGGATTGTCTGTCTTGAAATGCAGCGCATTGATGGTAGCACCGTCGACAGTGAGAGTCACTTCGTCGAAACGGGCGGGAAAACTGTATTGGAAGTCGGGCGGGAGGGCTTCAGGATAAAAAATCATGTTCTCTTGGCGGAAGTAAAAGACACCGCAGCCCACGACGAAGCCCAAAATAACTACTAATAGAATTTTCACGATCATCATCTTAAATATCCTTAAGGTGGATGAGGTGAATATTTTTATCTATGGTATTTCCTTATCACTGCCGCAACGACGCCGCCGAGACGCAGTTCTGATTTCGGTCTGATGGCCTTATATTTCGGATTGGCTGCCTCGAGGATGATGTTCCTTCCTTCTTTCTGGAAGTATTTTATCGTCCATTCGCCATCCACTTCAGCAATAACAATATCGCCGTTTCGCGGTTCCCGCCCCCTTTCCACAATGACGAGATCGCCCTCCATGATCCCAGCTCCTGTCATGGAGTCGCCACTGACTGTGAGGAGAAAGGAAGATCCAGGCTGGGCAATAAGATACTCATCGAATGAGATTACATCACGGAGTTCTTCTTCAGCGGGAGAGGGAAAGCCGGCGGCGACTTCTCCGACCATAGGCAGGGCAAGAGAGCGACGAGTTGGCCTTAAAAACCCCCGCGCATCTTTTTCCAGCAATCCATTGGCAAGGAGCTTGTTTACCCAGAAATGGACAACGCTCTTAGACCTCACACCGAGGATATGGAGCATTTCGGAATAGGTCGGCATCCGCCTGTTCTCCCGGAAAAAGGCGGCAATTTTTTTCTCTACTGTCCTGATTGTTCTCCTTCCTTCTTGCATGATGGGATTCTATTAGAACTGCCGTTCTAATGTCAAGAAATATATTCTTGCGAATACTGCATTGCCTCCATAAGGAACGGCGTGATAAATACTCGACAGCCCCGTGGGAGACAGATTTATTGAAGCTCTCCGCAGCAAGCTGCGTAGGATGATCGATTTTTAGGGAACGGCATCGTTCGACATTCGCTCGCTACCGAATTCATGATGGGTTTAATCACTGATGATCTTGACACAAGACAAAATATCAACAACAAATTGGGTGGCAATACCAGGTGAAATATCTTAACAAAAGGGCGGCAATCCGGCCAATTATGGGACAATTTGACCGCAACCGGAGCTACCGGCGGGCAGTCGTGATTCCGGCATTAGCGGAAAGAATGTACCTGCCTTTAACAATCGAATCGCTGTCGAACACTGTGCCGGCTGATATTCTCGACGATACCCTTGTTCTGGTGGTCGTGAATAATCGCCCGCCGGAATTGGGTGACGCGGTAGATCAGATTGAACTTATGGAACAGACAGATGATAACGCGCAGACGCTGAAGTGGCTTGAAGATAAAGGTCATAATAGAGCGTTTCCTCTCGCCTGGATCGATGCATCTTCCGCCGGACATGAACTTCCACACTGGGGGGGTGTAGGACTTGCCCGAAAGATCGGATGTGATAGTGTGCTTGCTTTTCTATGGGCGTCGAATAAAACAATTGCCCTCGATGACTTTATTTTCTTCAGTCTTGACGCAGACACCATCGTATCTCCCGACTACCTGGACACTGCCGGACATAAGCTCCGCAAGAGCGGATGCACGGGAGGGGTCATATCTTTTAAACACCAGGAGGCGGACTCTCCTGAAAGGCAGGCTGCCATTGATGAGTATGAAGCATTTCTGAATTACTATGTCGCGGGTCTCCGCTGGGCCGGTTCACCTTACGCCTTTCACACCATTGGCTCCTGCCTGTGCTTTACCGCTTCCGGTTATATCCGCGCCAACGGTTTTGCGGCCCGCAGGCAGGCGGGAGAAGACTTCTACTTCTGCGTGGAGATCGCGAAAACTGGCGCTATCTGTGAAATACAAAATACCATGGTCTTTCCCTCGGCCCGCATCTCCCGACGTGTGCCATTCGGCACCGGCAAGCGCATGGCTGAAGCGACACTCAAAGGCGGAGAGGCACTCCTCGCATACGATTTCCGTGTGTTCGTCTGTCTGCGTGAACTCCTTGCAGCAGTATCTACCCACGCTGATGAGGGGGCTGCACGGATCTTCGCCGAACTTACGAGTCCCGACACCAGGGGATTTTTGGAGAGTCGCGGATTTCGGGACATCTGGGGACGCTTCCAGAGGCAGTATAAGACCAGAGATGCATTGCTGGCAGCTTTCCACCGCTGGTTCGATGGATTCGTCACTCTTAAGTATATCCATTGGCTGACGGAAAAACAATGGCCACGGCGGCCCTTGGAGGAAATTTATAAGGCAGATTTTTACCGGAGCCGTAATGCATGATTTGAACCTGTGCCTGCCGTACCGGCAGGAGGAATATCATCAGCCTTGATATATCCCTGGTATTATGCCTGTCAATTCGACGTCTACACCATGCTCCGCGAGCATCCTGAGAATATCCAGAAGTCCGTATGACCCGTCCGGAACTACTTCTACGGCATCGGCCGTCTGCTCGAAGATCAGCCCCTTTTTCTTAAGCACGTCCGCGGCCTTATCAAGATTGCTCACCATGAGCCTGAGGATGCTGAGATCCGAGGTATAGGCGAGAGGCAGAATCCTCGCATTAATACGCGCATCGGCGTGCATCCAGGTGCCGTTCACGCATCCATTCTTCCTCTCAAGGAATATGGGTATATATTCTGTTTCCATGTTTCCGTCTCCCTTGGAGACTGTGTAGTGATGAAGCTTTGCATTCAGAATCAATCAGCCCGCCGGAACAATGACCCTTTGGTTCCACACACGGGACATATGGCCGGCGCTTCCTTTTCCGCCGTCAATCCGCAGACGGGACAGATATAATAGGGATAGGTCTCCTGAGATTTCCCCAGGCTGTCCAGAAGACTTTGATAAAGCTGGGCGTGAATCTTTTCCACCTCATTGGCATAGCTGAACGATCTTTGCCCTACCTTATGTCCTTCCGCCTTGGCCGCTTCGATCATCTCCGGATACATCTTCGTAAACTCATGGGTCTCGCCGGCAACAGCCTCCAGAAGATTTTCCCTGGTGCTCCTTATGCCGTTGAGTGCCCGAAGGTGACTGTGGGCATGGATTGTTTCAGCCTCCGCCGCAGCCCGAAAGAGACGTGCAACCTGTGGATAACCTTCCTGGTCAGCCTTAGCTGCAAAGGCCAGGTACTTGCGATTCGCCTGGGATTCCCCCGCAAATGCTTCTTTCAGATACTGTTCTGTCTTGGACATTATTCCACCTCCTGAAAATTATTTTTTGGACTTTTCCCTCCGTTTACACTTCAGGCAAACTCCGTAGAAATCGACATGGTTTCCCATTATTTCATAGTCACACCTTTCGCCATCCGTTAAATCGAGCGCAAAATTCCGATGAATATCAGTAATCGCCTTGCATTCCATGCATATTAAATGATGATGCGGTTTTGTGTTCGGATCGAAGCGCTTTTTCTTGGAGTCAATGGATAATTCGAGAACCTGCATTTTTTCCTTCAGGGTATCCAGGGTATTATATACTGTTGCAAAGGACATCATAGGGTACTTTTCAGATACCGCCTTATATATATCGCTTGCGGACGGATGCGCTTTATTGCCCTCGAGGTATTCGAGGATGGCAAGCCTCTGAGGGGTAAGTCTTATGGGGTATTTATTTTTCTTGTATGTCATTCGCCGTACCTTATACTCTATAATCATTATAATATAAGAATCATTCTTGTCAAGAACTCTTAAGATTTTTTTGACCGTTAAGGAAAGGCCATCAATTCCAAATGCTTGTTCTCTGTTATGTGTTTTTTGACATAATTACAATTACTTGACAATTTTTACATAACAGATAAAATACTCATATGTACGTATCAACTGTATCAGTTCATTTCTTCTTTTAATATTCTTATTTATTAGAAACTTGATGGTTGATAGTCTCTTAGGTTTATCTAAAAATCTTGCCGGGATTCAGGACCTCAGTGGCCCTAAATTGCTGCGCAATCCTACTGCGAAAGGAGGGTGTCGATGGACAAAATTCTTAGAATCAACATGGGGGCCGAAGGCGGTCCAAAAGTAAGTGTCGTTCCATTGGGGGAGTATGCCGGGTTGGGGGGCAGGGCCATGACCTCCTCTGTTATTTCCAAGGAAGTGCCACCGCTGTGTCATCCATTGAGCGAAGATAATAAACTTGTTATCGCGCCGGGAATGCTGAGCGGAACAAGTGCCTCCCAGTCGGGGCGCATTTCAGTGGGCTGCAAGAGCCCGTTGACAGGCACGATCAAAGAGTCCAATTCGGGAGGGCAGCCCTCACAGGTGCTGGCGCGATTGGGCTATGCCGCGATCATCCTGGAAGGAAAGCCCAAAGAAGGCAATCTCTATAAGATCTTCATCAACAAGGACGGAGTGAAGATAAAACCCGACAGCAGCCTCTCTATGCTGGGCAATTATGACCTGGTGGAAAAGATGAAGAAGGAGTATGGCGACAAGATCGCGTGCATCTCCATCGGACCGGCGGGCGAAATGAAGATGTCCGCCGCCTCAGTGGCCTTTACGGATATGGAACAGCGGCCTACCCGCCATGCCGGGAGAGGCGGACCCGGGGCGGTTATGGGCGCCAAGGGAGTGAAGGTCATAGTCCTCGACGACACGGGTTTGTCGAACCGTACTGCCAAAGACCCGGAGAAGCTCAAAACGGCCAATAAGGCATTTGTTGATGGTCTGAGGAAACATCCTGTTACCGGCGAGGGACTTCCCGCGTTTGGGACCAACGTACTGGCCAATGTAATCAATGAAGCAGGCGCATATCCGACCAATAACTTCCTTGTGGGACGCTTTCCGGGAACCTCCAAGATCAGTGGGGAAACGCAGGCTGAAACGGAAAAAGCCCGCGGCGGCATTCCCACCCACGGCTGTCACCGGGGATGCGTGATCCAGTGTTCGGGAGTTTACATGGACAAGGATGGTCATTACCTGACCAAGCAGCCGGAATATGAGACGGTCTGGGCCCACGGCGCGAACTGCGGTATCGACGATCTGGATGCGATTGCCATGATGGACCGCCTGGACGACGATTACGGCATTGATACCATCGAGATGGGAGCAACCATTGGGGTCGCCATGGAGGCAGGGCTGGCAAAATTCGGCGATGGCGAGGCAGCCATCAGGCTCGTCAAGGAAGTAGGGAAAGGCACGGACCTGGGACGCATACTGGGGAACGGGGCCGCCGTGACCGGTAAGGTGTTCGGCATCGAGAGGGTTCCCGTGGTCAAGGGGCAGGCCATGCCTGCGTACGATCCACGCGCTGTTCAGGGTATCGGGGTCACCTATGCCACCAGCACTATGGGCGCCGATCATACGGCGGGATACGCGGTTGCCACAAATATCCTCAAGGTTGGGGGGTATGTGGATCCACTGAAGCCGGAAGGGCAGATCGACCTCTCCAGAAATCTACAGATTGCGACTGCGGCCATTGACTCAACAGGCATGTGCCTTTTCATTGCCTTTGCGGTCTTGGATCAGCCGGACACATTCCAGGCGCTCATCGATATGCTCAATGCCTTTTATGGCCTGAACTTGACTGCCGATGACGTGGTTGCACTCGGCAAGAGTGTGCTGATGATGGAGCGGGACTTCAATGCCCGTGCAGGTTTCACGGCAAAACATGACCGGCTGCCCGAGTATTTCAAGAAGGAACCTCTTCCGCCCCATAATGTGACGTTCCAGGTGACAGACGCAGATCTGGACAGGGTGTACAACTGGTAGGTAAAATTCTCTCAGAGTGTGTATTCGACGGGGTGGCCTGAAACGGGCCGCCCCGTTCGTTTATCAGGAAGAGGAAGTGTCATAGATGACCCGTCATGAGAAATCCAATGGGAAGACGATTTTCAAGAGTACCTCTCCAAGACATATTTCACTGACAGTCGAGGCCAGCCTGATCCCGGCCTTTTCTCAGCTCTTGCAGAACGGATTTTGGATCAAGGGATATGTGGGATGCAGCGTTAAATCATTTCTCTGTGAACAATTCGGCCTGTCACCTGAATATCTTGAAAAGAGGATCCAAACGATATTCCTGGATGGAGACGCTGTTGATGATGTGGAGAGAGCTACAGTCGAGGATGGCGCCACGCTTTCCCTTTCCGCCGCCATGCCGGGCTTGGCCGGGGCGGTGTTGCGCAAGGGGGGCTACTATGCGGCAATGCGCGACCAGATCTCTTTCAAGGGGGAGACAACGTCAGCTTCCATGCAGGCCGGCAGGGTTTTAGTGAAACTATTCAACATGCCGCTTCAGGAACTGGGGCCGATCTTTTTAAAAGATGGCGTCTGGGTCGAAAGTGACAAGTTTAAGGATATCCTCAAAGCTCGGGCAGATGATTTCCAAAGAGGCTGTGGGCAGGTCCTTGCAGATGGCCGGCAATTTGAGTTCAAACAATTTCTGGAAATGGATTGGGGAAGGGGAGATATTTTCTTACAGGTCAAAGCAGTCTAACCACCGGCTACCGGCGGAAAAACACCCACCCTGTCCCCGTCTCTTAAGACTTCATCGCCTGTGGCATGCAGGCCGTTCAAAAAAATCATTTTGATTTTATCAATGGGGAGCTCCATGCGGTTTAGGAGTTCCATGATCGTTGTCCCTTCGGCCACGTCCAGCATACGATGACTATGGCTTCCGGTCTTATCCGGTGCATATCGTGCGAGGGAAGCAAATAGATTTATTTCAACTTTCATACCGTGCGGTAATGACAATTTTTTTGAAGTATCAAGATCATTATAAACCTTATCTCTCCTTTCCTCAAATATTTTGTGGAGTGGAGAGGATAACTGATTTATATTATTGCCCATAGGTCAGGAATAGTCTGTGACATATGCCGCATGGTAAAATCCCCGCATTAACGAGGAACGAAAGTGAATCAGTATAAGAAAAAAGGATTGCAAGGATCGATTCGGGAAAAAGCTGCAAGCATCACGGACCAGGCGGGTCGCCGTTTGCAAACCCTGAAGGATCATGTTTCCCTTGTGATCGCAGATGAATATCATATCAGCGTTCATGATATCTACATAGAGATGCTGAAAATGGGTATCTATCCGTACCGCTACATCCGGAACCTGGATTCAATATCCACGGAAGAGCAGCTTAAGCTGGCCGAATCGAAGATAGCCATAATCGGTGCGGGGGGCTTGGGCGGTAATGTCATTTTGTTGCTTGCGAGGGTTGGCATCGGGTCTCTGATGGTGGTGGATCAGGACGTTTTTGATGAAACGAACCTGAATCGCCAGACTCTCTGCAATATGAAGACTCTGGGAAGTCCGAAAGCGCACGAAGCAGTCTCTGCCGTTCGGGTCATCAATCCGGGAGTAAATGTTTTTCCCCACCAGATTAAACTCGATGCTTCGAATGCCGAAGGGATTCTTGCCGGATCGGATGTAATTGTCGATGCGCTGGATAATGTACCGGATCGATTTCTTCTCGAGGGTACCGCCAAGAAGCTGGGGATTCCTCTGGTGCACGGCACGCTGGCCGGTTTTGAAGGCTGGATCATGACTATTTTCCCCGGAGATCCGGGGCTTAAGAATATCTATGGGGCCGAGGAGACAAAACGTATCGACCTGGAAAGTCCGCAGGTCGTTCTTGGCGTCCCTGGTGTTACGCCTTTTCTTATAGCCGCCTTCCAAGTAATGGAAGTCCTCAAAATCCTGTTGGGGCGCGGAAATATTTTCAGGGAAAGGATGATCCATGTTGATCTGGAGCGCGGCTGTTTAAACGAGTTTTTCTTTCGCGTCCCTGATTCCTTGAAATAAAAGGTCAGCCGCGGAATCTTAGAGAAAGATTAATCTCATGGAATTTAAGTACGGCCTTGAAGATCGGCCGCCTCTGGGAGAGTCTCTGCTCATGGGACTTCAGTGGTGCGCACTGATGTTACCTTTCCTGATAATATTGGGCAAGATCGCTGCTGCATATCACTTGGCCGATCCCACCGACCAAACGACATACTTGCAAAAGATGGCCTTCATCATTGCCATCTTCCTCTTTCTTGAAGTTCTCTGGGGTCACCGCCTGCCTCTCATCATGGGCCCGTCCTCGGTGATTCTCATCGGCATTATTTCCAGCCATGGATTCGACCTGAATGTCATATCTACGGCTGTAATGAGCGGAGGAGTGATCCTAGCGCTCGCGGGCGTAACTGGTGTTTTCGGGCATCTCCAGCGGCTCTTTACACCCCGTGTCGTGGCAGTAGTGCTTTTGCTGATTGCCTTTACGCTGACACCAACCATCCTAAGACTTGTGACAGACCCGCAGGGGACGACTCCGCAGATAAATATGGTTTATGCCCTGGCGCTTACAGCAGTTACACTGATTCTCCATAGGCTCCTTATGGGAATATGGAAATCTGTTCTGATAATGCTCTCGATGCTGGTCGGGAGCGCCGTCTATTTTCTTATCCTCCCGGAAAACATCAATATGACTGCAGTAGTATCTGCGAAATTGATCGCACCATTTTTTACGAACATGATAGGCCATCTGTCTTTCGATGCGGGGCTTTTGATTTCCTTCTTTATCTGCTTTGTGGCTTTGTCGATTAATGATCTCGGTTCGATGCAGTCCATGAATGCTCTTGTAAATACTCAAGACATGGCAAAGAGGCTTAACCGTGGTGTTTTCTTTACAGGCTTGGCTAATGTCACGGCAGGAATTTTCGGCGTCATAGGTCAGGTTAATTATTCCATGAGCGTCGGCGTTGTCGCTGCTACGGGTTGCATGTCGCGATTCACTTTACTGCCGGCAGCGGCGGTCTTGTTGCTGATATCCTTTTCTCCTATGACGATAGGCTTCTTGGGGATCGTTCCTCCAGTTGTGATCGGCAGCATCATGTTTTACGTGCTGTGCTCACAGGTGTCAGCCGGCCTGATAGTAGCCTTTGAGTCCCAGCGACAATTTACTTTTGACGACGGAATGATTATCGGCATGCCTATCCTGATTGCAACAGTGATAGCTTTCATGCCGCCCGCCTTCTTCCGAGAATTCCCCCAAGTCTTACGTCCCATTGTCGGAAACGGGTTCGTCGTGGGAGTCATTATCGTCCTTCTCATGGAACATGGTATATTTAGAAAATACGGCAGTCAAGCGAACTTCAGATGAAAGTGATTCAATGCTGGGATGACGGAATCGTTGATGATGTCCGTCTGACTGACATACTGCGTCGTTACAATGCCAGAGCCACATTCAGTCTCAATCCGGGACTATATCGGGAAGAGAGATCGTTCGGTTGGATTCATGATAACAGGGAGGTTTGGCGGCTCCGTGTCGGTGAGCTGCCCGACATATACAGCGGATTTGAGGTTTGCAGCCATTCCATGACCCATCCATGCCTGACCGAAGTTTCAGCAGACCAATTGGATTGGGAGATAAGGGCAAGCCGTGATATCCTACAAGGTATTTTCAGAAAACCAGTTCTAGGATTCTGCTATCCATTCAATGCATGCAATGAAAAGGCAAAGGCTGCCCTCCAGTCTGCCGGCTATATATGGGCCCGGGGTGGTCAAAATGACGAGAGCATCTTCCCGCCCCACGATCCTCTCGAATTTAATTTTAGTTGTCATTTTCTGTCTTTCGATTTTTGGCCCAAGTTTAAAATATCGAAAGAGAGGGACGGTGTTTTTTCCTTCTGGGGGCATAGCTGTGAAATTAAGAACGAAGCCATGTGGCAGGATTTTGAAGCGATGATAGAAAGAATTTCGTCATGTGCAAAAACAGAGTGGTCATTCATCAATGATCTTTTTATAGATGGTTCTTTTTGATTACGACCGGACATCTCTCAAGTCAGACTTCCCCCTCTTTATTATACAGATGCACAGAAGCATGTCGGATAATTTTAATGTATCAGGAGGTGTACTATGGCAGAGATGGTGAAAGTCTGCAATTATGACAAGTGCGGCAATGAAGCGGGAATGACGATAACCTGTAAAACGATTGATGTCGAAGAATTATCCGGCGTTAGAAAGATGATGCAGGAAGAGACCAGAGTCTGCAAGGTCTGCGGTAACGAAGCCAACGTGATAATTGATTTTGGCTCATAGCGGACGATATTTGCCCCCCATAAATATCAAACAGACCCATCCAATGGCGAGATGTCTAACTATGCCCAAACCGAAGCCGGTTCTTTTTCCTTGATATATAAACCGGTCATGGATATCCTGTTATCATCCCCGATGCGTAAGATTTATGTATGAAAAAGTGTCCTTTCTGTAGAGGAACAATCGAAAGAGATTTGCGGGTCTGTCGGTTGTGCGGCAGGGATCTGCCAAGATACAATGCCCATATCGAAAGCATTTTTTATTGCCCTATTTGCAACACGGAAGATACCTATTGCGACTCCACAAACAGAATATTTTGTCCCCGCTGCCGCAATTACGTGAAAGAGCCTGAGTGACGCCTGACTCTCTGTGTATCGGTATTTTGGAGTTCAGGCATAGCGAAGGGCTGGAAGTGGAGAGGCGTTTTGGGAAAAGCATTCAGAATGGAGAGGGAATAATCGCGATTATCCGGAAAATTTGCTAAGACGCAAGAAGCGATTTTCGAATGCAGCGGTTAAATGGGACAAGATGGATTTAATCTATTACCAAAGTTTATTCATCACCGGCGGGATTACTGCTTGAACGTGCCGTCTGCGTAGATGAGAAGCTTTTCACCTGTGGCAAGGGCGGCTGTTACTGTCTTATTTTCCGTATTGACGAGGTCCCAGTGAAGTGCTGAGTCATTGAAGCCCATTTTCTTTTTTGCTTCTTTTGCGAGTTCTGATGGATCTCCATTGTATGTAACGCTGTAGGAAGAACCAAGGGCAAGATGACAGTTCCCATACCTGCCGCCGTGATTTTCATCGTAAAGCGTATCGGCCATAAATCGGTCGATCCGGGAGAAACGTCTGTCCGTAAGGGAAAATTCTCCGATCCGGCGCGCTCCCCTGTCCATGGAAAGCTGCTGAACGGCAAAATCCTCGCCGGTATCCGCCCCGATCTTAGTAACCGCGCCTTTATAAAAGGTCATGCGTACCCCCTCCACATAATTGCCGCTGCGGAAAGAAGGCAGATTCGCAAAATACCGACCTTCCGTTCCCCGCCAATCAGGCGAAGTGAATATTTCAAAGCTCGGTATATTATGCCCAGATATGCCTATCCAAAGTCTTCTGTCCCCCGGCCTAATCGTAAGATCAATATTTTCTGATTCGATATGAAGGGATTTCACGTTGAGGCTGTTCAACCATCTCTTGATGCCCGTGACTTCTTTGAGAATCGACTGCCAGCGGGAAACGGGATCGTCAAAATCCAGGTAGCAGGCCTTGATAATCTGTTCCGTATACTTGTCAAGCGACATTCTTGCCTGCTTCGCGAGCTCATCCGTGGGGAGTGTGCTGAGGGTCCAGCTATAAAGGCCGTCCTCCTCCCGCTTGTTGAGAAGGTCCCGGAAAGGCTTTCTTGCCACGAGGACCTTCCCGATTCTCATCGGGTCGATGTCCTTCATATGTGTGAGGGCGTCCGGTGCATGGAGAAATATCCTGCCGTTTATGCTATTGTATAATTCCTTATCTCCCGGAGGCAGATAGACGAGTTGTCTGTTGTTCGCAATCCCGTAGAAGCCGCGTTCCATGGGAACCGTTAGGCCCATCCTTTGAATCGGGTTCATACCCATGTCCAGTATCCTGTTATAAAGGATTTCTGCAAGTCCGAGGGCCTGGCGATCATATTGGAGGAGAACGGTATCCTGTCTCTTGAACGGATTTTTCCTTGCCACCTTCAATGCCCAGATGAGCACATCGGCATATCTGTTAAGTTGAATTTCCGACAGCATGGTATTTCCTCTTTCCAGGATCAATAGAAATTAATGCCTTTGATAGCCATACCGTTCTTCGAAGATGGGGGCTATCAAATTGTCTACCGGCACATAGTCATCGGTGAGGACAACGGAAGGCCGCTCGGTGAGATATTGCTGGAGTTGCTCCTGGGACATAACGTGGGACATGACACTTTTGCCGCCCTTTTCCCCGATGAATTGAACGAAGTCATCCATATCAACACCACGCTTGCTCGCCACGATAACACGGGTGCTAATGCCCGTATTTTCTTGATCGGACTTCGGGGAAACAAGGTAGACATTTCCCTTGCCGAACACATCTTCCAGCGTCCGGATGTAGGAAGGCATAAAGAGTCCCCTCTCGTAACTGTCAATAACATTGGCCATGAGTATGCCATGTGGTTTCAAGAGCCTTGCCATTTGCAGGGCAAATTCCTTAGTTGTCAAATGGTAGGGAATTGAAAGGTCATTAAAGGCGTCTCCCACAATGAAATCATATTTTTCTATTTCGTTGCTATTCATGACAAACCAGCGGCCGTCCTCATTGAAGGATCTGATCCGCGTGTCCTTGGGCACTCCCAGGTATTCATGAACCACCCGCGTTATTTCCGGATCAATCTCCACAACATCGATCTCTGACGTCGGATACATCAATTCAAGGCAGCGGGGCAGCGTATAGCCCCCACCGCCAATGAACAGGGTCTTCAGTGTTCCCGACCTATTCATCCTCCACCTCATAAGTTCTTCGTATATCCTGATGTATTCATAATCCAGATAAAAGGGGTCATTGTAGACATTTATGGAGTGTATGAGATGGTCTAAGACCAGCGCATCCGCCCAAGCCCGCTGATCTCTTGTGAGGCACTTCCTTATCTGGAGAGAATAGTAGTCACTTTCTTTAAAGAAATAGGTCTTGTCATCGACAGGCATTTTGAAGGCATAGCCGTAGAAAGTCCAGGCGAGTGAAAGAAAAATTAGAATGCCCACGGCAAAGAAAATTGCAGATGTTTTTTTTCTCGTAAAAAGTCCTCCAAAGATCATAGCAGAAATTATTAGAATAATCCCTATGGTCAAAAGTATATTCCTTGTTCCCATCCAGGAGATGAGGAAAAAGCCCGTGGCAAAGGTCCCGATGATCGAGCCGAGTGTGGAGAAAGCATAGATCTTCCCCACCACATTGCCTGTCTTCGCGAGGTTGTGAAGTGTAAGTTTAACCACGACGGGGGAAATCATGCCTAATATGCAAGACGGGACAAAGAAGATAAAGGTTGTGAGGACTAATATCCGTATCATCAGCGTCGTCTGAAAATGGGTCGCGCCAAGAAGATTTGTGAGCGGTGAAATGGAAAGAGCCCCTATGCCGGAAAGAAAGAGGAGCCAGCCGAGTGTCGAGGGCCGGGGAAATCGGTCGGCAATCAAACCGCCCACATAAGCGCCTATGCTGATACCGGCAAGGACAACACCGATAATGCTTGTCCATGTATAGAGTGATACACCCACATGCGGCGCCATGATCCTTCCGGCAACTAGCTCAATGACCAAAGTGCAGAAACTGGCGATGAAAACGACAATGTTAGCTTTAATGACTTCTTTCTGCATGGATAAACCTCTTTTCGAAACTGCAATGAAAACCAAAGCTCTCCGTGATCGAGATAATTTATGCTGAAAAACTATTCTAATTAAGCGGCGTTGATATATAGCACGTGAAAGTAAATATGCAAAGTCGATTTATCTGCAGGTCATGGATAGGCAATTCCTATTGATCCTCTTTGCTTCTTGACATCTTGTGTTCATTTACCTACGATAAAGACCTGGAGGAAAAGAAAAATGGCTAATTTCAAGGTTCCCTATCCCCGGTTACAAAACTTCAGGGTCGTACTTCTCTTCATCGTTGTTTTTGGCATATTCGCTGTCTCCATGCACGTGATCATGCTTATCGCAGACTGGCTCTGGTTTCAGGAAGTGGGCTATCAGGATATTTTCTACATCACCCTCTTGACAAA
Source organism: Syntrophales bacterium (assembly GCA_049521775.1). Taxonomy (GTDB): domain Bacteria; phylum Desulfobacterota; class Syntrophia; order Syntrophales; family UBA2185; genus Fen-1135. The sequence continues at coordinate 15,682 of JBEKOL010000016.1, forward strand.
GTTGAAGATGGCAACCCTCTTCGGCATCGCCTTTTTTATCATCTTCTATTTAAATCTTTTCCTGGCCGTGAGAATGTCCTCACCGATAGTTGTCTTCGATGCGGGAGAAGCCGTCCAAGTGCCGCCGTGGGAGATAGAGAGCAAGAGACTGCAAGTGCTCATCTTGGCTGCTTCCGTTTTGCTGGCGCTTTTTGCGGCTTCATACGGGACCGGCCAGTGGGAGAATTTCTTGCTGCTTACCAACGCCACTTCTTTCGGCATCTCCGATCCGCTCTTCCATAAAGACATCAGCTTCTATATCTTTAGTCTGCCCTTTTTGACGCATGTCTATAGCTGGCTTATGTTTACGATCATCTTCACTATCATAGCAACTGGATTTATATATATTACACGCCGTTCCTTCCGCTTTATACCTCCCAGAAATTGGCAGGTTGCGCCGCAAGCCAGAATGCACCTCGCCATTCTGACGGCTGCCCTGTTCTTCTGGGGCACATTTGGCGTCTGGCTGGAGTTGAACGAGATACTCTTTTCGAAACGTGGGGTGGTCTTCGGTCCTGGCTATACGGAAGTCACTACACAGCTTTGGGTCCTCAAGACCCTGATGGTGGTCTGTATCCTATGCGCTCTGTCGGTGATTTATTATGCATTCCGCCCCAATTGGCGTGTTCCTGCGGCAGCCATACTTGCATTTCTATTAGTTACCATCGCCGGCCGGAACATATATCCTGCACTCGTACAGAAATTCAAGGTGATTCCCAATGAGATTGTTCTCGAAATGCCGTACCTTGAAAAAAACATACAGTATACAAGAATGGCGTATCAGCTTCATGATATTGAAGATCGGGAATTTCCGGTAGAGGAAAACCTTACCCGGGAAGACCTGAGAAAAAATGACATTACCATGAAAAATATCCGCCTGTGGGATCATGCCCCTCTTCTCCAAACGTACGGCCAGCTTCAGGAGATGCGCACCTATTATAAATTTACCAGTGTACACAATGACCGCTACATAGTTAACGGCGAGTACCGTCAGGTTATGCTCTCCCCGCGGGAGCTTTCCTACCAAGCGCTGCCTTCAAAAACGTGGGTCAATGAACATCTTACATACACTCACGGCTATGGCGCTGTTCTTGGCCCCGTGAATCGCATATCCGGCGAAGGTCTTCCGGAATTCTTTATCAAGGATATTCCACCGGTCTCAACAACAGACATCAAGATTACCCGCCCCGAGATCTATTACGGTGAAACGTCAAATGAATACGTCTTTGTCAAAGGAAAACGCCAGGAGTTTGACTATCCTGTGGGAGACAAAAACGTCTACTCCAACTATGGCGGCAGCGGCGGCGTTCCCCTCTCATTCTGGAAAAAACTGCTTTTCGCAGCGCGTTTCGGCTCTTTCACCATTCTTCTTTCCGACGACATCACTTCCGACAGCCGTGTCATGTACTACAGGAAAGTCACGGAACGGATATCCCATATTGTCCCCTTTATCGAGATAGATGGTGACCCATACATGGTAATATCCCCGGAGGGTCGTCTTATCTGGATATTAGATGGCTATACGGTGACGGATCGTTTTCCCTACTCCGAACCGAGCTCCAAGATGGGCAACTACATCCGCAACTCCCTCAAGGCAACTGTTGATGCCTATGATGGATCGGTAAAGCTCTATGTAAGCGATGCAAAGGATCCCATAATACAGACCTACTCCAGAATATTTCCGGGGGTCTTCAAGACAATGGATGAGATGCCCGGGGAAGTGAGAAGCCATATCCGTTACCCCCGCGCCATGTTAGCCTTGCAGGCCCGGATGTATGGGGCGTACCACATGCAGGATCCACAAGTCTTTTACAACAAAGAAGACCTCTGGACGATACCGGGTAAACATGATCCCGGCCATGACTGGGAAATGGAACCATACTATACGATCATGAGGCTTCCTGGGGACAAGAAAGAAGAGTTCATCCTCCTGTTACTCTTTACTCCGAGCAAGAAGGACAACATGTCTGCCTGGATGGCTGTTCGCTGCGATGCCGCGAACTACGGTAAGATGATCGTTTACAAATTCCCCAAACAGAAGCTGGTCTACGGGCCGAGCCAGATTGAGGCCAGGATAGACCAGGATACGGAGATCTCCAAACAGCTTTCCCTTTGGAACCAGAAGGGCTCTCAGGTCATACGGGGGAGGTTGCTTGCCATTCCCATCGAAAAATCAATTATATATTTTGAGGCTCTTTACCTGGCGGCGGAAAAGGGGCAACTTCCTGAATTGAAGAGAGTCATAGTGGCTTATGGTAACTCGATCGCCATGGAGGACAATCTAGAGACATCTCTGCAGCGAATCTTCGGAGCCAAGGTGATGAAAGAAGAAAAATATCCCGCTGCTGAGACAAGAATGGCTCCTGCGGGAGAAAAGGCGGACAGGCAATTGGCTTTAGATGCCCTCGGTCATTTTAGAAGGGCGCAGGAGTATCTGAAGCTCGGCAACTGGGCCAGTTATGGAGAAGAGCTCAAGAAAGTGGATGAGATATTGAGAGCCATAGAAAAAAAGAAATAAGATGTAATTTTGGAAGGAAGGAAAGGGCGATGCAAAAGAAAAGGAAAATAATCCTTTATGCCCTGTGCATTTTGAGCCTGCTTCCATGTGCAGGGTGTGCCACTATGCTTTTCAAGAATTACGGCAGTATAGTGCCTGACGGACGCGTGACGGATGCTTTTGATAAGTATCAAGTCAACCTCAACTATAACTATTATTACAGCGGGTCCGAAGTCTATCCCAGTGCGATTATAGGTTTGGATAAGGCCTACGCACTCGATTCCGACCTGTGGAAGAAAGTCGATATGATGCCTGTGAAGCTGCGGGAACTTGTCACATACATGAAGGACAAGGCCGCAACCGTGAACTTCAAGGGACCTCTCCACGGATTTGCCATGTTAGATGACAAAGGTAAACAGATCGGAGTGTGGTATTCCATCCTCGAAGCCAAGACATCCCTTAAGATGAAAGACAGCAACACTGTGATAATCGTTACGCCGGACATCGATACATGGTTGAGATTCGAAGATGGCAACCGTCTTCATGTGAAATAAGTATGATCTAACGCCTGATTATTGAAAAAACGATAAAAAACCCCTTGCTCCTAATTTATTAAGGTAATCGGGAACAAGGGGTTTTCTTATTCTGGGGCCTGCATTGATAGGGACGTCAGATCATCTTGGCGAGCTTATCCAGGGCCTTCTTCACATTTTCGGGCTTTGGCCCTCCGGCCTGGGCCATGTCAGGCCTGCCACCACCGCTTCCCCCGATGATGGGGGCGATCTCCTTGATGATATTCCCCGCATGGTATCGGTCAGTCAGGTCTTTTGTGACCATACAAAGGAGCATGGCTTTATCTTCCCCCTTGCTCCCTAGGAGGATGATGCCCGATTGGATTTTATCTTTAAGTCTGTCGCCCAGGTCGCGCATGGTCTTCGCGTCAGTCGCGTCCACCGCAGCGGCGAGGAAGCGTATCCCCTTTATGTCCTTGACCTTCTTGACTAGATCAGCCACGTCCTTTGCGGCAAGCTTAACCTTCAGCGCCTCAATCTCTCTTTCCATATCTCTCTGATGCTTGAGGAGCTTCTCAACCCTTTCCACAAGTTCCAGGGGATTAGCCTTCAATAGCGATGCCGTTTTTTTCAGCTCTCCTTCGACATCATGCACGTATTTCAGCGCCTCCTTCCCCGTCACCGCCTCAATTCTCCTCACGCCTGCAGCTATGGCTGATTCATGGATAACCTTCAGAAGACCGATGTCCCCTGTTTTCAGCACATGGGTGCCGCCACACAGCTCCATACTGACGTCGCCCATTTTGACGACCCTGACCTCTTCCCCGTATTTCTCATCAAAAACAGCCTGGGCTCCCGTTTTCATCGCCTCTTCGCGAGGAAGAATATTGGTTTGAACGGGCACATTGCTCCTGATGATTTCATTGGCGATGGACTCAATCCTGTCCAGCTCATCCTCTCCGACCTTGGAAAAATGGGTATAGTCAAAACGGAGCCTTTCAGTATTGACCAAGGAACCCGACTGCTTGACATGATCGCCGAGGACGCTCCGTAGCGCGGCGTTCAGGATATGGGTGCCGGAATGATGAGCCTCTGTCGCCTTCCGGGAGGCAACATCCACTATCAGGAGAACATCCACACCCGTCTTCACCGTTCCTTTCTTAAGTTTCCCGATATGCGTAATCAAATCCTCGACGGGACGTTGCGTGTCCCAAACCTCGAAAAGGAATCCTTCTCCTTCGATGGTCCCCGTATCGCCGATCTGGCCGCCCGCCTCGCCGTAAAAGGGGGTCTCTCTCACAAATATCTCCGCCTGTTCCCCTTCTCCTAACGTATCCACCAATTCATCATTCTTCATGATAGCTAAAATATTCGAATGGGCCTCTGTCACGCCTTCGTACCCGACAAATTGGGTCTTGATGCCTTTAAGGGTCAGTTTCTGATAGGTCGCTGATACGGCCTTTTCGCCGCTCCCCTTCCATGATTCCCTTGCCTTCTCTCGCTGGACTTCCATGGCCTTCTCAAATCCTTCCACATCGAGGGTGAGGCGGTCTTTCTTAACGATATCCGCCGTCAGATCGACGGGGAAGCCAAAGGTGTCATAGAGCTTGAAAACGACATCTCCGGGAACGATTGTTTCCCCCGCTTTTTTGAGCGCTGATACTTCATCGCTCAATATTTTCAGACCCGCATCGAGGGTCTCGATAAAGCGCTGTTCTTCATTGAAAATAACTTTTTTCACATATGCTTCTTTATCGATTAAATCGGCATAGACATCCTTCATCGCGTCTACAACCACAGAGGCAACCTCATGCAAGAATGGTTTATTTATGCCGAGGAGCTTGCCGTGGCGGGCGGCTCTCCGCAGGATCCTGCGCAGGACATAGCCTCTCCCCTCATTGCTGGGAAGAATCCCGTCTCCTATCAAAAAAGTCACTGCCCGGCTATGATCGGCAATGACTCTGGTCGAAATATCGGTCTCCTCGTTTGCCCCGTATTTCTTCCCGCTTATCTTTTCCACAAACCGTATAAGGGGCTGGAAGAAATCCGTGTCATAGTTGCTTTTCACTCCTTGAACGACCGCCGCTAGGCGCTCAAGCCCCATGCCTGTATCGATATTCGGTTTCGGCAGGGGATTGAAATTTCCCGCTTTATCACGATCGAACTGCGTGAATACATGGTTCCAGATCTCCAGATGGCGATCGCATTCGCAGAGCACGCTGCATTCCTTCCTGCCGCAACCAACTTCCGGTCCCTGATCATAAATTATTTCCGAACAGGGACCGCATGGACCGGTTTCACCCATCATCCAAAAGTTACTGTCCATCCCCATACGGATAATCCTTTCGGCAGGAACGCCCATTTCCTTATTCCAGATCTCAAAGGCCTCATCGTCATCCTTGTATATGGTAATCCAGAGTTTCTCCTTCGGGAGCCCCATTTTAATAGTGAGAAAATCCCATCCCCAGAAAATAGATTCTTTCTTGAAATAGTCGCCAAAGGAAAAATTTCCGAGCATCTCAAAAAAAGTGTGATGGCGGGCAGTATAACCGACGTTTTCCAGGTCATTGTGCTTTCCACCGGCGCGGACGCACTTCTGGGAGCTCGTCGCCCTCGTATAACCCCGATCCTCTAAACCCAGAAAACAGTTTTTAAACTGAACCATCCCCGAATTAGTAAAAAGGAGCGTAGGATCATCTTTGGGGATAAGCGATGAACTCGGCACGACGGTATGTCCATTCTCCTCAAAGTATTTTAAGAACCTCTCCCTGATTTCACTCCCCTTCATCAAGTAAACCCTCCTTCGATCTATTCAATATGTCAAAAACCAGACCCGGCGAAAAACCCCTCCCCATCAGGCTCTGGGCTAATCTCCTTCTTTCTCTATCATCAATCTTCCTGGCGCCGTTGACCACCTTTTTTCTGATCAAAAGGATGACAGCCTTCTGCTCCGTCAGTTCTTCGCGCACCTCGGTCACAACCTGCCTGATCAGAGGCTGTGGAATTCCCTTTTCCATGAGACTTGCTTCAATCCTTCTGTCGCCAAAAAGCTTGTTCACCGCAAGATTCCGGGCCCACTGCCTGGCAAATGATTCATCATCGAGATAGTTGAGTTCCCGGAGCCTTGCTGCGACTTCGTTTACTACGGATTCGTCGAACCCTTTTTCCTTCAATTTGGCCCGTAATTCTTTTTCGCTCCTTGCCCGCATGGCAAGGAGCCGAAAGGCCCGTTGCTTTGCTTTTTCCTGAGGGGGGGCTTCCTTCGGCATGCCTTCGTCGACCCTTAGCCTGCGAAACCGATCTTTCCCCGAACTTCATCTTCAAGCTGTTTCAGAAGCTCCTTATTCTCTTTGAGGAAAATACGTGAATTATCCCTGCCCTGTCCGACCCTGTCGCCTTTATAGGAATACCAGGCACCACTCTTTTCGACAATGCCATTTTCTACGGCAAGATCGAGAATATCTCCCTCTCTCGAAATACCCTCTCCGAAGATGATATCGAATTCCGTTTCCCGGAATGGCGGGGCGACCTTATTCTTGACTATCTTGACCTTTGTTCGGAATCCCACGATCTCCTGCCCTATTTTAATGGATGTCATTTTCCTGATATCGAGGCGCATGGAAGAATAAAATTTGAGGGCATTGCCTCCTGTCGTGGTTTCGGGACTGCCGAAGAAAACGCCTATTTTCATCCTGATCTGGTTAATAAAGATCACCGTGGTCTTGGATTTGCTGATACTGCCTGTGAGCTTGCGGAGCGCCTGCGACATTAACCGGGCCTGGAGTCCCATCTGGGCATCCCCCATCTCTCCCTCAAGTTCCGCCTTAGGGACTAAAGCGGCTACAGAATCGATGACGAGGACATCCAATGCCCCGCTTCTCACGAGCGTCTCTGCAATCTCCAGGGCCTGCTCACCTGTATCCGGCTGGGAAATGAGGAGATCGTCCGTATTCACACCGATTCTCTTCGCATAGGCTACATCGAGGGCATGCTCTGCATCAATGAAAGCAGCGAGACCATTCTTCTTCTGAGCTTCCGCGATAATATGGAGGGCCAAGGTTGTCTTGCCGCCCGCTTCCGGACCGTATATTTCTATGACCCTCCCGCGGGGAACCCCTCCTACGCCGAGGGCGAGGTCAAGGCTCAGTGATCCCGTCGGAATAACGGCAACATCAGATATGTGTTCACTCCCCCCTAATCTCATGATGGAACCTTTTCCAAACTGCCTCTCGATCTGTGTGATGGCCAGATCGACTGACTTTTCTCTATCGATATCTGATCCCATAATCACCTCCATAAAAAATAAAAAGAAATCCTATTAGCAATCCTCAAGCCTCCTGTTCATTCGGGGAAAGGGAAGTAGCCCAGTTTTGTGTAAATCGCCCCCGTCGGCTTCAGATCACTTTTGAAGAGCGTGAGGCCACTGATAGTAAAGCTCCCCGCAGTGTAGCCTTCATTCTTTTTGACAGTCTCTGCTAGTCCAACCAATCCCTTGGATTCCTTAATCCTCGCCAGGGTGAGATGCGGCCGGAAGGGCCTCTCCTCTTTCTTGAAACCGTAATCCTGAAGCCTTGTATCGATCTCCGCCTGAAGGTTGATCAGTGCATCTGTGTCGCCATCAATTCCCAGCCACAGAACCCGGGGCCGGTTCACGCTCGGAAATGCCCCCAGATTTCTTACGTTCAGCATCAGCGCTTTCATGGCTGCAACGTTATTTTCGACCACATTGGAAATATTTACAATATCTGATTCATAAACATAGCCAAAAAATTTCAGCGTCAGATGGATGCCTTCCGGTCTTACCCAGCGTATATCTCCCTGGATGGCCTTTCTTAAATGCTCCTGAATCTTGATAATCTCGTCGAATATTTCCTCGGGAGGGTCGATAGCCAGGAATGCCCTTATGGCTTTCTCATCGCTCATGTTGAAGTTCGCCTGTAAGGTATCTTTTAAGCATCATGAGTGCCGACTGGGACATCATCGTCTTGTTTCTCCGTCGGTCCCACCGGAAGGTGTGATGCCGGCAGAAAGTTTTTGTTCCATCTGCAAGGGCAATGAAAACAGTTCCCAGCGGCTTCTCTGCCGTTCCGCCTGTGGGGCCGGCAACCCCCGTTGTTGAAAGCCCGAGATTGCATTTCCCGAGTTTTCTTACGCCCTCCGCCATAGAGACGGCAGTCTTTTCGCTTACGGCGCCGAATTCTCTCAGCACATTTTCCGGCACTCCCAGGAGGTCCACTTTACAATTATTACTGTAGGCAATGACACCTCTTTCAAGAAAGACCGAACTGCCGGACACGTCCGTAAGGCGATCGGTAATCAGGCCGCCTGTGCACGACTCGGCAACAGCAAGGTTCAGATTCTTATCCGTCAGTAGCCCGGCAACGATGCCTTCCAGGGTATCCTGATCATAGGCGAAAATATACTGCCGAAGCCTCTCCGATACGCGACTGTCGGCAACTGTGATTCTTTCTTTCGCGTCTCTTTCCGTTGCGGCTATCGCCGTGAGGACAATCTGTATCTCCGGAAAATTCGGATAAAAACCGATATTCACCCCGAGGCTGCCGAAATCAAAATCAGCAAGAACCTGATCCACATTGGCCTCGGTGATGCCGGATAATTTGATTGTCCTGCTTTCCACATGCCCTGAAGCGTCCGAAAATTCCTTCCTGAGGATAGGGATGATGCCGTCGGGAACCATCCTTTTCACTTCTGACGGCACACCGGGAACGATAGCTATTATCTTTCCATATTTCTTAAGAGAGTATCCCCAGGCCATTCCCACAGGATTCCTTATTGTCTCTGCCCCTTCCGGAACGTGGGCCTGCTTCTCATTGTTCGCCGTCCATTTGAGATGAAATTTTTCAAATCTGTCCCGGATATGTTTAAGGGCAGCCTGATCGGTATATATGCCCAGACCAAAAGCCCTGGCGATGGCGGAAGTTGTGATATCATCCGCCGTAGGACCTAGACCGCCGGTGACAACCACGGCGTCAGAGAGGGACATGATGTGATCAAGTCCTGTCTTTATTGCACCCTCATCATCGGGAACCGACATTATGACCGATGTCTGCCATCCCTGTGCATGCAGCTGGCGGGCAATGAAAGAAGAGTTTGTATCCTGGGTCTTGCCGCTGATCAATTCGTTGCCGATGGTCAATATACCGACTTTCATATGAACATATCTTCAATCAGAAAAACGTTCCGCCATATAACGGGAGGTTTTATATGCCCCAGAATTTAATGATAAGCAAGAGGGCGATGTTGGCGTACATGCCTGCAACGACATCATCTATCACGACTCCATAGCCGCCGGGGAGTCTCCTATGGACATAGCCCGCGGGAAATATTTTAAGAATATCGAATAACCGGAAAAGGATAAATCCGATAAACACGTGCAATACTGTGGGAACAATCAGGAACATGGCCCATTGAAAACCGACCATCTCGTCGATAACAATAAGGGGTGTGTCCTTTTCACCAAACATCCTCTCAGCCCTACCGGATACATAACATGCCAGGCAGGTGAAGGCCACTACAAATACAAAATACTGGGTCCAGGACAATCGGGACAAGGCCAGATATATCGGTATGCCGACGATCGTGCCGGCAGTCCCCGGAGCAAAAGGGACAAGCCCGCTGCCGAAACCGGTGGCAACAAACTTGATTAGTCGGTCAAACAGAAAGGCACCTCTTCTTAGATTAGATATGCGACAGGTTTGTCTTTTTCGTAGCAACAATACCTTCTTTTCATAACCCTGTCAACGGCATTGAAAAGCGTTTTGGCATCCTTTTCTTGACACAAAGAGGAATTTTCCCATATACTTGGCCACTATAATGTTTATGCGTGAGTGATGAGAATCAGGATAACAACAGAATCACTGGATAACTTGAGCCGTGAAGGCTTGGCCCTGGGCTTCTTTCTTGATGAAAGGCCCCCGAAAGGTCACTGTGGCTTCGTGGACTGGCGCCTCAACGGGATGATTTCCAGAGAGCTCGCCTATGGTCACATCGCCGCAGCGTTCATGGAGAAAATTATGATTGCCTCCCCCCCGCGTATTCCCGCCTCTAAGATTCTGCTTCTCGGCATGGGTACATTAGCTGAACTTACTGACGATAAGCTTTATCAGGCGGGATATCATCTGTCGGAGGCAATGGATGGCATCCTCTGTAATGATTTTGCTTTTGATCTTCCCGCCGCCGGGCGGTGCCATTTGCCTGTATCTACAATAACAGAATCGATGATTCGCGGATGTTTTGATTTTCTGTCGAGAGACATTGAAAAATGGGCGACCTCTTCTACGACGATCCTTGCCGATGAGTCCTATCTCGATGACGTTGTCAGCGGTTTGCATAATTTCAGGATCAACGCCAGAGACATATCCATTATCGAAATTGAAGGTTCTCCGGAGAAAACAATTATCTGATCCCGCCTTCGCTATGAATGATAACTCCCCCCTCAAGTCCATTTCCCAATGATCTTCGTGCATTCCTTCCTTTCAAAAAAATCTTCTTGACAATAGAACGATAGTTCTATTAATCTGCTTCTGTGAAAAAAAACGGAGGTCATCCTGTGAGCGAAATCCTCTTCAGCCTTTATTCATGGCCCCAGGCCATTATCCATATCGATGGCGACGCCTTCTTTACATCCTGCGAGGAAGCAATTCATCCGGAGCTTAAAGGGAAGCCCATTATCACAGGGGGAGAGCGGGGGATTGTCGCCTGCGCCAGCTATCCCGCAAAAAGGCTGGGGATCAAGCGCGGCGTTCCCCTCCATAAGGCAAGAGCCCTCTGCCCGGAGCTTGTTATCCTCCCATCCGACTATGAGACCTACAGCCTCTTTTCCCGGCGGATGTTCAACATCATAAGGCGCTTCACCCCCCAGGTGGAGGAATACTCCATCGACGAGGCCTTTGCAGACATCACGGGCATGTGCAGGGCCCACCATGCATCATACAATACCATCACTATCCGGATAAAAAGCGAGATTCAACGGGAGCTGGGCATTACCATATCGGCAGGGCTGAGCCTTACCAAGGTGCTCGCCAAGGTGGCTTCCAAGCATAAGAAGCCGGATGGTTTTACCGTCATTCCAGGAAGATTGATTGCCCGGTATCTCAATGACCTGCCGGTGGAGAAGATATGGGGCATAGGCCACGCCACAGCCAGTTATCTGGAGAAAATGAAGGTCAGGACCGCCCTCGAATTTGCCAAGCTCCCGGAGCGCATCATGGAAGAACGCTTCACGAAGCCCGGGGTGGAAACATGGAGAGAACTGCGGGGCGAATCCGTATACCCTGTTTCACCGGCAGAGAAGAGCATCTATGCCTCCATCAGCAAGACGAAGACCTTTTCACCCCCGACATCCAACCGGGAATACCTCTTCGCCCATCTCCTGAGAAATCTGGAATCCGCCTGTATCAAGGCGAGGCGTTATGCCCTGGCTCCTCGGAAGATCATCCCCTTCCTGAAGAAAAATAATTTCGATACGGCGGGCTGTGAAGCAAAGCTAACACGTCCCTCCGTGTATCCCCTGGAACTCTCCCCCCTTCTGCAGGAGCTTTTTGACCGGCTCTATGAGGAAAAGGAAAGCTACCGGTCCACAGGTATCGTCCTTGTCGACCTCGCACCCGATACCCCCGTTCAGTACTCCCTCTTTGAAGATCCGCTGAAAGCGGAGAAAATCAGGCAGCTCTATGAAGCGGCCGATCTACTGAGCGGGAAGTACGGCAAGCACACCCTTCACCTGGGCGGCTCGCACCCCATCGAGGTATTCGGCAAAGGCAGACGGGGAGTGCCTACGGTCAGGGAACAAACCCGCATGTACGGTGAGACAAAGCGCAAACACGTGGGACTTCCCATCCTGCACGTAAAAGCTTAGAACAAAAGTTCCAGAACCTGCGTACCTTTTATCAGGCATCGGATGGAAATAATAAGATTGGGGTCCGCAATATGCGTCAGGATATTGATTGGATGGTATCTGTGTAGAATTTTATGCCGATCTCGATGCCGCGGTCGATAAAATCGGGACCGTATATTCTGCCTGTTTGTGTGCGAAAAGTTTCCCGGATGCGCTTTATCCCTTCCATGCCTCTCAGGAACCGCTTGAGGAGGGCATCCAACGAGGACTTTCTGTATTCTACCATGTCCCACAGCATTTCCGTAAAGTTGTCCGGCCCCCAGCGGAATTTGTCGGCGTCGTAGAGAGCATCGGAAAGAAACTGGGCCAGCGGGTCTTCGAATATTTCGGCGGGACGAAAAGCCTCGTGATTCCTGATGGCGCCGGCGATGGCCAGCACTTCCCTATCTGACAGATCAAAGCGTGTAAGGAACATCCCCGCTTCCCCGGCGCTCGCTTGGGCGTGATCCTTCTCCAGTCGTCTGATGTCATGAAGTACACCTGCCACATGGGCCAGAAGAACTATCCGCCGGACTTCCGACCTCTGTCGGAGAGGGGCATACTCTACCAGGGAGATAGCTCCCGCATCGATTGCGACCTTCCTGCTGTGGCCGATGCCGTGACCGATAACGTCTTCCCGTTCACTCACAAGATTGAGGCACTGCCTGACCAGAGGAGAAGCTCCAAACAACCGTCGAGAACCCTCCATCTCTCTTCTCTTTTCCGTGTAAAACGTAGGAGACCCTGTGGAGTGGGCGATCTTCCTGGCTAGTCTCTTCGCTTCCTCAAGTTCCCTGTCCAAACTTCACCTTTGATAGATAGCTATTCTACCTTTTCAGTTTTGGTATTTTCTTCGGTACTGACGCATCCGATTTGTAGCGTTGTCAATTGCCATGGGCAGGCTGCCAGTAATCGCAATCACGCGAGTTCTCATTTAACAAGTGATCGACGAAGCGGGCAAAGCGTAAACATTTCTCTTTTTCCATGGCGCCTTCCTCGCAGGCGAGGTATATACATGTCGCGCAGTTACGGCTGTCCAGACTTCCATCGAGATTTTTCATTTGTTTGAGACCTGATATCATGGTTACCGGTTATGGACGCGGAGCAGATATTCCACTACCTTCTCGAGATGGCGGAGCGTGCTGCATTCCCGTGCGATGCTGCAGTAAGGTAGGTATTTTTTCATCTCCGAATCCCCCGACCCCCAGAGAGAAGGCGTTTCGGGATTGAGCCATATTAATCTCTTGCACCTTTCGGAAATGAACCGAAGCACTTCGGTATGCGGCTCCGAATAGTTGTTACGGGCGTCCCCTAGGATAATTACCGTTGCTTTCTTTGTCAGGCAATCTGAATATTGATCCTTGAAATCAAGAAGAGAGCCTCCGTAATCGGTGCGGCCCAGGAGAATCGGAATACCGGCTCCCGAGCGAAGCATCGCGAGAGCCTCGTGAAGCGGGTGCATTTCAAACAGAGGGCTCACTTCAACTAGGTTCGTACAGAATACGAAGGAGCGGATCCGGGAGATAACCTCGTTTAAGCTGTATAGGATGAGAAGAAAAAAACGTACTATGTTCGAAACAGAACGGCTCACGTCGCAGATGACGACTATTTCCGGGCGATCAATCTTCTTCGATTTCCAGTGGGTGTCAAACGGAAGACCTCCGTAGGTGATGCTCTTACGGAAAGTCTTCCTGAAGTCCAGGTGCCCCCTCCGGGCAGCCCTTGGCCTCCTCGAATAGCGGTCCTTCAAGTGTTTTACCATCCTCTGTATAATTTTATGGATCCGGGCGAGATCCCGCTCATCCAGCGCGGAGAGTCTTGCATTTCTGATGTAGCCCTCGGATAGCTCATACTGCCGCCTCGCGGCGTAAAGTTCGAGTTGTCTTTCAACCAGATTTTTTACCTTTTCCATAAGATTGTCCCGCATGGATTCCAGGGCTTTCGCCTGATCGAGGGCGTCCTGACCTCCAATTTCGGCAAGCCTTCGGATGTCCCTGTTTAGACCCTCCAGGCCGAGCTCCTGAAAAAGCCTCTGCATGAAGAGGCCCTTCTGCGTCCATGATTGAATGCTGCGGATGTCTGCCCTCTCCCCGGCAGCTCTAAGCGCCATGGCAAGCCCGCCTACGTCACCTGACAAGAAGATCTGCGTCAGTGGCGCTTCCCCCTGAAAGGTCGGAGGGAGGCTTTCATTCTCCAAGAGGAAATCTTCTCCTGTAATGTAATCCAGGGCAAAAAAGCGGCTGAAACAGACATCAAAGATCTCTTTCTCCGGCATGGACTTGGCAAGTGAGGCAGACAGAAAATCTTTCAACACCCGCCTATCACTATATCCTGACAGTTCCACCGCGCGCAGGGCATCCATGGTTTCCGCGACGGATATCCTCACGCCGGAGCGGCGTAGCGCAGTGATAAAATTCTCAAGAGTACGATCCAATCAGTTTGCCTCCCGGAGGGCATGTTCCGTTAACGTGTACAGTTTTTCTTCAGTAACCCGGATGTCTTCCTGGGCCTTGAGAAACGTGTTCAGCGTTTCCCTGACCATTTCTTTGTCCAGGGTTTCTGCATGGAGTATAACAAGCGTCTTCGCCCAGTCGATGGTTTCACTAACGGACGGTAGTTTCTTAATATCAAGTTTTCTGACCTGGTGTATGAAGGATACTAACTGTCTGGTCAGCCTCTCCGATATGCCCGGAACGCGTGTCATGACAATTTCCCTTTCGAGTCCCTGCTCGGGAAATGAGATGTACAGATGGAGGCAGCGCCTTCTTAATGCCTCTCCGAGTTCCCTTGTGCTGTTGCTGGTGAGAAAAACGAAAGGTTTCGACGTGGCCTCTATGGTACCAATTTCGGGGATGGAGACCTGAAAGTCCGAAAGGATTTCAAGAAGAAAGGCCTCGAACTCGTCATCAGACTTATCCACCTCATCTACGAGAAGCACTGCCCCGTCCTTTTCCTGGATGGCCTTAAGCAACGGCCTTGGTTCGAGGAATTGGGGGGAGAAAAAGATATCGTCGTATTGGTGAAGCTTATCGATGGATTCGGCGAGACTCGTTTCCCCCTCGATGACGCGGTCGAGTTTGTCTTTCAAAAGCTGGGTATAGAGAAGCTGCTTTCCATACTTCCATTCGTACAGTGCCTTCGACTCGTCGAGCCCCTCGTAGCATTGAAGCCGGATAAGGGGAACTCCCATGAAGGCGGCGGCCGCCTTGGCGAGTTCCGTCTTCCCCACTCCTGCGGGTCCCTCCACAAGTACAGGCTTTCCCAGATGGTAAGCCAGATAAACCGTGTGGGCGATCTGCGTCGTGGCAATGTAGCCCACGTCCTTGAGGCCCCTGCGCACCACCTCCACGGTGGCGAATTTAGCGTTCAATTTGCTCATTTGACTCCTTTCTTACAAAAATCTTCTCACCTATCTTTTTCTGCCTTGATGGGTCTGCGCCGCTCAGCAATTCCAGAGTGCGGCGGATATCTTTTGTCATGGCCGCCAGTTCCCCGTCCATGCAGATAGCCGATCTCTCCATGACTTGCTCTGCCAGGGATTGGCAGTCCGCCGCCATAGTTCGAAAAGACATGAGTAATGTCTCAGATTTGCTCTTACCGCTCCTCCCATCCATCCATTTCGCTGCTTCACAGGCCATCCATCGCAGCGTCTTCCGCCATGTTTCCATTTCGCCGAGGCCTCTCATTACGTCATTGTCTCGCGCCACATCCTGTTTACGGAGTTCAGCCAGCATGAGTTCCATCTGCCTTCCTATTCCCCCCAAGATAGGACCGTTCAAGAGCGCATCCTCCAGTGCACGGCAAGGCTGCGCCATTTCTTCCAGAGCCGTTCCCTCCCTGCCAAGTTTTCCGGAAGACGGCACAAGACAGTTTTCAAGCCTGATTATGCAGTGGGGGGATGGCCTGAGGAAATCCAGTTTCATCGTTTCCGTGACTGTTAGATTCCGGTTTTCTCTCGAAACAACAAAGGCCGTAAACTGTTTCTTCCCTCCAGCCATACCGGTCACAGCATAAACCACAAAGAAGTCCGCTAGGGGTCCGTTGGTCAGATAAGCTTTTTCGCCGTTCAAAATAAAATGATCCCCTTCTCGATGGGCTGTCGTGCTCAGATGGCGGGGGTCTGCTCCTGCCCGGAGTTCGGAAAAGGCGATGGAGGCCTTAATTAGGCCATCTGCCATCTTCGGCAGATACTCTGCCCGCTGAGACGGAGTCCCGAATTTCCCGATCATGAAACCTGAGGCCAGCAGATGGATTATCCAGGACAGAGCCAGCCCCATGTTATGTCCTTGATTGACCAAAGTCTCACCGACAAGGACGAGCGTGTCATAAGCGATTTTTGTCCCTCCGTATTTAACAGGGATCCCGAGGCTTAGGAGCCCTTCCTGCGCCATCTTTCTCCATATTTCCAGGGGAAAATCATCACTATTATTCATATCAGGCCTGGTGGCTATTTCCTTCCCGGCAAATACGGCCACCTTCTCGATCAGAGAGGGGACATCTTTCTTATTGATTGCGCGCATCTCTCAATTCTTAGGTCGGATCGGAATCGAATTTATGAAAGAAACTTCTTAGAATCCTGTTGAAGGATTCGAGCTCTTCCGGTGAAAACCCATTCTTTACTTCCTGGTTAACCCTTCTGATAACCCTTTTCGCCTTGTCCACTTCTTCTATCCCTTGCGGATTGATAAAGACGTGTGACGCCCTGCGATCATGGGGGCTGGCATTTCTCCGGACCAACCCCGTTTTCTCAAGCCGGTCCACCAGGCCGGTGATGGTGGAATTGTCAATAGACAGGATCTGGCTCAGCTCGCTCATTGTCCGGCCGTCCTTCTGCTTCAGCAGGAACAGGATGCCGGCCTGTGCCGTGGTCACCCTGACATTCTCCTTGGTCATCATTTTTTTCAAGTAGGTGCGGAGCTTCTGCTGGGCTGTAAAAAGCAGATAAATGAGTCTGTCATCAGGAGGCATCTCCATAACCTCAACGGAAGGTCTCCGTCGGATTATTTATTTGGCATACCAAATAATAAATGTCAATTAAAAATATTTATGGCACACATGACGATCAGTTAACATTTTGATTTATTTTGAGAGTATAGAACCAGCCATTCCTCCGAAAATAGATTTCAAAATGCCACCCCCGACTCGATTGGCAATCAAGTCTTTACTGAATGGAATCACACTGGCGCCTACCCTCGAGTGTTTTCTGACAAATATGGCAAGTACTTTAGCCAGTGTGTTGACGCTGATAAGCCGCGGGTATCTGCAGCTGGAGGTGTTTGAGATCATCGTAAACTGGAAGATTATGGTAAGATAAAAGGAGGTCGTGAAATGAGATTTCTAATGCGAATATTTAGAACCTCCTGTAAGTATCTGCGGCTGTAAATAGGTGCACGACCTCTTCTTTTTGGGGATCCCACATTATTTTTATGTAATCGCGGCTCAGCACTTCATTACCGTTAGGCAAAGTCATAAACAAAGTCCAACCCCGCTTCACTAATTCTTTTCTGCTTATTTTTTCTCCAATCTTCAATGCGATATTCTTAGCCATCTTTATCCACCCTTATTAAATCTACATATTTTCGATATAGGGTCCGCCATTCTTCATAATTTGGAATATAATCTTATGGCTGTCGGCCTTCTCTTTTGCAGGAAGAACCGTTTCCGTGACCACGTATCCGGGTTAGATATCTTTTTTGGAAACGGCTGTCGAAACGGCGTTTGTGGATTATGAGCGTCCTTGAGAAATTCGAAGACCAGCACCGCTCGAATGAAAGAACGATGCATGCAGAGTAATCAAGCGTGTTTCAGGACGATGCCTTCCACAATGTTAGCAACATCCTCACAGACATCGATGGCCTCTTCTATCCTCTCAAATATTTCCTTCCACTTGATCAGTTCGATGGGATCTTTTTCCTGCTCGAATAGGCGGGTCATCGTCATCCTCATGACAATGTCCCCTTCGTTCTCCAGGGTGTTGATTTCCACGCAGGCGTCGATGATCATCTTGGCGTTTTTCATGTTTTTCATGGCGTGGACGATATATTTCACCTTCTTGATTGCTTCATTTAATATCTTAGACTGATCGATGATTTCTTTGGCAGGAATCTTAACCTTGTACAGAGACATTCTGGCTGCTGACGCCTCAATCATATCGAGGATACTGTCCATTTTATTGACCAATGCATAGATGTCCTCACGATCGATGGGGGTAAGAAAAGTCTTGTGCATCTTTTCATAGGTTCTATGGGTGATGACGTCAGCTTCATGTTCCAACTCTTTTAGCTTCACAATCTTCGGTTCTGAATATTCATAATGCTCGACCATGTCGAGAAAGAGTTCTCCTCCCTCTTCGATCTTGGTGGCCAGCTCATAAAATAGATCAAAAAATTTCTCTTCTTTGGGGATTATTCTCATTTGACATACTCTCTAGAACTGATTTATCGGAAATAATACTTGAATGATATGGTTGTTATTAAGATGTTGCCTTAATATCACAGATTCTATTTTCCTTCTATACCACATTTCATATCGGAGTTCCGCAGTTTTTAATCTTTGTGGGTCTAATTCCCCGCCGCTTGCGGTGGGGAGATTCATTTCAATAAGGCTTTGCCTTTTTGAAGCTCATCATCCTCAGGGCGAGACTTCCCGGAAAGGGAGAGATGTTTGCATTGCTCCCCTTATCGTCGCCGAAAGGGCGGGGCTTGCGGGAAGTGCCCCCGATCAGGGTTATGCCGCAAAAGGCGAACCATAAGCGCCGCAATAATTATTTTTCTCTTTCATCAAACGGGACGCCATCGGAATTGCCCTGGCGAGTTTGTGTCTCCTGTTCCTTCTCGCGTAACCTGATGATTATTTTTCGGATTAGAATATCTGCTGGCGGTTCGAATAATCGCCGGAATGTTCCTGAGAAGTTCCTGGCGGAACTTTCGGTGTAGGAAAAATTAACCTCCTTGAGATCCAATGAACTCTTATAAAGATCGAAGTCCTTTTCCTCTTTCAGCACTTGCCAAAATGTCCTTCCTCCGGAATTTAGGGCGGAAACCGTTAGGCCCGCGAGTAAGGAGACGTTAGGAAGAGCAGATAGAATGACGCCGCCGCTTAATCCCGCAGTATCTTTCATGTCCTGATCGGCTTTTTTAGCTGCCGATCTCTCGCGAGCATCTTCCAGAGTAAGTTCAATCTCTATTTCCTGGTTGTCATCTTTAATATATTTGGGATAGTCTGTCGCTATTTCTTGCAGAATAGGCAGAGCCTTCTGGATCGCTTCTATGAGAGCTCCTATATAATAATGGCGAGGCAAGGCAAATTCGCCCCGGTCGCGTTGCGCTTTGGCAGTCCTAAAAAAGTTGGACTCGTCTCCTCCTAAACGAATCTTGACATGATACAGCACGCAACTATGCAAGACGACTGTATCATCCGCAAATATCTCAAAATCAGCCAGCAACTCAAGGCCTTTGCAGTGCTTGAAGTTGGTATCCAGATTGCAAAGGGGTACTCCGGGTTGGACCGGAAGGTAAAGCTGCGGATAGGAGATGCGAAACAGTTTTTCCAGCCCTTGCATGTCAAAATCCTTCAGCTCGGAATTTTGGGATTTCTCATTTAATAAATATTCAGCTAACGTACCCTGTCCATCTAAAAGAAATTTGAGACGGTAACTCCCCGGGTTCGCAAACCCTGTTTCTTTATAAACAGTAGCTACCTGCGACCGGGCTTTCGCCGCGCAACCAGTGATCAAGCACAGAGACAGGATTAATCCAGGCAGCATCACCATTTTTCTTCGCACGCCTAAACTCCCCTCAGAGATCACTAGATACTTTCGGAATACTTGACTCGCACAATAGATGACCTGTAAGAACTGCCAGCATGATTCCGGCTATACAAGTCTGAATTGAGTGCACTGAAGACGTTTATATCCCTGTACCGATATTATTTTATGGTTCTACCGCAATTAGTTCAAAAACAAAATACCCCACTTTTACCTTGCTCTGGATTCTTACGGGGATCCTTTTGTCATCGGCAGTAAACCAGATTATGAGCTCGGGCACATCGCCTTTTCTCATCACATTTTGCGATTCCAGCCTCTCCATGTCGGGTATGACCTCGAAGGTGTCATAAATTCTTTCATCAATCTTGAGCATCTCTCGCCTGGCTACGCTTGCCTTCACCATTATATTGTTATCACCCTCGGAGATAGGTATTTCAATTAGGCTGTTCTCCTTGATGTCTTTAAGGCGAATGACGTAATAGAGGGAGACTGTATCGAATGTCCCCGGTACGATATGAACGGGCGCCATTTTCTCTCCGAAGTTAGAACGGGTGGCTTCAAGTTTTTCCCAGTAAAAATTTACGATGACATCGCGTGGGTGTTCCCCTTCACTTACTTTTTTATACAGGATGCTATGGGTCATATCTGTGTCACAATAGGAATCCTGTCTTTCCCGAACCTTGTAGATATGATCGATAGTAGAACTAGTATTCATGATCATTGCAAAGTGGTATGCCTTGACGCCATCGATAGTCTCCATGGGAAGAACTTCTAGGGTCAGTTCTCCAGCATGTATGAAACCCCACTTTGCCCGGTAAGTCAATTTTTCGCCGGGATGAAAAGGGAAGGGATTGGCAGAAGCCCTGGTGCCGCCGATAATGGGGGGAAAAAATGGAAACATGACCAGGATTAAAGCAAACGCAATGTACTTCGCGCGGTTTCTATAGATTCCACTTCCTTTGGACCGAGTCATATTTTCTTTGACATTTCAGAAGACAGAACGTTTATGATGAATATTAAATACCGCACGGGAAGGTCTTCAGCTTAAGTGAAATCAAGCGGCTCTGACCTGTATCGTTGATTTGAGCCACAAAGCACCCAACAACATGCCCATGGTATCTTGCTAACATCAACCATCCATAGTTTCTAATGTGCTTCTATGGCCGCCACCGTTATGCAGTAATCCACAAACGGGCTATCGACCTGTCCAGTATTCAATAATATTGTATCACATATCAATTTAGAGTTCCGCCATTTTTATTCCTTGAGATATCCTGATGAAACAAGAATTGCTCAGAACACTCTTGACTCATAAACACCTCTTGCTTATAGTAAAAAGAAACACTGCAAGATCTTTGGAATATTAGCCCATATCCCATGATCACTTGTCCCTGTATTCTCACAGGGAACACGCATTTGGAAGCGCGTTCTCTGAGAACGGAATGAAGTAAAAGGTGTTATCTCACCAATGCATGAGATCATCCAAAACCTGATTCACCACGGGTACATTCTTCTTTTCCTCTGGATGTTTTCGGAGAGACTCGGCATTCCCATCCCTGCAACCCTCCCACTGATTGCTGCCGGTATTCTTACCGAGATGGAGTACATGCAGTTTGCCTATGCCATAGGTTTGGCTTTCGCTGCCGTCATGCTCGGGGATATTGCATGGCTTTCTATCAGCCGGGTTCGCGGAATTCATGTCCTCTCTTTTCTCTGCCGCATAAGCCTTGAACCGGATGCGTGCGTGAGGAAGACGCAGAATTTGTTCGCAAAGCATGGGCCTGCTTTTCTGCTGTTCGCAAAGTTCATTCCGGGGCTCGGCAATCTGACGGTAGCTCTTGTCGGTATTGTGAGATTGCCGCTTAAGACTTTTCTGCTTTTCGACAGCATCGGTTCGCTCCTCTGGGTAGGATTCTTCATGGGCGCCGGTTATATTTTCAGCCGTGAAATACAACTCGTAGGGATTGCCCTACCTGACTGGGGAGAAGGAAGTGTTCTTATAGCCGTTCTTATGCTCGTTGCTTTTTATATCGCATGGAAATATTTACGCAGGAGGCGTCTTCTTAAGGAATTATTTTCCAACCGCATGAGCGCTGAAGAGCTCAAAGGGAAGATCGATGCTGGTGATGAGATCGCCATTTTAGATGTAAGACATCCCTTGGAGTTTGAGGCTGATCCGTATGTAATTCCAGGCGCCCTTTACTTTCCCCTGGAGAATCTGGAACGGTTTTCCGCCGTTCCCGTCGAAAGGGAAACTGTGACTTACTGCTCCTGACCAAACGACGTGTCGAGTGCCCGGGCGGCATTAATACTGAAGAAGAAGGGATTTATCAACGTGCGGCCGTTGGCCGGTGGATTCAGCGGTTGGCAGGAGCATAATTATCCTGTTGAAGCTCGCAGAGAGAGCAGTGAGCCGTGAAAAACGACAGGAGAAATCGAAAAATAATCAGAGGTGCTACCTTCTCAAGGACACTTCCAAGAAAAGAAAAGGCGGCTGAAAAAATCTGCAACCGTCGGTGTGTAGAACTAAGTGGGTTATGGCTCAACTTCAAGAAACGACAAATCTCCGAACGGGGTATGCTGTCTCACGAATCATCCGTAAGCAGGTTAGAAAAGGAATTATATACTTATCTTCTTACGAAGAAATCACTGCCTGCACTCCCCGACAGAACCTTCCTTACACGTTGTGCCATCCAACCAGGAAGCATTATCCATCCTGGCGCCGGTAAGTCTTGTATTAGTAAGATTTGCACCTCTTAGAGACGCATTGTTCATCCTGGCATTCGTCAGGTTTGCGTTCGTCAGATTTGCATCGGTCAATCTTGCGTCACTCAGCTTTGCATTAGTAAGGTTTGCATCGGTCAAATCTGCACCGGTGAGGCTTGTCTTAATCAGGCTTGCACCGCTCAAGTTCGCATTGGTCAGTCTCGCACCGCTCAAGTTTGCATTTGAAAGTTTTGCACCTGCTAATTCCACATTCCTCATGTTTGCACCGGAAAGATTTGTTGTAGATAGATTTGCACCGGTCATGTTTGCACCTTGCAAATCCGCTCCATTGAGATCTTCGCCGCTTAGATCCGCACTGGTTAAATCGCAATTCTCGCATTTTTTTAAATTCTTAACTTGCAATAAACTGCCCGGTCTAAATGCAAATGACCCCGTATTTGCAAGGACAAATATGACAATGCTTATGCCAAGAATGATAAGTGTCTTTTTCCCAATCATGGAGATATCTCCTTTTTATCTTTTTATGGTGTAAAGCTCTCACGAAAGACTATGATGAATTTATATCAGGAAAATAAATTATGTGCAATGGCATATCTGGTTCCTGTATTGCTAAATTTTCAATCAATTAGCTGGCAGAGACGGAAGCCGACAAAAACCCTGTGCGGGTACGTCGAGGGCGCTGTTGAACTTGCTGGATAAATTCTGAAAAGCAACCAATCCCGTAAGTTCGACGAGCGCATCTTCGTCAAAGAAGTCACGTAGTCGCGCCATTAATTCATCGCTCACTTGTTGACCCGGATAGGTAATTGCCTCAGCGTACTCCAAAACAGCCTTTTCTTTCCCGCTGAAAAGCTCACTTTCCCGCCATCTTTCCAAGGCTTCCAGCTTTTCCACAGAGCCGGCTCGCTCTGCAAATATACATGCATTGATATCAATACAAAAGGGGCACCAGTTTATTTGTGACACCCTAAGCATGACCGAAGAACGCAAAACAGGATCGATGGGGCTTCCGCTCCTGTCCAGCACACCATATAGAAATGCCACCGCCAAGAAAAGCTTTGGCACTCTCGCCCAGAGGAGGGCGGACTTCAGGACCTGACCGAACTTTCTTTCTTGGTTCCAGAACAATGGACGAAGGTACCATGGATACTTATGTATGGGTTTTTCTGAAATTTTCATTGCGCATTCCCTTACGATGGAGTTTCATAAAGAGTGGAGCTGCGGTGGATGGACAACCGCTGGAGCAATTGTAATCATCAAGTGACTTAATAACTATATGGAATTCTTTCACCGAAAGGACCAAAGAATCATTTGACTTACCCTTTCATATATTACATATATGACAAAACTCGTCAACTTGATACTTCGGTCTTCAGAGTCAGCAAACGGCGAAACTAGCGATTTCGATCTGGATGCGCGAATATCGTCAAGATCAATATATTGTTATCCGGACATCTTGACTTCAGTAATCGAATATTTCTTTCTGTAAATTGTATTGCTCTGGTCTGACAAAGCATGCGTGCTGACTGAAAATAGTTGTTATTATCGATTCGTGACGGCTATTGCCAATTTGAATCGATCAATCTGTAGGATGCGTGACAGTAGGCCAACGAACGGCCTTTCGGTTCTTGACTGTGATTGCATATCATGCGCTTGCATTTCAGATGTACCGATGGTATTTGTGGGCCCCGGATGGGCGCAATGCGAAAGCATAACCCATGAAAAGACAGGCGGCGGTCAAAAAATTGAAGAAAAAAAGCGATCAGGACGAACATGGGTCAGGAAAAGTGCGCGAGGGCGAGCAGCTTTTCCGAACATTGACGGAGAGATCTCTCGTAGGCATATACGTAGTGCAGGATGGCCAGTTTCAGTCAATAAATCCTAATGCCGCTTCATATTATGGGTGCGCACCGGAAGAGCTGATGGGGAAAAAATCGAACTCCATTGTCCACCCCGAGGACAAGGAGCGGCACAAGCAGTGTGCAATAGATATGCTCAAAGGGAAACGATCTTTTCCTCATGAATTCAGAATCATCAGCCGGAGCGGTGATATTCACTGGATCATGGAATCAGTTACACCTATTATTTACAAGGGCAGACCGGCCATTCTGGGCAACTCCATGGATATCACGGAACGCAAGCGGGCAGAGGAGGCACTGGAAAAGAGGGAGATGGAGCTCGAGGTCAAGACGCATGAACTCGAAGACATGAACTCGGCCCTAAGGGTCTTGATGAAACAGAGAGATGAGGATAGAAACGAACTGGAACAAAAAGTTTTGTCGAACATCAAAGTACTCATTCTGCCGCACATGGAAAAATTGAAAACTCATGTGGACCTGCAGGGAATGTCTTATGTGAATGTCCTTGCATCTAATCTAAGGGACATCATGTCACCCTTCGCTCAGAAATTGTCAGTCACGTATCTGAATCTTACGAAAAGAGAAGTACAGGTTGCCAATCTAATAAAAGAGGCAAAGACAACCGAAGAGATATCGGCATTTTTGAATATTTCCATCAGTGCAGTCAATGTGTACCGCTATCATATCAGACATAAACTGGGCCTGTCAAAAAAGCAAAATCTGCGTTCCTATCTTTCGTCCCTTACTTAAGAAATTAATATTCAACGGTGAGGAATAGATGTTCCGAATGGCGAGTTTCATGCGAGGTGACTTCGATGATTAGATCACTTGATGATGTCTCCAGAATAGCCGGGGAAAAAGGGCCGAAAAAGCTTGCCGTTCTCGCCCCTGAAGATGAGGAATTCATGTTGGCGGTGAAAAGAAGCTGGGAAGCTGGGTACATCGAACCCGTCCTCATCGGGAATTCGGAGAAGATGGATGAACTGGGGGAGAAGGTCGAGTTCGACATCAGCAGGTTTGAGAGGATTATTGAAAACGACAGGCAAAGGATATCCGATCTCGGCATCGGCATGCTCTTTTCGGGGAAACTGTCTATCGTGAGCAAAGGCCAGATTCCGACCTCCTACGTCTATCGCTCGATCATTCGGGCGGAAGGGAAGGCGGCCTCCGGCATGACAGTGAGCGTCGTCTCCTTCTGGGAGATACCGGGACTCGGCCATCTGACTGCCTTCACGGACACCGGCGTCAGTATAACGCCTGATTACAGGACGAAGGCGGACATTCTCAGGAATGCCGTCTTTCTGTACCATTTGCTCGGGTATGAGAAACCGAGGATCGTTGTTATTTCCGGCCAGAGGAAATTCGGCAGGACACTCGATTCTTACCGCGATTACAAATTACTCAGGGAGGCCGCAGATGCGGGAGAGTTCGGGGAATGTGAGGTTGTCGGTGCGACCTCCTTCACGGAGATATTCCTGGGGCCGAGGGGCCGCCTGAGAGATTACCGAGATATCGATTTAGCGAAGATTCCGCATATTATCCTCGTCCCCCGCCTCGACACGGGCAACATCATGTGCAAGCTTGATTTTTTCCTGGATGTGACTCGCTGCTCAATCGCAGTGACCTCAAGAGGGGCAGTCTGTATTCCCTCGCGCGCGGACTTCAGCGATTCCATTATTACCGAGCTTGCAATGGGTGTTGTGGTGGCCGACAGGCTGGAAAAGGGGGTGAGGTGAAATGGCCGGCACATTCGCGGATATTATAGAGGCAGCGAGGAAAAAGGCAGCGAAAAGACGGCTGGCGATCTCATCGGTGAAGAAGTCGGATCTGGAAATTATCTCCAAGGCGGCGAAAGAGGGACTTATCTTTCCGGTGTTGGTCGGTGACGGCAAGGCGATGGAGACCCTGGTAAAAAAGAGCCATCTTGCATCTCTGGAACATGAAATCATGGACGTGAAAGATGCCGGCGGGTTTCTTCGGGCGGCAGTCGCGCTCGTCCGGGAAGGGCGTGCGGATATGCTTATGCAGGGAGCTGAAGATTTGAAGAGTTTCATGAAAGCAGTTCTCGATGCAAACACGGGACTCTTGAAGGGGAAGCTGGCAAGTTATGTATCGGTCTTCCAGTTGCCGAAAAGCGACAAACTGGTTCTAGTGACCGATACGTTCGTGAATAACTATCCGGGCGTTACTGAAAAGCAGGTAATCCTTGAACAAGCAATAAATCTGGCGGGCCTGCTGGGGATAGAGGCGCCAAAGGTCGCCGTCCTTGCCGCCATTGAACAGGTTAATCCCAGCATCCCCTCGACGCTTGATGCCGCCGTTCTCTCCAAGATGGGGGAGAGGAAGCAATTCGGAAACGCGATTGTCGAAGGCCCCCTAGATATTGATTGCGCCTTGAGCCATGTAGCGGCGGCAAGAAAAGGGATTAAAAGCGTCGTCACCGGAAACGTCGATATCTATCTCGTGCCCGATATCGAGAGCGGGTATCTGCTTGCGCAGTCCCTCGTTTTTATCGGAAAGATGGAAATGGCGGGTGTTCTCATGGGAATGACGAAGCCCGTGATCCTGAATATTCCCTTCGTCTCCCGGGGAAACCGGCTTGTGGAAATCGCTCTGGCATCCTTGATCTGAGGGAAAGAAATGATGCATAGGGAACATCACCTGCTTGTCATCAATGTAGGCTCGACGTCGACTAAGGTGGGCTGGTTTTCGGGCAGAAACAATGCCGTGCTCGAAACGATCCGATACAGCAGTGAAGCGCTGGCTTCTTATAAATCCATCGGTGAACAGCTTCCCCGCCGGGAAGAGGACATTCTTAAATTTCTCGAAAGAAACGGTATCAGCCTGAAAGAGATCGATATGATCGTCAGTCGCGGCGGACTGGGGAAACCGGCGCCCGCAGGCGCTTACAGGATCGATGAGGATATGTGCCGGGATCTTCTGGAGGGTAAATACGGAATGCATCCCTCGGCACTGGGACCGGCCATGGCCCTTGATATTGCGAAAAAATACGGCATGCCGGCCATAGTCATCGACCCGCCGAGCACAGATGAATTCCAGCCTCTCGCGAGAATATCCGGCCTTCCCGAAATTGAGAGGAAGAGCGCTTTTCACGCCCTGAATCAGAAGATTGCGGCAAGGCGACTTGCCCGGGAGATGGGGAAAAAATATGAGGAGCTGAACCTCGTTGTGGCCCACTTGGGCGGGGGCGTCACCATCGGCGCTCATCAAAAAGGCAGGGTGATTGACTGTACCAATGGACTCGGTGAAGGGCCTTTCACGCCGGAGAGAGCCGGCTCCCTTCCCACAATAGATTTGCTCAATCTTGCATTCTCGGGAAAGCTTGACAAGAAAGAGATACAGGGACGGCTTGTGGGGCAGGGAGGCCTCTCGGCATATTTCTCCACAACAGATGGGCAGAAGATCCGCGACATGATCAATACGGGAGACGAAAGGGCGAAACTTATTTATGAAGCAATGGCCTATCAGGTTGCAAAGGACATCGGTTCCATGTGTGTTGTCTTGAAAGGCGCAGTCGACGGAATTATACTGACAGGCGGACTGGCCCATTCAGAGTTGCTGATTGACTGGGTCAGGGAGAGGGTCGGTTTCCTTGCACCTGTCTTCGTCTATCCAGGTGAAGACGAGATGTCGGCCCTGGCCGAAGGCGGCCTTCGGGTCCTGCTGAAGGAAGAAGAAGTAAAAAGCTACCTGCAAAACGGGGAATAAGATAAAACAAAAGTGGATGTTAGACTCTGCCGGTGCAGGCTTTCTTTGTGAACCGGCAAGAACATTTTATACGGTTATCCGGACGAACGACACTCTTATTTCAGACTCGTGGCCAGGAAGGCGGCGCCGATAGCCCCGTTCACCTGGGCATATTCCGAGACCTCGACGGCCATCCCGATCTTTCTCTCGATGGCCTTTACAACACCGATATTCTTTGCCACGCCGCCTGTCATCACCACGAGAGGTGCAATCCGCAAACGGTTTGCCATAGCCGCTACCCTTGCGGCGATGGACTCGTGTATGCCTGCAATAATGTTCTCCCGCTTTTCGCCCTTTGAGATGAGCGAGATGACCTCCGATTCGGCAAAGACCGTGCAGAGGCTGCTGATTCTGGAGGGATCGCTTGCTCTCAGGGAAAGGGCTCCAAATCCGTCAAGGTCCACTTCCAGTGCCCTCGCCATCACCTCCAGGAAGCGTCCTGTGCCGGCGGCGCACTTGTCGTTCATGGCGAAGTTTTTTACCTTCCCCTTTTCGTCGAGGACGATGGCCTTGCTGTCCTGCCCGCCGATGTCAATGACGGAGCGGACACGGGGATTCAAATAATGGGCGCCCACGCCGTGACAGATAATCTCCGTCATAGCCTTATCCATAAACTTCACGCTGTTCCTGCCGTATCCTGTGGACACGACTCTCCTGACATCGGACTTCTCAATGCCGAGTTCTTTCAGCAGTTCCTCGTACACATTTGTACCGGCCTGTTCGGCGTTGTACCCGGTAAAGATGACCCTTGTGCCGCGTATCTTCCCTTCGGCCATGACGGCTGCCTTTGTGGTGATAGATCCGATATCAATTCCTGCTGTAATCATCAATGACCCTCATCAATCTGCTGCCTGAGACCCTTTTCGTTGCTTGACTATTTCCATGAAGGCATCGATGCGCGTGGAAACCTGGCTCTCTGAAAAGCTCCGCTCATCCACCATGTCGGCCTCAATCATCAGGCAGGGAATCCCTCTTTCCTTCTCGACGATCTTCTGGATATCATACTGGCCCAGGGAGTAAGGTTTGCAACTCCGGTTCGAATGCATCACGATGCCGTCGACCTTATACTTATCCACCATTTCAAGTACTATATGGGCCATCTCATCCACGCCGATATTGAGATAGATGCGCGTATAGGCCTCGGCCATGGAGTCAAAGAAGTTATTCTCGTCTATGTATTTCGTCGTGCCGCACCAGGCGGAAGTATATGTATCCGCCACGAGGCAGGCGTTGTGTGAAGCCAGCTTTTCCGAGAGCCAGCGCGTCCGGGGCCAGATGGGGATGTTGTCCCAGAGGAGCCTGTACTTCTCATTGGGAATAGCCCCGATCCCTCTGGCCACGCGGTCTTTCATCTTCTCTAAGAGCTGGGTGTAATAGTCGATTACGAGTGGTGTTCCTCTCAGTGTTACTATCAACGCCAGGTGGTAAAAGGCATCAAAGGCCGTCATGGGCGCGGGACTGTTTGCGGTCGTTGCCAGTACTGCCTGCCAGAGCCGCTGTCCTTCAAGGGAAAGCTTTCCCACAGCCTTTAGATGGTCGCTATCCATTTTCCTTCCGCATGTCTTTTCCAGGAAAAGGACATATTCATCGAGCTGCCTGCGGACATATCTTCGGGCCTCTTCGGCATAGCCTACATGACAGAATGGTGTATCGAAGATGAAAAGGGGGACGTTGAAGTAGCGGGCCTGAACTTCATACCATTTCAGAACTGTCCCGCAGATATTGTTGCAGCATATGAGCATGTCGGGACGGGGAAGACCGCCGATAGGGCCGCCGTTTACCGTTGCGCAGGCGATATCAGAACGGGCGTAGGAGCAGAGGTCGCTCGAATATCCCATGGATTCCGACTTTTCACAAAGGTCCGTCCCCATCTTACTCGCCCCGATCATTGCCCCGTGGTTTTCCGGATAAACCGGAATTACATCCATCGCTATGAGGGGTTCGACTGGGCCGCCGCTTGTAATCCAGGCAACCTTCCTGCCACTGATACGGGCGCTCTTTGCCTCCATATAATAGACCATCATGATCTCTTTCATCTTTTTTTTCTTCTTGAAATGGAGGGCAATTTTCTTGATCTTCGCAAGAAAGAAGAGCAAGATCTCCGGCATCTTATTCATAAACGTCTCACTTCCGTTTGTTCATTGAAGAAAATATTTCATAACATATCGACGAATGTTTCAAACCGCGTGCGCAACTGGCCTTCCGAGGGGAGCTGGTCCTCCACTTCAAACATCATGCTCGGGATTCCTTCTCTATCGAGGAATTCCTTCATGTAGGGATAATCAAAGGCATGGGGGTCGCAGAACTTGAGGAAAAAGAAGACGACACCGCCGGCGCCTTTTTCTTTCGCAATTCTTAAGAGATTTTCACCCCTGGTGAATATCCCGGCATGCTTTGCGGGGCATACGGGCCTGTTCATATAACGTCCGGCTATAGCGGCGATGGGATCTGCGTTATCTTTTACCGATTCCTCAAAATATCTTGAGCCGGTGCAGAAATCATCCCAGACGACGGCCGCGCCGGCTTCTTCAATGATCCGGTAGATATCGGGGTGGTTGCAGACGCCTCCGGCCAGGACTATACGTTTGCCTGCATATAATTCTGCATTCCCCTTCTTCTTTTCCAGTTCCTCGATAACTGCAGGAAGGGCCTCCGTAAGATGGTCCCGGTCCATCATCATGGAAGCCTTAACAATGGCATAGAGATCGCTGCCGCTGATGATTCCGGGGTTTTCGGCTTTCAGTTCGTACAGCCTCTTGAGAGAACCCCTGATGGTGTTGAAGGTCTTAATGGCGTTCTTCAACTTGTCGTCGGTGATCTGCACGCGCAGGTGCGAGGCAAGGTCATTCCCGAATTTTTTCAGGATGTCGATCATGTATGCCCTGGCGCTTTCTGTATCCAGCTTCACAGGCAGCACCACGTCAACGTGAAAAGGTCCTTTCACATTCATACGCCAGATATCGGAGAGCCGCTGGATAGAATCGCAGGTGTGTGGGAAAACGGCCCCATCGAGGAAATCAAGATTGCCCGCAAGGGCCCCTTCGAGGGCTCCCCGCACCAGAGAGCAGCAGTAGGATTGGAAATGGGCGTCGGCAAAGTGAATATTTCCCCCTGTAGCGAAAATCCTGAAAGGATGCGCTCCCGCGGCGTATATGATTTCTTCCGGTGTATAGGAACAGAAGTATCCAACGATCTTCCGTCCTTGTTCCTTCATTTTCCTGCCGTATGATCCCGGATCTTTCAAAATCTCGTAAAATTCATCACATTGCTTCATTCACGGATCCCCTTGTTTCACTCTCCCGCATATTTTCCTGAACGCTTTAGAGTTGCGATCTCTTCCTCTTCTAGAACCTTATAGGCGATTTTGCCGACAATGGTCCTAGGCAGGGTCTTGCGGAATTCAATCTCACGCGGGCAGCTCCACTTGATGAGATGCTCCCGGCAATGATCAATGAGCGCGTTCTCCATCTCCATGCCCGCCTTTCCCGGGTCCTTCAGAACCACGAAGCCCTTTACGCGCTGCACCTGGGCTTCGTCGGGAACACCGATGATGCATGCCCCTTCTACCTCGGGATGCAGGCACAGGATGTCTTCCACCTGGGCGGGGTAGACGTTCATGCCGGAAGATTTGATCATCCGTTTCTGTCTGACCTTGAAATAAAAGAATCCGTCCTCATCCATGGTGCCTATATCGCCGGTGTGAAGCCATAACTTTCCATCGGGGTGCCTCTTCAGTGTCTGCGCCGTTTCTTCCGGGTTATCAAGATACCCGAGCATGACCGCAGGGCCATGGATGCATATCTCGCCTTCTTCCCCTGCATCGGCTTCTTCCAGTGTTTCGGCTCTCACGATCTTGGCGAGCATATCCGGGAAAGGGACTCCGATGCTTCCTTCCCGGTAGTGGTCAAAGGGAGTAACCATGATGGCCGTCACCGCTTCCGTAAGGCCGTATCCTTCGAGCAACTGGCATGTTCCCCCCTGTTGTTTAACGATCTTCTCAAAGCGCTCCTTGACAGTTCGCGGAAGAGAGTCGGCGCCGCTGAAGGTGGCTCTGAGACAGCCGAGATCGGTCTTCTGGAAACCGGGATTCCTG
This sequence comes from Syntrophales bacterium, assembly GCA_049521775.1. GTDB lineage: Bacteria > Desulfobacterota > Syntrophia > Syntrophales > UBA2185 > Fen-1135. Next base: position 47,838 of record JBEKOL010000016.1, read on the forward strand.
CTCAGGGCATCAAAAAGTGTGGGCACTCCGATCACGAAAGTGGGACGCCTCTTCTTGATCAGTTTGGCAACAGTGTCCGGCGTAAACTGGGGAACGAGGAGGCTCCTGGCGCCGCCCATGAAGCAGGCGTTCACACAAACGCCGAGGCCGAAGCCATGAAAGATAGGGAGGATTGCGAGGATGGTATCCTTTTCTGAGAGGCCTCCGGTAACAGAGACCTGCATACCTTCGCTGATAAAGTTCATGTTGGAAAGCATGATTCCTTTGGGGATGCCCGTTGTTCCGCCGCTGAAGAGGATTACTGCCATCTCATCCGTATCCATCCGGGCCTTTGCAGCCTTTGGGTAGGGGCCTTTCATAAGGTCCACCCACCACTTCACCATGGGGTCTTTGGGTACCGGCGGTATCTTCCTTCCCTTCGTAAGCTTGAAGCCGATCTTTTTTATTCCCTTGAGATAATCGGGTATACGGGTCAAAAGCAAAATTTCGAGTGGTGTTCTGTCTTTGACCTCCCTGAATTTGCCGTAGAATGCGTCTAGGGTGAGGGCAAAGCGGCTCTTGCTCGAATTTAGATAGAACTCGATCTCCTTTGCCGTGGAGAGAGGATGAATCATGGCCGCTACGGAGCCGAGTTTGTTCGCTGCATAAAAGCAGATGATCCCTTGCGGTGTCGTAGGCATGGCGATGGTAATCCTATCTCCCTTCTTCATGCCGAATGAGGCCAGTGCATCAGCACACCGGTCGATGTGGTGGCCGAACTGCTTGTAAGTTGAGGAATACCCGAAAAAATCATAAGCGGTGGCCTCCGGACAACGTTCCACGGTCTTCATGACCGCTTCATACATTGTTACTCGCGGGTAACTTATGGATTCCGGAATGTGGCCGTAAAATTTCAGCCAGGGTTTCTTTTCGTACATGCCACGAATTCTCTCTTTCGAATAGGTGTGTGCTGTAGCCGTGGGAGACAATAATGCAGAAGACAAAAAAATGTCAATGAAAAAGGCTCTATAAAATTATGGCGCAGCGTTCAGTCCTTCAATCAATGGTTGCCGATCTGATAGCTCCAAAACGAATTTCTCGACCTCGCGATCGAAGGACGGTATTGCCTGGATGGAGAGTTATCTTTTGCGATGATCACATTCTTCGGCCATGACGACATCGAACCTTTTGGATTTCAGGTCCTCCGGGGAGATGATGATAGGACAACCGACATTGGGACTCAGGATGCGAGGCAGCTCTTGATTCATCTTACTTCCTCCCTTGAGTCATCAGATTAAATCAACGAAGGACTCTCCTGACAGTCACATGATCTGCAACATATCTGCAAATTCAGGGGCAGGTGCAAAGTGACGAAGGAGTACAGTACAACTTGATTTTTCTATACAAGGATTCTTCTCAAATTAAATAATTGATATTCGATCCTTGCAATTTCATAGGTACGAAGATCTCATGATGAATTTAGATAGCGCCATTCCTGATGCTGCACAGGGCACGCATTATTGCTATCTTCCAATTTCTCATTTCATTCAATGTCGTTGAATGTTTCTTTAAATACTTCCCTCTTTTCAGGGTCCCAATGCCCCATCTCAAGATCTCGGCAGTTCGAGATACACTTGTATAATAAGCACGTTACAGAGAATTACACAGAATCTCATGAAACTGGCACGGATATTTCATTTATATAATAGCAGATAGATTAGAAACAGAGGAGGAAACGGATCATGAAAAAGATAGTTAAGACATTAGGCCTGGCGGTATTTGTGGTATTGATGACCGCAACATTCGGCTTTGCCGAGTATGCAACAGCCAGTGTGAGCGAGTTCCCGTATTTTCAGCTTGGATGTCTGATTATTGGCGGGATGATGGTCATCTCCCTGAAGCAAAAATATCCGAGGTTCTATGCGGGTGAGCTGATGGGCGTGTTCACGATGTATACGCTTCTTGTTGCCCTGTTTACCGCACCGGTTTTCAATGCGATTAAGAACCTGGTAGGCTGAGGAGACCAGCGAACATCACATTCATAACAGTATGTTGATCAACCCTGGAGGGAAAGGAGGTTAAGGCCATGTTAATGACGCACAAGGCACACCAAGACCGCAAGATGTACAGCGCGATTTTCATGCTGAGTTCCTGGGGGTTTGTCATCGTGATTGCCTCATTCCTCTTCCTCTATGCGGGTCACAAACTGGACGAGTTTTTGGGCACGTCTCCCAACTTTATGTTCGGGTTATTTTTCCTGGCCATATTTGCCTGTATCGGCAGGTTATATCAGGATGCCTGGTTGAAGCGAAAGGATGTCTGAGATCATCCTTCCCATGCGGAAAACATAAAAGATATTTTCACGATCTGTGATCCTCGCCAAAGCCCCTCTGCTCAGCTTCGCAAAGGGGCTTATTTTATGGTTCGGGATTATGAAGAATAAACGGGGGATAGATTAGGTTCATAATCTATCAAGTTCATTTCTCACGGCCAAACCGATCCTTTCCAGCACATAGGGTTTCTTAACATAGGCGCCAGCTCCCAACTCCTGGGCCTTCTTGACCCGATCCGTTTCGGCAAATCCGCTCACAATGAGGGCCTTCTGCTTCAGGTTGATTTTGGCAACCCGTTGATATGTCTCCAGACCATCAATACCGGGGTCCATTATCATGTCCAGGACCATAAGATCAACGCGGTGCGTCCTGAGGTATTCGATAGCCTCTTCCCCACTTGCAACAGCGTTGACATCATAGCCGAGCCTCGTTAGCATGTTCGTGGCCAATTCCCTTTGCTCCTTCACATCGTCCACAACCAAAATCGACTCTCCCCTGCCGGCGTATGATTCAGTCAATACCGCCTTTTGATCATTGACCATGTCCTCTCTGGTAACCGGGAAGTAGAGCGTGAAGGTGCTTCCCTTTCCTTCCTCGCTGCAGACGTCAATATAGCCGTCATGGTCTTTCACCGTTCCCCAAACCACAGCCAATCCTAATCCGGTTCCACTTCTTCCCATAACCTTTTTCGTGTAGAATGGCTCGAAAATACGCTTCAAATCGACAGCCGGTATGCCTTCTCCTGTGTCGGACACGGAAAGAACAACGTAGTCACCCTCTCTGACAGCATCATAGCCTTGGATGGGTTTTTCCAGGTACTGATTGTTCGTCGCAATAGTCACCGTACCTCCCTTCGGCATGGCCTCGGCAGCATTGGAAACGAGGTTCATTACAGTCTTCTCGAGATGAATAGGGGAGCCCATTATATTCAACAAGTCCGCCTCCACGCTGGTCTTCACCTGAACATTTGGATGAAATGAAGATATCTTCATAAACTCGGGAGATTTTTGAAAATTAATCACTATGTTGTTTAGATTGATAACCTTGCCGGTGTGGACTCCCCTTCGTGCCAGAGTCAGCAAATCTTGAACTATGGCAGCAGCCTTCTCGCCACTAGTCATGATATTAACGACATGGGGTCTTATAGCGCTTGATTCGTCGATCCTCTCCAGCAGCAGCTCTGAATAACCAACTACGACGCCCAGCACATTGTTGAGATCGTGTGCGACTCCGCCCGCCAATGTGCCTAATGCTTCCATTTTCTCCGCTCGCTGCAAGCGCTCCTCCAGCACCCTTCGCTCCTGTTCGGCTTGCCTGCGCTCAGTAATGTTGAACAATGTGGAGCGGCTCATGATATAACGACCTTTATCATCTTTAATGGCCGTTGCATACAATAGCACGGGTAATCTGGTGCCATCCTTGCGGATGAGTTCGAACTCAAGATTATCCATCCATCCTCGCTCCTTGAGAACAGGAAAGGTCTCACGGAAAACGTCCAGAGACTCAGGGGGCAACAGTTCACTCCATTTCATCTTTCCGATAACTTCTTCCCGGGTATAGCCCAGCCACCGGAGCTCCGTGTCATTCATCTGCAGGAAGGTGCCGTCCGGTCCCAGAGAATGATAGCCACAGGGGGCGTTGTTATAGAGATCGCTGATTTCTTCAGAATATTTTCTTAACTCATCTTCTGCCCGCGTGCGTATTGCCACCTCCTGGCGTAATTCCTCGTTTGCCTGTCCCAACTCCGCGGTACGCTGATCAACGCGCTTTTCGAGGGACGCATGTGAGGCGCGCAGTTGTTCGAGCAGCTTGTTGAAGGCAGAACCAAGCATGCTTATTTCGTCGTTGCCCGTGACCTTCACCGGTGTCATCCATGGACTCTCGGTGTGCGAAGCAATGTCCTGAAAATGTCCGGAGATTGCCGCCAGACGCCTCGTAACCAAGAATTTGAAAACGACTATGATCAATCCAAAGAGGAGGGCAAGGCCTGCAACCAAAATGAGTGTCTGGTGACGCATCTCGGAGGCGAGGGCCGCATTCACCTTCTCGATGGGAACTGCGACCATATCAAGTCCTGCCACGTCTCCCACCTTCCGGTAGAAACTTGCTTTCGATCCATACCGCTTCACAAGGTCCGCCGGAGCGTCTTTAGGGTTGCCATGGCAGCGCATGCATTCGTCCTTCAAGAATCTGGGTGTGAAATGAACCAGGTAAAGTCGGCCGTTAATCTCGACCTTGTCGGTTCGTCTCTTGAATTGTGGATTCGCGCGGAAGTAATTGATCATCTTCAGTTCTTCCGTGTCGGCCAAATTGGAAGGGTTACGTGGGTTTTCGGACGAGAAGCGGATGATGTAATCGGGGAATTTCTTTCTGACCTCCTCAAATATGTGCCTCGAAATATAGGAGGTGGACATTGTCTCGGGGTCGAATCCATTCCTTCCAACCAATCGCTCCATGTTGGGGCGGATCTTCTGTGCCACATAGTTGCGAATCGCCAGATCAAATTCCAGAGCCAGGTCAGCCTGCTGGTTAACGAGTTCATTGGCGTGTCTCCGGCTTGCGTCGTATGTCTGATAGAGAATAAACACGGAAAACAGGACTGCGAGCAATCCAAAAGGCAGAAGGAAACGCGTGCCCAGACTTTTCATCGCTTTTCTCCAAGGTGTTCAGATATTCCCGGTGTTCCCGGCAAGGAATGGGTGGTGCGAGTATAAAGAGAAGCCGATAGTATGTCAAGTAAAGCCGACCGCAGTGTTGCCCTTTCCTCTTGACGCACAACCGACTTTTTCCTACAATTTCTCGTCAAGGGAGCAGCTTTTTCATCAACACGACTCGGTGCCCATATGATCCCGAAACGAAAACTCGGCAAAACCAACGTGGATGTGACCATCCTGGGCCTTGGTGGCGAGGGTGTCCTTCGGACATACGGCCACGAACGAGAGGCTTATGAGCTGATCAACCGGGCCATTGATCTCGGGATTAATTACTTTGATTCGGCCAAGGCCTATGCAGGATGTGAATCATACCATGGAAAGGCGTTGAAAGAGCGGAGGAAAAACATCTTCCTTGCGGGCAAGTCCCACGCTCGCGACTGGAAAGGGGCTTATGCACATCTCCGCGATACCCTAAAGACCATGAACACCGACCATCTTGACCTCTGGCAGATGCATGACATGAGAACCCAAGAAGACATTGAAGAAGTCACCTCGCCGCGTGGCGCACTGGAGGCGTTTGCAGAGGCGAAGGAAAAGGGTCTTGTGCGTTTCATCGGTGTCACCGGCCATGAAAATCCATCGATCCTAAGGCGCTGTATTGAGCTCGCCGACTTCGATACAGTACTTATGCCCGTCAATCCCGCAGAACCGCAATATCTAAATTTTATCGACGACCTCATGCCGTTTGCCCAGCAAAAGAACATGGGGATTATTGCAATGAAGGTCTATATCAGAGGAATGGCGTCAAGAATTCCCGGAATCGGTGCGATAGGGCCCTTCTACCGGTTTGCTCTGTCTCATCCCGTGACAACGGCGATCATCGGGTGCGATAATATCGCACAGCTTGAAGAAAATGTGAGGTGCGCCTGGTCATTTACTCCGATGAAAGACCAGGAGATGGGCCATCTCAGTGAACTTGTCGCTCCCTACGCCCGCCCGCTCATGTATTATAAGCCATAAATACAGTCTCCGCCCTCTTCACTACACGCGCATATAAAAGAATAAAAGAAGACCGTAAAGCTTGCTTCGTTGCTTTGCTGTTGTTTATGCAATTGCGGGAATACTCTGTTGGCCAAGCATCATGCCGGCTGCGCCGTAAGGCCATGGATTGGGAAGACGTTTGTCTCGAGATAGGCTATGACGCGGCTGGCTTCGGCGCGGGCCTCGGCAATCTTGGTGGGAGAGATGAAAGGGTATGGATCCCGAAGAGAGGCGCCTTCGATGGCCGTGGCGCCGCGGGCGCCCATCTGGCCGAAGTAGTCTCCATCGGGTTCGGCGTTGTGAAGCACAGCCCAGGCGAGTGTCCAGTTGCGGGCGATGCTCCGGGGGTTGTAGCCACCCGCGCCCAGCATGAGCGTCTTCGGCACGAGCCGATGAATCCCGTAAATGACTTCGGCATAGATATTGTTCGTCAGAGAGAGATGCGACATGGGATCGGTATACATGGCGTCAACGCCTGCCGAGAGAATGCAGACATCGGGTTTGTATGTGCGAGCCAGGGGCGAGACGATGCGGCGGAATACTTCGCCGTAGATTTCGTCCTCTGTGCCGGGTGCAAGCGGGACGTTCACATTGTAGCCGTAGCCGGTGCCTTCGCCAAGTTCATTCTCAAATCCGGAGTTCCAGGGAAAGAGGGTGCGCGCGGATTCGTGGAGGGATATCGTGAGGACACGGCTCTCGTCATAGAAGGCGAACTGGACGCCGTCGCCGTGGTGCGCATCGATATCAAAGTAAAGGACACGGAGACCCTGCTGGAGGAAATACTTGATGGTTATGACAACGTCGTTGAGGTAACAGAATCCGGAAGCATAATTGGGGCCGCCATGGTGGAAGCCGCCTGTGGGACTAAAGACGAGGTCGATGTTCGGCTGTGAAATCAGCAGATCGGCGCCCATGACGGAAGCGCCAACGGCGAGCATGGAGTATTCGAGCACACCTCGTGAGACGGGGTTGTCGCCCGTGCCGATGCCGTATGAGAGGAGGCGAGTGTTAAATACGCCCATGGAGGCCATGACGAGGTAATGATAGTAATGGGAGTCGTGGAAGGCGAGGACCGAGTTTTCATCAATGGGCGCGGGCTCCATGATCTGCGTGCCGGGCAGGTGGAGGAGGCCGTGGCTCTTGCACATGTCAAGGAAGAGACGGGAGCGGGCGGTGACGAAAGGATGGCCTTTCTCGATGGTGAATTCCTCGAACCGGGGCGAGTAAATGATGACGGAGCGCGTGTTGGGCAGCACACGTTGGCCTTCGAGGTAGTCGGGAGATTTGATGAATCCCGTTGACGGCGCCACGGGCGTGATTATGTCGGACAGCTCCGGCGTTTCAAGGACACCCGTGAGGTCGAGTTCCAATTCCAGTTCATTGCCCTCGCGACTGGCCTCGCGGAAGCCGACCTTATAATATATGCGAAGGGCACGCGCGTTGTTACGGCTTTCGAAAACCCAGACTTTTCTGTATCCCAGACGTTTGACCGCTGCAAAAAGCGGGTAGGCGACGATGCTGCCGATGCCTCGGTTCTGGACCTGGTTGTGGACGAAGAGGGTAAACTCGACTATATCCGGGTTTGGCATGGGGAAGAGCATGCCGTGGGCGACGACGACGCCACCTAGTTCGGCCTTGAGATTCATCGCAGTGCGGAGGCAACTGCGAATCCACTCGATGCGCGTGTTCTGGTCGACGGGTGGCAGACCCTGGATGGCGGCCTTTGGTTCATAGGTGTCGTACATCCGCGCGAGCGGTTCGAGATCATCATAGCCGCATGGCGACACGGTCACGACATCTTTTTTCTTATCGAGAGCCGAACAGGGCCATAAGTCGAGCTCGGCAAATTGCTTCATTATGTCCGGCCAGTTCACCGCTCCTCCTGCATTTCTTCTGTCATACCCGCCCCGATAAGTGCGCTCGCAGGCGGGCTCCGATCGGGAATCCAGTTTTTGTCGCGTCCTGTGTGAAAGTATAGGAGAATAAGTTCCTGCATGTCAACATTATTAAAAGCACGTGAAGGTTTCTTAGCTTTTCCAATTGCAAAGGAATGCGTCGTCTGTATTTTGTTCAGGTATGCATAACAACGCGCCGCTGAAATTATATTGTGAATAGCGGCATAATCAAGTACACTGTCTTACAAATGCAGTTATCATAATCACATAAATTAAGAATAGGAATAGCGTCACATGGTGGAAGAAAAAAAGAATGATTCAAATGAAGAAAAGAGTTTCGCGGAACTGTTCGAGAAAACCCAGGTGCGGAAAGATTTCTTGAAGCCGGGGCAGAAGATTGAAGCTACCATCGTCAAGATCACCCAGGACTGGATTTTCCTTGATCTGGGAGGGAAGAGCGAAGGCTATCTGGACAGGAAAGAATTGGCCGATGAAAATGGCAATCTTTCTGTAAAGGAAGGCGATTCCATTGAAGCCTATTTCCTTTCATCTAAGCATAACGAGAAACTTTTTACGACGAGGATAGGAGCGGGTGATTCCGCTCGAACCCATATAGAAGAAGTCTGGCGAAGCGGGATTCCCATTGAGGGCGTCGTGGAAAAAGAGATCAAAGGTGGCTTCGAGATCAGACTGGCTGGCGATATGCGGGGCTTCTGCCCATATTCCCAAATAGACATCAGGCGTACTGACAATGCGAAAGACTATGTCGGCCGCCGCCTGCCTTTCAGAATTACTGAATATGGAGAGCGGGGGCGCAATATTATTTTGTCTGCTAGGGCCATTCTGGAGGAGCAGAGGAAAAAGGATGAAGATGCACGGAAGGCCGAATTGCACGAGGGAATGCTCGTAAAAGGGACCGTCGTTGCCATCCGGGATTTTGGCGCTTTTCTGGATATCGGCGGTTTACAGGGTCTCCTTCCGATTTCGGAGATCGGCTGGGACCGGGTGGAGGATATTTACGCGCGCTTGTCCGTCGGTCAAACATTCGATGTAGTCATTGCCAAGATGGATCCGCAAAACAACCGTATCAGTTTATCTCTGAAACAGACATTGTCCGATCCATGGAATGAGGCAGAGGCAAAATACCCGGTAGGGACTTTTCATACGGGAACCGTAGTGCGTCTGATGAAATTCGGCGCCTTCGTCAACCTGGGCCCTGGTGTTGACGGCCTCCTCCACATCTCCAAACTGGGAAAGGGAAAGCGGATCGTTCATCCCGGTGATGCAGTAAAATTGGGCGAAGCAATCGAAGTGAGGATTGATGCGATAGAACGGGATCAAAAGCGGATATCCCTTTCCATACCGGAGGCGGAAGCGCATGCTGACGCACCACGTAAGATAGCAGAAACACCTGAAGATGGCTATCATGAATACATTGGGGAGGTTCCAACATCGCTGGGTTCATTGGGCGATGTTATGAAGCGGAATGCGGCGAAAAAGAAAAAAGTCAATACATGATGCCCGCGCGGGATTTACAGAGGCGTTGAAGTCGGAATGACGGGTATTGATATAAAATTACCGCGCATTGGCTGCTCAATACGCTAAGAAATTTTGCGACGATATTCTCATTGACAGTTGAAGGGAGAAGTTTTAAATAAGCGCTTAACATCGAACCCACAAATTCATCGACCCCATTTCCGTTAAGGGAAGTTTCTTGCGAGAAGGCCATGGATATTTCTGTAGATATTAACTGCGACATGGGGGAATCTTTCGGAGCTTACAAAATCGGCAGAGACGAAGAGATCATCCGTTACATCACCTCTTCCAATATCGCCTGCGGCTTTCATGCATCGGATCCTAATGTCATTGAAAGAACGGTGGGGCTCTGCAAAGACCACGGGGTCAGAGCAGGCGCACATCCCGGCTATCCTGACTTGCTAGGTTTCGGACGACGGTTCATGGACATGGACCGGAAGGAAGTAATAAACGCCATCGTATACCAGGTGGGAGGCCTGCAGGGATTTCTCGCCGTTCATCAAATGCCGTTGCAGCACGTAAAGATGCATGGCGCCCTATATAATCACCTAATCAAAGAGGAAAGCCTTTTTCTGGAGATCATTGAAACGGTTAAGAGCGCCTTCGGAGATGTGATATTTCTGACACTTACCACGCCTGAGGCGGCGGTGCTGAAGAAGGCCCTGAAAAAGAAGGGCGTGAGAATCGCGCTGGAGGCTTTTCCGGACAGGAACTATGGCGATGATGGAGAACTTCTGTCGCGAAAACACAAAGAGGCGGTGTTGAAAGATCCTGACGTAATCGCAAATAGGGCGGTACGCATGCTCAAAGAAAGGGGAATTGAGAGCGTCAGTGGACATTGGTTGAATATGGAAATAGATACCTTGTGTATGCACGGCGACAACCTGGAAAGCATTGACGCTGCGAGAAGGCTGAAGACATATTTTAAACAGGAAAACATTCACGTTAAGCCACTGGCAGATCTCTTATAGCGTATGAACATTTCAAGGCATGGCGAAGAAGGGATACGAATCCTATTCGGAGAAAAAATTGATTTGGAGATCCATGAAAGGGTAAGGCGATATTATTTTTTTCTGAAGTCCCTCCAATTGGAAGAAATTACCGACATAATACCCTCCTTCAGATCCTGCCTCATTCTCTTTGACAGGAAGAAAACTTCATACGAAGCGCTGACGGCCTCTTTGCGGGATAAGGAATTCTTGATGACCCATATCAATATTCCGGAACCGAAAACCCACCATGTTCCCGTAGAGTACGGCGGTGAAAGCGGCTTCGACATTGATTTTGTGGCGTCCCACACGGGATTGTCTGAAGACGAGATAATAGAGATCCACACCTCCGTCACATACAAAGTTTTTGTGGTGGGGTTCCTGCCCGGGTTTCCGTATTTGGGGATCCTAGATCAGAGGCTGTATGTTCCGAGGCTTGAGACGCCTCGCTTAAGAGTTCCCGAGGGCTCCGTCGGCCTCGCTCAGCTTCAGACAGGAATATATTCCTTCGAGTCGCCGGCGGGGTGGAGAATAATAGGAAGGACGAACAAGAAACTCTTCGATTACAATAAGGAGCCTTACAGCATCTTCCAGATTGGTGACAAAGTGAGATTCATACGCGCATGATCGAGATGATCCATCCCGGAATCATGTCACTTGTCGTTGACGGCGGCAGGCGTGGATACAGGGAAGTGGGCATACCGACTTCTTCTGCTCTGGACCTTTATGCGTTAAGCTCCCTTAATCATCTCCTGGGCAACGAGGGCAATGCCCCGGCCATCGAGGTATTCGGCGAAAAATTTTCTTTGAGATTCGGTCGGGACGTCTGTTGCGCAATTACGGGAGCAAAGGTGAGAGCCAGCCTGGAGGGTAGGCCGTTGCACTCTTGGATGTCTTTCGAGGCGAAGGCTGGGGAGACATTAACGGTCGATGAGACAAGAGAGGGTTTCAGATATTACGTGGGATTTTCCGGCACTCCCGTTCTGGAGAAAATCATTGGAAGCTATGCGACCAATCTGGAGTGCCGGTTCGGCGGCTACCGGGGAAGGGCTCTTCAGAAAGGTGACAGAATTGACTTCGAGGATATCAGGATGGTGGATGTTCAGCGCATTCCGGAAGAGTTCATACCGCGCATGATGCAGCCGCACACGCTGAGAGTAGTGGAAGGTCCTGAAAGCAATTATTTCACTGACGAATCCTGGGAAGAATTTCTGGGCAGCAAGGGAAAGACGGCCTTCACAGTTTCCACGAAGTTGAACAGGACAGGTATCCGGCTGAATGGCAAACCCCTGGCATTCAGAACGGATGCAGAAGAGAGCATCATATCAGATGGTCTGCTGCCCGGCAGTATCCAGGTTCCGGGAGATGGCTTGCCCATCATCCAGCTTCATGAACGCACTCTTGGGGGATATGCGAGGCCGGCCCTGATAGCAAAAGTGGATCATGACCTTCTTGCCCACCTGAAGCCTGGCGATTCCGTGATGTTCGAGATGATAGGAATGGAGGAGGCGGAACTTCTTTTCGATATGAAGACAGAAATCGCAACATCAATCAAGAACTGATATAGGAGGCAGCCATGTGGAAATTTCTGAGAGTTTTTTTTACGGCGGTCATGGTTTTATCTTTTACCTCTCTGGCATGTGCGCAGAATGAGATCCGGATCGGTGTCATCTTTCCCCTGACAGGGCCTTTGGCAACCACGGGGCAGGGTCTGTTAAAAGGCGCCGAGTTAGCAGCCGACATCATTAATAACAAGTACAATCTGAACATGCCGTTAGCAAAAACTGCGGGACTGCCGAATCTGAAAGGCGCCAAGATCAAGATTGTCCCCGGCGACCATCAAGGCAAGCCGGAAGTCGGCATGGCAGAGGCGGAGCGTCTCATCACACAGGAGAAGGTCGTTGCCATCATCGGCTGCTATAACAGTGCTGTCACTGCCACGGCCGCTCAGGCCGCAGAACGCTATGGTGTTCCCTTTCTGAACGACAGTTCCTCATCACCTGGGCTTACGGACAGGGGTTTCAAGTGGTTCTTTAGGACGACGCCGCATGACGATATGTTCAGCGAAAACTTCTTCATCTTTCTCAATGATCTGAAAAAGAAAAAGAAGATCACTGTAGGGCCCATTGCACTGCTTTATGAAAACACGCTGTTCGGCACGGACTCCCGCAAATATCAGGAAATGTATGCAAAAAAGTATGGGTACGAAATCAGCGGCGCCGTGCCTTATCCCGCTAAGAGCACCCAGTTGACGTCGGAGATTCAGAAACTCCGCAGTTATAATCCGTCCATCATCATGCAGACGTCTTATACGGCAGACGCCATCCTGTCCATGAAGACGTACAAGGAACTCAATTTCGCGCCTACTGCACTGATTGCAAACAATGCGGGCTTTAACGATCCTGATTTGATCAAGTCCCTTGGCAAAGATGCAGACTACATCCTGAGCCGAGAAGTTTGGGCAAAGGACCTTTCCGCGAAAAAACCGATGATCAAGACGATTGCCGACATGTTTGAAAAAATGGCCGGGAAACCCATGTCGGGCGACTACGCTCGTTCATTTACAGGCATGATCGTTCTGGCAGATGCTATCAACCGTGCCAAATCCACGGAACCGGCGAAAATCCAGAAGGCGCTCTTGGAAACGAACATCAAGGCCGACCAGTTGATCATGCCGTGGGACGGTGTCAAATTCGACGCGAAGACTCACCAGAACGTACTTGGCAAAGGTATCATTGTTCAGATACAGAAAGGTGAGCGCTACACAGTATGGCCCTTCAATGTGGCCACGAAAGATGTGATCTGGCCTTTCCCGAAGTGGGACAGAAGGAAGTAACATCTGACCACCTGGCTTGAATGCGTTAGGTGCAGGCAAAGAAGACAACAGAAAGTAGGATACATCCATGGAAGGCGTATTTGCGCAAACCCTGGTGAGCGGCATCCTGATCGGTTTCCTTTATGCGCTGATTGCCGTTGGTCTCACCATGATTTTTGGGATGATGGATATAGTCAATTTTGCCCATGGCGAATACCTCATGGTTGCAATGTATTTCGCTTACTGGTTTTTTGTTCTCTTCGATATGGATCCACTCTCTTCACTTCCCTTGGTGATGGTTCTTCTGTTCCTACTGGGAATTATCACCTACTACGTCTTCATCAGGCCGATCATCAACGCTCCCATGCTTTCCCAGATCTTCGTGACATTCGGCATTCTGATTCTTCTGAGAGGCGTGGCCCAGTATCTGTGGAAGGCAGACTACCGCATGATCCCCCAGACCCTGACGAGCGGCAATGTCAGTATCTTCGGCGTCTATATCGGAGTTTCGCAACTTATCGCAGCAGCGGGCGCAATCATCTGCAACGGCCTTATCTTCTGGTTTCTTAAATCTACCAAGATGGGTATGGCCCTGGAAGCAGTTGCCGAAGACAAGGAAGCGGCAAGACTCATGGGGATCAACAGTGACCGGATGTTTGCCCTTGCCTGGGGAATCGGCATCGCCACCGTTGGTGTGGCCGGATCCTTGCTTTCGAGTTTCTATTATGTGTTTCCAGAAGTAGGCTCCAATTTTTGTCTGATGGCTTTTGTTGTTGTCGCTCTCGGCGGTTTCGGCAGTGTGCCGGGGGCATTTATTGCGGGGATTATCGTCGGACTGGTTGAGGTGTTGAGCGGCTATCTCATTGCGCCTTCTCTGAAGTTCATGTTTGTCCTGCTGTTATACCTGGGAGTGATATTCGTCAGACCTCAGGGGTTCATGGGAAGAAAATGATGTGGTCATGAAAAAGGGTTTCCTCGTATTTATTTTGTTCATGTGTGTCCTCGCGGTGGTCCCGCTATTTTTGCGCGACCCATTTCTGTGTCATATCCTCATCATGATCATGATGTACGCCACAATGAGCATCGGCTGGAACGTCATAGGCGGATATGCGGGTCAGGTTTCGTTCGGCAATGCCGCATTTTTTGGTCTGGGGGCTTATACGACGGCTATCCTCCTGGTGAACTATAACATCAACCCCTGGCTGGGAATGCTGGCTGGTTGCATCCTTTCCGTAGGTCTTGCCGTCGTCGTCGGATACCCATGTTTCCGTTTACGGGGACATTACTTTGCTATCGCCACAATCGCGGTGGGCGAAATCATGGTGGTGGTTTTTACAAACTGGGACTATGTCGGCGCCGCAGTTGGCATCTTCATGCCCATCCTGGAGGAGTCGTTTACGAACTTTGAATTCCACTCCTCGAAAATCCCGTACTACTATATAATCCTCGTAATGCTGCTGTTTGCCATCGCCGTTTCCTATGTCATCGAGCGAAGCAGGCTGGGTTATTATCTCCGTGCAATAAAGGATGATCCTGAAGGGGCGCGGAGTGTCGGGATCGATATTCAGAAATACAAATTGATCGCCTTTTCCATCTCCGCCGTATTGACCTCGATATGCGGGACGTTTTATGGCCAGTACGTGTTATATATCCATCCGTCAAGCACGATGGACCTTATGATGTCGATCCATCTATGCATCATCACGCTGATCGGCGGCATCGGAAAACTCTTCGGGCCAGTTGTCGGGGCCTTCGTATTTATCCCGCTCATGGAGCTGACTAGGGTGTATCTCGGAAGTGAAGGACAGGGAATCGATATGATCATTTACTCCCTCCTTGTCATTATGATCGCCATCTGGCGGCCTCAAGGACTATGGGCATTGTTTTCAAAAGGTGACAAATGAGTTCTGATATCCTCGTCGTTGATAATGTGACCAAACGCTTCGGCGGACTTACGGCCAATGCGAATATTTCCTTTTCCATGAAAGAAGGGGAAATCATCGGTCTCATTGGGCCTAACGGGGCGGGGAAATCCACACTGTTCAATTGTATATCCTGTTTTTACAACGCCGACGGCGGGAGAATCGTTTTCCAAGGACAGGAGATCACGCGCAAAGACCCAGAATCGATCTGCAGGATGGGTATAGGTCGGACATTTCAGATAGTCCGGATCTTCAAGGACATGAATGTGCTGGAAAATATCATGATTGGGGCATTCCTGAGAAATCCAAGACGAAAGGATGCGCGAGCGAAGTCGGAGGAAGTGGCGGGCATATTCCGGTTCACGGACAAATTATATTTGAAAGCGATGTCTCTGACTATTTCTGAACAGAAAAGATTGGAGGTTGCCAGGGTCTTTGCAACAGGACCGAAAATCATGCTGTTGGACGAAATGATGGCGGGTTTAAATATACATGAAATTAAAGAATCGGTTGAGCTTGTTCTGCGGCTGAGTGAGATGGGCATAACACTTGTCCTTGTCGAACATGTGATGGAAGGCATCATGCCGATTGCAAATCGCGTCGTGGTTCTGGACTACGGGGAGAAGATAGCAGAAGGAACCCCTGATGAGGTAATTAACAACGAGAAGGTAATTGCGGCGTATTTCGGACAAAAATATGCTAAACGTAGAGAAAATAAAGCTCGGATACAATAATATTCCTGTGATTCATGACGTTTCTTTCCGCGTTGAGAAAAGTGAAATAGTGTCTCTCATCGGAGGCAACGGAAACGGGAAATCGACCATATTGAAGGGTCTCAGCGGCATCATGCACCCTTCAGCGGGGAAGATCGTCTTCAATGGGCAGGACATCACCATGGCTGAGGCGCACAGGGTCGTGGCTATGGGTATGTCCCACGTGCCGGAAGGCAGGCGGCTTTTTCCCAGTCTTAGTGTGTATAAGAATCTGATGCTGGGCGCCTATCTCACGGATGACAAAAGAATAATTGAAGATCGGCTGGAATACGTCTACAGCATCTTCCCGATGCTGAAGGACAGGAGTCAGCAGAAGGCAAGTACCCTCTCCGGCGGCGAGCAGCAGATGGTGGCCATCGGTCGCGGCATGATGAGTAAGCCCAAGCTCCTGATGCTTGATGAACCGTCCTGGGGCATTGCACCGAAGCTTGTCGAAAAGATTTTCGAGGTGATTCAGGAAATCCGGAAGGATGGTGTGACCATTCTCCTTGTCGAGCAGGACGTCCAAGAAGCCCTTGATATCTCAGATCGAGCCTATGTAATCCAGACGGGCAGAGTTGCCCTTGAGGGAACAGGCAAAGAACTTCTATCATCAGAACTCATACAAAAGTCCTTCCTCGGCCTGTAAACCGGAGAAGGGGATCGAAACGACAAAGAGGGAATGCAGGAAATGGAGTATACTGATTAAGGTCTTTAACTGTTTTCCCCAGCGCGTTCCTGACTCTCTATGACAGTTCGGCAGTCCTCGCCGGCATTTGAATAAAACCCTTACAGCCCCTCGCAATGATCCCGGACGCCTCACCGTTCAGGCTGTACACGCTCGCGAGGATCACCTTGATCTCTGGGTTAATATCTTTAAGGCGGTCGAAAGTCTCTCCTCCACCCATCTCAGGCATGATCATGTCTGAGATCACCAGATTGATTTTGCTTTTATTCCTCTCATAGACCTCCAGAACCTCCCGGCCGCTCACGGCAGTGAGAACTTGATATCCCAGTGTTTCGAGCATCTCTTTCACGACGCCGATGATGGCCTCCTCATCATCAACCAGAAGAATAGTTTCCTCGCCCGTGACGATTACATCTTCCGTTCTTGCTTCTTTCAAGGCCTCTCTTTCCGAAGCGGGAAGATAGATGTTGAAGGTCGTACCTTTGCCCTTCTCACTGTATACTTCGATGTAACCATTGGGTGATCTTTAGAATTTCTGTCCGGGTCGAGGTTATATGAGCAAACAGTTGGAGATTGCAGATGGTGATATTGTCTCGAATATTGTATGGAGACTTTGATAATGGCAGGAAGCTATTAGGACTCTCGTTAGCCCGGGATGACTCACGTTACGATTCAGACGAGGACTTGATATTGCCTGGAAACGCTCAACTAAGAACTGAGCGGCTGCGCGAAAAGACTCCGGTCGAAACCGCACCGCATTATGGTGCCGTCCGCATCAGTGCCGGGCCATTAGCTGCAGAACTGCCTTTTCCAAACCGTCCAATGTCAGTTCGAACATGGGAAAGACCTGGCGGATCATGCCGACTGTGAATGTATGACGCCAGTCATGCTCAGGCTGGGGATTGAGCCATGCGGAATGGCGAAAGATGTTGGCAAGATATTTCAGACGCTCCAGGCCGGTCCCGACCTCCACCTGGTCGATGTATATTGCCCCGTTCGTGTGGATCAGCTCATAGGGGGCCATACTCGCATCGCCGACGATGATCAGCCGCGTCTCCGGATCCTTGCGGTTAAAATCTTCAATAGGCTCCGGTTTGTAGCGCCGTTGTGGGTCCTGCCAGACACGGCTGTAAATGGTGTTATGGAAGAAGTAGATTTTCAAATCCTTAAACTGGCTTCGGGCATAATGAAACAGGGTCTGCACGACTTCGACATAGGGGTCCATGGACCAGCCGCCGTTGTCGATCATAAGGACGATTTTGAGACGGTCCGATAACCGGCGGTCGAAGATGATCTCAATTTCTCCGGCGTTCCGCATTGTCTCATAGATGGTCTCATCCACGTTTACCAAATCTTTCGGACCTGAAGGAATCATCCGGCGCAGCCGCTTCAAGGCCTCGCCCATCTGCACCTCTGTCAGGGGGCCTTCCTGGGAATAGTCCTTATATCGCCGTTCCATGGCCACTTTGACGGCCGATTTGTTTCGGGACTGCCCGCCCACGCGCATACCGC
This sequence comes from Syntrophales bacterium, assembly GCA_049521775.1. Taxonomy (GTDB): domain Bacteria; phylum Desulfobacterota; class Syntrophia; order Syntrophales; family UBA2185; genus Fen-1135. Next base: position 65,954 of record JBEKOL010000016.1, read on the forward strand.
CGGGATGATAGCCGGAATGTCCGACCGGTGAGGTGCCTCCCGTGCCAATCCAGCGGTTTCCCCCGTGATGGGCTTCGGTCTGATCCTTGAGCCGGTCAAGAAAATATTGGATAAGCTCTTCGGGCGTCATCATTTTCAGTTTTGCTTCGTCGAGTCCAAGGGCCTCTGCGATTTGCTCTGGGTTCTTCAGCCATTCTTCGAGAAGCGCCTTCACGATCTCCGTGAGCTCGATATCCTCCGGCGCCTTGAGGGCAGCGCCTCGGAAGAAATGTGCGAACAGCTGATCGTACATATCGAAATAGCGCTCGCTCTTTACGAGGATTGCACGGGCAGTCGTATAAAAATCATCGATGGACTGTATCAAGCCCAGGCTCAACGCCTTCTGCAGCCGCAAAAAAGACGTGGGAGACACGGGAAGCCCGCGCTCACGCAGCGTATAAAAGAATTCGATAAACAAATCTGGTTCCTCTCAGCGCATCCTCGCTGATTGCTGGGTGGCAGCAGCCAGATCAGCGCTCTTCTTGAAAAGGATGCCCAAATAGGGTGTGTTTCCCCGAGAAAGCGATTTCAAATGCATATCGGGGTCCGTCTTCAGGGCGCGAATCCAATTGATCAGTTCCCGCGTGGCCGGCTTCTTTTCGATTCCCTTGAAATCACGCAGGCGGTAGAAGGCCTCGATACAGGCCTCGGAGAGATCCCTGCTGAGATTGGGGAAATGGACACCCACGATAAGCCGCATCGTCTCGACATCGGGAAAGGCAATGTGATGAAAATTGCAGCGGCCCAGGAAGGGATCGGAGAGGTCCTTCTTCGCGTTGGATGTAATGATGATCACCGGCCGGTGGCGCGCCGTAACGGTCTTGTCGATTTCTATGATATCGAACTGCATCTGGTCGAGAACATCGAGCATGTCGTCCTGAAAATCGCTGTCGGCCTTGTCAATCTCATCGATCAGCAACACTGTCCGCAGCTCCGATACAAAGGCTTGGCCGATCTTTCCCATCCGTATGTATTCCTCGATGTTGCTGACGTCCCGCTTGGAATCCCCAAAGCGGCTGTCGTTTAAGCGCGTCAGGGTATCGTATTGATACAGGGCGTCCACAAGCTTCATGCTAGACTTCACATTCAGCACGATCAGCGGCATCTTCAGGCTTTCGGCAATGGCGTGCGCAAGCATCGTCTTGCCCGTGCCAGGCTCCCCCTTGAGCAGGAGCGGCATTTCCAGGGCGATGGAAACATTCACAACCTTTGCCAACTCGTCATCGAGAACGTATTTGGATCCGCCGCGAAAAGAATTGTTGTCTTTGCTCATGCACAAACTCCTTTTATAACTGCGGCGTTAAACGCCGGATATTTTTTTGATCGTGCTTTCCTATTTCATCTGTGGAAAAATTGCCAGCGTTTTTTTCAACATAGCCGATAGTGCTTCAACATTACTTAGCATATTATAGGACTTTATCGAAGGCAATCGAGGATTGCATCCTTTGTCTTTTCCATGGCGGAGACCTTGACTTCCATGGTCATCGTTGACTCGTAGCCCTTTTCCTTCAGGAGGGTAAGTATCCGTCGGTGGTCCACGATGCCTTCTCCGAGGGACAGGTGGATGTCATCCTTTGGTGAAGTACCGCCGCGGTTGTCATGTACATGAACATGCTCTATCCGGGGGAAACAGTTTTCGATGAAGCCGAAAGATGTGTTCTCCCTAGACAGGAGCTGGCCATGGCCTATGTCCAAGGTCATTTTCAAGTCGGGAACGTTATGAAAGATAGGCATAAAATTATAATAACGTTCACTCAGGTTTTCAATGCATAAAATGACGCCTGCGTTAGTGGCAGAAGCGACCATCTGCGCTGCCAACTCGATTTTTCGGGAGGCTGCTTTGTGGGAAACATACCTTTCGTCCATCCAAAAATGGAATGTTCCCTTCGCGATGCCGAGCGCCCCCGAGAGGTCGAAGAGTCTCTTCATGCGGGGAACGAATCGCTCCTCAAGAATCTTCGCATCAAAGGCGTCATCTTCATTGGGATAATGGGCAAGATAGGTGATACCGTAAAGGCTCTTCAGTCTTAGGAGCTCGTCAAGCTCACGCTCGACATCTTCCGGGACATAAAGCGAAATCTCGGCAAAAGGATATCCGAGTCTTCCGACTTCGTGAATCTGTTCTAGCGAGTGGGCTCTTCCGCCGATGATGAACATCTCGCATCCACCTGACGTCTTTCTTTAGGATTTAAGTTGCATAGACCGGTCTCTCCTGTGCGGCAGGTTGAGGTTTGTTTCCTTCGGTCATTTCTTGACCATAGATATATCAAACCCCAGCAGAAAACGCATATCAATTATTATCTATTGTGACAGGCGAACTGTCTCATGCGCCGCTATCAATTGTTTAACCATACAGGATTTGGACGATTTCAGGACGTGTGGCTTACAGAATGAATTAGCTTGACTTCTTGCGGATTGAGAGTATTCTAAACATAAGACCATGTAATAGACATCACTAAAAAAGTTGATGAGCCCTCTTCCCGCATTGGGAAACAAAGAAACTATTGAAGCCCTGTCCATTACAGTGAGACAGGGCTTTTTGTTTTTTGGGATGGAAAAGAATCCATGGTTATTGAAATTGTAGATGATATTTATGGCAAGGAGGTTGCAAAGTGAATATACACCTGATCGAACATTTAAACAATTTTGCCAAGCTGTCGGATAATGTATGGGAAAGCGGCTGGTGGACACTGGACGAAAATAAAGCTCAAAAACTGGTCGGGGGTGAGATTTTTTTTCATAAGAAGAAACAAGAGCCTTCCTTTTACGGTGGGACCATACTGGGGTATAGAGTAGAGCCAGATGGCGAATATCAGGGGAAGATTATTTTCAAGCTCCAGCATAAGAAATCATGCAGAGATGTCAGGACAGACAAATCCGGATGGTCTAAGGAGATGAAGATAATAGGGATGGAGCAGTGAGTCGAAAAGGATAAAGACCATGGCTGAAGATTTGATGGACTATTGGGTGAGGCTTATAAAGCCGATTTTTCCGACGAACGCTTGGATTGTTTCACAGTTCTCCGACAACGATCATATTATACAAATAGATTGGAACATTGAAAACAATACAAAACGATCAAACAAGCGCTCTAAGAAAATTCAGATAGTGATCAAAGAGGATGCAATTGACCAGTATCTCGACAAGAACAAGCAGGATCGTGAAATATATGGTGACGCATTAAAGCAATTTATCGGCGAGCGATATAATCATTTTAATCCTGATAACGATGCCCTCACGAATAGATCTGTACGCATCGAGAAATGGTTAGTCTCAAAGGATATACTTAATACATTGACCCCTTCTCACAGCTTGATGTAACTGCAAAACATTTTCTTCCCTCATGCAGGAGATTTGCTACATATACCGTGAGGTCTATGGAGAATATCCTGATCCAGGGTACTACTGACCATCTTCTGGATCTCACCCTCCCGTTTTTTCCTGAGATTACTGGATTGACTCAGCACCTCTTTTGTAAACCCTCCTTCACACCTTGCATATTCTCTATATTTCAAAAAGTTCCCTCGGGCTTCCGGTCAGAACTTCATTCCTCTCCTTCTTAATGAGAATCATGTCCTCCAGCTTAACAACACCGGCAGCCTCGTCCATCATGTGAATATCCAACGCCACAACGTAATTATCCCCCACCTCGGAATGGTCATACTCTGAAGGAACGGGAGGCTCGTTCAGCTCCAGGCCGATCCCATGACCGATAAGCC
>JBEKOL010000017.1:0-67056 GCA_049521775.1 Syntrophales bacterium
TTCAAATCGCATCTTCCGGATCTCCTGTAACATCTCCGTCCGTCTCATCGGGCACCTCCATCGGCGACCATATTAAACCGGACAGATTACGTGCTACAATACCGGACATATTACTTGCTTCTGACACTGGTGACTAATTCCTTGACAAGAAGTCAGCGTTCTCTTAACATCTGTCAAAAGATGGGAGCTTAAAGAAAAGGTATGTATAGAAAAAAAGTTGTTATCCGTTATGCAGCGGACAATGTGGACCAACCTATAATATGCCAGCTCGTGAAAAAACACGATCTCGAATTCAACATCCTCAAGGCTCAGATCTTACCCAGGAGGGAAGGAGTTATTGTCGTAGAATTGAGTGGCACAAAGGAGAATTTTGATCAGGGCATCCACTTTCTCAAAGAAAGGGGTCTCAAGGTCGAACCCGTTTCAAAAAATGTGAGCCAGAATATGGATAAATGCGTGCATTGCGGCGCTTGCGTCGCCTTCTGTCCGACTGATGCCCTCTCTCTGGAAAAAGAATCTATGAAAGTCGTCTTCGATCCTGAAAAGTGCAATGGCTGTGAATTCTGTGTATTGGCCTGTCCTCCGAGGGCCATGGAAGTTAACATTTTCTGAGCAAGTTTCTTCTTTGAATCTGTAACTCTGCCTATCCTCTAATGTAATGCCCGATTGATTGAATTTAATCAGATGGTCCCGGCTTTTTCTTCTTGTAGGCTTCTTTGTCCTCTTCCGTGATCTTATCAATGTAATCAGTCACAGGTTTTCTGCGCTTTTCGAATATCGACATTACATCTTCATATACGCCCCTGCTCTTTTCCACCGCCATGAGGGTTTCCTCCTTGGCCTTCTGCAGGGCCTCGTGTATGCTTCTTGGCATTTTATTGGACTCCTTGAAATATGCATATCCCGTCAACATTATGATGATCAGGATAAGCAACAAGGCAATTTTGACGAGTTTCTTGAAAAGAAAATATATGATGATGATAGCAACAAAGATGCAGACCCCGGCGGTAAATTGATGAGCAGTAATATAATCTATAAAGCTGTTCATAGTTGAACCTCCATCATGAACACGTACTAAGTCTACTCTATTTATCGACGAAAATCCAGTAATCCTTTAGTCTTGACAAATAGTGTATGGAGGCTTAGATTCGACAGCACGGCATAATAGAGATATTGAAATTGATTAAAGTAGCCATATCAACCCTAGGTTGCAAGGTTAACCAATATGAATCAGCAGGCATCCTGGAGATGCTCGATAAGAGTATATACGTGTGTGTACCATTCAATACGAAGGCTGATTGTTATATAATCAATACATGCACTGTCACGAGCCGAACGGAATACCAGTCAAGAAACCTTATCAGAAGGGCTACCAGAATAAACCCTGACGCATGTATTATTGTTACAGGTTGCTATGCCCAGGTCGCACCTCATGATCTTGCCAGAATTCCCGGTGTTACTCTTATCGCAGGAAATGCTGAAAAAAATCACATCCCCCGGCTCATGGAGCGCCTGGTAAAGGGAGACCCTCAATTGCTCGTTAGCGATATCTGCACGGCGAGGGAATTTTCCAGCCTCAACCCCTTAAAATTCGCTGGCCACACGCGGGCATTCCTCAAAATCCAGGATGGCTGCAACAGTTTTTGCAGCTACTGTATAGTTCCTTATGCAAGAGGTCACAGCAGGAGTCTCTCACAAATGGATGTTTTGAAAGAAATCGAGACTCTGGCCCGGTCAGATTACAGAGAGATAGTCCTCACTGGCATTCATCTGGGAGTCTATGGTCAGGACTTAGTGCCTCCGTCAAATCTCTACAAGATAATGAAACATATAGATAAGAACAGATTGGTGGGAAGATTGCGCCTGAGCTCCATAGAAATCACGGAAATATCAGATGACATGATGCGGCTTATAGCAGAAGGAACCACGTTATGCAAACACCTGCACATTCCTCTCCAGAGCGGTGATGATACGATCCTTTCCGCCATGAAAAGGAATTACGACGCAGCATCCTTTAAGAATCGCCTGCATGTAATCGGGCAGGCTATTCCTGATATTGCGCTCGGCCTTGACGTTATGGTCGGGTTTCCCGGTGAAGGCGAGAAACAGTTCGATAATACACTCCGTCTAATTGCAGAACTCCCCGTTGCCTACCTCCATGTATTCCCTTATTCGGAACGTCCTGGCACGGTCGCGTCGCGTCTCCCCGACAAGGTTGATGAAAGAGTCAAGAAGAAGCGTGGCGAGATACTGAGAAAACTGGGGCGGGAAAAAAGAAATGCCTTCGCCCGAAGATTTGTGGGGAAAAAGCTGAGTGTTCTTATTGAGGACAAGAAAGACAAAGATACGGGCTTTATGAGAGGATTTTCTGACAACTACATACCCGTCGTTATAGAGAATGGCAACTCTTCACTGGTAAATCGCGTCTTAAACGTGATACCGGATTATTCTCTGGAAGGCAAACTGTGCGGAAGGATCACAACCGATGACCGATGAAAGGTTTGCAAGTCTCAAGAATTTTCAGCAGACACTCGGCTACCGCTTCAACAAGATCGATCTGCTTGATAACGCATTGATACACCGCTCTTTTGTTAATGAAAGCCCAGCGCTCTCCTGCAAAGATAATGAGAGGCTCGAATTTCTGGGAGATGCTGTTATCGGGCTTTGCCTCAGCGATCTATTGATAAGGAGATTCCCCGACTATGCCGAGGGTCAGCTGTCCAAGCTCAGGGCCTATGTTGTAAACGAACAATCACTCGCCGGTCTTGCCCGGAAGCTTAAGATAGGAGATTACCTCCTCCTCGGAAGGGGGGAAGAAGGTTCAGGGGGAAGAACCAAGGCATCCATTCTTTCAAACGCCTTCGAAGCGGTTGCAGCTGCTATATATCTCGATTGCGGATTTGAGAAGACATATAAATTCATGGAAAACCTTTTTGAGCCTATCGTTGAGGAAGGAATAAAAAGCATTATCTACAAAGATTATAAAACGGCGCTCCAGGAAATATGCCAGAACCGCTTTAAAGAGATGCCGAGATACACTCTGATCAAAGAAACCGGCCCCGACCATGATAAGGTTTTTGAAATAAGTCTGGCCATAGCAGGCAAGATTATGACCGCAGGCACGGGTAAGAGCAAGAAGGATGCTGAACAGCAGGCGGCCCAGAGGGCATTGGAGGAGTTTGCAAAACTGCAGGATGCTTCCTCTCCCCCTAATGGCGAGTTAGACTGAATAGCAATATATGACACAGATGATTATCCCTTTTTTTATTGTTTATCAAGGTTGTCCGAACCGCTGCATCTACTGCAACTTACATAAGACTGCCGGTAACTTTTCTGAGAGGATTACAGAAGATACTTTCCGGAGAACGGTTCACAAGTATCTCAATCACCCGAAGAGAAAGGGAAATGGCGCCGAGATTGCATTTTACGGCGGTAATTTTACGGGCATGGCCAAAGACTACCAGAGCGAACTGCTCGGTTTTGCCAGTCCGTTCATAGAAAAAGAGTTGGTGCATGGAGTGAGGATATCTGCGAGACCGGACAGCATTAATAAAGAAAGCCTGGATCTAATGAAGCGGTTCGGTGTAACGACTGTTGAAATCGGAGCCCAATCCATGGTGGATGAAGTGCTAAACCTTTCCAACAGAGGGCATGGAGCGTCGGATGTGTCTGCCGCCATGGAGATGCTGAAGGAACGAGGGTTCAAAACTGGGATACACCTGATGGCGGGCCTACCGGGAGACAGTCAGTCGGGATTTAGATATACGATTGGGGAGATCATCGCCCTTAAGCCGGATATGGTCAGGATTCATCCTACGGTAGTTCTTCAGGATACAGGACTGGCAGAGCTCTTCTTAGACGGAACTTATCTTCCGCTCAGCATGCCCGAGGCCATTGACATGTGCAAGTATGCTTTGAGAAGATTCGGAGAAGCCAACATCGCTGTGATCCGTGTCGGTTTGCAGACAACACGGGAAATGGAGATGACGGGCAGCATAATCGCCGGCCCCTATCATCCGGCGTTCCGTTCACTCGTCGAGGAATCCATATTCTTCGATATGGCATCGGCAATGCTGGCTGACCGAATGATAAGTGAGCAAGAAGTAATTTTTTCGCTCTCTCCCAAAGATGTCTCATTCTTCCTCGGCCAAAAGAATAAAAACATGCACGTACTGAAAGAGATCTTCGGCCTCACAAAGATAGACATATCCGTTGATCCTGTCCAGGAACGAGGAACTCTTGCCATGATCGTCGATGGCAGTAAATCGATGACGGAAAGGTTCCGTAATTAATGGGATTATTGGCTGAGACGGCAGATACAATCATCAGGCAGCACAAAACCTAACCTTACAGAGAGAGTGCAGATGTTCAAGTCCGGTTTTATAGGCATCATTGGCAGACCAAATGTGGGAAAGTCGACGCTTCTGAACAAGATTATGGGTGAAAAGATAGCCATAACCAGCCATAAGCCGCAGACTACGAGAAACAGGATCACAGGTATCAAGAATGTGGAAAACGGGCAATTGATATTCATCGACACGCCGGGCATTCATAGGGCGACGACACCGTTAAATGAAATTATGGTGACTGCAGCGAAGGATACCTTCAGAAGCGCTGATATTATCCTTCTGGTTGTGGAGGCCGTGAAAGGCGTTCACGGCGACGATCAGCTCATTGTTGAATCTCTGAAGAACACTGCACTCCCTGTTATACTGCTCATCAATAAGATCGACCTTGTCCGGAAGAAGAATATCCTTCCCGTTATGGACCAGTTCCAGCACCTCTTTTCTTTCTCCGAGATTATCCCCATATCCGCCCTTACCGGTGATGGGCTTTCCGCCCTGATGGAACAAATATGGAGGCTTCTGCCCGAAGGTCCGCGGTACTTCCCTGATGATATGATGACGGACAGGACCGAGCGTTTTATTGCGGCAGAGATGATCAGAGAAAAAATTATCATGCTGACCCATCAGGAAATACCTTATGCGACAGCCGTTGTTGTGGATTCGTTTAAAGAAGATGAAGACAAAAATCTGCTGGTCATCCAGGCAACAATCAATGTGGCGAAAAATTCTCAGAAAGGCATACTCATAGGCAAGAAAGGCTTCATGCTTAAAGAAATCGGCAAACGTGCAAGACAGGACATGGAGAAATTTTTTGCCACTCGGATTTACCTGGAGTTATTCGTTAGGGTGAGAAAAGACTGGACCCATGATGCAGGAATGCTCAGAGAATTCGGGTATTCAGAAAAAACATGAAAGCGGAAAGCTATGAGGCAAAGGTCTGGTGAAACCCGTAATCGCTATCATCGGTAGGCCCAACGTCGGGAAATCTACACTATTCAATCGCCTGTCTCAGAAGAACAAGGCTATAGTTATCGATGAACCTGGCGCTACGAGAGACCGAAACTATGCGGACTCCACATGGTATGGCAAGGATTTTATCCTTATCGACACTGGCGGATTTGAGCCGTCTTCCGCGGAAACAATCCTGGTACAGATGCGTGAGCAGGCACATCTGGCAATGGAAGAGGCAGACGTCATTATTTTCCTCATGGATGGCAGGGAAGGCTTGACCCCGTCGGACAGGGAAATTACTAATATCCTCAGAGGGGTTGAAAAACCTGTTTTCTTCGTTGTCAACAAAATAGATGGTCCTAAGCAGGAAACCCAGACCTATGAGTTTTATGAACTGGGAATTGATAGGATTTACAGCATCTCCGCGCAGCACGGGCTCGGCATTCATGAACTTATGGAGGATGTGGCTTTGCATATTGCACCTCCTTCTCACGAATTCCCCGCGGGGGAAAAACCAATCAGGATAGCAGTGATCGGAAAACCGAATGTCGGAAAATCATCGCTGGTTAATAAAATCCTTGGATACGAGAGAACTATCGTCAACCCCATACCGGGCACCACGAGAGATGCCATAGATACGCCCTTCGAATTGAACGGCAAAAAATATCTGCTCATTGACACGGCAGGCATCAGGCGAAAAAGCAGGATCAGTAATGTCCTTGAGAAATACAGCATTGTCCAGGCCCTTAAGGCCATAAACCGCTGTGATATAGCTTTGCTCGTAATCGATGCTGAAGAGGGAATGACCGAGCAGGATGCCAAGATCGCGGGGTTGACCGTAGAAAAAGGAATTGCCTGCATAATCGTTGTGAACAAGTGGGACGCTATAGATAAAGATAACTCCACGGTTGGAAATTATGTCAGAGACATCAAAGAGACAACTAAGTTCATGGATTATGCACCGATCATCTTTGTGTCAGCCCTCACCGGACAGAGGGTATCCAAGATATTTGACGTTATTGAGACTGTCTTGATCCAGTATACAAGACGGGTAAGTACCGCCGAGATTAATCGACTTGTCAGGGAAGTACTCGCATCAAACCCTCCGGCCCGGCATCAAAACAGGGCAAATTCGTTCAGCTATGTAACTCAGGTATCCTCCGCCCCGCCCACATTTGTTTTTTTTGTCCGTGAACCCCGTGCCATTCATTTTTCGTACAGGCGCTACCTGACCAACCGGATCAGAGAGGCATTCGGATTTGATCAATCGCCGATCAGAGTTATATTCAGAAAGAAGAGCAGATCAACGGGGGAGTGACGGGCATGAAGAAAGGGATCTCCATGAATTTGATATTCATAGAGATCCCTTTCTTTTCTTATTCGCGTGAAAACCGACGGAAGATGAATCGCACTCGCTAATCAGGCGCCATCCACAGCTGTGCGCTCCATCTTTCTGAACCAAGAGACAGGATCGGTTAGGAATTCCTCCGTTTCTTTGAGAGACACGTAGTGTTCGTGTTCTATATTGGCAAGAAGATTAAAAAATGCCTTTTCCTTCGGGTCGGATACTTGTTCACGGAGGTTTGCATAGTACTCTGTTCCTTTGCCCTCAAATTCTATAGCTACACGGATGGCTTTGAGGTCATCGGCATCGCCTTTAGCGGTCTTGGGCGCCTTCTGCGCTGCATCCTTCAGGACGCTCTTAATAGCCGTATTTTTAACCTTGAGGGGAACCGTTTCGGGCCACTTCTTGTCCTTTTCCCAGTTCGCATGTAGCTGTTTCAGCCTCTCATAGTGCTCCAGTTCCTCGGCGCCTATCTGCTCAAACATCGCCTTACCTACCGGATTCTTGGTCCTCTGGGCATTCTTGAGATAGAACGCGTGTTCCTTCATCTCGTTGTTGAGGGCAACCTGCAGTGCATTCAGTCGTTCTTTCATAATCATTCTCCTTATTCAAATTCAGGTACTGTAGTTTGATTGCGTCATCACACCTTGTCTAAAGTGTATTAATGCAAAATCTAATTGTCAAGACCGAAAGCAGGGGATTAGAATAAATTTTTACTGGCACCTAAAGGCATACATGATCAAAAATCTTTAAGCTCATCGACATATTCCGCAACATTTTGACAAAGATCGGATATTCTTTCGAGATGCATTAACATTTCGATAAAAATGGGACCGGCCTCAGCCTGACAGATCCCTTCATAATATCTCACGAGATGTCTTTCTCTCGCTTCCTTCACCTTTGCATCAATATCTTCCTCGCGCAGGGAAATATTTGTTATTTTTTCCGAATTGCGCTCTCCGATCAGTGATACGGCGTCGCGAAGATTTTCAGTAGCCCGCTGCTCAATTTCTCCCAGTTCTTTTTTACCCATTTCTGTAAAGCTGACCTCCGCCTGATACTTGTTACTCGCCAGTTTCGCCAGTATGACCGCATGATCGCCAATCCTTTCAATGTCGTTTGCCATAGCTGTATACGTGAAGAGTTTTTGTGACAACTCAGGTGACAGTTGCTGACAGGATATCTTGCGCAAGAAATTCACGATCTCACGCCGCAGGACGTCGATAACAAATTCAACATAGATGATATTTTGCCTCTTCCACTCTTTGTAATCCTTCACCAACTGCAAGCTGTCGGTGAATATCTTTTGTACGAGCGTAATCTCCCGCTGCAGTTCTTTTCTTACGCACATTAGAGCCTCTCTGGGGTTTACAAGATACCTGTCATCGAGAAATTCAGGCCATAACGGCAAGATCTCTTCTTCACCGGGTATTACCTTTTTAATCAATCTGGCAAATGGTTTGAGAAAATAAATGAAAAAGGCGACAATTAACAGATTAAACAAGAGATGACCGAGGACAATCTGTTGCGCCACATTTGAAGAAAGACTTTTCAAGGCGACGATCAGCCACGGAAGGGCAACCAGGCAGGCAACAGCGCCGAAACATTTAAAGAAGAGGTGGGAAACAGCACTCCTCTTGCCGCTGATATTCGCGACCGCGCTTGCCATAAGTGCGGGGACGGTCGTCCCCACATTAGCCCCGAAAACAACGGGAAGAGCGTTTTCAATAGTGATAAGGTCCTGTTGCGCCAGAATAGCGAGAATGCTGATGGGAATGACAGAGGCTTGTACTATTCCCGTAAAAATAATACCAACCCCAAGACCCAATAACGGATTTTTTGTTTCCTGAAAGAAGCGAATGACCGCCTGATTATCTTTCAATGGCGCAGTGGTCATCGCCACCAGGCTTAATCCAAAAAATAAAAGGCCAAAATAGAAGATGGCCTCGCCTGCATCCTTCCATTTTGTCTTTCCCGCAAGCCAGAGAATGCCGCCTGAGACAATAATAAGGGGAGAAATATCGGCAAATTTCCAGACGACCAGTTGAACAGTTAGTACAGTACCTATGTCCGCACCCAAGATGAGGCCCAGGGAATGGTAAAAAGTCATCAACCCGGCGCTCACCATACCAACTGTCAATAGTGTTGTCGCCCCGCTGCTTTGAAACAGAATTGTTGTAACTATTCCGGTTAACAGTCCGTAAACCGGTCTTCTCACTGAATACCTAATATATTCTCTAATGCGTGAAGTGAAAAGCTGCTGCACCCCGGCGCTCAATTTCCTCATGCCGAATAGGAATAAAATGAGACCAGATGCAAAAACTAACACTTCTTTCATGGCAGGTATATTCCCGAATATAAGAAACTCACGCCTATATGGTCTATTTTACGACGAAGACTGGGCCTTCAACAAAATCTCTAGTACTGGCCCGGAAAATTCGGTTTCCGCTTTTCCTTCTGTGCAAGAATCCCCTCACGTGCATCCTTACTCCCGAATACGGGCAAACCGATCTCCAGTTCCCTCTTGCAGGCATCAGTAAATGACATATCCCGTGTTTCCCGGAAACATCTAATTATGCCCTGAACGGCAAGGGGACCGTTACTCGCAATTCTATCCCCTAATTCTATGGCTCTCTTCATCAGGTCTTCCTGCGACACCACGTAATTGAGAAAACCCCATTCATGAAGAGTTTTTGCGCGGAAATTGGCTGCTGTCAAAAGGATTTCAAAGGCCCGGCAGGGTGACAGCTGCCGAGGCAGATAAACGTTCGAACCGCCAACCGGCATGATCCCAAGACTGGCTTCTCTCATCTGAAAAACTGCATTTTCCGAGGCGATGCGAAGATCGGCACCCATGACCATCTCAAAACCCCCTGTCAAACAGTAGCCGTTGATGGCAGCAATTACGGGCTTCGAAACAATGTTTGGTTTCAGCATGGCTTCCCCGACATGCGGTCCCACCTGCACCAGCCATCGCTCTGATTCACTCCTGGGCTCCCTGGCCTTTGTGAGCACAGGTATCGCCGTTTTCAGATCCATGCCGGAGCAGAAGATTTCCGGCAGGCATGAATAGAGAATAACTACGCGTACCGTCTCGTCCTCATTGACATCCGTCCACGCACGATGCAAGTCCATCAGGATTTCGGGATCGAGGGCATTCTTTTCCTCGGGACGATTTAGACCTACTTTTGCGATATGCCCTTCCTTCTCATAGACTAATCCCATAGCGTTCTCCTTTCAAGGCACCAAAAAGTGAATAGCAGGGCATACCGGCTTGTCCCTCAATATTGGAAGTATTTGCAAGAGACTCGGCTCGAATATTAAGAGCCTTCCAGTTGCCGTAAACAAGGTGGTTACAAGGGTTATTATCAAATTTACCGGTCAACCTCAAGACTAATGTACTTTGCTTTCTTGATCTTCGATGGAAGGGCTCTGCCGTGATCCAAGCAACCCCTTTAAGGGAGGGACATTATGTCCTTTATGTCAGAGAAGATATTTATGGTCTGTAACTTCTTCCATATTTATGATATCAAGATCAGAATTGGTTCATAGCACCATGTGGAAGGGGCATCTCTTCAGCAGCAATGCACGATGAATACCTTGCACAGATTATTGAAGAATGTGCAGGATAAAAATTCGCGAAGGGCCTAGCTGTTTTATTCAGCTACTCGTCATCATTCGGTCTTACTGACAGGAGGAACGGTCAGGAAATGGACGCCGAAATAATAAATCAGATAATCTCAGATATTGAAGATAAGATACTCAACAATGTTAACCTTGGTTTTGACCCGGATGTGCTTACTGTGCTCAGTGATCCCGACGCGAACGAGAGTGAAATTGAGCTTTTAAAGTCAAAGATGGGAGATGAAATCCTGGTAAGACTCTTCAGCATAGCCAACTCCTCCTATTACGGGCATCTGAAAAGGGGAACTGTCGATACATTTTACAAGGTTGTGTCCAGGCTGGGCATGGACTTTGCCCGGGTTCTCATAATACTCTTGTCGTTTGCAGCCCTATCAAAGGACAAGGAGGTGAGAATTATTTGCGCAAAAAGTTTTGCAACTTCCATAATTGGGGGCAGGATTCTCGCGAAAGAATTCGGACTGAGGGACGATGATACGAGAAGGGTGGAGATAGGAGGGCTTCTCTTTGACATAGGAAGGATCATCATCGCCCTGTACAGGTCGCTATATAAAAATGAGTATGAGCAAGCGCAAATAGGAGAAGATTTTATCTCTCAGCATCAATCACGTCTCGGCATGAAATTTATGGATAAATTCGGTTTGCCGGAATTCCTGAAGGATGTGATTTCCACCACGTGCCTCACTCTTGAGACGGAACTTATTTCTCTGTCCGGCATAGTCGTTACTGCCTACAGCATTGTAGACCTGAGCTTCAGAAGGTTTGATAACAAACTCGTTTTGTCCTCACCCATGCCTGATCCGGAGGGAATGATCGTGCATACCATGGGCGCAACCATCGAGGATATATTTAAAGCGGTCGGGGTTGGAGGGTACATTGAAATTAGGAGACCTCCAGTACCAAATCAGAAGTCGTCTGCAGAATGACAATTATTCGAGCAATACCATACCATTGAAGAGATTCGTCGAGCAATTCAAGAGCCGCTGTCTCTGCTAATATAAAATTTGACACGTAAGGAGCATTTAGTATATAAAATAACATTAATTTTTATCTCAGGGAAGGAAGGGTAGCGCTTCCGGATCAACATATAGTGGCCTTTTCCGATCCGGCATCTCCTCAATCTATCTTGCGGAAATCGCATTTCTGCCTTCTATGCTGTAATTGCTTTCAAATCCTTATGGCCGAATACGCTTTTTCAGAAAAACGGCATCCTTAACATTTCTCGACAACATGGAATAACTGCCGCAAGTTTGTTATGCCGAAAAAATTCTAGGCCTTCGATAAATGGAAGACAAAAAAACCAGGCAACCCATTCTCATTGACATCGGGAAAGTCCGAAAGACTCCTGAGGAACCATTCCTGCCCCTGTGGTTTTTTCAGCACGATGATCTGATTAATGCCATCGATGCCGGCAGCCGCATCAAAAAAGAAAATCTGATAAATACTCTAAACCGCATCCATTTTATGGGCGATTCTATCTGCGCCCTCTTGCGCCATCCCAGGTATGACGAAGCAATTCTTGTAAAGGCAATTCTGGAGACTATCGAAGGGGATGAATTAACCTGTTCATGGGACAAGAGTCAAACAAGTTTCGGCTTAGAGAATTTCCAGTTCAGTTACCTGATAGTAATGGATCAACAGACTATCATCCTTATTCCCGCAAAACTGCTGTGTATAGACAGTGCAGGATTCAAGGCACTGTTGCCGGAAGAGAGCTATGTCATAAGCAAGCGCGAGATAAATCGCTTTTCCTGCCAGGATGTCACTGCGGAGTTGACGCAGAGCGGTTTTCTGGCCAGAGGCAGCCTTATAGATTTCAGCCCGCAGTCTTTCCGCATAAAGGTAAGCCCTGAAATGCCCTCATCATATCACGAGTTCAATCCTGATGCCGCGGTTACAATCAGATTAACAAGCAATGGGAAAATGCTTTTTTCCGGAAACTGCCGCTGTCTAAGAGAAACACATGAAATTCACGACTGGGAAATCGTTCTTGCTCCCCCGAGTGAACAAATTAAACGCTTCCAGACAAGAACTGTTCGTCATCCCCGCCGCCGGATATCCCCCCCGCCGATGGCCGTTTTTGAACATCCATTTTTTAAGAGAAAAATCCAGCGAGAAATCACAGACATCTCCATTACAGGTTTTTCTGTGTATGACGATGCAAGAGGCGGGATATTGTTGCCTGGAATGATTATGCACGGTCTGTCAATAATCTACGCCGGGGAGTTGAAGATGCGTTGCACAGCCCAGGTGCTCTATCGCGGGAAGCAGAACGAAAAAGGAATATTGTGCGGCATAGCCATCCTAGACATGGATGTCCACAGTTACAGCCGTTTGAACCGCATCCTCAGCTTAGATATGGACCATCACTCCTACATATCCACCGAAGTGGATATGGATGCGCTCTGGGAATTCTTCTTCGATACAGGCTTCATATACCCCAAAAAGTATAAACTACTCCAGGACCGGCGGGAAGATTTCAAAAATACATACAAAAAGCTTTATCAGGAAAACCCTGAGATCGCCATGCACTTTACCTACGAGGAAAATGGGCGCATTTATGGTCATATGTCAATGCTCAGGGCTTACGAACGCGCATGGATGATACATCACCACGCGGCAAGGCCGATGGAAAACAAACTGCCCGGTTTTCATGTCTTAAAACATGTGATACTTTTTGGAACTGGCATGTACCATTTGCCCTCCGCAAAAATGGATTACGTGTTATGTTACTTTCGCCCGGAAAACAAATTCCCCGACCGCGTCTTTGGGGGTTTTGCAAGGGATTTGAATAACCCGCGCATCTGTTCGTTTGACCTTTTTTCTTATATGACATTTCCGATTGGAACACCTCAGAGTAAGCTACCGCAAGGCTGGTCATTGCATGAAAGTACCCACGCCGAATTATGGGAACTGGAACAATTTTATAAACACCAATCCGGCGGGCTTTTGCTCGATGTACTAAATTTAGGAAAGAAGGACCTTACGGATGACTCACTGGAGAAGGTGTCCCAAAGACTCGGTTTCACAAGAAAGTGGGCCGTCTACTCACTTGTCAACAGTGGTAGTCTGAAATCCGTATTGATTGTCAATCAGTCTGATGTCGGGGTTAATTTATCGGAGCTGTTAAACGGCATCACAGTGTTGGTGATCGACACGGAAAGTCTGCCACGGGAAGTGCTTTACGCGGCCGTAGCACAACTAACAGGGGTTTATCAAACTGACACTATTCCTCTTTTGATTTATCCGCCTGCTTATTCCGATGTTATGCACATCCCCAGCGAAAAGAAATATCAACTATGGATAATATATATGCGCCATTCCAATAAATTTCTGGAATATGTGCAGCGGCATTTTAGAATGAGATATGAGTAGTACGGTGTCAAGGCAAAGATGAAAGATACCCCCTTGTACAACAGTAGAATCATCAAGAACTTCGTTGAATATCTTAACGAGCATCACCCTGAAGTCAATACAAATGTTCTTCTCAACTATGCGGGAATTACAACCTACCAGCTCGAAGATGGAGGCCACTGGTTCACACAGCAACAGATCGATCTTTTCCACGAAAAAATGCAACGGGAAACAGGGGTTCCCGATATAGCCCGCGAAGTTGGCCGCAATGCACCTTTTTCAAAGGCTTCTGGCGCAGTGCCGAAATATGTACTGGGATTCATCACACCTTCCGTCGCCTATTCCATGCTTGGAAAATTCTACCCCTACTTCAGTCGCGCAGTGACCATTCACATAAGGCGCATTGGTCCGAACCAGATCGAAATTCTTGTCATTCCAAATCCGGGTGTCCGAGAAAAACCTTTCCAGTGTGAGAATCGAATAGGCACATTCGAAGCAATCGCCAAATTGTTCACTGCCAAATTCGCCAGTGTAGAGCACCCTGCCTGCATTCATAGAGAAGGAGACAGCTGCCGCTACATAATAAGCTGGGAGAAAGCCCCTTCTTTTACATGGAAGACAATCCGCAATTACGTTGCACTTTCGGCTTTTGTGGTCTGTCCGGTCTTATTCTTTATCCTCCACGACACCGAATGGGCGTGGACAGTGCCTGCTTTGCTTTATGTACTATTGGTGTCGGTTTTTTTATATTACTCCGAGCATATGGAAAAAAGCGAACTCGCAGCAAACCTCAAAAGCCAGGGTGATCTAGCCAATATCCTGTTGGATGAGATCAACATGCGCTACAACAATGCCATGCTCGTTCAGGAAATCGGCCAGGCAACTGCCATGATTTTAGATAGCGAAAAACTGCTCAAGCTGGTCATAACAGCGATGGAGAATAGATTGGATTTTGATCGTGGCATGATTTTGCTGACCAACCAGGAGAAGACTCATCTCATTTATAATGTTGGCTACGGTTACAATCCTGAGCATGAGGAACATCTCGCCGGAGTGGAGTTCCATCTCGACAGGCCCCATTCGAGGGGACCCGCCGTGGAATCCTTTCGTTCGCAGAAACCCATTCTGATTGATGATATATCCAAAATTGCGGACAGCCTCTCAAGAAAGAGTTACCAGATTGCCCAAATGATGGGCACCAAGTCATTCATATGCGTTCCCATTGTTTTCGAAAACGAGTCTCTGGGCGTCCTGATGGTTGACAACGTCAAGTCAAAGAGGAGTCTCACTCAGAGTGATGTGAGTCTTCTGATGGGGATAGCGACCCAGATCGCCATCAGCATGAATAACGCAATATCCTATCAAAAAGTGCTCGAAAGCGAAGAGCGGTTCCGATCCTTGAGTGAGAATGCCCCGGACATTATTTATACTCTCGATATCAATGGCTCTTTTACTTATATAAATCCCGTCTGGGAGAAAATTCTGGGGCATCGTAATTATGAAGTTCTAGGACGAAAATTTATTGACTTTATGAGGGAGGAGGATGCCAGAGACTATACTGTGGCTTTTGAGCAGGTGAGGGATGGCAAGCTTATTCTGAGAGACAGAGTTGGTACCATCTTGCATAAAGATGGAACGGAAAGGTTTTTTAATATTAGTGGAGCTCCAAACCTCGATTTAAAAGGAAACGTGACTGGTATCGTCGGAATCTTCAAAGACATCTCCGAGCAGCAGAAACTTGAATCACAACTGCTCCATGCCCAGAAGATGGAGGCTGTGGGAACCCTTGCTGGAGGCATCGCTCATGACTTCAACAATCTCCTTACGGGCATACAGGGGTATGCCTCTCTAATGTTTCTCGATATGAATATCACTCACCCCCTCTATGATAAACTAAAGGGAATTGAGGACCAAGTGAGAAGCGGCGCGGAGCTGACCAAGCAGCTATTGGGATTTGCCCGCGGCGGCAAGTACGAAGTCACCGTAACCGATATGAACGAAATCATCAACAAGACGTCATCCATGTTCGGGAGGACTAAGAAGGAAATCACTATTCACAAGCAGTATAAAGACAATATCTGGGCGGTGGAGGTTGATCGTGGGCAGATAGAACAGGTGCTCTTGAATATCTATGTAAATGCCTGGCAGGCCATGCCTGGCGGCGGAGATTTGTATCTGGAGACTGCTAACGTCTTTCTTGATGAGGAGTCTGCCAGACGGTACGGTGTGAAGCCAGGGAGATATGTTCGGGTTGCGGTGACCGATACGGGTGTCGGGATGGATGAACAGACGAGGGACAGAATCTTTGAGCCCTTTTTCACGACGAAGGAAATGGGGAGGGGTACGGGTCTCGGGCTTGCGTCTGTTTACGGTATTGTCAAAGGGCACAACGGCATAATAGATGTATACAGTGAAAAGGGGCACGGGGCGACCTTCACCATCTATTTTCCTGCTTCGGAGAAGGAGCTTCTCAAGGAAGAAAAGGTCTTCACAGATATAGCGATGGGTGAGGGGACAATCCTTCTCGTGGACGACGAAGATGTGATCATTGATGTGGGCAGCGAGATCCTGGAGGTGCTGGGGTACAAGGTCTCTGTGGCGAGGAGTGGCCGGGAAGCTATAGAAAAATACAAAGAAATGCAAAATGAGATCGACATGGTTATCCTGGATATGATCATGCCGGAAATGGATGGGGGGGAAACATTCAATGCTCTCAAGTCCATCGATCCCGATATCAAAGTGATCCTTTCCAGCGGATACAGCGCAGACGCACGCTCAACGAGGATGATGGAAGAGGGTTGCTACGGCTTCATACAAAAGCCCTATAGCGTGAATACGCTTTCGCAAAAAGTGAAGGAGGTCTTGGACAAAAAAATGTGATAGCGACTTACTGCATATTATTGGGTCAGCTGGACAATGGACCCCTTTTGCGAAAATGAACTGCAGGAACAAAATAGCGGTCCCCGTGGAAAGAAAAAGCAACTTTTGTGCTTATCTCAGAAGAGAAACACAAGCCTGCTCTACAAATTCGAAAGAAATAATTTTACTTGCTTATAGAGCAAATCATGTTACCCTCCTCACGCTGAGTTCGGTTTGGTCGTTTTCTTCTCTTCAATGAATTAAGGAAGGTATTTTTATGAGATCAGTCTTAGATTATGCAACGTGGGTAAATGACAATAGAGAACATCTGAAAACATTATCCGATAAACGTGTTTTTGTTACGTACGCAGGTGGAAAGGATGCTGCCGTAATACTCCATTTCCTCATACAGGCAAGAAAGGACTTCCATTTTGAATTTGAAACACATGCTGGCATGTTTCCAACGCACGTTTATACAAACGACGAAGTGCGCAAACTTGATTCATACTGGAAAGCGAGAGACGTACACATAACTTGGCATCCTATACCCGCAAATGAATCCGCTTTCGAGATAGCCAAGCAAAAGGGGACAAATCCTTGCGAGGTATGTCACGCGACAAAGAGGAAGACCTTTCTGGAATACTTGAATCAGACTACCACTGACTGGAATTCTCTTATCATCATTGTTGGTTGGTCGCTCTGGGATCTTGTCGGCTATTCGCTGGAATATTTATTCGGCAGTGTCTATGCAAGTGGAGACAATATGTTCCAGGGGAAAAATATCAATGATAGATATTTCAGGACCGGCCAGCGCTTTTATCCCATGTTAAAGATGAAAGAAGGTTATACTTTATTCAAACCGTTACTCAGGTACAATGACCAGGACATTAGAAAAGTGGTTCATGATAATCAAATACCGATTCTAACCACGGATTGCAAGTATAAGGACTACAGACCCAAACGGCTGTTTGCTGACTGTTACATACAAATGGACCTTTATTTCGACTACGATAAGGTATTGAAATTCGCTCGGGAAGCGCTTGCCCTGCAAGAACCAACCTCATATACTAATATTAGCAAAGAGAATTTCATAACATCAATCTTTTGAAGCAAGGCTTCGTGACTGTAATACGCATGCGATGCATTCATAATTACCATTTCTGAAACACCTTTCTAATTGCATAAGGGACTACACTCCAGCGCAGATCAAGATATCCGTCACAGAAAGATCTAATTATCAAATTAATCCATCATAACAGATAATGGGAATTGATGGGAGCTTCCACTGAAGAGATGTTGTCTTAAAAAAACACGATATCTGAAATCTTATGGGTTGGGTCGAGTTGGAAAGCCCCTATCCGAGGCAATGTTGCACCCTCTCGGATTTCAAAATCGAAGGCATGGTCTCAATGACCAACCATTTGTAATGCTTTCAGCTAGACGATGCCTTCTATAATTCCCGAGTCACTTGGAAACTGGGAGGGAATGCGTTTAATCTCCTTTGCCCCTGCCCGGGCAAGCATCTCCATTATTTCGCCCTCAGAGTAAGACCTGCCATTCGCCGTTCCAAGGAGCATATTAAGGGAAAAAAGCGCTGGCTGGAGCGGGCCGTCCATAGTGTTGTCTAGGACAAATTCATGAATCAGCAGCACGCCACCCGGTTCCAGAACGGAGGCCGCCCTCTCGATTATCTTCCGGCACTCATCGGGGCCCTCTGCATGAAGAATTTGAGAAAGCCATGCTACATCATAACTTCCGGGAATATCTTCTTTCAGGTAATCGCCGGCTACGAAATTAATCCGGTCAGCAAGACCGAACCTCTCAATTGTCTTTACGGCATAGGGTGCGGTTTCCGGAAGGTCATAGACCGTCGCCCTGAGCCGGGGATTGTTGAGGCAAAAGTGGATGGCATATGTGCCGGGCCCGCCGCCGAGATCAAGCAGGTGACTTCTATCAGATATATCTATTGTATTGACCAGCCGGGGAGCCAGATTCATTGCGATGTTGAACATGCCCATGAGAAAACTTTCCCGACCTTCTTCATCGCTCCCAGATGATCTTATCCTCATGGGGCCGCCCGTCCTTACCGCCTCATCCAGCTTCGACCATGATAGAGCAAGATGGTGATGATGCATGATTATATGGCCCATATAATCCGGGGACTTCTTGGAGAGGAAAGATATACTGGACGGGGTGTTAGAGTATTTCTCGCCTTTCTTCACAAGAAGATTCATCGCCGCCAGGGCGTTGAGCAGCATGACAACGCCTCTTTCCTTCGCATTCAATCTCTGAGCAATATCCTCACCTGTAAGTTCATCGCTGTCTATCACAGTAAATATCCCGAGTCTTATTGCAGCGTGCAGGGCAAAAGATTTCCAGTAGTACCCCGACACCTTCAGCAGTTTATCCGGACTCCATGCACGTGTGTCCATACAGATCTTCTACCTATTTGGAATCTTCTCCGTAGTGTTCGTCAATCCACGTCTGGTATTCGCCGCTCCGGATATTTTCAATCCAGGCCCTGTTCTCAAGGTACCAAGTTATCGTTTTTCTAATGCCCGAGGCGAAAGATTCCCGCGGATTCCAGTTCAGATCCCTTTGCAGCTTGCTAAAGTCAATGGCGTACCTGCGGTCGTGCCCCGGTCTGTCTTTCACAAAAGTGATCAGCTTTCTCCTCGACATCCCATCAGAGGAAGGAAGTACTTCATCGAGGATATCGCAGATCATTTCCACAATGACGATGTTTTGCATCTCTGAATTGCCGCCTATGTTGAACGTCCCTCCCCTTTCCTCGGATTGCATGATTGTCCAGATGGCTTCACAGTGATCTCTGACATACAGCCAGTCACGGACGTTCCTGCCATCTCCATAAACGGGCAGAGGCTTGCCCTCAACAGCATTGAAGATCACGAGGGGGATCAGTTTTTCCGGAAACTGGTAAGGGCCGTAATTGTTGGAACAATTGGTGATGATAACGGGGAGGCCGTAAGTTTCATGATAGGCGCGGACCAGGTGATCCGAAGCCGCTTTGGAGGCTGAATAGGGACTGTTAGGCCGGTACGGGGTCTCCTCCGTGAAATATCCTGCCTCACCGAGGCTGCCAAAGACTTCATCAGTACTCACATGATGAAAGAGGACAAATCTATCCGCCCTTGCCCTGGCAAGCTCAAGGAGGTTAAAAGTTCCGATAATATTTGTATAGATGAAGCTCTCGGGCCTCTTGATCGAACGGTCGACATGAGATTCCGCTGCGAAATGGCACACTGCATCAATATTGTAGTCACCGAATATATTCTCCATCCCATCGGCATTACAGATGTCCATCTTTTTAAAGACGTACCTGTCGCCAAATTGTTCCCCTATGCCTTTCAGATTTTCGGGATTCCCCGCATAGGTCAGCTTATCGACATTAATTATCCTGCCCGCGAATCCTGTTTCCTTCAGCATATAATGGATGAAGTTACTGCCGATAAACCCGCAGCCGCCGGTGACCATCAGATTCTTAATATTCACGTTACTCCTTTTCCCCCGGTTCTTACATCAATTCTGACGGGAAAGCGATACGTTTTTCCTGCCCTGGCGGATTGGAATCAACACCATCCATGCTGAAATATTCCCCTGCATTGTATCAAGCAACCGGACACGGAAAAATATACTGAGACACCCTTAATCCTTATCGCAAGGTTCTCAGCAAACTCATATATATGTCCTCCCCCCGAGATACCTTTTTTTGTAATAGCTCCTCGATAAGTAATCTACACGGATATTCTTGCCTCTGCCCGGCGCATGGATAAATCTGCCGTCTCCGACATATACGCCCACGTGAGCGACCTTACCTTTTCCGGAAGTCGTAAAAAAAACAAGATCACCTTTCAAAAGATCGTTCCTTTCAACGGGGGTACCCGTTTCGTACTGCTCCCTAGTTGAACGGGGCAGATCAAGACCGTTTAGCTGATACACGGTCATTGACAAACCACTGCAGTCGAAGCCGGTGTTTGGCGAAGAACCGCCCCAGAGATATGGAACACCTACAAAGCTCTCCGCCGTCTTTATTAGCTCCTCCCTGATATACATATCGCCATACTTTTGTTGTTTGGCAACAGCATATTCATCGGGGTTGATTATATAGAATTCATCAATTACCCCGGATGACTTAAGACTCTCTGCCTTTTGGCGCGCGATTACCTTTGATGGGTAATTGCCAAATTGCACCTTGTAAAGCCCTGCGCGGGCCACAAAATAGGTGGCATCCAACCCCCGGGCCTGGAGCTGGTCAGTCAGCCGGGCGGCATTTTCGACATCTGAAAAGGCCCCAACCTGAATGGTATAACCCAGGCGGGTGAGAGGCTTTTCTATAACCTTCGGACGATTACTGTATACCCGCCGTCCTGCACAGCCTGCAAAAAGCACGATAATCAAAAAAATGGCGACCGTAACTTTCAGGCAGCATCGCAGTCTTAGGGCACATTCTGTTTGTTCCACATGCATAGTAAGATTTGTCAGTCACTTTCTCAAATGCCTTGAGTCATCGTGGCAACTTATGCGCCCAGCGATCCACGACCAGCCTGCGAGCCTCGTCGGACGTCGATATTGTTCCGTCCAGCTGCGCATCCTCAACAGCATCAAGGATCTCGCCAAAAAGAGGGCTCGGAGGAAAGCCCATGGCAACGAGATCATCTCCCGTGAGTAACCTCGGAGGACACAGCTCATCGTCCCCCACTTCCGTAAGTTTGCTCCTGCAGAACTCATGACTATCGAAAAGTCCATGACTCGCAAGGCAGTCCAATCGATGAAGTTCAAGGTGCAGTTGGAAGTCGGACATCCTGAGAAAGCGCTTTAATCTGTTCGGCCGCATATCCGTGACGTTCATGAAAAGCATATGATAATGAATGAGGGCAAGAATGCCCTCCATGTCTGCACGGGAGAACCTGAGGCGCCGCATCAGTGCCTCCGCGATCTTCTCGCCTTCGCGTACATGACCATAGAAATGAATGCCTGAATCATCTAAGGAACCTGTAAGGGCCTTGCCAACGTCGTGCAACAGGATGCCCCAGGCAAGGCGCGAGTCTACCTCAACGCCTTCTCCTGAAGGCAACAGGTCAAGCATTCGGAGTGTATGTTCCCATACGTCGCCTTCCGGGTGGAATGCTGGCGGCTGTTCGATACCGCGCAGGCAATCTACCTCGGGCAAGATTTCCGCAATAAGACCGATTGCAGCCATTATTTCCATTCCGCGGCGCGCACCACCGCGCGTGAGGAGTTTCGTCAATTCGTCTCGGATACGCTCGGCGCTGATACGTTTTATCTCGAAAGCATGTCGCTTTATGGCACGGAAAGTATCGGAATCAATTGTGTACCCAAGGTTGGCGGAAAAACGGACAGCGCGAAGCATTCTTAAATGATCCTCTGCAAAGCGCTCGTCAGGATTTCCGATTGTCCGGATTACATGGTCCTCGATATCCTTCTTGCCGCCGACATAATCGATGACGTTCCCCGTTATCGGATCCATGAGCAGGGCGTTGATGGTGAAGTCGCGGCGGCACACGTCCCCATGTGCGCTCGTGAATTCGACATGAGAAGGTCTGCGTCCATCTTCATAGCCACTCTCGGCACGAAATGTGGCGACTTCATAACCGTGGCCTTCCTCAACCACAACCACGACGCCAAAACTTATACCCACGGGCACTACATGAAGAAAGAGCGAACACACCTCCTCGGGCCGCGCTGAGGTAACGATATCATAATCTCCAGGTTCCACGCCGCGTAGTAGATCACGCACGCATCCACCCACAAAGTAGGCTTCATGGCCGGCATTTCGCAACTGATGAACAATGCTTGCCGCCGTATCGCGAGATGCTTTGAATTTTCCGGAACTATCAGCTAACAAAGATCATCTTCCCTTTTCATTATCCTGATACGCTGAAAGACGGAGAGCCTTTCTATTCATCCGATGAAATCGGGAAAAAATGCGTTATCAATCTGTATCCTGTGCCGGTGCTGTATGAAGTCTTTATCGCTTGGGTTATATAGGCCTTTGCCCCTGCCACTGCTTTAGCTACGCTCTCACCTTTGGCCAACAGGGTAGCAATGGCCGCAGAAAAAGTGCAGCCTGTGCCGTGCGTTTCCTTTTTATCGATTCTTTCAGAGGAAAATTGGCGAAATTTCTTGCCGTCATAGAGGATATCTAAGGCATCGCCAGCCAGATGTCCTCCTTTAATCACCACATTCTTCGCGCCAAAGCCGTAAATTACCTTCGCAGCTTCTTTCATGTCGGACGTAGAGGTTATTTGCATTTCTGCTAAGGCCTCGGCTTCAGGTATATTCGGCGTCACGACGAAGGCCAGTGGAATCAATTCTCTGATCAATGCCTCCCTCGCCTTGCCTCTGATCAATGCCTCCCCTCCCTTGGCTGCCATTACCGGATCGACGACTAGCTTCTTAATGCCGTATTTCCTGATTATGCCCGCCACTGCCTTTAATATACCGGTGCTCGTCAGCATCCCCGTTTTTGCAGCGTCAACGCCTATATCGGTCATGACAGACGTAAACTGCTTCTCTACAAACTCAGGCGAGATCTCATAAATATCCTGGATGCCAAAGGTGTTCTGAGCGGTGAGGGCTGTAATAACGCTCATCCCCAAACCGCCTAATGCCATGATCGTCTTCAGATCCGCCTGTATCCCTGCGCCGCCGCAGGAATCCGAACCGGCGATGGTTAAAACCCGGACTAACTTCATTTGCCACCTCAGGGTAGAATCCCCGCTCTGAAATATCTAATTACAAGGAGGTGACCGGTTCTGACGGAAATAACACCCTTCGCGGCAGCTAAGCGATTGCTGACCCCATACGGTGTCCCGATTTCCATTGCTCCATCTTTAAGTGGAAATTCAAATCCATCGATTGTTATTCCCGTTACCATATCCGAAAGAGGGAGAAGAGACACCGTCTGCCCCGGTTCACCTTCAATGACATACTCGTGGCTCACAATAAAAGTCTCACACAATTCATCAATCAATTTAATTTGTATGCCTTTTTTTAATCCCAAAGCCAGGAGTGATACATTGGCAAGGGTATGATCGATCCTGGTTCCGAAGGCGCCGAACACATAGATTTCATCAGGGGCAACACCAAAAGCATATTCCAAAGCCAGTTGTGTATCAGTTTCGTTCTTGCCCTCCGGAAATCTGATAATTCGGCTCCCTCGCTCCTTGAAGTACTTCAGCATATCGGGCTTCAGAGAATCCATATCGCCTATTATGACATGCGGGACCAAACCGATTGCGCGAAGATAGCCGGCACCGCTGTCTGCACAGATTATCTCGGCAGGTTTCAATTCGGAGATCTTTGACCGGAAGAACACCAGGTCACTGATCTCGCCGCCGGCAACAACTAATATGACTTTATTCATGGGATTAATATGGGAACTTGTCAAAAGGATTACCTAATGTCTGGCCACCAATCCCCGGGCTCTCTATATGATGCCAAAGATATCCTTTGTATTTTGATATGTCACATTGGCCAATTCTTCAAGGGACAGGCCTTTTATCTCCGCCACCTTTCTTGCCGTATGGACAA
The DNA here is from genome assembly GCA_049521775.1 of Syntrophales bacterium. Classification (GTDB taxonomy): domain Bacteria; phylum Desulfobacterota; class Syntrophia; order Syntrophales; family UBA2185; genus Fen-1135. The sequence goes on from JBEKOL010000017.1 coordinate 24,073, forward strand.
CATAGGCAGGTTCATTTCTTTTCCCCCTATTGGGATGAGGGGTAATGTACGGCGCATCTGTTTCTACCAGAAGACTCGTTACTGGGATATATTTCACCACTTCTTTAAGCTTTTCTGACTTGCCGAATGTAATAGCTCCCGGTATAGATATGAGAAATCCCATGTCGAGACATTTTGCGGCCATCGTTTGGTCGCCGGAAAAGCAGTGAATGACCCCTCTGTGCTCCCGCTTCCACCTTCCGAGCATGTCCACGGTTTCCTTATGGGCGTCACGATCATGTATGATTACAGGTAGCCCAATCTCGCCCGCTACCTCCAGCTGTTCTGCAAACCTCCTGATCTGCGTCTCCCTAGGAGACAGATTGCGGAAAAAATCAAGACCGATTTCTCCGAAGGCCACAACTTTATCCATTTTCGCCAGTTTCTTGAGAGAATCATAAGTCCCATCATCAATTTCCTTTACATCATGGGGATGGATGCCAATCGCCGCATACACATTCTTAAACTTCCCGGCAATGGAGACCGCCTTTCTGCAGTCATCGAGGGTCGTGCCAACCGTTACAATCAGGTCAACTCCCGCGTCTTCAGCCCTCTTTATAACTTCGGCCCTGTCGCGGTCGAAATCCTTCATCTCCAGATGTACATGCGAGTCAGCGAGCATAAGCCCTTCCGTGCGAGAACATCGTTCGCCAGCTGTATTATTCTATTTCTATTTCATCCGCACAAGAGGACACGTCGGGAAGTTCCTTAAGGTAGGATTGCAAATCCTTCTCAGTAATCTCCCCATCAAGCAACATCTTTGTAAGAATTCTCTTATCAGTCTCACCCTCGCAACCAGGCCTTCTTTCCTTCATTATGACTTCCTCCCTTTTCTCGGACATTGATCAGGACTGAATATCTATTACACTTTTTCTTTTTTTTCAACAAATACTCAAAGTGGAGCAACTCCTTGACAGGCAAAATTAAATTGGATAAATTCTTAGAGTCTTATAGCGGCGTGAACTTGTCACCATTATTTCTCTCTTCTTTTTGTTCTCCGTTTTCGTATCAGGTTGCAAACAGGTGTTACAATGGATATGAAATTGACGTCACGTGTTTGGAACTGGCCGGTTTACGGGTGGCTCGGTTCAGTACTGGCCGTCACATTATGGATTCTGAACTGGTGTCTTTCCGGACTGCGCACTCAGTGGGGGTTTTTCCCCATGTGGCTGGGATACTGCCTCACTGTCGATGCCATGGTTTTCACTCGGAAAGGCCATTCGCTCTTAACCCGCAGTCCCAGCTCCTATGCGGTGCTCTTTCTGATTTCCGTGTCGGCATGGTGGCTTTTTGAAATTATAAATCTGCGCACGCAGAACTGGTACTACCTGGGTGAGCAATACTTCTCCGATGCTGAGTATTTTCTGTATTCTTCGCTGAGCTTCTCAACGGTCATGCCTGCAGTATTCGGCACGGCCGAGTTGGCCGGTACATTCACCTGGATAAACAGAACAAAATCCAACCTCCGACTTGAGGTCACTCCAGACAGACTGATTGCCCTCTTTGCTACAGGACTTATCATGATGCTGTTGATGCTGATCTGGCCTAATTACTTTTTTTGTTTTGTTTGGCTTTCAGTCTATTTAATGCTCGAACCGCTGAATGCCTGGCTGAAGAACCGCACACTTCTCCAGTATATTTCCACGGGCAACTGGCAACCGCTACTGGCTCTGTGGGTCGGATGCATCATATGTGGTTTCTTCTGGGAGATGTGGAACTTTTACTCGTATCCGAAGTGGATATATTATATACCCTTCTTCAATTTCCTCCACATTTTTGAAATGCCCCTGCTCGGCTATCTCGGATACCTCCCATTCTCTATGGAACTATTTGCCCTGTATCACTTCACGATTGGCTTGCTCAAATCCGGCCGGGCAGAGGACTACATCCAGATTTGAAAAGATAGTTATGGAAACGAAGCAACGGGGCTGCGGTCGGGGACGGTGAGAAAGGCGAGTCATCGATTTATCATTAGGGGTGGCACCGAACTTCAACATTTCGGAACAAATTCCTCAGCCCTATGTCTTGCGTCTATCTATAACAACCCCGGCTTTGCCTTCATGCTTGGCAATCGTGTTGGGCGCCACGAGCTTCACTGCAGCGCTTACTCCTATTACCGACCTTATCTTTTTTTCAACCATCTCTAAAAAAGCTTTTTGCCTTTTCATTTCGTCAAAGAAGGTCCCTTCTGCAGCCTCAAAATGAACCTCCAACAGATCATGGGCGTCTTTCCGATCCGCCACAATCTGATAGTGCGGCGCAGTTCCCACGATTGCGGCCAATACGGACTCTATCTGCGAAGGAAATACGTTAACCCCCCTGATGATAAGCATGTCGTCTGACCGTCCCGCTGTCTTATTCATCCGCACCATGGTTCTCCCGCATCTGCATGGCCCATATTCAAGAGATGTCATGTCCCCCGTGCGATAACGGATCATGGGAAAGGCCTCTTTCTTGAGGGTTGTCAGAACGAGTTCCCCCACGCGCCCACCTGACAACTGTTCACCCGTCTTAGGGTCGATAATCTCCGGAATAAAGGCATCTTCAAAGATGTGCATGCCGCATCTGTATTCACATTCGCCTGCCACGCCGGGACCGATAATCTCCGATAAGCCGTAATTGTCTGTGGCGGTAATACCCAGTCTCGATTCAATCTCTTCGCGCATGGCCTCCGATAATGGTTCTCCGCCAAATAGGCCGACCCTCAATGACAACTTCTTCGGGTCAACGCCGATACGATCCATCCTCTCTGCCAGTGTTATCGCATAGGTCGGCGTGGAAATGAGAACTGATGTTCTGTAGTCCTGCATGATCATTATCTGCTTTTCAGTGTTGCCAGTGCCCGTGGGTATGACACTTGCCCCAATGGCCTCCGCCCCGTAATGAAACCCGAAGGCACCCGTATATAGACCGTAACTGAAGGTAATTTGCACCATATCATCGCGTGTAACCCCAGCAGCAGTCATAACTCGGGCCACAAGATTTGTCCACGCCTTGATGTCATTTCTTGTATAGCCAACGACAACGGGTTTTTCAGTCGTTCCCGATGATGAATGCACCCGCACCACTTCACGAAGAGGAACCGCAAACATGCCGTAGGGATAATTCATCCTCAAGTTTTCCTTGCTGGTAAACGGGATGTTCACCAACCCGGAAAGGGACTGCATATTTTCAGGGACAATCTCTAACTCGTCAAACATCTTGCGATAGAACGTCACATTCTTGTAAACCCTGTTTAGAGTTGCCTGCAGCCTTTCGAGCTGAAGTTGCTCCAGCTCTTCGCGTAGCATACATTCATATTTGGCATCCCAAATGTTCATAAGCACCTCACGTTTTTCTCATTAACGTTCCCAAATTTGTTTTCTGTCTTTTCCGAGATATGCCCTTTGCACGTCCTTATTCGCCAGAAGCTCCGCCGCTGTCTCTTCAAGAATTACCTTGCCCGTTTCAAGCACATAACCACGATCGGCAACCTTGAGCGCCACTCGTGCATTCTGTTCTACGAGAAGTATCGAAGTTCCCCGCTCCCTGCGGAGCTCCTCGATGACCCGAAATATCTCCTGCACCAGCAGCGGAGCAAGTCCCATCGCCGGTTCGTCAAGCAGGAGCAGCCGCGGTTTCGCCATAAGCGATCGGCCTATAGCCAACATCTGCTGCTCACCCCCTGACAGGGTTCCTGATATCTGTTTATGTCTTTCCCCAAGGCGTGGGAATAGCGCATAGACCGCGTCCTTATCCTTCATTATGTCTTTCCTTCTTTCTCCGGCCTCGCAGCGGAGGTATGCGCCAAGTTCAAGATTATCCTCAACGGAAAGTGGTTTAAAAATCTGCCTTCCCTCTGGAACCTGGGACACGCCCAGCTTTACTACGGCATCCGTGGAAAGTCTGCTGATCAACATGCCGTCAAGATGTATTTCACCATTTTCGGGAGGCGTGACAGCAGAGACTGTATTTAATATTGTCGTCTTCCCGGCGCCATTAGACCCTATCAAAGCAACTATCTCTCCGGCATTGACATGGAGGGAGACGTTTCTCAGGGCATGCAGTTTACCGTAATATGTGTTGATATTCTTAATTTTCAACATTGTTAATAAACCACCTTTAACCCTCTCCCAGGTAAGCTTTTATCACTTTTTCATCTTCTTGAATTTGTCGTGGCGTCCCTTCCGCAAGTTTATGCCCGAGATTGAGAACTACGATGCGGCTGCAGATATCCATAACCAGCTCCATATCATGCTCCACAAGAGCCACGGCAATACCCGAATCCATTATCCTCTTAATCAGCAGGGCAAGATCAGAAGTCTCTCTGCTGTTGAGTCCCGCTGCCGGTTCATCCAGGAGGATGATCCGAGGTTCAACGGCCATCGCACGGGCGATCTCGAGGAGCCTCCCCTTGCCGAACGGCAAATTGGCCGCTTTCATATGAGCCAGTTCCGAGATGCCTGCAAATTCGAGCCAGGAAATTGCCCGTTCTCTGATATGGCGTTCCTCCCGCAATTGGGCCGGCAATCTTAAAGCCGAAGAAATGATGCCACTTTGTGACCTTGTGTGAAGACCAACCATGACATTTTCCAGAACCGTCATTTGACCGAACAACTCAATACCCTGAAATGTGCGCACCATGCCGAGTCTGGCAAGCTTTTCCGGAGGAAATCCGGTTACATCTTTCCCGTCATAGTAGACCTTTCCGGATGTGGGATAATATATACCCGTTACAATATTAAACAGCGTCGTCTTGCCCGCTCCATTAGGACCAATAATGCCGGTAATCTCGCCTGCTGAAATTGAGAAAGAAACGCCCTGCAGGGCCGTGAGGCCGCCGAAGATCTTCGTCATGTCTTCAATTCTAAGCACCTGAAAATCTCCATTAGACCTTTTTCGCAGAAGGGAGATCAGACTTAACCTTTGCAAGCAGGAATCTGGCCAAAAGCGGCACGCCTCGTACGAGGCCGCCCGGCATAAACATGGTCATTACTATCAGAACAATGCCGTAAACGACAATATCATAATCCTGAAACGTCCTGAAAAGCTCCGGCATTAGCGTCAGAATGGCAGCGCCCAGAAAAGAGCCGTAGATACTGCCCAGTCCCCCGATAATCACCATAGTAAGCAGTTCTATGGAAACATTGAACCCGAAGGATGCAGGCGAGATAAACTGAACTGTGTGGGCATAGAGACTTCCGGCAAGAGCAGAAAAAATGCCCGAAACGGTAAAGATCTGCACCTTTAAGAGTCTGACATTCACTCCCAAGATGCGGGCCGCCACCTCGGAGTCGTGAATGGCCCGAAGAGCCCTGCCGATCCTTGAGGCGGAAAGATTGACAGATAGAAGAATGGTGACCATGGCAAACGACCAGACCAAATAATAATTTTTCATGTCAGTATTGAAGATAATTCCGCAGATGGAGAGATTCGGTATACCGGGCAATCCTGAAGGGCCGCCAGTTATATCGACAGTTTCGTTGAAGATAATGTAAGCGATAATCCCCATGCCGAGCGTTGCCATCGCCAGGTAATGTCCCTTGAGCTTAAGGATGGGAAAGCCGAAGATAAAGGCTATGATACCCACACCAATGACGGCGATGACCATGGCCACCCAGGGATTCGCGGCGTGTGTTGCCGTCAACACGCCGGATATGTAAGCGCCGAGGCCAAAAAAAGCCGCCTGCCCCAGAGAGATCTGACCGGCAAGCCCCAACAGCAAGTTCAGAGCCACGGCTAAAATAGTATAAATGCCGACGAAGACCAGCACATTCACAATATAGCCCCCCTTGAAGAACACCGGCGCCGTGAGGACTGCGGCAGCAAATACAAGAAATTTCATCAGTTCATGTTTCATTTAGCTGTCCAATAATTTCATACCCTTTCCGCTTCCCCATTTCCGAATAAACCCTGAGGCCTGATCAACAGGATGATAAGGAGAATGATAAAGGCAATGGCGTCCTTATAACCTGACGATATTAAACCCGCCCCGAGAGACTCCAGAACGCCTACAATCAAACCACCGGCAACAGTTCCCATACCGCCGCTCATACCGCCGATGATGGCGGCGCAGAATCCCTTCAATCCGAGCATGACGCCCACATCATATGACGTCATGGTAAGAGGTGCGATGATGATTCCCGCTGCAGCCCCCATGGCCGAACTTATGACGAAGGAAAAGAGCATCATCCGCCTGACATCGATCCCCACAAGCCTTGACGCTATCCGGTTGAAAGAGCAGGCGCGCATCGCTTTCCCGCTTATGCTGTGGTGGAAAAAAAGCCTGTTTGCTGCGATGATTATCAGAGTGACGCCAAAAATCCAAATGTTCTGTGGCATTATTGTGGCGCCAATAAAAATGATCGGCTCATTTCCCGAAAACATGGGCAGGGCATGCGTATCCTTTCCCCAGAGGAGCATGGCAATTCCGCGGATAAGAATGCTTCCACCTATAGTGATGATAACGAGAATGATCGGTTCAGCATCCTTAAGGGGACTGATGGCGAGGCGTTCAAATAATGCGCCCACCGCCGTAGCGACCACAATAGCAAGGACGACGGCGAGCGGAAGGGAAAGCTCCAGAGTGACGTGGAAGAATAAGGTCAGCATACCTCCCAGCATCACAAACTCGCCCTGAGCAAAGTTTATTATGCTCGTGGAATTGTAAATGATGGCAAAACCAAGCCCGATGAGGGCGTAAATTGCCCCGGTAGAGAGACCGGACAGAGTATATTGCAGTAACTGCTCAAGAAGTTCCATAGGATCAATACTCATATGTGACAAATCACATTAATATAGACTTCTAGCGAGATTTCTCGCGGAGTTTACCCTCAGTAAACCGAAGGACTCGAAACGACGGTCTCAGTAATTTATAGAGGCGATGATCTCCAGATTCTAAATGCTACTTTACGAGCACCCATTCCTTGTTTTTTATCGTCACAAGAACGAAGGCCTCCTTTGTCAGGCCTGCGTGGTCTTGAGGAGCGAAGTTGAATACACCGCCGATACCTTTAAAGTTGCGGGTATTTTCAAGTTCACTACGAATGGCGGCAGGCGAGTCGCCTCCGCGTTCAATCGCACCTTTGAGAAGCATAACCGCATCCCACGCGTGTCCCCCAAAATGATCCCCTTCTACCTTGAAATGATTCTTGTAATCATTTACGTAAGCAAGCAGTGACTTCTTCTGCTGGTCGGATTTCGGAAGCACATTTGCAATAATAACCCGTCCCGAAGGAAGAATAATCCCTTCCGCCGCATCTCCGGCTAGCTCTATAAATTTTTTCGAAGAAACGCCGTGGCTCATATAGAGAGGCAGATTAAGCCCCAGTTGCCTGGCGTTTCTTGCAACCTTGGCAGGTCCCGGATTTGTTCCCCAGCAAAGAATAGCCTGTGCATTTCTGCCGCGTATCTTAACCAACTGTGCTGTCATGTCCGTATCATTGGGACTGTAGATCTCATCGGATACTATGGTGATACCGGAATCTTTAGCACGGAGTTTCAGCTGTTCCCTTCCTGACGCACCGAAACCGTCGGATACTGTGAGTATGGCAACTTTATGAATATTTCGTTTCCTTAAGTGATCATAGATACGTTCCACGGCCAGGGAATCGTTCTGCGCCGTCTTAAAGACCCATTTCTTTACCGGTTCTGTAATCTTGATTCCGGCGGCACAGGATATCAATGGAATGCCTGCGGCTTCGACAACGGGAATTACGGCCATTGTCTCGCCAGTCGTGCTGGGACCGATAATGGCGCTGACCCGGTCTTCCTTGATGAGCCGAGTGGCTGCCTGTACCGCTTTGGTCCCATCACCCTGAGTATCGTAGAATACGAGTTTCAGCTTCCGCCCTTTGATGCCGCCTGTCTTGTTAATTTGATCCACCACCATATTGGCCGTATTACGTTCCGGTTCGCCGAGAAATGAGGGCGGGCCGGTAACGGCAAACAGTCCTCCGATCTTAATCGGTTCCTGCGACCAAGAGTTTACGGTAAAGACAAGAAGAAGAGAGAAAATGCAAATTGATTTGATGATTGTTTTTAACATGTTGTGCCTCCTGATAAATTCATCGTTCTATGGAAATCCTCACATTAAGAAAATGTTACAATTTTTTCTCGCTTTTAATTATTGGGATTAATTCTGTCTGGAGTTGATTCGGATTAGGCCTGCATGTCCGCCCATTGAGGCGCACAGCAGGCATCAATATGTGTATTTACAGCGGGTCTGGTCGATAATCAGTTGCAGTAATTCTTTTTTCATTTGCTCGTCACGGTTTCTGATAGTCCGCGAAACCTAAAAGTATTTGATGATAATGTCAAGGAATATTTTCCCATTTTCCTCATATCCTATTCCTTGATCCATACATTCCTTTGTAATTTATTAACTTTCACCTTGCCTGAACCTTAATACTGTGTTATGTTCCGCCTTAATATATGACAGATATTAGTACCTTACGGCAATTGTTTCAACCTCGGCAACTTATAGTTGAATCGTACGATAGGAGGTGAGGTCATGTCATTGCTAATTGGCGGTGCAGTCTCGGTAATTATCGGACTCTTAGGTCTCATATTCTGGTGGAGTGATTTTGTCATAATCCTGAAGGGCGGAATCCCCATCATTGTCATACTTAGCGGTATTCTCGCCGTTTATATCGGACTCGATGAGATTCAGGACAAGCTGAGGGAAGAAAGGCAAAAGCAGGAGGAAAGCCTGGCAAAGGCAAGGGAAGAAATCGAAATGGTGAGAGCCCAGGCCGAAAAATATAAGGAAGAGCTCGACAGGATGAAAGAAGAATCAAAAAAGAGAGATTAAGTAATAAAGTCCGGAATTCCAATAAAGGCTATCTGCTGTTCGCTGTCAAACATTGAGGAGGGGGCACAGTGGGAAAAATAATTCTTGTTGTCGATGATGATCATGACATACTTAAAATAGTGGAATTGCGGCTCACAGAAAATGGCTATGTGGTGCACACTGCGCTTACCGGAGAGGAAGGGCTGAGCAAATGTAAACTGATAAGACCTGACGCAGTCATACTGGATCTAATGATGCCGGACATGGACGGGTCAAGTGTTGCACATGAAATGAAAGACGACCCCAATACATGTAACATTCCCGTAATTTTTCTTACCGGCGCCGTTAAGGCAAGCGAGGTTCCGAAGAGCCATAAGATAGGCGGTCAAATCTTTCTTGCCAAGCCTTTCAAGGCCGAAGATCTGCTTAAAATGCTGCAACTTGTGCTTCCGGAATAGCATATTTAATGCATCAGATCGCGTCGGTCACCGACACAGCACCATAAACTGCTTTGACAGTGTATTCGTACCAGATGGGGCGCTGAAGGCTTCCCGATCGATAAGATCCGAAAGCGAAAATGAATTAGACATTTCTCAAGTCATTAACGATTCAGTTGCCGTGGTCCGCCTGCTCCACATATTCAATATGCCGCCGCGAAAAATCAGAATGTAAATGAAATCGTCCGGACCTTTATTAATACCATTTTTCAGTCTTGCCCCTTCTTGACGACGTCTGTTCCCTAAAAGAGGGCTTACCGCATTTTGTCATCACCTCAACCTTTGTGTCCCCTATTGTGACAAGCTCACTGCCGTATCGTAAACTATCTGAAGACGAGGAGCGCGCTTCCCCGCATATAAACGGCAGGACAATTATTAGCAGTAATATCTTCTGCATAAATTCCCTCCCCGTAATATGCAATACTTCTGTTGAGGTTAATTTTTAATTGTAAACTTCACCCTATGCTACGATACAGGCCAAATTCGGATCATTATTTTCATTTGACACCGTCTTTGGCCCATTTTATAATATCCGACAATGAGTGCCGAATTAACTATTACAAACCTCAGCAGACATTTCAGTTACATCATTTTTCTCGACGGACACGAGGGTGGAGAGGTATTTTCATTACAATCCACGACGCTGAAAATCGACCCCGGAAAACATGAACTCTCCTTTAAGGACACTGATACTGATAACCTCCCCACGAATTGCAAGCCCATACAGATAACAATCGCGGACGGCAAATCACTCCACTTGAAAATTCTCACCGAGGATTTTTCCATCAGAATCTATGATGAACAGGGTACGCATCTTAACGGGAAGCGCGGCTTTCTCTGTGGTCAGGTTGGTGAGGGTATTCATATTGAAAACCCGATAGCCTGACTAATCTTACCATATACGAAGAGTATTATCCGGGTAATAAATCTACGGCACAAATAAGACTCTATGAACTCTGACGATTCGGGGCATCAAATAAAATTTGCTGAGAAGTTGCGCCGCAAATTGATCGGGCCGCCCCGAGATATCGGCGAGCCTTCAATATTTCACAGGATATCTCTCATCCCCGTCCTTGCATGGATCGGCCTGGGAGCCGACGGACTTTCTTCTTCTTCGTACGGTCCGGAAGAGGCCTTCAAAGCGCTGGGCCCTCACAGCTATCTTGCGGTATTCCTGGCCTTGGCTACTGCATTGACGGTTTTTATCATCTCCTATGCTTATACACGCATCATCGAGCACTTCCCCCATGGCGGCGGCGGATACATCGTCTCCACACATACGATCGGTAGGAACGCGGGGGTGATATCCGGATGCGCCCTCCTCGTCGATTATGCACTGACCATCACCGTATCTCTTGCTTCCTGCGGCGATGCCTTGTTCAGCTATTTACCTGTCACATATCTTAAGTACAAGTTGATCTTCGTGGTTTTCTTAATCCTCCTCCTTGTTGTCATGAACTTGAGAGGGGTGAAGGAGTCTGTGACGGCCCTCGCACCGATTTTCATCATATTTGTAGTAACCCACATTCTGTTGATCGGTTATGGCATTCTGAGCCACGCCAATCAAGTTGGACCGGTTGCAAGGGTGTTCGAGGAGAATTTCAAATATGATCTCTCTACCATAGGCTATGTAAGCATGTTGGCCATTTTTCTCAGGGCTTTTTCTCTGGGGGGAGGTACATATACAGGGATCGAAGCGGTCTCTAACGCCATGCAGATCATGCGTGAACCGAAAGTGCATACCGGCAAGCGCACGATGGTATACCTGGCCACATCGCTTGCAATTACGGCAGGAGGCCTTTTGTTCTGCTATTCGCTTTACCAAATAATACCTGCCGAGGGTAGAACGTTGAATGCCGTACTTGCCGATCTCACCTTTGGCAATTGGCCTCTTGGCGGAACGCTCGCGCTGATTACGATTTTCTCCGAGGGGGCCCTTCTAATCGTAGGCGCACAGGCCGGCTTCGTCGACGGACCGAGAGTGATGGCAAACATGGCTATCGATTCCTGGCTGCCTCGTCGCTTTGCATCGCTATCGGAGCGTCTTTCAATGCAGGACGGCGTCCTGCTGATGGGCGGTGCAGCCCTTCTACTCCTACTATACACCGGTGGTTCCGTTTCAGCGCTCGTTGTCATGTACTCCATCAACGTGTTTCTCACCTTTACACTGTCACAGTTCGGAATGGCGAGTTTTTTCTTCCGTAACAGAGAGAAGGATAAGGCATGGAAAAGACATATTGTAGTGCATATCATCGGCTTGATACTTTGCCTTACTATCCTCATCATTACTGTAGTTATTAAATTTGAAGAGGGCGGCTGGCTGACCCTCTTAATCACCTCTGGGGTTATCGTGTTGTGCTACTTGATCCGTAGGCACTACACGACAGTCCGAAGGGGGATTCGCCAGTTCGAGGAGATTCTGTCTGAACTCCCCAAAGGCAGTCATCCTAATAATGACCTTCTGGATCCTAAGGAGACAACAGCGATACTTCTCGTTAGAGGTTACAGCGGATTTGGTCTTCACGTGTGGCTCTCCGTGGTCCGTGAATTTCCCAAACTCTACAAGAACTTCATTTTCGTCTCTGTGGGAGAAATCGACTCCGGTTCATTTAAAGGCATAGCGGAAATAGACGCCTTAAAAAAATCCGTAGAAAGTGATCTGACAAGATACGTCCGTCTTGTCCGTTCCTACGGATTTCCGGCAGACTATAGAATGGGGATAGGAACAGACGTAGCTGATACTGCGACGGAACTGTGCGAGGCTCTTGTAAAAGAATTCCCGAGAGCAACGGTCTTCACGGGGAAACTGATCTTCCGTGAAGAAAACCCTTTCCAGAAAATACTCCACAATGAAACGGCATTTTCGATTCAGAGGCGCTTGCAGTGGAACGGCATCACGACCGTCATATTGCCAATCCGTGTAGATATGTAGACGTTTATGAATCCAAGGGATAGACAGGTGCGGAATAGCCGCTGACAATTTCATCAATCTCAAATAACAATCCGGAAAATTGAAGCAAGAAATACCAAACGAGTTCAAACTTGCCTTGAAATAGGGGCCGTCGTTATGGTAGCTTGCCTCGCATATATCATCAATATTTCAGAGAATCATGATGCTACGTTTACAAAAAGCATTTTTAATTGCGCTTAGTTTTTCTATTCTCTGCATCATGCTTGTCTCCGGATGCGCCACCATTCCCCGTGAATATGGTAAGACAGAAACGCGGAAGTTGTTGGTTACTGCCTATGACGCCAGCAAGAAATCGACGGGCTGGAAAAACAAATACGGGTGCTTCCTGATGCCGCCGGTTTATGCGTACGGACCGCACGAGGGAGAGAGGAAGAAGGTGGGCATCACCTCCGACGGAACCAAGGCAAAAAAGGGGACAATCGCAGCGGACATCAGCAGGTACCCTTACGGCACGAAGATGTATGTCCCTGGTTACGGTTGGGGAGAGGTGCACGATATAGGAAGTGCCATCAAAGGAGACCACATCGACATTTTTTTCCCTGATGAAAAAGATGCCAAGGCATGGGGCAGAAAGTATCTCGACGTTACCATCAATAAACCATAATCTTCTAATGAGGGGTTTCCATGAATTTCTTTTTTAACCCGGACGGGATCGCTGTTATCGGTGCAACGCCTAACTCTCTCAAAGGTGGGTATGCTATATTCAAGAATGTCCTCATAGGTTATAAAGGAAATATTTATCCTGTCAATCCCAGTTACAAGGAAATTGAGGGTATGCCCTGCTATCCGTCCGTAAGCGCCGTCCCCGGTCATGTTGACCTGGCCATTGTCTTTGTTCCGGCAAAACTCGTCCCCGCAGTCATAGAGGATTGCGCGGCCAAAGGTGTGCAGGGTGTCATGATAGAATCCGGTGGCTTTGCTGAAGCCGGTCGGGATGGAAGTCTTCTGCAGCAGTCTCTGAAAGACATATCCAAACGAACGGGGATTCGCCTATGGGGGCCCAATTGCATGGGTCTCGTTGATGCTGTCGGTGGGTACGTTTTTTCCTTTATGGATCCACGTTCATTGCAGCAAGGACTCCTTATCCCCGGAAAAGTATCACTCGTGGTGCAGAGCGGATTACTATCCGCCGGCTTTCTCGTTGATATAATGAGTCACCACGTGATGGGCATCAGTAAAGTATGCTCCGTGGGAAACAAAATCGATATCAACGAGTGTGATCTGCTGTCTTACCTGATTCAAGATACCAATACTGAAGTTATCGGCCATTACCTGGAGTCTTTTTCTGATGGCAGACGCTTTACGGAACTGTGCAGGAAAAGTACAAAACCTATTGTCGTTCTTCACGGGGGGAAGAGTGGGAAAGGTGCTGAGGCGGCAATGAGCCATACGGCATCCTTGGCGGGAAATCATAAGATCATTTCAGGCGCCCTGGCCCGGGCCGGAGTGACTGAAGCCAGAGATTTCCATCAGATGATGGACATCTGCCGTTCACTCGTTGCAAAACCCCGACCAGCCAGCCGATATGGTCGCATTGCTGTTCTCACGTTTAGTGGTGGGTCCGGTATTGTCGCCTCCGACTTCATTGAGGAACATGACCTCACGGTGGCGGAACTTTCCAAGGAAACCAAAGATGCCTTGGGACGTCTTTTCCCTGACTGGATGCCTGTCTCCAATCCCGTCGATCTGTGGCCAGCGATAGAAAAGCATGGCGGAACAAACGTCGACGTATACAGCACGGCACTTGCGGCTGTGCTCAACGATCACGCAGTCGATGCCGTTTTCCTCCATGCCTTTGCGGGAAATTCCCAGATTGCAATCAATGTAGCAGATATTGCCGAGCAAACACGCGCGGCCGGCAAGCCTGTCTTCGTATGGCTCCTGGGGAGACAAGAAGATGCCCTTCGTTTTAATGCAGAGGCCCTCTCCTATGGCATCCCCGTATTCCATGAAATATCCCGCGCCGTGGAATGCTTGGCTGCTGTTTTCCATCAGCAGAGACCATCTGAAATTTTTAAACAACTGCCGGAAAAAGAAAAGACTATACGCATCCCTCGTGAGCTCTCTGATGTTCTAGAAAATGCGGTGGGACCTTTGGACGAACATGTCTCCAAGACTATTCTTAGGCTTCACGGTATTCCGACTGTGGAAGAGGAAATCATATCGGATGAAGCGGCATGCAAAAAAACCGCAAAGCGGCTCGGCTTCCCGCTTGTCGTGAAGGGCCTGCAAAAAGGAAATGTACATAAGACCGAACTCGGCCTCGTGCATTTAAACATAACAACGCCGGAAGCCGCCCTTGGGGTCTTTAATTCCCTGAAGAATAAGATGGACCCCTCGGGAAGGGTCCTTGCCTATAAACAGGTTAAAGGGAAAATTGAGATCATCGTCGGACTCGTCAGGGACGTTCATTTCGGCCCCTGTGCCATGTTAGGGCTGGGAGGTATAATGGCAGAGATATTAAGTGATGCGGTTTTTGCCCCAGCTCCACTGACGATAGAGGACGCTTTAGCGCTAATCAGTCGCCTTAGGGGACAGAAGATATTCGACGGCTTCAGGGGAGAGCCACCAGTTAACAGGGAAGAGCTCGCAAGCATACTCGTTGCTTTGGGCGACGTCGGTCTTCAGTATCCGCGGATTCACGAGATAGATATAAACCCCCTCATAGTGGGCGAAAAAGGCGCTATGGTTGCCGTTGATGCCACAGTTGTCTTGAGATAACACCTACTCCACAAATTTAAGTATGGCACAAGAGATGAGGGCAGATCACCCGGCAAGACACTCTACGAATGCATATACAGACTCATAGCTATATATGGATTGTCAATCTCATCAGGCTGAAGTCGGAAATTCTTTCACGAGAGTTTCCCACGGCTCTGTCGCAGCATCAGCTACGTCTGTTCTTATACCCATTCTGTAGAGTGTGAAAAACAGCGTTTCATCACAGAACGTCAGTCTATCGGAAATGGCAGAATCATCTTTAAACCGGAAGAAATTTTATCGAATATCAAGATTCAAGGGAGGAGTGTTATGAAGGCAGAGAGCTACAAGCCGGGAGAGAGCTACGAGTACCCTTTGATCATCAAGAAAATTCTGGCCACGGGCGTTATCTACGGACAGAATCAGGAGATCGTTTATCGGGATAAGTTCCGCTACAAATACCAGGACATGTACGAACGGGTGCATCGACTGGCGAACGGACTGGAATCGCTGGGGGTTGGGGAGGGCGATGTCGTAGCTATATTAGATTTTGACAGTCATCGGTACCTGGAATGTTTTTTTGCCATTCCCATGATGGGAGCTACCATGCATACTCTCAATTACCGGCTTTCTCCGGCTCAACTCATCTACACAATCAATCATGCCGAAGATTCCGTCATTCTTGTCAATCAGGACTTCCTCCCGCTTCTGGAGGCGATCCGAAGGCATCTCAAGACGGTGAAAAAAATTATTCTCTTGACAGATACCGGCAAAAAGCCGGAAACAAAGGTGGAGATCGATATGGAATACGAGGAAATGCTGAAAGGAGTTTCGGCCTCCTATGATTTTCCTGATCTCGATGAAAATACACGGGCAACTATTTTCTACACCACAGGAACTACAGGCGATCCCAAGGGGGTCCATTTCACACATCGTCAACTTGTTCTCCACACCCTGGTAGTCGGTCTCAACGTGGGCAGCTATGAGATGATCGGTCGGTTCAGATCAGATGACGTCTACATGCCTCTCACACCAATGTTTCATGTCCATGCATGGGGTCTACCCTATCTGGCCACGATGCTGGGGGTGAAACAAGTTTATCCGGGACGCTATGAACCGGAGGTCCTGTTGAAACTCATTCTCGGCGAGAAAGTCACCTTCTCTCACTGCATTCCTACGATTATGCACATGATTGTTACGAATCCCGTTGCGAAAAAAGTGGATCTTTCGAAGTGGAAAGTAGTCATCGGTGGGGCGGCCCTACCCAGGGCCTTGGCAAAGGCATCCATGGATTTGGGGATACAGATCTATTCCGCCTACGGAATGTCGGAGACCTGTCCACTCATAACAGGAGCTGGTCTGAAAAGCTTTATGCGGACTCTGGACGAGGAGAAGAAACTTGATATCTATATCAAAACCGGCCTCCCGGCGCCCCTGGTGGAAGTGCAGATTGTCGATCCTGACGGAAAAACCCTGCCTAATGACGGAAGGACAACAGGAGAACTGGTGATGAGGGCGCCATGGCTGACCCAAACATATTATAAAGACCCCGATAAATCGAAAGATCTCTGGAGGGACGGTTGGCTCCACAGTGGCGATGTGGCCTATATAGATGAGCATGGATATGTTCAGATCACAGACCGCCTGAAAGATGTCATCAAGACCGGCGGGGAATGGGTTTCTTCCATCGACATTGAAAATATGGCAACTATGCATCCAGCAGTTTCCGAAGCGGCCGTGATCGGAGTGCCGGATCCGAAGTGGGGGGAAAGACCACTGGTGGTCCTCGTCCTGAAAGCGGAATTCAAAGGTAAGGTGACCAGCGAGGATGTAAAAGAATACCTGAAGAAGATGTCCGACGAAGGAAAACTCCCGAAATACGGCATTCCCGATCGATACGAGTTCGTCGATGCCATCCCCCGGACCAGTGTGGGGAAAATTAATAAAGTGGAATTAAGGAAGATCTATGCAAAGTAAAGGACAGTTCAGGCTTTCCTAGAATATCTTTTCATTCTTAACAATGCCGGAAACAGAGGGGGAAAATGAATATAAAAAGGGTTATGGTTACAGGTTCAGGTTTCATGGGCTCAGAGATTGCACAGGTTGCTGCTGCAGGCTTTGCGGTGACAATGCAGGATATAAAGGATGAACTGGTTCAGAAGGGCATGGCGACTATCGAAAAGAATCTCCAGAATAGTATTGCCAAAGGTAAACTGAGCGAAGAAGAAAAAAATTCAATCCTGGGCAGAATCACACCGACTGTCGATTTATCGCTGGCCAAGGACTGCGACCTGGTAATCGAAGTCATAGCGGAGGGATATTAACTTCTAATTAAGCATTCTGAAAAAAATACGGGGTAATGAAAAATGGAAAACGTGGTCATTCTGAGCTGTGTCCGCACACCGATAGGCGCCTATGGCGGGGCCATGAAAGATATTCCGGTCTACAGGCTGGGCAGCCTCGTTTTGAATGAGGCTGTTAAGAGGGCCGGTATCGAAGCTGTTGCGGTTGATGATGTCATCATGGGGACGTCCTACCAGAACGGGGAATGCGCCAACGGTGCGCGCATGGCAGTTCTTGATTCGGGCTGGCCGGATACTGTGCCGGGCGTCGTAATAGACCGTCGCTGCTGTTCAGGAGTTGAATCCATATTCTACGGCGCTCTGCAGATACAGACCGGAAACGCCGAGATCATAGTTGCAGGTGGTATGGACAGCATGAGTCAGGCAGAACTCTATATACCAGGTGATATTAAATGGGGTCTTGGTGGAAAGAACCATGAAAAGCACGGTTTCATGCCCAGAGGTCACGGTGCCCTCACCATGTGGGGTATTCCCCTGTACGACAGGATTCAGCGCGGCAGGGTGATGTCTCAGCCCATCCACCGTTACGGAGAGTTGAACTCGATGATGTCCTGGGCGGAGATGGCGGCCAAGAGGGAAAAAATAACCCGTGAAGAGGCGGACAGCTGGGCATATCACAGCCACAAGAAAGCAGTTGCTGCATGGGATGCCGGGAAATTTGCACAGGAAATAGTCCCCGTTCCCATCGGAAAGGGAAAAGACGGGGATATCATATTTTTCAATACCGATGAGGGACCACGTCGCGAAACCACGATGGAAAGGCTTGCCAGGCTCCGGCCCGTTTATCCCGACGGCGTATGCACTGCCGGCAATTCCTCTTCCGAAAATGACGGCGCCTCTGTCGTTGTCCTCGCCTCGGAGAAAAAAGCAAACGAGCTCGGCGCCATGCCGATTGCATATTTTCGGTCGTGTGCCATTGCCGCCACGGATCCAACATTGACATATCCGGCGGTGCCCGTTTCCGTTTCCAAAGCTCTCAGGAAGTCCGGTTTGAAGATCGATCAAATCGATCTCATAGAGGTGCAGGAGGCCTTTGCAGTCCAGGCATTGGCCGACGCAAGGCTCTGTGGGCTCAGCGAAAAAGATATGGAAGAGAAGGTGAATGTGAACGGATCTGGCATTTCTCTGGGCCATCCGGTGGGCGCAACCGGCACGATGAGACTGACAACGCTGCTCCATGAAATGAAAAGGCGCGATGCCCGTTACGGGCTCGAAACCGTCTGCGGCGGCGGCGGACAGGGTATCTGCATGATCGTGGAGAGAAAATCATAAATCAGCAAGGAGGACAAGATGGACTTTGCACAAACGCAAGAACAACAAATGATGCAGGATATGGCAAAAAATTTCGCCGAGAATGAAATCAAACCCTATGTAGAGGAAGATGAAAAGAATCAGCACTGGCGCAGGGAGATATTCGAAAAAATGGCCGAACTGGGTTTCTTCGGATTCTGCATAGACGAGAAATACGGCGGCAACGGCATGGGATTTTTCGAGGGAACCCTCGCAATTGAGCAGGTCGCAAAAGTCCATACGTCTTGGAGGATGGCCTTCAATATGCAGTGCTGGGGCCCTGCGTTGACAATCCAGAAATTCGGCACAAAAGCACAGAAGGACCATTACATATCCAAGTTTGTAAGCGGCGAATACATCGGAAGCTTCGCGATGACAGAACCCGATATCGGCTCTGACGTTGCCGGCATGCGCTGCAGCGCGCAGGATAAGGGAGATTATTTTCTCCTAAACGGCACCAAGATGTTCATAACCAACGGCACCATATGCAATCACGGACTCCTCTATGTGAAGACGGATAAGGATGCAGGTGCGAAGGGGATCACCTGCCTCATAATGGACTACAGCCTGCCCGGCATCACGCGTCGGAAAATTCACGATAAGGTGGGTTTGTGGGCTTCCGATACGGCGGAAATCACCTTTGAGGATGTCATGGTTCCCAAGGAGCTGATTCTTGGACAGGCAAACAAAGGATTCCATATCTGCATGGCACAGTTGAACGCAACTCGCCTTGGCTGCTCGGCCGGCGCCCTAGGCCTTTCCGGCGCCATCCTGGAGCAATCCATCAGATACGCAAACGAAAGAATACAATTCGGTAAACAGATAGGCAGATTCCAGCTCATTCAACAGCAGATCGCGGAAATGAAGATGGAGCACGAATCGCTCGCGGCCCTGGTTTACAAGGCGGCATGGCTGAAAGACAAAAACATTCCAAACGTTATGGAGACCTCGATGTCCAAGCTCTACGGGGCAAAGATCGTCGTCCATGCGGCCAATGAATGCATGAAGCTTCACGGCTCCTACGGCTATTCTGAGGAATATCCCTGCGGACGCTTCCTGCGGGATTCAAAGCAGTTTGAAACGCTCGAGGGGACTTCCAACATGCATACCATGATCGTGGCCAACGCCGTTCTCGGTTATGCCCTGAATAGAACATAGGACTGTAAGATAAATTCAAAGCCCGGACTTTTCTCATTGAATGTCTCTTGGAGGACGGGTTGGCATGAATGAATCTATCGACACGCTAGGAGAAACAAAAAATGGAATTCAAATACGATTTGAGAGATTTGAAATTTATTCTGAAGGAATGGCTTCCGTCCGAGGAGGTATTCGCATGCGACCGGTTCAAGGAAAATTTTGGCATTGATGATATCGATATTACTTTGAATGAAGTTTACAAGGTCGCGCGGGAGATCGTGAATCCCATAAACGCCGTCGGAGATAAAACGGGCGCAAAGCTGGAGAACGGTATGGTGGTGCCTTCACCAGGCTTCAAGGAAGCATATAGGTATCTTCAGCAAAACGGATGGGGATCAAGCAGCGAATGTATAAAGATTAAGACCGGTATGCCCCTTATCCTTTATAAGGCCATCTCTGAGATCAACCAGGCCGCATGCCCAGCTTTGACATCCTACATTAAACTGACCAGCGGTGCAGCTAATCTGATTCTACGCTTCGGCACAGAAAAGGATGAATCCATGTTCTTGCAAAAAATGCTCACCGGTGAATGGCAGGGAACCATGTGCCTGACGGAACCCAACTTCGGATCGGATGTAGGCGATATAACAACAAGGGCATTCCCGACCAATGATCCCCGCATATACAGGATCAGGGGAACGAAGATGTTCATTACGGGCGGGGACGGCGGCCACTGCGAAAACACGATACACATGGTGCTGGCACGTCCCGAAGCAGGAACCACCGGCTCCCCCGGCATTGGCCTCTATATCGTTCCCAAGATCTGGGTGAACGCAGACGGGACACTGGGCAAGCCCAATGATGTCAGGACGGCGCGCCTCGAGCACAAGATGGGACTCCATGCTCAGGCTACGGCGCTGCTCAATTTCGGCGACGACGACGAATGCTACGGAATCCGCCTAGGCCCCCCGCCCGACGACAGAGGCCGTTCCCAGGGCCTGGCGATGATGTTTCACATGATGAATGAGTCCAGGATCGCCACCGGCCACAACGCCAACACCCAGGCAGCCGCGGCCTACTATTTCGCATCCCAGTTCGCCACTGAGCGCATACAGGGAAGGCCTTTCGGTATAAAGAATGCCGAACGCGTCCCGATCATAAAGCACGAAGATGTCAGGAGGATGCTCCTTGATATGAAGGCGCACGTCGAAGGCATCAGGGCTATGGTCTTCAAAGCATTTTATTATCTGGATATTCAGGCAAACTCCAGCGACAAAGAGAGAACCAGGAAATTCGGCGAGCTGGCCGAGATACTCACTCCTATGGTAAAATGTTACGGTAGTGAGGCATGCCTCGGAATCATTTCCCAAGCAATCCAGGTCCTCGGAGGGGTCGGCTATACCCAGGAATTTCCGGTCGAACAATATCTCAGGGATTCAAAAATCCTGTCCATCTGGGAAGGGACATCTTTCATTCACGGAAACGACCTGGTTGGGAGAAAAATGCGTATGAAGGAGGGGTCTCCTTTTGCTAACTGGATGGCCACCATAAAGGAATTCATCGACGCTAACGGGAATGCCTTCGGGTTTGAGAAAGAGATGCGCAATTTGGCCAGGGGCTACCAGTGCCTGGAGGTAGTAAAAGCAACTTATGATTCCTGGTATGACAATATGGAGGAAAAAAGGTGTCTCATACCCCTGTATGCGATAAAAGCGCTGTTCGTCTGTTCCCAGGTCCAGGTTGCCGAGTGTCTGACTGAGCAAGCACTGATAGCGAAGAAGAAACTCGATGACATATCCGCCGATGCAGTCGAAACAACGTTCTATAAAGGGAAGATCGCGTGCGCCAGGTATTACGTCAACAACATATTGCCCAATGCTTTCCTTGCGACAGAGGTGATTAAAAATGAGGATGACACTGCCATGACTTGCCCCGAAGAAGCATTAATCGTCAGTTAAGACAATCTAGAAATGGAGGAGCCACGATAAACAACTTTTGTGAAGCTCAAATAATCTTACTCTACCTTCTTTACCTTTTTTCCCATGCGCCCGGACTCGCCCTGCCTGCAGTCCACTTTCATTGTCATATATAACCTCGGGCAGTCTGTTTTGAGCTCATCCATGCAGCGCTTTACAACAAGCATGACCTCATCCCACTCTCCCTCTATTGATGTCCCCATCGGGCCTATATGATGAGGGAGGCCGCTGCCCTTAATTATTCTAACCGCCCGCGATGCGTATTTACTCACGCTTTCCTCTTTACCAATCGGAAAAATAGAAAAATCAACGATGACACTCATAACAACCCCCATTCGCACGCAGCATCCTTTTTAAAAGACCGATCATTTAATCTTCTGAATATCTTTTTCCTTGGCTATGACTACGAGTATCTCGCCGTCCTTCAGGACAAAATTGGCGGCCGGCACCATGTGAACCTGGTCTGTCAGCACGTCTTTCACGGCGATGACCTCGATGTGATATCTGCTCCTCAACTCAAGTTCACCGATGCTTTTCCCCAAAAAACTATTAGGAGGCGCAATTTCAAATATCATATAGCCCTCAGAAAGAGGAAGGCAATCGAGGACACTCGGAGAAATCAGACTTTTGGCAACTTTGCTGGCAACTTCCTTTTCAGGGATGATGACATCAGTTGCGCCAACCTTCTCGAGAATAAGTTTGTGCTCTTCGTTGGGCGCTTTAACTATTATATTCTTGACCTTCATCTTTTTCAGGTGAAGGGTTATGAGCGTGCTGGCTGCAAGGTCTTCGCCGAAGGAGATAATGACGACATCATCCTCCTGAACGCCGATATGATCCATTACTTCGTTGTCCGTACCATCGGCAACAATTGCCTTAGTGGCAAAATCTTTTAAACGATGGACGGCCTCCTTATCCTTATCGACGGCAATGACATCGAATCCATTTTCATATAATTCTTTGACGATATTGGAGCCAAAGATACCAAGCCCAACCACAACCACGCGCCGCGTTATTGAAGCCATTACCGAACCTCCTTATCCAACCATGACAGACTCTTCTGCATATGTTAAGCCCCTTTTTGGGGAATACCAGGAAAAAGCGAGAGTCAGCGGTCCTATCCGCCCTGCAAACATCGTGAGGATGATAGCCAATTTCTGGCCTGTACTCAGGGTTGGCGTAATACCCATGGACAGTCCTACATTGCCAAAGGCAGATATTGTTTCAAAAAGATACTCCACAAAGAAGTGACGGCTCTCAATGGGAGGTAAACTCCCTGCACCTCCTAACAACAGAAGAATTGATGTGATGAGAGTAACTGAAAAGGCGGAAGCGAAGATAATGGCGATAGTTCGTGTTAGAACCTCCCCCGGGATGGTCCTGTCATAGACATTCACCTGTTCCTGTCCTTTCAGCCGATTCCAGATCATCAGGAGGAGGAGTGCGAAACTCGTTGTCTTAATGCCTCCCCCCGTTGAACCGGGCGATGCACCTATAAACATCAACATAATGAGGACAAGGATTGTCGGATTTGTCAGCTGACCTATATCAATCGTATTGAACCCTGCCGTACGGGGAGTTACCGATTGGAACAAAGACGTAAGAAGCTGCGTCTTGACAGGTGCGTCTTTAAGAATGTGATTCATCTCAAACAAATAAATAAATGCGGCGCCACCGAGGATCAGACTTGCTGTAGTTAGAAGGACTATTTTTGAATGAACGGAAATCTTCTGCTGATATCCCCTCCACTTGGAAACGATCTCATACTGAACGATAAAACCTATCCCGCCAAGAATAATCAATGCCATGATTGTTAGATTGATGATTACATCATTCTGATAACGCATCAATTTATCCGGGAGGAGGGAGAGTCCGCAATTGTTGAAGGCAGAAACAGCATGATACAGAGCCTGATAGAAAGCCCGACTCGGAGAAAAATCCCGTGAAAACCGGAGAAATAAGAAAAATGTCCCTGCAGCCTCGATGATAAAGGTGAGGCCGAAAACCCATCTCATAATAACGAAGAAATCTCTTCGCGGGGTATGGAGAAATGTAGACTGGAAAATTTCCCTGCCCTTAAAGGAGATGCCTCTTCCCATCAGTCCGAAAAGAACAACGGAGAATGTAATAATCCCGAGCCCCCCGATTTGAAAGAGACACAGAGTCACAATCTGCCCGTTTAAAGACAGATCCTTGCCGATGTCTAAAACGCTAAGACCCGTAACGCAAACCGCCGAGGCAGACGTGAAGAGTGCGTCAACAAAGTTTATATGACCGCCTGCGGTAGAATAAGGCAACCAGAGGAGAACCGCCCCTATAAATATTACCGAGGCGAAACTGATGATAAAAAACCTCTGGGGAGATAACAGCTTCGATACAAACCGCTTCATGGGCTATTCTCATGCTCCTTTGGCCGTTTGAACAATGCAAAAAGCATAATGAAGGCTCCGAGGGTTATAGCAGAATCAGCAACATTAAAGGCTGGCCAGTGGTAGGCTCGTAAATGCACATCGATGAAATCAATCACCTCTCCAAGACGCACCCTGTCAATGAAATTCCCCAATGCACCGGACAGGATCAGGGAAAGGGCAAATATCATGAGCGGTTCTTCAGTTTTGCTCTTGGCTATATAGTAGAGAACAAGAATTATGGCTAAGACAGTTACCGTGAAGAAGAAGACGGACCGAAAGTCCGGCGAGGCATTGGCAAGAAAACTGAAGGCTGCTCCCGGATTCCTGACATACGTAATATTCAAAAAACCCCCTATGACCACAACGGATTCATGGACGGACATGGTCGAGTCGATGTAGGCCTTGGTAATGAAGTCGAGGAGCACTACCGTCGCCACAGTGGCACAGAGAATAAAATACTTTTTCAAGATATGTCTCCGCTATTTTTAGATCACTCTTCGCAATAGAAGAATGAACTGTTTCGCTGATTCCGTGCAGTTGCAACCGCCGAATGCAATTTCCGCCGCAGGGATAACTCTTATCGGAACAGGCGGTGATCAGGATTTCTCGCACCGCTCCATATAACTTAATTGCAATGGCATCCTGAGAGAAACGCAGGATAAGCTAAAGGTTCGCAAGGCACCTTTCACAGATAGTCGGATGTTCATTATTGACACCCACGGTCTCGCTGTACACCCAGCATCTGTCACATTTCTTTCCCCGTGTTTTTCTCACCCCAATCGTCAGACCTGCAAATTCAGGACTTACGTAAGGGCTCTTGATGCCCTCTTTTTCTACAATACCGATCTGGGAGATGATCAGAAGGGTTTTTAAATCTTCAAGATGTGCCTCCAAAAACGCGCGGAGTTCACCTGACGCAGAGATATCCACACCGGCATCGAGGGAGTGCCCGACTACTTTATTCTTCCTTGCCGTTTCAATTGCCTTCGATATCTCTCCTCTGAGGGCGATCATCTTATTCCAGTTCGCGGCCAGACCCGCATCCATATACTCTGGATTCACTTCAGGGAATTGAGTAAGATGAACGCTGATTTCCTTGCCCTGATGCGGAGGCAAAGATAACCATATCTCCTCCGCAGTGAAGGAAAGTATAGGGGCAAGCAGGCGTGTCATGGCATCAAGGATTACGAGCATGGCGCTTTGCGCAGAGCGTCGCTGCCGTGATTCCGCCCTGGATGTATAGAGTCTGTCTTTCAAGACATCTAGATAAAGGGCGCTCAGGTCAACGGTACAGAAATTATGAAGGGTGAAGAACGCATGATGAAATTGATACTGATTGTAAGCTGCCCTCACGCGCTGTATAATTTCTTGGAGCCTGTGAAGAGCCCACCGGTCGATTTCTTCCATGTCCTGATAGGATACCATTTTACTGCGGTCAAAATCATACAGATTGCCCAGAACGAAGCGACTGGTGTTGCGAATGCGCCTGTAGGCCTCTACAAGGCGCTCAAGGATTTCGTCGGAAATCCTTATGTCTTGTGTATAATCTTCCGCAGCCACCCAAAGTCTCAATATCTCAACACCATACTTATCAATGATCTCCTCCGGGTCAACGACATTGCCCATGGATTTGGACATCTTCTTTCCCTCGCCGTCTACAACGAAACCATGTGTCAGGACAGTCCTGTACGGGGCGCGTCCTCTCGTTCCCACAGACTCCAGCAGCGAGGAATGGAACCACCCTCTGTGCTGATCGCTACCCTCGAGGTACATGTCCGCCGGGGAACCGAGGTATGATCGCTTTTCGAGCACTGCAGCATGACTCACGCCGGAATCAAACCACACATCGAGTATATCCGTCTCCTTTGAAAATTGGTCGCTCTGGCATACGGGGCAGACTGTTCCAACAGGCAGCAGGTCTTTCGTATCTCTCTCGAACCAGACATCGGCACCATATTCATTAACCAGCTTTACTACGTGCCCGATGATATCCTTTCTCATGAGGTCGCTCTTGCAACGGCTGCAGAAAAACATGGTGATAGGCACCCCCCATAACCTCTGCCGGGAGATGCACCAGTCAGGACGACTTCGAATCATTCCGGATATCCTGTCGCGACCCCACGCCGGCAACCATTCTACGGCTTCGATAGCTTCGAGGGTTTTCTGCCTTAAGTTATTTTTATCCATAGAGATAAACCACTGCTCCGTGGATCTGAAAATGATGGGATTCTTGCACCGCCAGCAGTGAGGATAGGAATGCTCTATATCAACACGACCAAGCAGGGCCCCGACCTCGGCCAATTTCTTAATCACCGATTCGTTGGCATCGAAGACAAACTGCCCCGCGAAATCTTTGACATCGGAGGTGTATCGGCCGTCGTCGTCAACAGGGGCGTAATTGTCAAGACCATACTTCATGCCTATTTCGTAATCTTCCTGCCCATGCCCGGGTGCGATATGCACACACCCTGTGCCTGCGTCAAGGGTAACAAAAGGAGCCAGGATCAGGAGGCTCTCGTGGTCGACCAGTGGATGTTTACATTTCAGGCCCTCCAGTACTGATCCCGGAAATTCGTCCACAACCTTGTAAGTCTTATAGCCGAAGGCATCCATGCAGTAGTCAAGAAGCTCCTTGGCAAGTATCAGAGTCTCATCATTCACTTTGACTGCCGCATAGATGAATTCCTCATGCACGGCGATTGCCTGGTTGGGCGGTATAGTCCAGGGGGTCGTCGTCCATATTACCACGCCTACTTTTTCTCCGGCCAGTTTCGGTCGGACCTTTGATATATCCGAGATCATCGCGAATTTGACATAAATGGACGGCGTCATATGATCACTGTATTCGACTTCGGCCTCCGCCAGGGCAGTCTTGCAGGAAGCGCACCAATACACCGGCTTTTTCCCCCTATAGACGTCACCGCTGAAATAAAGCTTTCCGAATTCCTCAATAGTCGCCGCCTCATAGTCGTAAGACATAGTGAGATAGGGCTTTTCCCATTCTCCAAAGACCCCCAATCGCTTAAACTGCCCCCTCTGGACACCCACATATCTGTCTGCAAACACCCTGCAGAACCGTCTTATATCAGCATGGGACATCTCATTCTTCATTGCGCCCAGTTCTTTCTCGACCTGATGTTCTATGGGAAGACCGTGACAATCCCAGCCGGGGACGTAGATACTGTCGAAACCGGACATATTCTTTGACTTAACCACCATGTCCTTAATCACCTTATTCAGCGCCGTGCCCAGGTGAATATTCCCGTTCGCATACGGGGGCCCGTCATGAAGGATGTACGTTTTTCTTCCCTTCAAGGATTGTCTGATCTTTTCATAGATGTTCATGCCCTCCCACATCTTGAGCAATTCCGGTTCCTTCCGTGAAAGATTAGCCTTCATGGGAAAGTTAGTTTTCGGTAGATTCAATGTATTCTTATAGTCCATGGGGGAACTCCTCAACGCTTCATAATCAATGACATTTTATACACTTAATATAATAATGGGCAAATTGGTAGTCGGGAACGCTATCACAGAAATTAACCTCTTTCAAGCAGAACTAAAAAAGCCCCCTGCCGCAAAACAGGGGGCTTTTTAAAAATGAGATAAGATTAATATCCTCTTACATTCCCATGCCGGGATAGCCGCCGCCGGGAGGCATGCCTGGCATAGCAGATTTTTCTTCCGGTTTCTCTGCTACCATGCACTGGGTAGTCAGCATTAAAGCTGCCACACTTGCCGCATTCTGGAGTGCAAAGCGGGTGACCTTCGTCGGATCAATGACACCGGCTTCAATCATGTCTTCATACTCATCAGTTCTCGCATTGAAGCCGAAAGCGCCTTTTTTCCCTTTGACTTTTTCGACGGCAATGCTGCCTTCCTGACCGGCATTAGTGACGATCATTTTTAACGGTTCTTCGAGGGCCTTCTTTACTATATTAACCCCTACCTGCTGATCGCCTTCTAATTTCAGCTTTTCCAAGGCAGGCAGTGTCCTGATATAGGCTACACCTCCACCGGGAACTATTCCTTCTTCCACGGCCGCACGGGTTGCATTGAGTGCATCTTCAACGCGCGCCTTCTTCTCCTTCATCTCGGTCTCTGTCGCCGCGCCAACCTTTATTACGGCAACACCGCCAACCAGCTTGGCCAGCCTTTCCTGAAGCTTCTCTCTGTCGTAATCGGACGTCGTTTCTTCTATCTGTGCCCTGATCTGTTTAACCCTTCCTTCGAGGGATGCTCTTGATCCTGCGCCGTCGATAATCGTCGTGTTGTCTTTATCTATCGAAATCCGCTTGGCCCGGCCGAGGTCTTCTACTTTTGTATTCTCGAGTTTCTGACCCAGGTCTTCAGAAATCACCTTCCCGCCTGTCAGAATGGCGATATCATCGAGCATTGCTTTCCTTCTGTCGCCAAAACCAGGGGCTTTTACTGCTGCAACCTGCAGGGTGCCGCGAATCTTATTCACCACGAGGGTAGCCAGAGCCTCTCCTTCGATATCTTCGGCAATGATGAGCAACGGCCTGCCCATCTTTGCAATCTGTTCCAGAATGGGAAGAAGATCCTTCATGGTGCTGATCTTCTTTTCGTTTATGAGAATAAGACAGTCATCGAGGTGTACTTCCATCTTTTCGGCATTAGTCACGAAATAGGGGGACACGTAACCTCTGTCAAACTGCATACCTTCTACGATCTCCAGTTCGGTTTCCAGTCCCTTAGCTTCCTCTACAGTAATGACCCCTTCCTTACCGACCTTTCCCATGGCCTCGGCTATAATTGCGCCGATTGCCTCATCGTTATTCGCGGAGATGGTACCCACCTGCGCGATTTCCTTCTGGTCTTTAGTCGGTTTGCTTAACTTAGCCAGTTCTTTGACAACCGCCTCAACGGCTTTATCAATGCCCCTTTTTATATCCATGGGGTTGCTTCCCGCGGCTACGCTCTTTGCCCCTTCCCTGTAAATGGCCTGGGCAAGAATAGTAGCCGTAGTAGTGCCGTCACCGGCTACATCACTCGTCTTACTGGCAACTTCCTTCACCATCTGGGCGCCCATATTTTCGAACTTATCTTCGAGTTCAATCTCCTTAGCCACGGTAACGCCGTCTTTTGTAACGGTCGGCGCACCAAAAGATTTATCAAGAAGTACATTCCTGCCTCGGGGGCCGAGGGTTACTTTAACCGCATCTGCAAGGGCGTTTACGCCCTTAAGTATTGATTTTCTTGCTTCTTCGTCATATTGAAGTATCTTTGCTCCCATCTAATATATCCTCCTTATGATCATATTATTACTTTTCAATGATTCCCAATATATCGTCTTCTCTCATGATGAGATGTTCTACGCCATTGATCTTGACTTCCGTACCAGCATACTTACTGAATAGAATCCTATCTCCGGCTTTGACATCAGGCTTTACTAGTTTGCCGTCTTCTGTCGTCTTTCCCTTGCCTACGGCTACGACCTCGCCCTCTACAGGCTTTTCTTTGGCTGTGTCGGGGATTATAATCCCGCCTTTTGTCTTCTGTTCTTCCTCTAACCTCTTGATAATCACGCGATCCTGTAATGGCCTAATCTTCATGATCCCATCTCTCCTTTCCTTATTTTTTATATTTTCTTGGTATTTTCTGTCAGGCAATCATATCCGTTCATCGATTTTGAACTAAAATAAGCATAAATTCCCTCATGTCAAGACATTTTGAGCAGATTTTTCAAAAAAATAAGGGGAAAAAGCATTTTTTTTATAAAAAATGCCCCTTTCCCTTCAATTTTCTCTGATTTTTATGTTTTCGGCGCCCTATTCTGGAGAAAAGTGAGAGAAACCGTGGTGCCTTTCCCTAGCTGACTTTCGATATCAATACTGCCATTATGGGCCTTCATGAGATGTTTCACTATTGACAATCCCAGACCGGTGCCACCCAACTCCCTCGAACGTGCCCTGTCCGCCCGATAGAACCGTTCTCCGAGCCTGGTAATTTCACTTTTCTGTATACCTATGCCCGTGTCGGTCACTTTAACGACCACAAAACCTTTGTCATCTCCGAGCGCAGTAATCGAAATCTTTCCGCCGCTTGGCGTAAACTTGACGGCATTATCCAGGATGTTCACAAGAATCTGCGCCATCCTATCCCTATCTGCCCAGATGAAGGGAAGCCCATCGGAGATTTGTTTATCAACAGCCAGGGATTTCTCTGCCGCTTTCGTCTCGAACATGGGCAACACGTTCTCAATTGCATCGGCTATGGAGATATTTTCAAACCGCAATTTCATTTCTCCCAGCTCAATGCTGGAAAGGATCAACAAATCGTCCACCAGCCGTCCAAGACGGTGAGCATTCTCGGAAATTATGTGAAGAAATTTTTTTGCCGTCACTTCTTCCTTGATGGCTCCCCCCTCCAGGGTCTCAATAAATCCTATGATTGCCGTAAGCGGTGTCTTGATCTCGTGGGTGACATTAGCAACGAAGTCCTCGCGTATCTTTTCCAGTTTCTTAAGACGCGTGACGTCGTGAAATACCATCATCGTCTTTTGTTCCTCTTCGGGTAGTCCTTGAACGGCTGATATAGTGACATCCAGGATAATGGGCGCCTCCTGGCCGAGGCTAATCTCCCGCAACACAGGTCCTCCAGAATCTTTAAACAGATCAAGGGCCTCCTGCAACTCGACATTCCTGAATGCCTCAAGGGGTGTCTTATTCAGAATTTCAGTAATGCCCTCATCCCCGAGGATTGCTTCCAGACTTTTGTTCAGAAACTCGATGCGGTTCTGATTGTTAATGAAAAGAACACCCTCTGTCATACTGGCAAAGGCCGCTTCAAGTTTAGCCTTCTCCATATAGGTAGCTCTCACTCTTTCCTGCTGATCTTGCACCATTTGATTGATGTCTTTTTCCAATTGCCCAACGTCGTCATTTGACTCTACCAGAAGTGTTCCCGATGCGTCACCGCTGCAAACCTTGTGCGTATATGAAATTACTTTCTCGATTGGCGATATCAGTTTTCTGGCCACAAGAAATGCAATGATAAAAGAAGGGATGATAGCGATCAGGAGACAATTATATATATAGCTGTACTGCTGATCAACGGAGTTTCTTACCTCAAAGAGCGGACGGGCAAATCGTATGTAGCCTCTAACTTCAGAGTCTTCCACTATGGGAAAGGCAATATAAAGCATATCTACCCCAAGGGTGCGGCTGTAACGAATGGCTTCTCCCTGTCCCTTGATCCTGGCTTCCTGAATTTCCGAACGGTTCAGGTGACTGTCCATCTGCGCCAAGTCTTTCTCTGAATCCGCTTTGACCCGGCCCGAAGCATCAATCAGAGTGACGCGGGAGCGTGATATGTCAGCCAGATGTGACAACTTCCTTTCAATATCGCCTATCCCTAATAATGCAGTGATTCGTGCTTGAGCAACCAGGTCATTCTTAATCCCGTCTATCAATTCAGTCTTGATCTGCCGGGCATACATCAATCCCATGGCTATTGCGCTGAAAAGTATCAGCACGACATAGCCGGCAAAAATCCTGTATAGCAGGCGGTTCTTCAATCACTCACTCCGAAGCCTGACAACTTGGTTCGTGACGGACAATCTTACCCGTCACCATATACATTACCATGTCGGCAATGCCCACGGCATGATCAGAAATCCGCTCGAGGCTCTTAGAAATCTGCATAATTATAAGAGCCCTGTGGATCTTCTTGGGGTCTTCCAACATGAAGGTGAGGAGCTCCCGGAAGACCTGCTCATTGAGGTTATCTATAGTTTCATCCTCCATCCGCACATTGCGCGCCAGATCAATATCTTCATTCACCAGTGCATCGAGGCTCTCCCTGATCATTCCACGGGCAACTTCCGCCATCCGGGGAATATCAATATAAGGCTTCATCGGCGGTTCCTCACTTAAAATAATTGACTTCTGCGCAATCTTCGCCGCCATGTCGCCTATCCTCTCCAGATGTCCATTGATCTTAATGGCCGTTGTGATGTATCTCAGGTCCCGCGCTGTCGGCTGCCTCAAAGCCAGAATGCGGATACACTTTTCCTCGATTTCAACATCAAGCTGATCGATCGTATTATCACCGCATATTACCCTTCGGGCCAGCGCCGTATCCCTATCCACGAGGGCCTCGGTTGCAAGTTCTATTGCCTTTTCTACGAGTGCTCCCAAATAAAGAAGACTCTCCTTGACCTCGCGGAGTTCTTTTTCATAGTGGGTGCTTGTATGCTTTTTTTCAGCCATTTATTATCTCCTTAATATACTAAGCAACAAATTAAGAGATTCGTTTAATATCATTCCGAGAAGAGAAGCGACGAGGAATCTTAAAATTCCTCCTTCTGGTCGGAATGACATGGGTTATGTTTTCACCGAATACCAAATGCAATCAACCGAATCTCCCAGTAATATAGTCTTCCGTCTGTTTTACATCCGGATTGGTAAAGATTTTTTCCGTGGCGTTATATTCAATGAGCTTCCCTAAATAGAAGAAACCGGTCTTCGATGAGATACGGGCTGCCTGCTGCATGTTATGTGTAACTATGATAATGGTATATTTCTTCTTCAATTCATCGATCAACTCTTCAATTTTTGCCGTTGATATAGGATCGAGCGCCGACGTTGGCTCATCCATGAGTATGACATCTGGTTTCATAGCGAGCGCTCTGGCAATACACAGGCGCTGCTGCTGTCCCCCGGATAAAGTCATCGCCGATTTATCCAGAATGTCTTTCACCTCTTCCCATAGAACCGCCTGTTTCAGGCTCTCTTCAGCAAGCAACTCTAAATCGCTCTTTTTCATTATCCCCGCAAGCTTTGGCGCATAGGTAACATTGTTGAATATTGACTTTGGAAACGGATTGGGTTTTTGAAAAACCATGCCAATTTTTCTCCGAACGTCGACGGGATCGACATCGGGACTATAAATATTTATGCCTTCAAAAATGATTTCTCCTTCGACCCTGGTTCCAGTGATGAGATCATTCATGCGATTGAGGAGCCTCAACAGCGTGGACTTGCCACAGCCGGAAGGTCCTATTAAAGCAGTAACCCGGTCCTTTTCGAAATCCATGGTGATATCGGTCAGTGCCATGGTCTGTCCGTAGAAAAAATTTACATTCCTCAATTCAATTATACTGTCAGCTTCCACAATTACCACCTTTTTTTCTTCCTGACATAACTCCTGATGACAATGGCAATAAGATCAACCCCCAACACAAGCCCGACAAGAACAAGCACCGTCCCATACTGAATCGATCTCGTCTGTTCTATGTGGGTACCCGCCGTAGCAAGAACATATATGTGGTAGGGAAGAGCCATGACTTCATCGAAAATCGAACCTGGAAGCTTCGCTGTAAAGAATGCCGCCGCAGTAAACATAATCGGCGCTGTTTCGCCCGCCGCCCTGCCGATACCCAGGATTGACCCTGTCAGTATTCCGGGCAAAGCATTCGGCAGGACGATCTTATATACAGTCTGCCATTTGGATACACCGAGGGCCAGTGACGCCTCCCGGAACGTTTGTGGGACTGATTTCAAGGCCTCTTCCGATGCCCCGATAATTGTCGGCAAGACAAGTATGCCGAGCGTTAAGGCTCCGGAAAGAATGCATGATCCAAAATGCAGGAAAACAACAAAGAAACCGAGTCCGAACAATCCGAAAACAACTGAAGGAACGCCCGCCAAACAATTAATGCCAATGCGGACAAGTCTGACAAATTTTCCCTGTTTCGCATATTCAGTGAGATAAATTGCCGACACTACACCGAGAGGGAGTGCAACAGCTATTGCGCCGATTGTCAGATAGAGGGTGCCTAAGATGGCAGGCATGATACCGCCCTCAGTCATGGAATCTGTTGGCGGGAGGGTGAGAAAATCCCAACTGATGGCTGATATACCGTTCACAACGATGTAAGCAATCAGACCGCCGAGGGCCAACGCAATCAGCAGCGCCGACAATCGAACAACGGTGAAAAACACCTGCTGTTTGAAATATCGAAATTTCATGGATGCCTGCAGCACATCCTGCATAAGATAAACTCCCTGTTTCCCTTCACAGTGTGGCTGATCCCACTTCTTTGAATTTCTGGGAAATATAATCGGCAATGAGATTAAAAATCAGGGTTAAAAAAAACAGGACAATGCCGGTGGCAAAAAGAGCATGGTAATGCCCGCTCCCGAACGGCGCCTCCCCCATCTCCGCAGCAATGCTTGCCGGCATCGGCCTGACAGAATCAAAGATACTTTCAGGAATGGCTGCCGCACCGCCTGCCACCATCAGCACGACCATGGTTTCACCTATAGCCCTGGCCATACCGAGGATCACGGCCGTGGAAATCCCCGACAGCGCTGCCGGCATAATGACCTTGGTTATGGTTTCATGTTTCGTAGCGCCCAGGGCATACGACGCCTCCTTAAACTCGCTGGGCACGGCGTAAAGGGCATCCTCCGAGATGCTCGAAATCGTAGGTATCGCCATGATTGCCAGAATTACCGAGGCGTTCACAATGTTAAGACCTGTCGGGAGATCAAAGGTCTCCTGGAGAAACGGGGCTACAACGACCATGCCGAAGAAACCGAGGACTACGGAAGGAATCCCTGCCAAAAGTTCTATTATTGCCTTCGTAACGTCTTTGATTGAAGCGGGGGCTATTTCAGAAATATAAACAGCAGAAAGGATCCCCAGCGGAACGGCAATCAGGCAGGAGAATATGGTAACAACTGCAGAACCAATTATCAGGGGCCATATCCCGTAGGACGGAGGATCATACGTGGGATACCATTCCTGTCCGAAAAGGAAATCTGCAACGGAAACCTCCTTGAATATAGGTATCCCTTCGCGGAAAAGAAAGACAACGATTAGTACCAGGGTAAGCACAGAGACGAAGGAGAAAAAAGCGAAAACTCCCTTGATGATGGTTTCCTTCAGATGTCTGGACATACTAATCTACTGTTTTTTACCTTTTTTCAATGTTTTTTCTTTGGCTTCAGCCGTTACTGGGACAAATCCCTCCTTGGCAACCAGTTTCTGTCCGGCAGGGCTCAGCACGAATTTGATCAAATTTGCAACTTCACCTGTAGGCTGACCGTTCGTATACATATAGAGGGGTCTTGACACCGGGTACTCCTTGGAAAGCGCTGTCTTCGCCGAGGCCGTAATGCCGTTGACGGTCAATGCCTTGAGCGACGTGTTTAAATAGCCTAAGCCAATATAACCGATGGCATATCTGTTTTTTGAAACCGCTTGAACAACGGCACCATTTGACGCCTGTAACTGTGCCTTGGAAGTTACTCGGGCATTGTTTAAAACCAGGTGCCCCCAGGATTCAAAAGTTCCGGAGCTGCTGTCCCTCGAAACAACGACAATCGTGAGATTGTCACCGCCGACCTCTTTCCAGTTTGTAATCTTGCCCTGATATATCTGGCTCAACTGATCAATGGTCAATCCATTGATTTTGTTTTTCGGATGCACGATGGGAACGATAGCGTCGATCGCAACAGCGTGGGCAATAGGATCCACTCCTTGCGCTCTGGCAAGGGTGATTTCTTTGTCCTTAATTTCCCTTGATGAATTTGCAATGTCTGTAGACTTGTCAATTAGTGCCTTGATCCCATCTCCCGATCCCCCAGCGGAAAGAGATATATTCACTCCGGGATGCACCTTCGTGTAGGCCTCCAATGCCGCCTGTGCGATGGGCAAAACCGTTGTCGATCCCTTGATGACAACATTTTCCGCGGCAAGAGCCAGATTTGCACCAAAGATTAGCCAAATCAACCCTACCGCCAACAATTTTCTTAACATTTTCAAAACCTCCATTCGATTTTACTTTATCTTCAATATTTACAGAATAACTCTCTTATTGCCTGCTCTCAAGAATTGAAAAAATTCATCGGTATTTTAGCACTACAAAAAAGGTCAAGACCGTTACAGAATCCTATGAGACGGTCTTGTTTCCAAAGGCAGTATACTAATACACATCAAATGTTTCAGATTTGTTACAGAATGATGAAGAATTTATTAATCCTGGAAACAAGGGATCTGCTCCGTAGACCCCTCAATCGCCTATTGCCTGTCGACTGAGAACTGTGATAAATGGCCTATATACGTCAAATTTATTTAGGCTCTGAAAGGATGCTCGATGAACGATGTTGCAGGGAAGCGCCAGGCGTTAATCAACAAACTCTTTCCTTCCGGCATCCCTCGGTTGTGGTGCCCTCTCCTCACACACTATAAAAGCGATGGCACAATCGACTTTGACAGGATGCGTGTCCACTTCAACCATGTGGCCCATTGGGCAAGAGGATTTCTTGTTCCCGGGTCGACCGGTGATGGCTGGGAACTGACTGAAGATGAAACATTAGAAGTCGCAGCCTTCGCGATAAAACAGGCCCGGATGCGCGAAATCAGCCTCCTTCTCGGTGTCCTGAAAGCTGATGTCGAGACCATGAAGCGGACGATCTCAAGCATGATTAAGATGCTTCAAGAAAATCCGTCGGGAAAAGAGGATGCCGGCCAAATCCTGCAAGCCAATCATGTTTGCGGTATCACTGTTTGCCCACCCCGGGGAAAGTCGCTTACACAACCTGAAATCGAAGCCGGTCTTTCCGCTATTCTCGATATGGGCACACCGACAGCACTGTACCAACTTCCCCAGATGACCGAAAATGAAGTGGC
Source organism: Syntrophales bacterium (assembly GCA_049521775.1). Lineage (GTDB taxonomy): Bacteria > Desulfobacterota > Syntrophia > Syntrophales > UBA2185 > Fen-1135. The sequence continues at coordinate 60,887 of JBEKOL010000017.1, forward strand.
GCCAGAAACCTTTGAAAGACTCGTGCAGAAATATTCCAACCTGGTTTTCTTCAAGGACTCAAGCGGTCAGGACGACATTGCAACTTCCTATGTCTACAAGGGCGGCGTCTTTCTCGTAAGGGGCGCTGAGGGCAGCTATGCGCAATGGCTCACAGAGACAGGCTGCTGCTACGATGGTTTCCTTCTCAGCACGGCTAACTGCTTTTCTCAGAATCTTTCTTCTCTCATCGAAAGTCTTGAAAAGAACGATCAGGAAAAAGCAAGGGAGATATCAGAAATACTGACCACTGTTGTCAGTGAGGTCTTTGCTCTGGTGCAACCACTGCCTTACGGCAATCCCTTCACCAATGCCAATAAGGCCATGGATCATTTTTTTGCCTTCGGACCTTCGGCAAATACAACAGAAGGACCCATGCTTCACGAAACAGTTCGCATTCCCCACGATATCATCCAGGCGACAGGCGCCATTCTGACTCACTACAACCTGATGCCTGAAAAAGGATACATGGAGCAAAATGTTCCTATATCATATGGCAGATGAAATGCTATCTGCGGAAGACCGCTGCAAGCGGCGGGGAATTAGACCCACAAAGATTAAACAGCACACCACCTGCCCCATTTAAAGTCGACAAAGAGATGCGGTGCAGTTTTTTGTGCCATGAAGTTGTACGTTAGAATGGAGGTGTAAAATGACCTACAAGAACGCTGTGAAGAAAGTACTCGTTTTACTGGGCAGCCCCAGGAAGAAAGGCAATAGCGCTATATTAGCGGAACGGATTGCCAAAGGAGCAAAATCCGTTGGCGCTAATGTGGAGACTCTCTTTATTCACGGGATGAAAATCGCGCCCTGTAATTCATGCTATGCATGTCAGAAGCCAAACAGCAAGGGATGCTCTATCAATGACGACATGCAGATTGTTTACAAGAAGTTGATGGCTTCGGACGCATGGATAATTGCGAGTCCTGTTTATTGGTTTACCGTATCAGCGCAGACAAAACTATGGATGGACCGCTCTTTTGCCTTGCTCCCCCGCGCCGAGGAAGCGTTTATTGGCAAACGGATCGCTATAGCCATGAGTTACGGAGATTCTGAACCGTTTAAATCCGGCTGCGTCAATGCTCTCCGGACCTTTCAGGATGCCTATGGATATGTTCAGGCATGTATTGTCGGGATGGTTTACGGAAGCGCCATGGATGCCGGAGAAATCAAGAATAATAAAGCCTTGATGAAGGAATCTGAGGAACTCGGAAAACGGCTGGTCAGCGGCTGAACCGCCCATAAGAATTGTGACTCTCAAGCGGGATATTTAAACTCAACAAGAGTACTTATTTCGCCCTGTTATGTTTTTTCTAATTTAGCTCAGCAACACGACATTCCGTATCGTAATCAATGAGCCCCCCTTAATTTGTAATCATTTGATGACAATCGCCACATCGATATGCCATGCTGTTTCTCCTTTCGGAAAAACTCTACCATAGCAATGTGGCTTGTGTTACGATTTTTTTTGCAAACCTAACATTTTTTGTCAAAGAGCCTGTTTATAAATTAAACTAATTATGACACATTCTCTTGATCGGGGAGCAAGATTTCTTTTACTTTGAACCTTGAGCCCTTCACCTTATCTCTCTTCTCTTATCTCACGCCGGACTTGCTGAGCCTGCCCCGTATTTCATACGCAGTAATCCATTCCTCCATTATCTCATTTCGAAGGAACGCAGTGACTGAGAAATCTTCTCCCTCCTGTAATTCCCCCGTTGTCCCCTTTGTCAAAGGGGGTGAAAAGAAAAGGGGGCAATTCCATTTTCCACTTGACAATAGCCGGCATTCCGGAAAAAACTTGATCACAGCAGGCAAGATTACGAACGGCAGGATCGATCTTCGGGGATTAAAATCGATATTTTGATGGGGAACAAAAAATGAAACACCACAACATTGCAGTCATTCCAGCAGATGGGATAGGGGAAGAAGTCGTTCCTGAGGGGGTGAAGGCGCTGGATGTCGCCGGTGAGTTGACTGGAGAGTACAAATTCAAATACGAGTATTTCCCATACGGTTGCAACTATTATCTCAAGCACGGCAAGATGATGGCGGATGAAGGCCTCGAGATCCTCAAACCATTCGACGCGATCTATTTCGGCGCTGTCGGCTCTCCTGCCGTGCCGGATCACATTTCTCTGCACGGCCTGCGTTTGCCGATTTGCAAGGGGTTCGAACAGTACGTTTGTTATCGTCCGACCGAGCTCCTGCCCGGTGTGAAGACGCCGCTCGCGAACAAAAAAGCGGGGGACATTGACTTCATCGTCGTTCGTGAAAACACCGAAGGCGAGTACACCGGTGCGGGCGGCCGTGCACACCGCGGCTTGCCGATCGAGATCGCGGTCGAAACGTCCGTATTCTCGCGCATCGGTATCGAGCGTGTAGCGCGGTACTCATTCAGACTTGCACAGGGCCGTCGTAAAAAACTGGTGAGTGCAACAAAATCGAATGCGCAGCAGCATTCATTTACGTTCTGGGACGAAGTGGTGACGGAGGTGGGCAAGGAATTTCCGGATGTGACTGTCGAGCGTGTGCTGATCGATGCACTCGCGGCGCGGTTCATTTTATATCCGGAATCGCTCGATGTGGTTGTCGCGTCGAATTTGTTAGGCGACATTCTCACCGACATCGCTGCGGCAATCAGCGGAAGCCTGGGCATTGCGCCGAGTGGTAACATCAATCCTGAACGCGATTATCCGTCGATGTTCGAGCCGGTTCACGGTTCCGCGCCCGACATCGTGGGTAAAGGCATCGCGAACCCGATCGCGATGATTTGGTGCGGAGCGATGATGCTCGATTTCCTCGGCCACAAGAAAACGGCGAAGATGATAGATTCAGCGATTAAAGCCGTGACTGCGGAGGGCCGTGTGCTCACGCCGGATTTAGGAGGCACGGCGAGGACTAAGGATGTTACTGATGCAATCATCGGCAAGATGCGCGCGATGGCAAAGTGACCGACCCGCCCGCTATGCTGGGCTTCTTGGCACGGACTCTCTTTAATTCACGTCGCTATATTAATCTTCTGGCCAATAGATTGAGCGGGGCTGCTGCTTCCACTAGTCTGGCTGGAACTGCCGGTCAAGCTTGAAAGTGCATTTTGAAAGCTGCCCGTTTTGTGATGACGCTGATAAGATCCCTTCTGAGATACTGACTGAACATCCTGCTGCAGTTTTGCAAAAGCAGACTTTGCTGATGATAGATCTCCTGATTGGAGCGCCTTACCGATCGCATTGAGATCAGCGAGAAGCGGGTTTTGGCTGCTGCCTTGCTGCCCGTTTTGCGCCTGACTACCGGACGATAAATTGGGTATCAATTGCTGCAGTGCCGCAAACGCCTGTTGGGCTGCATTCAGGTCACCGGACTGCAAAGCCTGTCCAAGCAGCTGATAATCATATTTAACTTGCTTGAATTTCGTTTGTGCGCTGCTGCTCTGGTTAAGATCGGTGCTTGTGGATATTCCGGATACCGTCATGATAAACCTCCTTAATCAAAATATGGTGCAAGCTAATCATTTTGCATTCTCCTGACATTCGTCACCGGCAAAAGGCCAAGATTTTTTTCAACGCCACGTGCGGGACTATGGCTCTCTGACGTTTGCCTTGTAATTTCTCGATCGGCATTCAGAAGAGTTCACCCGCATTTGACACTTGCTACGGTCTTCGTCACGCCTATTAGTAGCAAGCCGTATGCCAGAGCGATCCTCTCAAAGTATGTTGCCAATATCCTGTTTCAACAATGGTTTTAAGAAAATAATATTGGTGATGAATGTCGCACCACAGGCCACCGGGAAATAAATGTTGACCCACAGTCTGCAACCGGTAAATTTTTCCTGGAAATCTATCGGGGCGCTACGATTATGTCCGGTGACGTGGTAAGAAGATTCTCGGGCTAAAAAATCTTTTCGAACATTTATCACTCTATTTATACAGAATGGTATTTTATAATGTTCCGGATGGCAGGGTAATACGATTTATTGCAAGAGGAAATGGGGAACCGAACAGAATCTGCAGAAACTCCGAAGCGCCTTTAAAGGAATTCAACCAGATGTCGGTGCGAAGGTGGTTTTGGCAACAGGTCGTGATACCATCTAAAGGTGAGGAAAATGTCCTGCTATGTTCAAGCAATCAAATCCAGTATTGAGCCGGGGGAGTTGGATGATGTTGTAGCCGTGTTATTGGGCTGCAATATTTGGAGAAGTGATTGTGTCAGATCGGTAGTCGTCTGAGAAGGATAGGTCTGTTCTATGGCTTGCAAAAGATTCGAGGCAATGTCGGAAGATGCCGTGGACTGGGAAGAGGAATCGGGAGACGTAGCCGTAGTTTCAAGGGAAGAGGATGGTAATGTCTCGCCGAGGAGAGCTTCCGCAAGCTGGGGATTGGATGTAAATAAGTTGGTCTTTGTCACTGCATTCAATGTTGCAGAAGTTTCCAGAATACCCGCAAAATTCTGAGACGAACTCGGCTCAAACAACGACTGAATTAATGATTCGCTGCTTTGCATAAGAATCTGACTAACCATGTCCTGTAAATTGTTTGAAGATGAAGATGCGGGTTGTGAAACAGTCGCAGACTTGGAAGTTGTTGAGTTCGATGTCTGAGAACTGTTTTGAGATGAAGACAACAGATTATATATATTGCTGGTATTTAATCCGGAAATGCTTGACATGTCTCGTCATACCTTTCATTAATTGCATCGGCGATTTCAGAAAAAACTTTAGTAAATAATCTCGTTTCAATGTTGGCTTGAATCGCATCGTAAAATGGATCGTTTAATTGATCTATTCTCTCGCTTAAGAGCAAAATATTAATCAAGCAGTCATCCTGGATATTTTTTAATCAACTGGATACTTTAAATTGGATACATTTTATCCACTATCGCTTGAGACATTACGGTATCTATTAGACAATATTGAGTAATATTGGATGCTTGGCATACATCATTCTGGTCGGTATATTTCTTGCTGTTCATCAGGATCAAATCATTCTCTCGAAAGGAGGCACAGCACATGAAGAAAACATTTTTTATAATTGCAGTTCTCGTCGCGTCTGTAGCTGCTGTCGTATCGGCGTATGCCCTTCAGCCGGGTGAAAGACCAGGTTCCTACAAAGAATTTGGTTTCAAAAAATATCTCGGCCTTTCAGACGAACAATTGGCCAAGATGAAAGAGCTGAGAAATAACTTCCGTAATGATACGAGGGACCTGAGATACAATCTCGCGATCAAGCGGTTAGAAATGCGTAAACTTTTTACAGATCCCAAGACAGATGATACAACACTTCTTGCCAAGCAGAAAGAGATAAGTAAACTTCGCCAGCAACTATCAGATAAAAAGGCTGCTAAGAAAATCGCGTGGCGTAAAATTCTCACTCCGGAGCAGATTGCTAAACTTGACAGAATGCCTCACAAGCGGCATGCGAAAAGGTGGGCACACCATCGTCTCCACGGTAGCCAATGCCCAGAAAAGGGATGAAACCAAGGTTTAGTGGGGGTTGTTGAATAGCTCGAAAGCCATTCTCTCTTTTCTGTTTTCAGCTAAACCTTGAAAGGGTTTAGACAATTTATACTAATTAAGACAGCGGAAAGATGTCACCGAGAATGAAGCATCTGACGGTAGTTTCAGTAGCGGGAGCGATTGTTATTTTATTAATTTCTATCTTCGCTGTTGAAATATCTTCTACAGTTCCTGCCAAAGTTGATTCGTCCAAAGCGCCTGCTGCTAAAACAGCGAAAAGGACCAGGGTGACCTTTATAGGAGTAGTCAAAGGACTATCCGATACGACAATACTGGTTGAGCGTGCCGTTAAGGGAAAAGTAGAATTAATAGAGTTTGTTCTCGATAAACCCACGGAGAAAATAGAAGTCGGGGATAAAGTAAAAGTCAGCTTCATCAAGAAGGAAGGCAAATACATTGCAGCGAACGTTACGCTGGTTATTAACAATAAGATAATAGAGAAGGACACTCGGAAGACGAAATTATGAAAACCATTATAAAACTGACGATATGTTTACTTCTCTTGTTTACAGTATGCGGCGCACTCGCAGCAAAAGGTGAAAAGACCGTGGCTGTGCTGCCATTTTCCGTACATAGCGCAGAAAGCATTGACTATGTCAAACAGGGCATTTGGGACATGCT